>NZ_JAKWFL010000020.1:0-15857 GCF_029522095.1 Priestia sp. Y58
TTCTAATCAGTTCGCTCGACTTGCATGTATTAGGCACGCCGCCAGCGTTCATCCTGAGCCAGGATCAAACTCTCCGAAGAAATGTTTGACTTGCTCAATTAAAAAATAAAATTTAACGTTGACGTTTACTATTTCGTTCAGTTTTCAAAGAACTCTTGTCTCAAGGCGACTTTCTTATCTTACCACCTTAAGGATAACTTGTCAATAACTTTTTTGTTAAGTTATTTTCGAGTTGTTTTTTGTTGTTGTCTTAGCGACGTATATAAATATAACATCTGTTAACTTGATGGTCAACAACTTTTTCAAAAAAAATAAAAGTTTTCTCGAAAAGATTCCAGAAAACTTTTATTTTGGATATTCATCCAAATTATAATATGAAATTATTAATAACAAGTAAGGCAGCTATTCCTGGAATACCTAAAATAGCTGAAACAATGGCTGTGGGGAAATTAATAGGGATATGAATACCGAACTGTACGCCAAAGATGTTAATAAAGAAAAGCAGCAGAACGCCAATAATAAGCTTAATCGATAAATTTCCAATGACTCGAAGCATTTTTTCAACACCACCTGTTACTAAGAGTAGAATGATTAGTCCTGTTAAAAAAGACACAACTACAATGGGATGATTTAGCATGTTGCCTCCTTCTTAAAGCAGATAAGTTACCTTATATGTATGTCCAAGCACTCAAAAAAAGCACTATTTCACAGAGAGAAATCCTTATTTTATAAAGACAACAAAACAGGATGCCTCTATGACATCCTGTTAATTGAAATATTTCGATGCTTGGCTTCTTTTAATAGAAAAAGATACTTCATTTTGGCTAATCGAATATCTACCATTACCTCTTCTGAAGGATCTACACTTCTTTCTACCATTGAAGTTTTGTGACTCCATTCCTGCTTTACTTGCATAAAAGTCTTCACAAATTCATCATCATACTCTTTGCGTAACCAACCTTTTCTTTTAAAAAACATATGCAAGTACCTCGTTATACTTCTCTTCTACCTTCTAGGGCTTTAGATAATGTTACTTCATCTGCATACTCAAGGTCTCCTCCAACGGGTAACCCATGAGCAATTCTAGTAATTTTAATTCCTGTCGGCTTTAAGAGCCTAGAGATATACATAGCTGTAGCTTCGCCCTCTATATTCGGGTTAGTAGCTAAAATCACTTCTTGAATCTCATCATCTTGAAGTCTTTTTAATAACTCTGGTACTTTGATATCTTCAGGCCCTATTCCTTCCATAGGTGAAATTGCGCCATGCAGGACATGATACAAGCCGTTATATTCTTTCATTTTCTCCATTGCAATGACATCCTTAGGGTCTTGCACGACACACACCACACTTCGCTCTCTGCGCTGATCTTGGCAAATGTAGCAAGGATCTTGATCTGTGATATGCCCACAAACTGAACAATAGGTTAAATTTCGCTTTGCATTAACTAATGCTTTTGCAAAATCTAATACTGTATCTTCTTTCATAGATAAAACAAAGAATGCTAAGCGAACAGCTGTTTTTGGACCAATGCCGGGTAACTTCATAAAACTATCTATAAGCTTGGATATTGGTTCTGGATAATGCACGTGGCAACCACCTTATTAAAGTCCTGGAATATTTAAACCTTTTGTAAATTGACCCATTGTGTTATTTGTTAAATCGTCCATTTGTTTTAATGCGTCATTTGTTGCTGCTAGTACTAAATCTTGTAGCATTTCAATATCTTCAGGATCTACTACATCCTCTTTAATATTTACATCAATTACTTGTTTCTGACCGTTAACTACAACTGTTACCATTCCGCCGCCAGCTGTACCTTCAACAGTTTTTTCAGCTAACTCTTCCTGCGCTTTTTGCATATCTTTTTGCATTTTTTGCATTTGTTTCATCATTTTTTGCATATTGCCCATGCCTTTCATCATATGAACATTCCTCCTAAATTTACTCTTGAATTTCGATTAAGTCTTCTCCAAATAGCTTTTTCGCTTCTGCAACCACAGGGTCTTCCTCCTGTAGTTGACCTGATGACCCATCACTTTGCTGTCCTTGAAGAAACTCTTCTCTTACTTTATCCCATTCGCTTTCTGGAATTGCAACCATTTCACGCTTGCTGCCAATTAAAGTATATAAGATATTCTCTAAATTATCACGTACATTGTTGTTATTTTCAGAAGCCATTTTGCAATGAATTTCATATTTAAATTTAAGTATAAATGATTGATCTGAAGACGCAACCGGTTCACTGTTAGATAACAACGCTGCATGTGAAGCTTTATTTTGTTGTTTCAATGTGTCTAACACCTGCGCCCAAGATCGCTTAATCGTTTCTAAATTCTGCCGAGTGGCATTTTTTAAAACTTCATTTACCTTCCCAACAGGCGTTTTATACTGACTTCTTGACTGTCTTGTCTGTTTTTTCTCTGTTTGCGCTGCCTGAGCTGTATGATCAACTTGAATGCCTTTTTCTTTTAACTGCTGCAGTTCTGCTTCCATGTGATTCATTTTTTGCAAAATGTCTTGGTATGGAAGACCACTCTCTTGAATTGTAGAACTTTGAGCTAATTTCACTAAAGCTACTTCAAGTAGCACTCGAGGATGATTGCTCCATTTCATCTCTTGCTGAGTTTGGTTCAATTCAGCAATGACTTTATAAATAAAGTCACTATCCATTTTTGAACTCAGTTCTTTAAACTCTTCGTTAACCGCTGCTTTTTCAAGTAAATATGCATTTTCTTCAGAAGCTTGATAAAGCAGAACATCACGATAATAGAAGATGAGGTCCTCTACAAACCTCGCTGGATCTTTTCCGTTTTTGATCAAACTTTCAACAGAGTCTAGCGCTTCTACAATGTTTTCGTTAAAGATAGCTTGGACGATCTTCACAATAAAAGCCTGTGATACTGCTCCTGTTATAGATAGAACATCCTCTAAGCTCACCTTCTCCGTACTATACGAGATGGCTTGGTCTAAAAGACTAAGTGCATCTCGCATGCCGCCTTCTGAAGCTTTCGCAATTTCGTAAAGAGCATCCTCGCTTACTTCTAGCTCTTCAGAACCTAATACTTCCTTCATCCGATATACGATATCTTCTGGCGAAATGCGTTTGAAATCAAAGCGCTGACATCTAGAGATAATCGTTAATGGAATTTTATGCGGCTCTGTTGTAGCTAAAATAAAGATAACATGTGCAGGAGGTTCTTCTAACGTTTTTAATAAAGCATTAAAAGCTCCAATTGAAAGCATATGAACTTCATCAATAATGTACACTTTGTATCGAACAGCACTAGGTGCATATTTTACTTTATCACGGATATCTCGAATTTCATCGACTCCATTATTAGAGGCTGCATCAATTTCAATTACATCAGAAATGGAACCATCAGTAATTCCCCGACAAGTTGCACATTCATTGCAGGGTTCAGCAATGGGTGCTTTTTCACAGTTAACGGCTTTAGCTAAAATTTTAGCAGCTGTTGTCTTTCCTGTCCCTCGAGGTCCAGAAAATAAATACGCATGCGAAAATTTCTCTTGGACAAGGGCATTTTGAAGTGTTTTGATAATATGTTGTTGACCGACTACGTCGTTAAAGCTTTGAGGACGGTATACACGGTACAGAGCCTGATATGCCACTACACCCTCTCCTTTTAATATAATTCATTAGTTATCATTATAGCGTATTATAAGGTTTTTTTTCAAAATAGTGAGAGATAAAATAAAAAGCCTACTCCAACAGAGTAGACTAAACTTATGTATATAACTGCCGTGCACCTTCCGTCGATTAGCCACCCCAGGCGTTACTTAAGCAGTTAGCTCGGTTCAGGCGACCCCATGGCACATGAGAGGTTCTGCTTACTGCTGCTTCCTTCCGGACCTGACAGGGTTCACAGATTCCCATTGCATAGGACCCAAACGTCAACACCACTTACTTAAGGCAGGCCCTAAGATGAGCTAACCTCAAGAAGGAATTCGGCCTCGCTAGAGCGGATTGCGAGTACAGGGCACCGCTACCTCCCCGCTTAGCACGGCAAAGTTGAAACCAATAGTTTGGGCATCAAGTTGATGCATTTACAAGTATACGTCTTTTCATTCAAAAATGCAACCGCTATAGAAAACTTACTTTTTTAGCGCTATTTTCCAGACTTTTTTCGTTGGCGCAACTCACGAAAAAAGGTGGTTAAGAGGCTCCCACATTCTTCTTCTAGCATACCTCCTACTACTTCTGCTTGATGATTAAACTTTTCAAACTCTAATAAGTTTAACAATGTTCCCGCGCAGCCACCTTTAGGATCATAAGCGCCAAACACAACTCTTTTTACTCTTGATAATACAATAGCACCTGCACACATAGGACATGGTTCTAAGGTGACATATAACGTAGCGTCTTCCAATCTCCATGTTCCTAGTTTCTTGCATGCTTCATCAATTGCTAAAAGTTCTGCATGAGCAACTGATCGCTGTTCTGTTTCTCGTAAGTTATAAGCTGAAGCAACCACTTCATCATTTTGAACAATAACTGCTCCAATGGGAACCTCTAATTTATCTTTGGCTTTTAATGCTTCATCAATTGCCAACCTCATATACTTTTCATCATTTAACACTTTTTATCCAACCTTACATATTATATTTTTTCTGAGTCACACTATTTACTATGTACATCAGGAAAAGGAGAGACCTTGTGTGAAGAACGCTAAAACTGCTTTAATTATTATTGATATGCTAAACGATTTTCAATTTAAAAACGGCAAAATACTTGCTGAAAAATCTTTAACAATTGCTCAAAACATTGCCCAGTTAAAACAGTACGCATCGTCTCAACATATCCCTATTATCTATGTGAATGACCACTATAAGCTATGGCAGGCAAACTTAGAGACCATTTTAACACACTGTACAAATGAGGTAAGTTCACCCGTTCTACATCATATTTCACCACAAAACGCTGATTACTTCTTAATTAAACCAAAGCATTCTATCTTCTATGGGACAGCTTTAAATATTTTGCTATCACAGCTCGATGTGCATACGCTTATTTTAACAGGAATTGCAGGAAATATATGCGTGCTTTTTTCAGCCAACGATGCTTATATGCGTGAGTATAACTTAATTGTGCCTGAAGATTGTATTGCTTCAAACGCAGATGAAGATAATACCTTTGCTTTGAGAATGATGCATAATGTATTAAATGCTCATATTTGCAAACATACCGAGTTGATGAATTAAGTAAAAAGCCTTCTCATATGATGGAAGTAAGTCATATGAAATGGAGGCTTTTTATTATGCAAATTTACACTGTTAAAGCAGGTGACAGTATATATAGTATTGCAAAACAGTTTCGCATTGACGCAGGAAAGATTATAAGAGCAAATGAATTACCTAATCCAAATCAACTCGTCATCGGGCAATCTATGGTTATTCCAATCAACGGTACTTACTACACAGTAAAAGCCGGAGACACTATATGGAAGATAGGAAGAAAATTAGGCGTTAGCTATCAGGCTATTGCCAATGCGAACAATGTTTCAGTTACAGCACCCTTAACCCCTGGCCGCCGCATCTTAATTCCTCCTTCCCCAAACAAAAGAAACGGTGAGTTTTTAGGGTATGTTGAAACAAGCAATCGAAAAATCACTCCTCAAACAGAGAAAATGATTAATCAGAATGCAAAATACCTTACTTATCTTGGACCAGCGAACTTCGAAGTGCAAAAAGACGGTTCTCTAAAGGCGCCTCCACTTAACAATTTAGGTTCTATTGCTAAAGAAAATGACGTCATTTTCTTAATGGTATTGGCTAATATTGAAAACGGCGCATTCAGTGACGAAGTCGGCCGAGCAATTTTAAATAATAAAGACGTTCAAGATACGCTCTTAAATAATATTGTAAAAACAGCGAAAGAACAAAATTTCAGAGACATTCACTTTGACTTCGAATTTTTGCGTCCGGCAGATAAAGAAGCTTATATTGCATTTTTACAAAAAGCAAAAAAGCGTCTTCAAGATGAGCAACTTCTTATGTCTGTCGCTTTAGCTCCGAAGACAAGTCGAGATCAAAAAGGCAAATGGTATGAAGCACATGATTATAAAGCCATTGGAGAGATTGCTAACTTCGTTGTTCCGATGACATATGAATGGGGATATAGCGGTGGGCCTCCTATGGCCGTCTCTCCTATTGGTCCCGTACGTGATGTTTTAGAATATGCAGTGTCTGAAATACCTAGTTCAAAAATTATTATGGGTCAAAACCTATACGGTTACGATTGGACACTTCCTTACAAACCAGGAGGAGAATATGCCAAAGCCATTAGTCCTCAACGAGCTATTGAGTTGGCAGCTCGCTATAAAGTAGCTATTCAATACGACAATAAAGCACAGGCTCCTTTCTTCCGGTATAAAGATGAACAGCAGCGCACCCACGAAGTATGGTTTGAAGACGCTAGGTCTATTCAGGCCAAGTTTGATTTAATCAAAGAATTAAAACTTAGAGGAATGGCCTACTGGAAACTAGGCTTGGATTTCCCGCAAAACTGGCTCTTGATTGAAGATAACTTCAAAATTACAAAAAGAGTGACACAGCCATAAATAGGGAAAGCTTACTGTGAACAGTAGGCTTTTTGTTATTCTTCTTACTAGAAGAAATTTCTTTTCCCCTTATTCTCCTTCTCTATGTTAAAATATTTTTTGTCTGTTTTTTTTGAACGAGTGGTCATGAAGGAGGCAAATGAATGCAAGGCACACCTTTTATTTCAGTAGAAGGACCCATCGGTGTCGGAAAAACCTCTCTAGCTAAAGAGATTGCACAAGCATTTCAATTCGAAATTTTAAAAGAAATCGTAGATGAAAATCCATTTCTCGGGAAATTTTATGAAAATATTAACGAGTGGAGTTTTCAAACCGAAATGTTTTTTCTATGTAATCGATATAAGCAGTTGGAGGATATTCAAAAAGGGTTCTTATCTTATAAAAAACCTGTTGTAGCAGATTATCATATTATGAAAAACATGATTTTTGCTGAGCAAACGTTAAAAGATGAACAGTATAAAAAATATGTACAAATCTTCCACATCTTAACGGCTAATATGCCAGCTCCGAACATTATTATTTATTTAAATGCCAGTTTGGATACCTTGTTAAAGCGTATTAAAATGCGCGGAAGAGAAATTGAACGAAACATCGATCCTCACTACCTTGCGAGGCTAAGTGATGATTACGAAAAGGCTATGACGGCGTTTGAACAAAATAACCCTGATGTAACCATTTTACGTTATGACGGTGATGAAATAGATTTTGTACAAAATAAACAACACTTAAATAGAATCTTATCAGAGGTTCAAGAGAGTATGTTAAAAAGGAGTATGTAATGGTAAACTTACGATCTAAATACAACATTCCTAATGATGCTGTGTTGACGATAGCGGGTACAGTTGGAGTTGGGAAATCTACAATGACTCAATCATTGGCTGATGCTCTCCAATTTCGCACATCGTTTGAAAAAGTAGATTCCAACCCTTACCTGGACAAATTTTATGGGGATTTTGAACGTTGGAGCTTTCACCTACAGGTATATTTTCTAGCGGAACGCTTTAAAGAACAAAAGAAAATTTTCGAGTATGGCGGCGGCTTCATCCAAGACAGATCCATTTACGAAGATACCGGTATCTTCGCTAAGATGCATTTTGAAAAAGGAACGATGTCTAAAGTAGACTATGAAACATATACAAGCTTATTCGATGCAATGGTTATGACTCCATATTTCCCTCATCCGGATCTGCTCATTTATTTGGAAGGCAGCTTCGAAGATATTGTAGATCGCATTCAAGAAAGAGGGCGACCAATGGAACAGCAAACGCCTCTTGATTATTGGAAAGAGATGCACGCCCGATACGAAGACTGGATTAATAACTTTACGGCTTGCCCTATTCTTCGTTTAGATATTAGAGAATACGACCTTCTTAAGGATCCTGATTCAATTGAATCAATTGTGGAAAAAGTGGCTCGCTTTTTACAACATAATGAAAAGTTAAAACGTCGTCATCTATAAAAAATGCCGCTTTATCTATTAAAGCGGCATTTTTAACAAATAAAAAACCGTTACTTATAAGTAACGGTTTTCCAATCTCCAATTTATCGCGCTATGTTAATTGCATTATAAGTCAAATATGGCGGAGGAAGAGGGATTCGAACCCCCGCGGGCTTTAACACCCCTGTCGGTTTTCAAGACCGATCCCTTCAGCCGGACTTGGGTATTCCTCCGTATCGACAAGTATTAATTTATCATATACAAATAATGAAGTCAACTCTTTTATTGATTTTTAAAAAAAAGATGTTCATTAAGAATTAATTCTTAATGAACATCTTCTATTTTTATTTAGAAATAAATTCTTTATTTCCCATATATGGACGAAGCACTTCTGGAATTTGAATTGATCCATCTTCCTGCTGGTAGTTTTCTAAGATTGCAGCTACCGTACGGCCAATTGCTAAGCCAGAACCGTTTAGTGTATGAACATGCTCTGGTTTTGCTTTTGTATCACGGCGGAAGCGAATATTAGCACGGCGAGCTTGGAAGCTTTCAAAGTTTGAACAAGAAGAAATTTCACGATACGTTTCATAACTTGGAATCCAAACTTCAATATCATACTTTTTGGCTGCTGTGAAACCTAGGTCAGCTGTACACATGCTTAGAACTCGGTAAGGTAAACCTAATAGTTGAAGAACCTTTTCAGCATGGCCTGTTAATTTTTCTAATTCATCATAAGAATCTTCTGGCTTAACAAAGCGAACAAGTTCTACTTTATTAAACTGATGCTGACGAATAAGACCACGTGTATCTCTTCCTGCAGAGCCTGCTTCTGAGCGGAAGCAAGCACTATACGCTGTATAAGCAATTGGAAGCTGATCTCCGCTTAAGATTTCATCACGGTGTAAATTTGTAACTGGTACTTCAGCTGTAGGAATTAAGAAATAATCTTCTTCTTTAATCTTGAATGCATCTTCTTCAAATTTAGGAAGCTGCCCTGTTCCCGTCATGCTTGTACGATTTACCATATATGGAGGAAGGATTTCTTCATAACCATGCTCATCCATATGTAAATCCATCATAAAGTTAATAAGGGCACGTTCTAATCTTGCACCTAACCCTTTATAAAATACAAAGCGGCTTCCCGTTACTTTCGAAGCTCTTTCAAAATCTAAAATATTTAAATCAGTTCCTAAATCCCAATGCGGTTTTGGTTCAAAATCAAATTGTTTAATTTCTCCCCATTTGCGAACTTCTACATTATCATCTTCAGTTTCACCTACAGGCGTACTTTCATGTGGAACGTTAGGAATTGAAAGTAGCAATAGTTCTAATTCTTCTTCAACGCTGCGAAGCTCTTCATCCAATTGCTTTACGCGGTCTCCTACTTCACGCATTTCAACGATTAAATGATCAGCATCTTGTTTTTCACGCTTCAATTGTGCAATTTGCTGTGATACTTCATTTCGCTTGCTTTTTAACTCTTCTGTTTGAGCAATTAGCTCTCGGCGTTTTGCATCTAACTCTTCAAAGCGACCTAAGTCCGTTAAGTCCTCACCACGAAACTTGAGCTTTTCTTTTACTTCATTAAAATTAGCACGTAAAAATTTTAAATCTAACATACTTAGTACCTCCTTTAGTATAAAAGGGCAAAATAAAAACTCTCATCCCCATGAAAGGGACGAGAGTTTACCCGCGTTGCCACCCTAATTGAAAGCTAAAATAAGCCTTCCTCTTAAACCAGATAACGGATGAACCGAAACTGCCTACTACTTTTTCGACAGCTTGCTCCAGGACGGATTCATAAGAATTGATTATCGATTCACACCAGCCATCGACTCTCTTGAAATCAAAAATCTTATTACTATTTCCTATCAACGCTTTATACCAATATCATTTTTATTAATCATAATGTACTACAAGTCTGTACAAGATGCAATTCATTTATACAGGTTTTTTTGAAGCTTCTTCAACCATTGCTACGAAATACTTTGCCATGCGAGCATCATCTGTTAATTCTGGATGAAACGAACATCCCAAGAATTGACCTTGTCTTGCCGCAACAATTCGGTCGTTATGCATGGCTAAGACTTCAACGTTTTCTCCTACTTCTACAATATGCGGAGCACGGATAAATACGCCTATAAAATCTTCACCGATATCTTTAATATTTAGGGCAGCTTCAAAGCTATCCCGTTGACGCCCAAACGAGTTTCGAGCTACCGTAATATCCATAACACCTAAATGGGGCTCTTCACGGTCAACGACTTGTCCCGCGAGTAAAATTAAACCCGCACACGTACCAAATACCGGTTTACCTGCTTGTGCAAACTGGCGAAGAGGTTCCATAAAGTCATATTTGTCAATCAGACGACGCATCGCTGTGCTTTCGCCGCCCGGTAGGATTAAACCATCTATTTCGTTTAGCTGTTCAACTTTTTTTATGATAATGGCTTCAGCGCCTGCTGCTTCTAATGCTTGTGCATGCTCGCGAAAGGCACCTTGTAATCCTAACACGCCTACTTTTACCATTTTGTCAAAACTCCCTTTAAATTACCATCCACGCTCTTGCATGCGGTTTTCTGGTAATAATGATGAAATTTCAATCCCTTTCATTGCACTTCCTAATCCTTTTGATAAGTTTGCAATCAGTTCATAGTCTTGATAATGTGTTGTTGCTTCCACGATTGCTCGCGCAAACTTTTCAGGGTTGTCTGATTTAAAGATTCCTGATCCAACGAACACGCCGTCTGCTCCAAGCTGCATCATTAACGCTGCGTCTGCGGGTGTTGCTACACCGCCTGCTGCAAAGTTTACAACCGGTAAACGACCTTCACGTTTAATTTGCAGTAATAACTCATAAGGTGCACCTAATAGTTTAGCTTCTGTCATTAACTCATCTTCGTCCATGCCCACAACTTTACGTACTTGAGCATTTACTTGACGCATATGACGCACTGCTTCTACAATGTTTCCTGTCCCTGGTTCGCCCTTTGTACGAAGCATTGCAGCTCCTTCAGCAATACGACGAGATGCTTCGCCAAGATCACGGCAACCGCAAACAAATGGAACCGTAAATGTATTTTTATTTAAATGAAACTCCTCATCAGCTGGAGTCAACACTTCACTTTCATCGATGTAGTCTACACCCATCGCTTCTAGCACTCGTGCTTCAACAATATGGCCAATACGAGCTTTTGCCATAACTGGAATGGACACAGCATTCATCACTTCTTCAACAATTGTTGGGTCTGCCATACGAGACACGCCGCCTGCTGCACGGATATCAGCTGGAACACGCTCTAACGCCATAACAGCAACAGCGCCTGCTGCTTCTGCAATTTTTGCTTGCTCTGCATTGATCACGTCCATGATAACGCCACCTTTTTGCATTTCCGCCATTCCTCGTTTTACACGATCAGTACCTGTAATGTTATTCATGTTTGTCTTCCTCCTGTATCAAGTGTTTCACAATAATTTTTAGTGTATATACAAAATTCAAAACTTAGTGTCTATTTTACCGTATTTTTCGGAAAATTCCTATCTAATTTATAGATTATATACAAACAAATCTAAAAATAAAAAGAAGAGATACTCTCTTGTAGTATCTCTTCTTTCTCTTGAGTTATCATTAAAACCAATTATTCACTGTATTTGCAGCATTCATCCAAATATCGCTGAAGAAGTTACCAATACTGCGGATAGCGAGAGAGAACCATCCAGCTTTTTCAACAGATTCGTTTGTCACAACCGGCGTCATGCTATCTGTAGTTTGACCTCCTACATAGCCTAGATCTTTGAGATTGCTGTTTGTTGCACTCACATAAGCAACTGTTTCTCCTTTTTTAATAGGAGCAACAACTTTTTGATCGTTCATAACTTTATCGTTTAACTTAAAGTTGATTTTAGTATGATCTTTTTGACCTTTTTCGGTAATAATCTTTACCGAATTCTTTGGAGAAACGGAAGCTTCTTTTGATTTTCCTTTAGCAACATCAATTGTTTCATGCCCTTTGATTTCGCCGTTAGCAGGTACTACTTCTTTTAACTGAAAATGACTAAAAGCATAATCCAATATCTTTTTCGTTTGAGAAAAACGAGCAGCTTCCGTAGACTTGCCGTTTTCCTTGGCATTCATTACAACTGTTATGTATCTTACCCCGTTACGCTCTGCAGTTCCAGTGAAACATTGACCTGCAAAATCTGTATGACCAGTTTTTAAGCCGTCTACGCCGCTGTAGGCAGCTGAAAAACCTGGGAGCATCTTATTCCAATTGTTCATTTTTGTTTCGCCTTGTTGCCCTTGTCTAAACATTTTAGAAGGAGTTTTAGCTACTTCCAAAGATTCTGGATAATCATGAATTAAGTGATAAGCAAGGGTAGCAACTGCCCGAGCCGATAGAAGGTTCTCATCTTCTTCCTTCGTTCCTTTTGGATACATTCCTTTTAGCAAAGAATTAGAAAGACCGGTAGAATTGACAAATTTTGATTCACCCATATTTAATCTTTTTGCCGTTTCATTCATTAACTTAATAAAACGTTCTTCAGAACCACTGACAGCTTCAGCTAAAGCAATTGCAGCTCCATTAGCTGAATAAATAGCCATGGCATCATATAATTCTTTCACCGTGTATTTTTGGTTTTCAATTAACGGTACATTTGATAATCCATAATCCTGAGAAATTTTAGCTGCATATTTACTAACTGGTACACGTTGATCCCAAGATAATTTCTTATCTTTTATGGATTCTAATACTAGGTATTCCGTCATCATTTTTGTCATGCTTGCAATACCTAATAAAGCATCCGTATTTTTACCGTATAATACTTTCCCCGTACTTGCCTCTACTAAGATTGCTGCATCTGCTTCAACGCCAATATCATCTGTTTTAGGAGCAGCTGATGCTTGTGTAGAGACAAAAAATACGCTGGCCATTAACATAACAGCAATGACACAAATTAATTGTTTCTGTACTGCGTTTCTCACTCTATACCCTCCAAACGTAAACTCACATAAATGTAATTTTATCATACTAAAATTTAAAAAAATAGATAAAGAAGTACTGTTACATTCATGATCCATGACATAAAAAACACGTTTCCCTAATAGGGAAACGCGTTTTTTTAACATTCATGATTATCTCATAGAATAGTTAGGAGATTCTTTTGTGATTTGTACATCATGTGGGTGGCTTTCTCTTAAACCTGCTCCAGTCATACGAATGAATTGTGCCTGTTCACGTAACGCTTCTAAGTTAGCTGAACCACAGTAACCCATTCCTGCGCGTAAACCGCCAATCATTTGATATAAAGTATCTGCTACAGGTCCTTTGTAAGGCAAACGTCCTTCGATACCTTCTGGAACTAATTTTTTATTATCTTCTTGGAAGTATCGATCTTTACTTCCTTTTTCCATAGCTCCTACAGAACCCATTCCACGGTACACTTTAAAGCGTCTACCTTGGTAGATTTCTGTTTCTCCAGGACTTTCTGTCGTTCCTGCTAGAAGGCTTCCTAGCATTACTGTATGTCCACCAGCTGCAAGTGCTTTTACAATATCTCCAGAGTATTTAATACCGCCATCTGCGATAATAGCTACACCGTGCTTACGAGCTTCAGTTGCACAGTCATATACTGCTGTAATTTGTGGAACGCCTACACCAGCTACAACACGAGTTGTACAAATTGAACCAGGTCCAATTCCTACTTTTACTACGTTTGCTCCTGCTTCAATTAGTGCTTTTGTACCTTCAGCAGTTGCTACGTTACCAGCAATAATATTTAACTCTGGATATGCCTCGCGAATGCTGCGTACTGTATCTAAAACGCCTTGTGAATGTCCGTGCGCTGTATCAATAACGATAACATCAACGCCAGCTTGTACTAATTTTTCAATACGAACGTTTGAATCAGCTGTTACGCCAACAGCTGCTCCAACTAATAATCGACCTTGTTGATCTTTAGCTGCATTTGGAAACTCAATTACTTTTTCAATGTCTTTAATTGTGATAAGACCTTTTAATACGCCATTGTCATCTACAAGAGGTAACTTTTCAATTTTATATTGCTGTAGAATTTTCTCTGCTTCTTCTAAAGTCGTTCCTACTGGAGCAGTAACTAATTCTTCTTTTGTCATTACATCAGCAATTTGCATTGAATAATCTTGGATAAAACGCAAGTCGCGGTTTGTAAGGATTCCAACTAGTTTTTGTTCTTCTTCGTTGTTGACAATCGGCACACCTGAGATACGATATTTGCCCATTAAATGTTCAGCAGCAAACACTTGATTTTCAGGAGTTAAAAAGAAAGGATCCGTGATAACACCACTTTCAGAACGTTTTACTTTATCAACTTGTTCTGCTTGCTGTTCAATCGACATGTTTTTGTGAATGATACCTAAACCACCTTGTCTAGCCATCGCAATAGCCATTTCAGCTTCTGTAACTGTATCCATTCCTGCACTGATGAACGGCACCTTTAATTTTAATGTTTTTGTTAGTTCAACACTCATATCAACGTCTTTAGGTAGTACCTCAGATTTTGCTGGCACCAGTAAAACGTCATCAAATGTTAAGCCTTCTTTAGAAAATTTGCTTTCCCACATTATAGAATCCTCCTTTAAACGACAGAATATTATTAGTAGATTAACAAGCAGATATGTACCTGTCAATAACTTCACTAGATATCAGATAATTCTAATAAAAAGAAAAGGTGATTTAGTTGCATAAATTTAATGATGTTTGGACGTCCTACAATTTATTTTTCTCTGTTCCTTTTGTACAAGACTTTTTAAAAAAGCGCTATCAAAAGTTGAATTATAGCGATGCAGAGCAACATAGCTTTAAAAACAGTTACCCCTTTATTTATTATTTGGAACACAGTAAAAATTATTATCAAGTTGCGGCACAATCTCCTGTATCAGTTCAACCAGTTTTATTATTTTATGGAATGTCACAGCTGTTAAAAGCCTGTTTGTTAACACAAAACCCCGTATATCCAGAGAATACTGCGGTGTTAGCACATGGAGTGTCAACACGAAAAAGAAAAAAACAAAGTTATGATTTTTTAGATGATGAAGTTAAGATCCAAAAAAGCGGTTTGTTTTCACAAGTAGGAGAAGAATTGTTTCATGTGAAACAACTGGAAGGTAGTAAATATACAATGAATTACCTGTTGTCGTGCGTACCGGAATTAGATACATTGTTTTTAAATTTGGGTACTAGGTCATTTTCCCATTTAACAACTATTGGATCGCTTCCAGCTACCTCTTTGTCTATTCCTGAACAAGTTACACGTTGTTATCATATGAATCACGAAAGGCTCTACTCTTTTTTAAAAGAGCGCTCCCGCCTGTCATTGTCTCTGTCAGAAGATCAGGTATGTATTCTTGCACCTTCAAGCTGTTTATATAATTGTTCACCTTTTATGTACAATTTTCAAGATAACACCCTGCATGCACCGTTGGAAAAAGATAGCTGCTTATATTTTCCTGAGATGTTGGCGCATTACTTATTACTTTATAATTTAAGTATGATTTCACGTTATGAAACAGAGTGGTGGTATGAATTATTGCATACATACTCTTCGAAAGATTACCCATTTATCTTGAGATTCCTGGAGGTTACAGCTCAAAAGATTCCTTACTTAATTTCTTGTTACTTAAATGAACATACAAAAAAAGACTAGCTAAAATAGCTAGTCTTTTTTTAAGTGCCTGGCAACGTCCTACTCTCACAGGGACAAAGTCCCAACTACCATTGGCGCTAAAGAGCTTAACTTCCGTGTTCGGTATGGGAACGGGTGTGACCTCTTCGCTATCGCCACCAGACAAGAGATTG
>NZ_JAKWFL010000021.1:0-9548 GCF_029522095.1 Priestia sp. Y58
CAGTGGTAGCTGGTTATGATATTTATTTATTGTTGAATGCTTATAACTATGGTTTTTCTGGTCAGTAAACATAATTAAAGCCATATAAAAAAAGCTATTTCAATCGTATTGGCATCGGAGCGAAATAGCTTTTTTACATTACATTTTTACATCTAGAGTGTTCTGGTTCGTCATGGATATCTTTATATGTGAAGTATATCACAAACTTTTTTGGTTGTGAAGATGAAAATCAAATTTTGTATGACAAGTTTTGATTTCAAAATAAAATTCCGTTGTATAAGGACATTTGTATACTGTAAAATATTTGTATGAACATAAAAAGATAAAATGAATACAAGGTTGATTGCTTTTAGAAGGATCAACCTTGTATTTTGTTTTGCTATTAAAAGTAAATGGGTGAGGGGAATATTGGAATCTCATAAAGTGATCTTAAAAGAAGCTTTAACAGTGGAGATTGAAAAAGAGAGAAAATGTTTGATTGAAACGGCATTTAAAGAGGGGTTTACAAGTAGTAACACGATAGAGATTAGTCAATTTATTGATGAGATGTTAAATGAATTAGAAAAGATTAAATAGAGATATTAAAAACAAAAAAAGCAACCTCTTCATTGGCCAATGAACGAGGTTGCTTTTTTTTATAAGGGTTTGTCCATACGTATCCGAAGTATGAAACATAAGTAGATTACCATGTTCTGTAATTAAAGACTATTTTTAATGTGTTGCTACATATACAAAATAAAAGAGCAACCTCTGCAATGGACGGGAGGTTGCTCAAAAATAGGGTTACGTTGAAATTTGTAAAAAATAGTCTGACTTTTAATATATCATATTTGTATACAAAATCAATTATTTGAAACGTTCTGTATATATAAAAGGATTATGTGCCAAAAGAAGAGTTAGATAAGGCGAATGAGAAGGTTCACGAATTAAGAGAAGAGAATAAGACATTGAAAGCCTGGAAGGAAAAAGCATTGAATTGGATTGATAAGCATGTTGAGAAAATGAAACAGATTTCGTTCTTTCAACATGTTGGGGGAATTCACAAGCGTAATAAGCGTAGGGATCAAGAAATGGAAAGAGAATAAGATTAATATGCAATTTAGCTAAGAACAGCAAGCATAAGAGAAATTTGACTCAACAGCATTTCTTTTAAACTAGAATCAGTACAGGTAGAGTGTTGTTCTAGTAAAAACAATAGTTCCCTGTTGAATAAGAAAAGTTCGTATCGAGTCAACATAAAATTTCTCCCCCGTTTTTGAAAGATTTTATAAGCATAAAAAAGCTACCTTATTTCTATGGGCATTGGCTTTGCATAGAAATAAGGTAGCTTTTTCATAGGGTTCACACGTATAACAAATAACGAAAAGATAACTTCAAATTAATAATATCATCTTTTTTCCATAAAGGGTACATTTTTCCGTTATAGGATCAGAACATTGCTAGCTTTAAAAGGATAAATAAGAAAACGCTTAAGTAATCATACTCAGCGTTTTTTTATTTTATTTCATATCAGTTGATGATGGGTATTGTTCAGAGAGAATTAAATCATCTTCTACAAGAATATAAGGGTGTGTTTCCATCAAAATATTCCTCAGGTATTCTGGCATTCTTTCATTTTTATATGCACAAATTAATGGAAAAGATAGTTGGTTTACAGCATTATCTACTATCTTTTCAAAATCTTCGATTAGATGCAGAGGATCTTCCATACTACTCCATTCTACATGTGCCCATGATCTAAAAGAAATTTCTTTTTCTAAGTAAGGTTGTACGGTTTTATTAAAGTAATCGAGGATTGCAGGTGGATGATAACTACCACTTGAATAATAGAAATCGAAATTGTTAATACGGTTTATCATTTTCATTTGATCTGTGGTCAATAGTGTTTTGAGTTCGTTATGAATGAAAGGATATAAACGGTCATTTTCAATAAGAATAACGCAATCTCCAGCAAAGATTCCATTTTGGATATAATTCACAGCTTGTCTTATATAGTTTTCTGACTCGTCGTAGGAATACAGTACATGAACACTCTTTTGGTCTTCAAACAACTGATTCATTTTATTTTTGAACACCTAATCCCTTCTTTCTTCTATCTCTCTAATTATACTTGGATTATGTAAATTGAATACAGTGGTAAATTTTTTATTTATACTTTATCAGAGCTTAACATATGTATAAAAGGTGCACTTTTTATTCATTTTTTCACTAATCGCTTACTGAAAAAACGTTGGTTTATCAAGGATGTATAAAAAGCTGCATACTCCGGAAAAAGAACCCTCGGCGGAACCGTTCTGCGACAAGGGTTCTTTTTTGTGATGTGTTCCGGAAAGAGACATTATGTTAACTAACTTTGTATATTCTATACAACATAAAAACAGAAAAAACTCCTTGTTGTGGTAGGTTGTTTTTTCTTTAGGAAAGATCAAGCTTATAGTTTCTGTTTCTTTATACAAACGCCCTGTCAAGGCATTCTTCTATTGCATAAACTATAATTTTAGGAAAAAAAGGGAGGGAGGAAGAGTTAAGGTTGAGTGTTTTTTTGTCTAATTGGGATATACAATCTATTAATTTATGGCTATCAAAAATGCATCATTATAAGGATACAAGTAAAAGTCAAAGGGCTAACGAAGCTGATATAATCTTACAGTTGACATACCCAAAGATTGGTAATGGTCGCCACCGTATTGTCTTTGATCTTAATAATGGATATGTATTAAAAGTAGCCCTTACTAAGAAGGGGATTCAATGTAATGAAACGGAATTTAAAATATATGACCATTGTCGAGCTGATTTACTAAAACACCTCTGCCGAGTGAAAGAAGTTGGACATGGTTGGATCATAATGAAAAAAATGGACATTGAAGTTCCCGTTGAAATAAGTAATAAAGAATTAATCCCATTAAAAAACAAATTTCGCGATGCCGGAATCAAGCCTAGGGATATGGGTAATAGTAATATAAGGTTATCCAAGAAAGGTAAAATTACTGTCGTTGATTATGGAAATTTTATTATGTATTGAAGTGAATATAGATACTGGAGTTGGCTATGCTTTTGGTCTAGAATCTAATCAATACCGAGCTTATTGGGTTCAGTTTTGTTCTGATAATGTGTTTTATGTTAACTATGAAGCGAAAAAGCTATCTTTGGGGAAGATAGCTTTTTCTACTGATAAATAAAATTAGGTTGTAAGTGGAGTCTTATTACAAGACTTCTTCCATAGTTTGTTCAAAGACTAAAATAACTATGCAGCCTTGAAAAATTATAGCAGGAAATATCATCTTGCATTTGAATACTAGTACTATACTCTTAAAACGAAAATGGGGGGCTAGTATGATGCTGGTAAAAAAGATGTTAAATGGAATTATGATGAAAGAAATCACCATTAAGGAATTAGCTGATCAGTATGATGTAAGCACTCGTACGATTCAATTAAAGATTAAGAAATTAGGCTATGAATGGGACAGTAAGGAAAGTATTTATCGCTATGTTGGAGAAGAATCAGAACCTTTAGATGTTGACTTTAGTACCCTTATCTCTAAAAACAGTAAAATGCCAGCAGAACAAAAGCTAGCTACTAGTGAAGTAGTAGCTAGTGTTAGCTATTTAAACGAAAGTGAAAGTACTAGCGATAGCGTTTCAAAAGCTAGTACGACTACTAGCAAAGTAGATGCAATTGATCTCTTGCTGCAGAATCCAAAAGACCGTTCTAAAAGGGTATATAGAGGCTTTTATTTTGATGATGATGTTTTAAGTATTATTGATCGAGTTCCTAAGAGTTATAAATCTGAATTAGTGAATGAAGCTTTGAGAAAAGTATTTAAAGAAAAAGGATTATTAGATTAAAAAACTCACCTACATTTTAGGTGAGTTTTCTTGTTTATTTTACAAATAGGGTTTGCAAAAATGTAGGATTTGGTAGAAAATTAGACATAAGAAAAAGCCCTCAAGTTTTCGCGGACTCCGAGGACTTCTTCTTACAAATTATTTAGGAAGGAATTAACCTTCTGTTTTTGAATTCATTATAGATACATTCTATCACAAGGGGTTATATTCTTTCCAGTGAAAATTGGAGGAATACTAAGTGAAAAAAGCTTTAGACCAAGCAGAGAAAAAAGCAAGAGTACGAGATTCAAGGATTGAAGAACTAATTGGTCAGGCAGAGGTTGGTTTGTCAGCAGATCAACAGAAAATGTTATTACAGATTTTACATAAGACTACTGGAGAAGATTATTTTATTGGTAAACGTAAGAAAAAAACTGATGGGGTGAAGTTTGTGCAGATGATCACTGAAAATATTGATTATCTATGTGAAATTGGCTATCTGACTCAAGCTGAAAAAGCTTTTTTGTTTGAGGTATCTAGATTTCTTGAGTTCAAATCAAATGTAATAGTTGAGAAGAACGTTGAAGATGAAGGTAAACCATCAGCAGCTTCGCCAAGTTATTTAGCAAAGAAGTTAAATAAAACTAGAACTTCAGTATCAAAAATGATGAATGAGTTACTAGATAAAGGTATCTTAGGAGTAGCAGAAACAGGAGTAACAACTGAAGAAGGACGAATTTGTAGTTCAAGAACTTGGTTTGTTAATCCAAATATTTTATGTAATGCACCTAAAGATGAGGTAGATAGAGCAACGCAGCAAATATTTTCAAAAGCTCTTAGAAATATAAAAGTTGGGGAAGCGAAAAAGAAACATAAATTACCTATTTATCTATTTTAACTGTAAGAATACTCTTGCAGTTTTTTTTTTGTGTGATTTGGATAAAATTAGGTGTTAAAAAAATTTAACACAGGTGTTAAATTTTTTTAACACCCTACATTCTATAAACGTTGATATAATAACATTCTTGCACTTGTCTCTTCTCACTCTATTTAAATAGCAATTTGCTGATAGAATTGCAAGGGTCTTTTTATAGTTTTTTCGTTAGAAAAACCATATTAAAATGTCTTGAACTTAATACATATGAAAAATTATTATGGCTATTTTCCATACAAGGTTCGAGTAGTATTTTTTTAGGAAATCACTAAAAAAATCTCCACTCTTTTCTCCTTGTATTTCAAATTTCGGCAGGAATGGTTATATCGCCAAGCCGAACATACCCAAAACGAAGTTTAAGATGCTCGGCTTACGACGGCCATTATACCTGCCGAACCGCCAGAGCAACTGTCCAAAATTCTACTCTTTTTCATAATGTATCTACACTATTTTTAAAGCCAGCCTCACACCCCAAAACGAAGGCGGCCACGTGATTCTAAAATATAAGTCTAGATCATCTTTTAAAAGGAACTTTTCTTTTATATATCGAATGACATATCATAGGACATAGCAGGAGGTTGTGCGATATGTCAGGTGACACAAAGAAGCAGCAAAAGGTTTATACAGCAAGGGAAGTCGCTACCCTTTTAGCGATACAGAACACTACTGTTCGTAAGTATTCTCAGCTGCTTGAAAAAGCAGGGTACCATATCCATAAAAATGAGTTGGGCCACAGAGGTTTCTTTGATAAGGATGTAATTGTTTTACGTAAGATTAGAGAGTTGATAAAGCACCCTGATATGTCACTGGATCAAGCTATAAATGCAGTGATATCAACGGTTGGCGAAGACGATGTGTCAGACCGTGACACAGAGGAATTAGTGACATATCAGGGGACACAACAGTATGAGCAATTACTAAAGCAATTTGAAGATTTTAAAGAAGAGCAAATGAAATTTAACCAAGAATTATTGAAGCAAATTCAACAAAGAGATGAATACATTTCAAAGAAATTAGATAACAGGGATCGTGAGCTTTTAGATGCTGTTAGAGGAATGCAAGAAACTCAAAAACTTATTGCTGCCAGTGAAGAAAAGAAAAAGAAGTGGTGGGAATTTTGGAAATAAAAAAAGACTGCCAGCTACCTGGCAGTCTTTTTTTATTTAAATGAGTTGTTTCCGACAACATCTTAATCTCTACTTTAATTATAACCCTAATTGAAAATTATTTATAGACTGTTTTTCCACTCGTGTCCGGCCTTATACTGTTATACGCAAGTCAAAAAGTATAAAGGGTGTGGCTATATGAATGAGAAGAAAGATGTCTTGGATCCTGGTCCATTTTTTCATGGTACTAAAGCAGAACTAAAAATTGGAGACCTGCTTGAACCGTTGTATCTATCTAATTATCAGGATAAAAAATCTAACCATATCTATTTTACCGGAACATTAAACGCTGCTAAATGGGGTGCTGAATTAGCAAGATCTAATTCAAAAGAGAGAATTTATATTGTAGAACCATTAGGCGATTTCGAAAATGATCCGAATTTAACCGATAAAAAATTTCCTGGAAACCCAACACGTTCTTATAGATCTAAATTTCCCTTGAAAATAGTAGCTGAATTAGGTTCATGGGAAAGACATTCCGATGAAGAAATAAATCATATGCTTACATCTTTAAAAAAGTTAAGTGAAGAAGGAAAGAATGTAATATACGATTGATTCTCATATGAGAGATAATATCTTGATTCCTAGAGTAAACATATAGCATACATGCAATTAAGGCCGCCTTATAGGATCATATCTAATGGGCGGTCTTTGCTGTGATTATGACTTGAAGGAGGAAACCTTTATTAATAAAAATAGAAGTTTTCTACTGGTAGCTGTCGTCATCAATATTGCTATATGGATTTTTGTTCAAGAACAAATAACAAATGCTAAAGTTGAACAGCCTATTCTATCCCTTGATCAACCTACGATATGTAAATGAATGATATGTACTTTAAAAGCAAAAGGTTATACCTCTTGCTTTTTATTTTTTAAAACGGCCAAGCTGTTATAGCTTATGTTTCAGTAATTCTGGACTGATAATTGATATTTTTGTTATTCCAAGGAGACATTATAAATGATTTATTCAACTGGAGGTCTATTGGAATGACAAAACATCCAAGAATGTGGTTATGGTGTATCATGCTTGTACCTTGGCTTAGTGTACCTTTTCTAGGTAAGAAATCGATAAAGCGATTTTTTGCAGCTAGTTTATTTATAACTTTATTGATTCGATTAGAAAGTTACATCGCTGAAAAAAGAAAATGGTGGTGGTTTTATGAACGATTGTTTCCGAAAGCTCGAGGAGAAACACCACTCTTATGGGGCCAATATTTGATTGGGTCTATGTGGATTTTAAAATATACGTATGGTCACTTTCTGAAATTCTTACTTGTGAATTTCTTTACAGATTTGTTTTTTATCTTTCCTTTTTCAGATTTTCTGAAAAAGCTAGGACTCTTTTCGTATGTACGATTAAGCAGGACTCGAGTGATGGTCATATTTTTTGTAAAATCATTGCTTTTATACGGTTTTCAATTCATCAAAGAAAATATCACATTTGCTAATGGTGCTGGATTGAAACAGAAGAATTGAATAGACTGATATATCACCGAATCGAGCTATGAACGCAGTAATAGCAACGATTGACAGAGTTAATGTGTCAGAGCGTGACACGGGAAAATCAGCGACATATCATGTGATACAGCCATGGTAACGTAAGTGGACTATATGCGGCCATTGTCAATGGTAAGCGGACCGTAGGGAGCATTAAGGAATTGACAATGTCACTACACCAAGACCCTCTTGGTACTCAAACAACCACGTTTGTTTGACGCCAACCGGCGAGGGAGCCCCCTCAAAAAGTGAGGGGGTTGGGGGAGTTTTTTAGATGGGGTTAAGGGGAAGAGTTCCCCTTACAGGTGGTGGACGGCGTCCACGGTCTTAAAGAAAAAGGGCATCCGTTTAGGATGTCTTTTTTCTTTTTGGCGCAGCCAAACACAGGGAGGAATACGACCGCCTACCTCGTAGAGCGCGCTCCCAATTTGATCGAAGATGAAAAATTGGTGTAGTATGTTACACCAAATCTCAAATTGTGGTATGCTAGATCCAAGAATAGTGGTCGAAACGGGGGATTGAGGGATGGCCAAATATGGGATTATCCGCATGCAAAAGTTCCACAAAGACGCAATATTGGGGATCCAGAAACACAACCAACGAGAAGGCGAGAACAGTAAAAATAAAGACATTGATTCAAGTAGAACGATGCTTAACTATGATTTTGTGAATGAAGATAAAATTAAGTATCACGAAGAAATTAAGAAGATGACGGCCACCCGTGTGAAACGAAAAATTCGGAATGATGCGGTCCTGGTGGCAGAATTCTTTGTATCGGCCAGCCCTGAGTATATGCATGCGATGTCGCCAGACGAGCAGCGTAAATATTTTGAAGCATCACTGGATCATATCGCCGGCAAGTATGGCCAGCAGAACATTTTATATGCCGTGGTACATAACGATGAAGCGACGCCACATATGCATGTGGGGTTCGTGCCCATTACGGATGATCGACGCTTGGCGGCGAAAGAGTACTTCCATGGAAAAACCAAGATTCGCAGAATCCAAGATGACTTCCATAACTATATGAACAAACGTGGCTACGACATTGAGCGTGGCGAGCCAAGTGAGCTGCAGCATAAGAGTGTGCATGAGTTTAAGAAACAAGAACGCGAAAAAGAGCTAAAGCATCTGCAACAACTAGTGGCTCACAAGGAAAAAGAGCTTCAACAGATGGACAATTTAGTGGAGTTGAAAGCAGCACCACCCGTTGAGATACGTAGTGAGAGACGTATTGAAGAGTTATGTAGTCAACCGATTGAAGTAGAGGCGGCCAAGAGTGTCATGGGTTCCAAAGTGAAAGTGGAAGAAGTAGATTTCCATGAGCTTATGAGTCTCACAAAAGAGCTACAGCAAACGTTGGCGGCCGAACATGAGCGCACGCATGCATTGAGTCATGAGGTGGATCGTTATGAAAAAGAGAATAAGGCCTTAAAGCATGATTTGAGTGAGACAAGGCAAGAATTAGAGGTATACGTGGCGCATCAAGATCGTGAAGTAGAAAAAGCGAAAAAACAAATGCGTCAGAAGCTAGTACATGACTTCTCAGCTGAACAAAAGGAAAATTTGAAAGATGAGGTTAAGAGAGAACTAGATACGCAATATGAGGCTCATATAAGCTCTCTCAGCGACGATTTAATGATTGAGAAGCAGAAACATGAGAAAACGAAAAAAGAGCTTGTACAGGTAAATGAAGTGAATGAGAGCTTAACGAAGATGAATCTTGGTTATATAAAAGATTATGTGCCAAAAGAAGAGCTTGATGAGGCGAATAAGAAGGTTCATGAATTAAAAGAAGAGAATAAAACACTGAAAGCCTGGAAGGAAAAAGCGTTGAATTGGATTGATAAGAATGTGGAGAAGATGAAGCAGATGTCGTTCTTCCAATATGTTGGTGGGATTCGCAAGCAATCCAAGCGCCAAGAACAAGACTTAGAACGGTAAAAAGGAGATATGAAATTGAGTAAAATGAAAACGACACTCTTACTTATTGCTTTTGCAGTGGTAGCTGGTTATGATATTTATTTATTGTTGAATGCTTATAACTATGGTTTTTCTGGTCAGTAAACATAATTAAAGCCATATAAAAAAAGCTATTTCAATCGTATTGGCATCGGAGCGAAATA
>NZ_JAKWFL010000022.1:0-2361 GCF_029522095.1 Priestia sp. Y58
GTCGGGTAGGCAGGCACTCTCACGAGCGCCCGCCCCCCTAAGAACCGTACGTGACAGATTTCCCGTCATACGGCTCAAGCCTTCTTTTTATCAAAACAACTTCTTTATTTAATACATGGTACATGTACTAATTTAGCAGCTTTACCTATAGGAGTTTCTAAGTTTCGCACTGTAACTTCTTCGCCATTTTGTAGAGTGTATTTACATAATGCACAACGATAACCTTGTTTTCTTGCGAGTTTCATTCTGTCTAGCGTATTTTCGCTATCGAAGACCTTACGGTCTCGCTTTTCCCAATACTCTTTTAGGTTCGGATCATCTGGACTGTTCTTATAGGCTACCATTACATGCCGTTCTATTTTAATCCAGGCCATCTTCAACAATTGAATATTAGTAAGTGGACAGGTGAGAGTCCATTTATCATTTCCACCGTGGTTGGGTTTCTTAAAATAACGCTTAGTAATCCATTCCCACGACTTTTTTGGGTGTAATTGTTTAAGATGCTTGATTAACTTAGAGAAAACATAATGGTCCATATAACTAAACGTCTTTTTGGAAACGACATGTTTCCAATACTGTCCGTAACCTCTAATAATAGGATTTAAGACACGTATAATTTCTTTTACTGGTCGTCCTCTCATCCTTGTGAACGTATCTTTTATCTTGTTTTTAGCTTTCTTAATACTATCTTTGTTAGGTTTAATGAATAACTTCTTTCCTTGTCCTGTTTCGTATTGACGCAGCGAGAAGCCAAGAAAGTCGAACCCATTATCGATATGTGTAATCCTAGTTTTATCGGCGCTGAGTGTAATTCCTCGTTTTTGTAAATAAGGAATTAGATTTTGATACATACTTTCAGCTTGTTCCTTCGTTTCCGTTACGATGACGAAGTCATCGGCGTAGAGAACACGCCCTGCCTTGCATTTTGGGTCGATTTTATATCCTCCGTTTGGTTTATACGTCTTTTTATACACAATACCAATCTCTTCTTCCATACCGCATAAGGCGATATTAGCTAGAAGGGGAGACACAATCCCCCCTTGAGGGGTTCCTTCTGTTGTCGCACGAAGCATATCCTGCTCTATGTAGCCCATTTTAAGCCATCTTTTGATGAGAGTGTTTCCTGGAAACATAGATGTTTGTTCAATTATCCACTTATGATTAAGATGGTCAAAGCATCCTAGAAAATCTCCCTCAAATACCCACTTCTTCTTACTGTTTGTGTTGAGCTTATTAAAAAGATTACTTATCGCATCGTGTGTGCTTCGTTTAGGACGAAAACCGTAGGAAGTAGGTTCAAACTTGACCTCCCATTGCGGTTCGAGTGCATTCTTGACTACGTTTTGATAAACTCGATCTCGTATCGTAGGGATGCCCAGGGGTCTTAGCTTTCCGTTTTTCTTCGGGATAAACGTTCTTTTTGCTGGCTTTGGACAGTGTCGAAATACATTACATTTGACTAATTGGTGATAAAGTTTGATACGTTCGCTTGGTTTTGAGGCTATATAGCCGTCTACACCAGGTGTTCGCTTACCGTTATTTTGTTGTGTTACTCTGCGAATAGAAAGCAGTAGATTTGCTTTACTCCGAAGGAGTAAGCGTTGTAGCTTCCTTACTTTTCTTTGCTGATTTTGTTGTTCGGCACGATAAATTCTTTGTCGTAACTTCGTTACATATTTTTGTATAATACTCCAATCAATAGAGTACCAATCTTTATGCGAGACGTGCGCCGACGCTCGCGGAGAGGTATTCATAACAGCACGCTCCTTTTCGCTAGAAGATAGCCACAAATTTATTTTCGTGTTGAAGACCAACGAGAAGTGGGCGCTCTTTCGAGCCTGTCATTGTCCATAAAGACGACAGTATCCGTCCAGTTATACAATGTTTCTGCTTTCCTGTCCCTTTTCAGAGTAACGGCTTTCGCTTTTTCTCGTATCCCATACCCTCTGCCACATCGTTTGACTTTGCAGTCATCCTACTGCTAGTGCAGATGACATAGGGCTTACCAAGTTTCACTTCCTTCAGATTCGATGGGGTTAGGTAGGTTCTTTACTCCGGGCAAGGTGCGGGACGCATCAGAATAGCCTTATGATTCTATTTTTCCTCTTGCCAAGACCCAAGCTAGTCTATGCATTATCTTGAGCTAATCTTGACGAAGCTTACAAACCTTCACTTTCGTTTACCATACCTATCATCTCCTAGCAGTATTCTGGACCATGCATTTGTCCTCTGTTTCCGCATTTCCTCATGCAACCGACAGACTCGTTACCAAGAATGCCGTTTCGGATGGAGATCATCTTTGCGTCTAGATGAGTAGCATTAGCTACACTGTAAGAAAGCGACTTCTTGTCGCACCATAAG
>NZ_JAKWFL010000023.1:0-1577 GCF_029522095.1 Priestia sp. Y58
CGCTATGGGAAATCTCATCTTGAGGGGGGCTTCATGCTTAGATGCTTTCAGCACTTATCCCGTCCACACATAGCTACCCAGCGATGCCTTTGGCAAGACAACTGGTACACCAGCGGTGTGTCCATCCCGGTCCTCTCGTACTAAGGACAGCTCCTCTCAAATTTCCTACGCCCACGACGGATAGGGACCGAACTGTCTCACGACGTTCTGAACCCAGCTCGCGTACCGCTTTAATGGGCGAACAGCCCAACCCTTGGGACCGACTACAGCCCCAGGATGCGATGAGCCGACATCGAGGTGCCAAACCTCCCCGTCGATGTGGACTCTTGGGGGAGATAAGCCTGTTATCCCCGGGGTAGCTTTTATCCGTTGAGCGATGGCCCTTCCATGCGGAACCACCGGATCACTAAGCCCGACTTTCGTCCCTGCTCGACTTGTAGGTCTCGCAGTCAAGCTCCCTTGTGCCTTTACACTCTACGAATGATTTCCAACCATTCTGAGGGAACCTTTGGGCGCCTCCGTTACATTTTAGGAGGCGACCGCCCCAGTCAAACTGCCCACCTGACACTGTCTCCCGGCCCGATCAGGGCCGCGGGTTAGAATTTCAATACAGCCAGGGTAGTATCCCACCGACGCCTCCACCGAAGCTAGCGCTCCGGCTTCTCAGGCTCCTACCTATCCTGTACAAGCTGTACCAAAATTCAATATCAGGCTACAGTAAAGCTCCACGGGGTCTTTCCGTCCTGTCGCGGGTAACCTGCATCTTCACAGGTACTATAATTTCACCGAGTCTCTCGTTGAGACAGTGCCCAGATCGTTACGCCTTTCGTGCGGGTCGGAACTTACCCGACAAGGAATTTCGCTACCTTAGGACCGTTATAGTTACGGCCGCCGTTTACTGGGGCTTCGATTCAGAGCTTCTCCCAAAGGATAACCCCTCCTCTTAACCTTCCAGCACCGGGCAGGCGTCAGCCCCTATACTTCGCCTTGCGGCTTCGCAGAGACCTGTGTTTTTGCTAAACAGTCGCCTGGGCCTATTCACTGCGGCTCTCTCGGGCTATACACCCTACCAGAGCACCCCTTCTCCCGAAGTTACGGGGTCATTTTGCCGAGTTCCTTAACGAGAGTTCTCTCGATCACCTTAGGATTCTCTCCTCGCCTACCTGTGTCGGTTTGCGGTACGGGCACCTCCCGCCTCGCTAGAGGCTTTTCTTGGCAGTGTGGAATCAGGAACTTCGGTACTATAATTCCCTCGTCATCACAGCTCAGCCTTTATGATGAGCGGATTTGCCTACTCATCAGCCTAACTGCTTGAACGCGCATATCCAGCAGCGCGCTTACCCTATCCTACTGCGTCCCCCCATTACTCAAACGGCGGGGAGGTGGTACAGGAATATCAACCTGTTGGCCATCGCCTACGCTTTTCAGCCTCGGCTTAGGTCCCGACTAACCCTGAGCGGACGAGCCTTCCTCAGGAAACCTTAGGCATTCGGTGGACAAGATTCTCACTTGTCTTTCGCTACTCATACCGGCATTCTCACTTCTAAGCGCTCCACCAGTCCTTACGGTCTGACTTC
>NZ_JAKWFL010000002.1:0-765075 GCF_029522095.1 Priestia sp. Y58
CCTATATCCTCTATTACAACCATCTGCGAATAAAAGAAAAATTAAAAGGATTGACCCCTGTAGAATACAGAATTCAATCCTCATTAGCTGCCTAAATAACGTGTCTAACTTTTTGGGTTCAGTTCAATTTAAGGTGGGTATTATTTGGCTCTCCGACTTGAAAGACGCTCTTTAAAACCAGTTAATAAACGGCGGGATGCTCTGAGGGAAATGAAATAGATTGCACGGATCATATGCCCGTTTCACTTCTCGAAGCTTTTTAAAATTTTCTCCATAATACGCCGTTGGCCAATCTCTGATGAGCCGGTCCGGCCAGTTCACATAATCTCCAGTTGTATATCTCGATAAAGCATTCCTTAAGTCTTCAATCCATCGAATGTTTGCTCGCTCTTCTGAAGGATGGCTCCATGTAGCAAGGTACTCCTGTGCGACAATAGCATCTCTATAATAAAAGGCCGTTTCATTTGAGGCAACTTCCTCTACTGCTCCCCCGAGAGATTGGTGCCAAATACTAGATTTTTCATTTGGAGCATTTTCTAAAAAATGCTTCATTGTTGAAATAGCGTCTTTTGGAAAAGGTTTATTAAGAAAAGAACCTGACCTTTTCCGAGGGGCGGGTTGGTTTCCGCTCGGATCGTCAAAAAATTGCACAGCTTCAATATATGAAACTTCCTTTATTACTACTTTTTTAGGACAACCAACATCTATTAAAGGCTGCAGAAGTTCCTTCAACTTGAATGATGAACCAACAAACTCACCTTGAGCGATAATCTGATTTGCTTCTTTCGATTTCAACTCAATCTCCGAAGTTAAGCGCTTATCGGTATTTGTGGCCCAGTGCTGCCATGCATCAAAAGCAGCTTCAAAATCTTCCCATTCCCATGTAATAGAGAAGATTGACACCTTTGAAATAGGCTGCACCTTGAATGTAAGAGACGTAACAATACCAAAGTTTCCGCCCCCGCCGCCACAACAAGCCCAAAAGAGATCACTGTTGTGATTTTTATTTGCCTTAATGAGTTCAACTGCTCTCTGTTCATTTACTATTGCCATTTCAACTTCAAGCAAATTATCACAGGTAAGCCCAAACAACCTTGATAACATCCCAATTCCTCCGCCAAGCACAAGGCCTACCAGACCAACACTGCTTTCCGTTCCTGCAGGGATAGTCGTTCCCTTTTTCCATAATTCATTATATACTTTCCCTAGATTAGCTCCTGCTTCTATTTTCGCTGTCATGTCTTTAGAGTTGAACGTGATTCTATCCATTTCACTGACATCAATCACTAATCCACCGTTTACTAGTGAAAAATTTTCATAGCTATGCCTGCCGCTCCTTATTCGAAACGGGACATGATTTTCCTTTACCCACTTCAATGCATTTACTACATCGTTTGTATTCTGACAAAATACAATTATTCTCGGGAATTTAGGCACACCTAAATTATTATTTGTTCTAGCCTGTTCATATTCCGCATCATCAGGTGTAACGATTCGTCCAGTAAGCTTTGTTTCCTCCACGATATAACCCCTTTCTTAATACAGATAAGATGCTATATCCTATGAATTTTCTTCAAAAAAGACACACAGTTTAAAGGGAGGAAACAGAGAATAGAAAACTTACTGGAGGGGTTCCTCGTATGCTTATCTGGATAACTTGAATCCTGAAGAATCCGCAAAAGAGATAATCATACCTCTACAACACATAAAATAAACATATACGGAATAATACTTGTGATCAGATTCGAAAGGAGAAATCACCTTTGACAAAATATCGGATTATGACCTTTGATGGTGGCGGTACTTTAGGTGCTTTAAGTTTACAGCTTTTGAATAGATTGGCTCATCAAAATCCAAAGTTAATTAGTGAAACCAATGTTTTTTCAGGAAATTCCATTGGTTCATTCACTGCTCTTGCAATAGCAAGCGGAAGATCACCAGAAGAGACGTTTCAGTTTTTCAAAGATCACATCTTACCGGCGTTCAGCGTTTCCCGACCGGGCGGACCTGTTTTTAACCAACAACTACCCTATTCTGGTTTTATTAAAGCCATACGAACGTTTTTCCCCCGAGACCTTCGCCTTAGAGACTTAAAGAAACGAATTGTTGTGCCTGCCTTTCACTTATTTGCACCGGAGCTGAACCGTTGGAATCCTGTGTTATTTCATAATTTCCCTGGCTCTCCCTATCTTAATGAAAAAGCAAGTGACGTAATACTTAGAAGCAGCGCTGCACCCGCAACGCAAAGAGCTTATCAAAACTATGTAGATGGATATACAGTAGCAACTAACACCAGTACAGCTAGTATCGCGTTTGCAGTTGGGAAAGCAAAGCAGCCGTTGGATCAAATTGCCGTATTATCCATCGGAACAGGTGAGCAGCCAACTCAATTAAGAAGAGATACAAAGGGATGGGGAATGGTAAGTGCCGATAACATACGTCCTGAAGATATGGAGGACCTGCCGCCAAATTGGGGAGTGCTTTTAGACCGATCCCCTAATGAGCCGTTACTGCCGTTTCTTCAGATTATCTCCGGTGGATCGAGCTACTATGAATCAATGGTCAGCTCTGAGCTTTTAGGCGATCAGTTTTTTCGGTTAAATCCGCGAATTCCTAATTTCTCTAAAACAGATCCTTCGGTGGTGCCCGCTCTTATTTCGATTGCTAATAAAACGAATTTACGGCCTGCGTTTCATTTCATTGAAAAAAACTGGAAGTGCTAATGTTTTTTGAGAAGAGTATTGAAATAGGGAATTTGTTGTTTTATGAACACAAATTCCTCTTCCAGATAACTCCTTAACCCCTTATACTCCAGCTCGTTTATTGTAATTCGTAAGTATCCGTTTGGCACCACTTTTTTGTAACATCGTTCTTCCTCCGTTTATATGTTCTTTACTGTATTTTAAATGAAACCACCATATGTAAATTTATTCCTTTTTATAAAAATATCAAACTATCATTTACAAAAATCAGTTTATATCACTTGCTTGATACCTAGGAGGCCCTCTAAACACTTCTCTAACATGCCACCCAAGAAAATCTTCACTCGGCTGATACGCCGGATGAATAGGATCTCTAAGCTTTTGTCCGTGAAATTTCATAAGCCACTCTTCAAATCCGTTTGTGCCGTGCGCTTGAGTTGCCACTAACAGCTCATTATGATCTGAAAAAGTAAAAACTCCTCTATCAAATAATTTATGATGCATTGAACATAAAGCGATTCCGTTACTTTCAATATCTGGTCCTCCCGCTTGATGCCACTTAATATGAGCAGCCTCCACGCCAACTAAATTATGCCCAAGACGAACGTTAAACCCACAAACAGCGCAGCTATATCCGTAAGCTTGAAGAATTTTCTCTCGAAACTTTGGATCTCTTCTTCTCTTTAACTGTGTTTCAAAATCTAAGCCTACGGCTCTTAATATATCTTCATGGATCGTATCCGGAAAATGCTCATTTAATAAAAATTGCGCTGTATCTTGAAGCAGCGTAGGATCATTATCAAAAAGGTTATAAACGTCCTGTCTAAAACCGCCTACTATATTTATACTCAGCAAATATTTATCGGTAAAACTACGCTTATCAATATCTTCACTTAGCTCCCATATTCCATCTCCTGTCAAACGAACAAAAGGATGCTCTGGATGATAGGAACTGCGAGAAGGTCCAAACTCCATAAGTAGCTCTTTTAGAGGGATTTTCACCTCGCTATACGGCAGGTACATTCGTTGCTTGGCCTGTAGCTGACCTAGGGCATACAGTATTAATAATGGTTTGTGCGGAGCTCTTTGATCTCTTTTTTTCCAGATGTTTAAGTTCTTTATTTTTTGAAGTACTTCTTCTCTGTTCATGTTTATTTTTAGCTCCTAACTCTATCATTTGAATGAAACAACTCCATCCGACACTACTTTTTGTAACACGTTAAATAATGCTATATTGCTAACTTCAATATAATATATAAATTGAATATATTAAACTTTTTAGAAGACCAGATGCGGTTTCCTCATGAAAACTTGAAATACATCTACCCTGCACTCTCTACTTAGTTTTATTTGTAGTAAACTCGACAAAGTAAAAACTTAGAGTTCTTTTTTACCTACTAACCTTTCAGTCAACGGTAAAAAAGACTCACAATCGTGAGCCTTTTCCGTTAAACATTTAGCTATTTATACAAAATAGATTTTTAATAATCGATTAACCAGTACCTCATGACGGTTCTCACACTCAGAAATAGTCCATTCTCGGATAGGTTTCAGCTCTTTAGTTAGTTCAAAGTCGGTGATACCATTTGAAAAATATTTATCCAACTTAAATTGAAAATCTTTGTTATTAGCAGATGAATTTTTCTTCCTACTTAATAAGACTAAGTTACCCAATTTATGAGTCCAATTTTTTCGATCTTCTTGAGCGAAAGCACCTTCCCAAGCGCTTTCTTTGGGAGGATTTTGAGGCAAGATATGTTCAACGCTAATTACTCCGCTATAAGCCTTTTTAATTGTAGCATTTTCACTTAAGCTCATATCTAAGCGTAATAATAAATATTTAGCAAACTTTTTCCGATAAAAATCTTGTACATTAATATTATATGTAAAATCAGAAAGACTGTTTTCTGTGTTAAAAATATCAGATGTTATAACTCCCTCTACTGATTGAGCCGTATCAATTGATTGAATCATCTTAACTGTTTCCGTAACACGTGCAGTAGGTGATAATCCTTTAACCCAGCTAGTCACAAATTTCTTTTCTAACAATTGTAGAAATGGATATACTTGCTCATTATCATTAAATTTTTGAACAAAATGAATGAATACAGGAATCCAATCAGATCCAGGAATGAAGTCTCGCATTAACGTTAGCAAACCATAATACTTTGCTTTTACATCTGTATCTCTACTAGCCAGCTCTGCATTTAATACTTTTTCACGATAAATCTCAGCAAATTCTTTTACATATTCAATAAAATTCTTTCCTTTAAAATCAGAATTCTGTTTGAATACTTTTTCATTATACTCTTCTTGAATCGTTTTCTTAGCTTTTTCTTTTACGTAAATTAGTCGAATAAAACCAAGAAGTTTCTCCAATTCTTCACGACCTAGTTCTTCCTCCATTGTTTCCCAAACATTTTGGTAGTAATGGCGCTCTGTATCATTTACCGCCTCCAAGTTCATGCTTTTCAATAAATCGGCATTACTTAACGGCATACCCCGATCATTTAATACAGAAAACAAGCGAAAAGCAGATGTAAACGTACCAGTTTTTACGTAGACAAACATACAATTATTTAAAACAAAAACAACCATTTTGTTTAATAACTCTTCATCCACTAAACCTGTAGCTTCATCTTTAAATTTATCTTTGAACCGCTGAATAGCCTTGCTCATTCTTTCTTGTGACTCTGTGACAAATGAGGATCCCGGCTGCGATGTGCCGCCTTCTTCTAGAATATGTTTTTTAAAATACGCAAAATCCCGGTCTCTTACTTTTAAACGAAAGGTTTCAGGTTTATCTTCAAAAATATCAGCTTCTTGATAAATTTTTGATTGAAGTGTAGTTTTAGCTTTTGGAGATGTAATTAAATCTCGCATTACAGCTAATAAAATTGTTAAGGTTGTTAAGCGCTGCTGTCCATCTACAACGTCATAAAGGCCGCTATCATCACTTTTTTGAGAGATTACTTGTAAAATTACACTCCCTAGAAAGTAACTATTTTCTCCGTCTTCCATTGCTTCTCGAATATCATCAAACAGCTGATCAAGCTGGTCTTTTTCCCATGAATATTGACGTTGATACCCTGGAATTTGAAAAGCAAACTTAGAACCAAATAAATCCTTAAATAAAATTTCTTTTGCTTCAATTTTTGTGTCAATTACTGTTGTCATGTTATCCTCCAAAATATTAATTATATAGAATGTCAATATACCTAAAATTATTATAATACAAATAAATTTAATCTAAGGGAATATTGACCAGAAGTAATAGCTTATAATGCCTTAGACTTCTAAATCTTTATCTCTTTCTTCATCTATTGTTTCAATACTGTCCCATTTACCTGCACGTTCAAGTTCACTTTTTAAAATATCAAATAATGTACGGTGATATCGTACACTATCAGGGTTATCACTTACACTTGTTAACCTAGCATCGGTAGAACCAACTCTCATGGTGATTTGACCTACTTTATTTTTAAAAATACGTAGTGGTACTTCAATGGTTTTAGTGGTTTTGCCTTCTTGCATTTAAATTCCTGCCTTCTGTTATTATTTTTTATAATATTACTGGAATGTTTGAGTTCATATATTTAATATTATTTTGATTATTATTAAGTTGAATCAGATGTGTCTCATCAGACTTTTTAGTTAACTTCATATTTTTTAGATTTTGATCAATAGCTATAGTTACAGATTTAGAAAAATCATCTTTAGAGATTACCTTCAAGTCCTTCTTATTAAATGTAGAATTTGTATCCCTATCTATTATAACTACGGGTTCTAAATTAGTTAATTTAATTCTCTCCATATTTTTAAAAGTTAGGGTTTTAGTCTGAAAAATTAAGGCAGATTTTGATTTAGTAGACATGCTCTGAATATTTAAGCAACTAGAATCAGTATAATATACAATAAATTCCTTTTTTCAAGGAGACAAAACTATATATTAACGAACCTACTATAATAAATATTATACCTGCCAATAAAAGTCTTAGAAGTTTTATAACTTGCTCCTATTTCTTAATCTATCGTTATTGTTATAAATGAATTAATCCTTATCTTATACATTTGTTGTTATTAATCGTTTTTATTTATCATAAAACACAATCCACCCTTGTACTTAAAGTATAATTTTACTATATAAGAATGTTTCTTTACATATTTAAATTAATATATAGCCTTCTATGTTTAGATTATTTAAGTAAGGGTTATGAAAAAAAGATGGTTAGATTGTTAAAAAAATTACATTATTCCCCTATATCCACAATGATGTTAACCATTGGTTATTTCATAAGAATTTTTATACAGGAAGTAATAGCAATCTAATTGAGAGAAATTATTGATGAAGGAGTGAATTTTGTGACAACAGCAATTAGTACGTTTGATTCTACAAAGAAGGGCCTTTTAGATTTACTTAAAGACATAAAGATAGGAAAAACACAGCTACCTGACTTTCAACGCGGTTGGGTATGGGATGACGACAGAATAAAAAACTTGTTAGCAAGCGTATCATTGGCTTTCCCAATTGGTTCCATACTTCTTCTAGAAACGGGAAACGATAGTACACGATTTAAACCAAGACCAGTAGAAGGCGTGACAGATGTCCCAACTGAACCTGAAAGGCTCATTTTAGATGGACAGCAACGTCTTACATCTTTATTTCAGTCTCTGCTTTCAGAAAAGCCCGTTTTAACCCATGACATTAGAAAGAAAGAGATTAAGCGTCATTACTTTATAAATGTATTTGAAGCAATAAAAAACGATTCAGACCGAGAGGATGCTATCATTTCCCTACCCGAGGATTTAAAATTACGTAATTTCAGGGGTGAAGTGACTGCCGATTATTCAACTCTAGAATTACAATGCAAAGCAGGTTTACTATATTTACCTTATATATTTAATAATGGTATCTGGGAATGGCAAAACACATTTATGACGCAAGACACTATATCTCAAGCTGAAAAATGGGATACATGGGGAAAGATAAACAGTGAAATCATTCAAAGGTTTCAACAATATCAGTTCCCTGTCATTACTTTAAAGAAGGAAACAAAAAAGGAAGCTGTATGTTTAGTGTTTGAAAAAGTAAACACAGGTGGTGTAACACTTACTGTTTTTGAACTACTAACTGCTACTTATGCTGCAGAGGACTTTGACCTAAGAAACGATTGGTTTTCTCAAAAAAGAAAGTTTAAAAATCACCCTCAGCTTGGTAATTTACAAAATGATGATTATTTAGCTGCGATCACACTACTCAGTACATATGAAGCACATAAACAAGATAACACAAAAGGCGTGAGCTGTAAGAGAAGGGATATTCTAAGACTATCTCTGTCTAATTATAAAAAATATGCCGAAATGATCTCAAACGGCTTCATTACCGCATCAAAGTTTTTAATGAGTCAAAATTTTTATAAGGCAAAAGATATTCCCTATAGAACTCAACTGATTCCACTTGCAGCAATATTTTCAGCTTTAGGAGATGAGGCTTAACAAGATACTATAAAACAATATATCTCACAATGGTACTGGTGCGGAGTACTTGGAGAACTGTACGGATCAGCTAACGAAACTAGGTTTGCTAAAGATTTGCCTGAAGTATTAAGTTGGATAGAGGGTAAAGATGAGCCGACTACAGTTAAAGACTGTAATTTTTCTCCTAACCGCCTCCATACTTTACGTACTAGAAATAGTGCAGCTTACAAAGGTGTTTACGCGCTTCTCATGCACGAAGGATGTATGGATTTTCGTACGGGGGATACTATTGGATTGTCGACTTTTTATGATGAAAATATAGATATTCATCATATCTTCCCAGTTAAATATTGCAATGACAATGAAATAGCTGAGAGTGATTACAATTCTATAATCAATAAATCACCCTTAAGTTATAAAACAAATCGAATTATTGGAGGCAATGCGCCTAGTATATACTTAGAAAAGCTCCAAAAAAGCACACGTATTACTGAAGACAGAATGAATAAAATCCTTCATTCACATTTAATAGATCCTGCTACCTTAAAAAGTAATGATTTCTCTTTATTCTTTAGTAAGAGAAAGGAGAGCTTACTTTCATTGATATCCAAGGCAATTGGAAAGAAAATAGAAAGTCTTCAGCTCAATAATGACCTTATTTTTACTAATCAAGATGGAGGGACAAATTAAATTTCTTATAATGAAACCCCTTTCCTTTACTCTAAGTATCCGTCAATAGTAGTTTGCACTCAATTATTTTATTGGGGACTATTATAGTCCCCAATTATCTATTATTTATCAATCAGAAACTGTAAAGAACCAATCAGTCTAGTGTTTCTCTGCTAATTTTTACTTTTTCATATATAGATACAGAGTCTTTTGACAGAAATTTTTCTATTTCTAACCTTCAAGTTAAGCCAATACTTGTTCAATTTCATTAAATTTTTTGTGTATAATAACTCTGCCTATGTTTAGAAAATTGCTTTACATAATAATGAACCCTGAGTAGTCTTATGCTGGAATCTATAATAATATCAAATACCTCACCACTTCTGCCTCGCATAGAAATAATAACTAGCAATGAACAATGCTCTTTATACCCTTTAATAGCTTCACTTCAAAATGATCCACATTGGCAAAATTTTGCGTTCATACGTTATTATTTAATAAATAGTCTGGATTCCATTGTTTATGTGAATATTTTTTATAATGTATTCCAATTTCCTTTAGTAATTCATCTAATATTTTTTCAAAAATTAACCCATAACGAGAGGATTGATACCTATCTTCTCTTATATTTTCATAATTAAACCCTGCTTTTATGACTACCTCTCTGGCAGCGTAGAAATCAGGGATTCAATTCCCCTATGTTTCTATAAACAGAGGCGGGGAGAACCTTGATAAATCAAGTCTTTTTCTATATAACAGATTATTTATTTTTTAGTGGTACAGATTATTTGGGGACACATTGGGGACAATTGGATTCAGAAAAGGATTTAGAAGTAATTTTATGCTTCTAGATCTCTTTTTTTATTATTAGTAAATAACTTATCGAAATGTTTCGTTGCTTCCCTGTCTGCTTCTTGCAAAGCATGGCCATATATGTTCATTGTAGTTCTAATATCCGCATGTCCTAAACGGGAACTTATTATCTTTGCATGGACACCGCTATTAATGAGTAAGGTAGCCGAAGTATGCCTTAGATCATGAAAGCGTATATATCTTAATTGATGCCTGCTTACAAACCTCCTCCACCACGTAGTAATACTTGAAGGGTGAAGCGGCTTTCCATGCCATGAGGTAAACAAAAATTGATATTGTCCTCCTTCCCATAAATTACTTGCTTTTAGTCTTTTTTTGTTCCAAGTTGATTTATACTTTTGTAATTCACCGACCAATACTTCTGGAAGAGTAACTGTTCTAATTGAATTTTTAGTTTTTGGCTCTCTAATAATATGTTTTTGATTGACATATGATAAAGCTTGCTTAACTTGAAGATTACCTTTTTCTAAGTCAACATGTTTCCATTCCAGTCCCAATAACTCTCCTCTTCTTAATCCAGTTGTAATAGCAATTTTAATCATAACACTCCACATTGTTTCTTCTTTTCGCAAACAACTCATTAATAATTCCGCTTCTACCCTGTCGTATACTGATGTTTCCTTTTGTATTCGCTTAGGCTTCTTAATATTCTCCATAGGATTTTTCTTAATGAGTTGCCATTCGACAGCTCGATTGAAAATATTTTTTAATATTCTGTGGTTGTATTCAATGGTAGAAGTAGATAAAGTCCCCTCCTTCCCATCTTTTCTAAGCCCCTCAGCTTCTAGAGATTTTAAAAAGTTTAAGATGTGCAAAGCTTTAATTTGATCTAATTTCATTTCGCCAAAATAAGGAATAATACGATTTTTCAAATGCAGCATATATGTGACTAATGTATTAGGACTTAGATGTGCTTCTGCGTATTTACTTTTCCACTCCTGAACAAAAGCTGAAAACAGCATTTTTTCGGGTGCTATATACTCTCCCGCTTCAATCTCTGTGATAAATTGTGCCAATAACTTTTGGGCCTCTCGTTTATTAACTCCCTTTACTGTTTTTGTTTTCTTCACCCTCTTTCCGTTTGCTCCAAATCCCATGCTGTAGACTAGACGCCACGAATCTTTTCCCCGCTTTTCAACACTTCCAGCCAATTACTTCTCCCCCTCTTGATCTTCCGTCCATGACATTACTCTACATGAAGTACCGCAAAATCTCTTTTTTCCAAACTTCTTGAATGGCCGACCACAATGGTCACAGAACTTGATTTCAACATCCTCATTGATAAGTTGCCACAAATCATAATAAATAGCTCCTAACAAATAATTAGTACTATAAACCTCTTTAATACGAAAACCCATTCTAGAATCCTTAGCCTCAACAACATCTGAAAAATCCACATTTATAGCATTTTTCAAACCATTTCTGACCAGTGTAGTAAAAATATTTACGCCAACTACTTGATCATAGTCTTCATAATCATCTAACTCTTCCTCATCATGAGAAAAAGGAATACTCCCACCATCATTCCATTTAAATATAGCGCTACCATCCTCCTTATTTTCTTTATAATCTATAAGTTCACCAATAATATCAATATCTTGATTTCTACGCTTTTTTTCCAACATTTTATATAACTTAAGTATCCGTTTAACTTCCTTGATATAAAATTTCCAAAAATAAAGTGGCTCAAATACTGTAACTCCATAATCTGTATTTTTAAAGGAGGGGGATAAAACGCCAAGTAATCCGTATTCTTTAGCAAAATTGATAATATCCTTATCTGTCTTTAATGAAGCAAATCTGGTTGCAATTCCTTTTGTCTCTTTTCTTACTGGAAGGGATTCTTGAGGAAGAAAAAAAAGACACGGTATATCTCCGTCAATTAACTGCTTAATAAAAAACTCATAGTTTTCAATAACCCCTCTTCCCTTGCTTAACTGGAAACCATAGAATTTTTTGAATTCTGAATTAAACAACTCACCTCTTATACCTTTTCTTTCATGATTACTAAGTATAGATTCTAAATTCATTTCGCTTAATATAGACGCCTTAGACAGTTTAATTTGCTCTGGTAGATGAATTGTATTAAATAATAAGTCCAAATTAATCACTCCCTTAAAAAATTTACGTTAATTTACGATACTTTCATTAAAATAACTTAAGTAACGTAAAATTCAATGTTATTGTAATTATAGAACAACAATATCATCAATTACAAGAGGAGGCATAAAAAAATGGAAAATAATAAAGATGTTAGAAATGCTATTAAAGAAGCTAAGCTCAAGCAATGGCAAGTTGCAGACATATATGGATTATCTGAAGGGAACTTTAGTCGAATGCTGCGTAAAGAATTGCCGAGAAAAAAGAAGGAAGAAATCTTTACAGCTATTGAGAAAGCTAAAAAAGAAATTAAGGAGGTTAATTAATATTATTAAAATGTAGACTCGTATGAACGTTAAGAGCTTAACTATTTAAAAATATTGTTAAGGAGGAATCTTCATGGACAAACAAACAATATCAGTTAAAGAAGCTGCAGATTATATGGGAGTTTCAAAAGATTTGGTTTATCAACTGGTTAGAGAGGGCAAAGTGCCTCATTTAAGATTGAGTCGCCGTATTCTGTTTAGGAAAGAAGCTCTTAATAAATGGTTAACAACTAAAGAAACCCTCTCGGTTCAACAAAATGATAAGAATTATTAAATTCGTATACAATTTTTGAACTTTAATATCATATTTCCATAAGAGTGAGGTAATTTAATGACACAAGCTGGATGGATAAGTATTCATCGAAAAATTCGCGAACATAGTTTTTTTAGGCAAAAACGAACCTTTTCCTATTTTGAAGCTTGGATAGACCTTTTATTGTCTGCTTCCCACAAAGATAACACAATTCTATTAAATGCTAATATAACTTCTGTAAAACGTGGAGAGCTTATTACTTCTAAAAAGACTCTAGGTGAACGTTGGGAATGGTCTAATAATAAGGTAAATAAATTTATGAGAATTCTTGAAGAAGATCATATGGCAATTGTCAAATGCACATCAAAGTATACACGGATAACCCTTGTAAACTATGATCTTTATCAGGTAACCCCCTTGAAAAAAGGAGATCAAAAGCACATCGAAAACACTTCGGATAGAAATCAAACACACACATTCAATAATGTTAATAATTCAAAAAATACTAATAATGGAGATGAAAACAATAATGCTGAACAAAAAAAAGAACCAAATTCCAATTACAGACTCTATTTCTGAAAAAAATAAACCTACACCCCTTACATGTGAATATTGTGGAAAGGAAAGACCACTATTATTTATCAGAGATATCGCTTTAATTGGTGATAAATGGGTAAATGCTGCTTGTTCGTGTATAGAAGTGCGTGAAAATGAGTTTTTGAAAAGACAAGTACAGAAAGAAACAAATCGAAAGACTCGTCAATTTCTACGCTTATCATCTAGTATTGAGGAACTTAGAGAATATAGCTTTAACAACTTAAAAGTCCGCTCTGGTATGGAGACAGCATTAAAAAAAGTACAGCAATTTGTAGAACACTTTGAAGACAATGGAAAACTGGGTCTCCTAATCTTCGGTGAAAGCGGAAATGGAAAAACACATCTTACAGCAAGCGGAGCAAACGAACTCCTAAAGCAAGGGTATAGTGTCATTTTCTTAACGGAAAAAGATTTGCTTTCTCGACTTAAAGAAACCAACAATTTTAATAATGAGGAACGCTTCTTCGAAATCATGAATGCTTGTGTACATGCTGATCTCCTTATTTGGGATGACTTTCTTTCTTCTCAGCGGCTCACTCAAAACGAAAAAGATTTAATTTTTCAAGTTGTTAATGGTCGAGAAAGAGCAAATAAACCAATTTGGTTTACCAGTAACCTAACGGAAGAAGAGTTTATTAAAGACAAATATGCGAAAGTCTTAGATGATAAAGGACGAACGTGGTCTCGTATTGTTGGAAACACAATTCCAATCATCAATAAAGCTGGCGATTACAGAAAATTAAGAGCTATCGCGCGGTTGAATAACCTATCTATAGAGGAAATCGAAAATGAAACGACCTAATAAAAGGGTGGTAATAAAATAGGAAAGGCTATAAAAAGTTACAAAAGAAAATAAGGATTAACTATTGAACAATTGAATGCTATTGATTTATTAGTAGGAGGAAAAACTAATTGAGAGGTTGCTAAGTGGTGAAACCATGATATATATTTTCAAACTCAACTGAATAAACCCTTCCTGACAGTTTAATAAAGGAAAACAATTTTTCAAAGAGTATCCCTGCTAAAGAACTAATGAATTAAATATCCATAAAAATGTTGATTGGAAAGACTCAATTATTGAAAGAGTGGTAAAAAATAAAATTGTCACCATAAAAGGAAATTCAGAATCACGCATCACAGAATAGAGTGAATATACAAAGTCATAGGAGCCATTGGGAAATAACAAATATATGAAACAAAAAAGTCTACCTGTAATTTAATTAAATTACAGGTAGACTTTTTTGTTCCCCTTCTAAATTAACTTCACACGTGCTGTTCTTCTTTTAATCTGTTTGGATATATCCAATTACTATTCTTCATGGGAAAACTAAATACTTCAACTGATTCTCCATCCTCATTCAGTACCCAATATCCCTCTTTTAAGTTAACTAGGTCATATTTATAATACATTTTTTCCCCTGCAATAGTAGAATAGGTGACCTCGACTAAATCCACCATTACTTCCTTTTGTTTTTCCAAATATAGAGGTATAAATACCTCTTCTTCCTTTTGTATGACTCCTATATTGCTTTTAATGACAGTAGATGTTTCCGAGGCTCCCCCTTTTAACTGGATTTTAACTTTACAGTTCAAAATCACTTCTGGTATTCCAAAATGATATATTCGGTAAAAAATCGTGGTTTCCTTCTGCAGAAATGCATTTGTCTTACCCTCAATATAGTTTTCATAATCCTCGGTTAGCATAATCCGACTCTTGAAGCTTGTTTGAATATTTGGAAGTCGAAACTGCCCCTTAAATTCTTGTACAGAGACATAGGAACGATCTGCTTCAATAGATTGCTGCCTATTAAACTCTAATTCTTGTTTGATTTGAGAATTGGCTATAATGTAAGCAACTATACCTCCAATGATTCCACCAGAATAGTTTGCTAAAAACCCCAGCCACGAATCTGCACTGCCATATACCTTCCAAGCTCCCCAAGTCATAAGTAAATAATTAATTAAAATAGGAATGATAAATACACCTATACAACTTATGATGATATATTTTCTATTCACTATGTAGCCCTCTTTCCTTTATCATTAATTTAATTTCCTGTATAGCGCAATATCCTAAACTTTTATTATTGGAAAAGCTATAAATTCTGCCTTGACACCTTTCTATATATTTGAAATAGAAAATAACAAATTTATGAAAGCCTATGACTTTAAACTCTTTGCTGTCAACCATTTTTAATCCTTTTCTTTTCTTTCTTTTGATACTGACTTTTAATTTAAAAATCCAACGCCTCCCTCACTTCACCAGTTCTTTCTCACTTTGTTCATTTGCTATCTCTTCTGATAAAAAATGATATTAGGTATGATTAACAGTTATTATTAAGGCTTGTTTTGTTACCAGGTATTGCTATAATAATATCTTATCAGGTATTTCCAATTAATGTTGAAAAATATAAATTTTTCTCATAAAAGGAAACGAAGAATTTTTTGAAACAAGAGATATAAAATCATTGGGGGGATCTGGCATGTTTAAAAAAAGGACTTTGTTAGGGCTAATTATGTTATTGCTTCTTTTATTAACTTCTTGTGAGGGAAATAATAAGGATTCAAAATCAACAGATGGTTCTAAGGGAAATTCAGGCTCAACGGCGAAAACCGGGAAGGTTTTAGAACCAACGGAGAAAAAAGAGAACTTTGCAAGACCGAAATTATCAAAAATGCTTGATATTATCTATGATTTTGAAGGTGGTTTATTAAAAGACAATGATGGAACCACAAATTATGGTGTGCTTGAAGAAAACTGGATAAAATATATTAAGGATAAACAGCTAGTATATAAAGACGTTCACACTATAACCAAAGAAGATGCAAGCGGTTATTATGAGTACTACTGGAAAGGCGAAGATTTATTCAAACGGAAGGATGATAAAAACCTTTATCCTTATATGACCTACCCTCTGGCACTTGTAGTGTTCGACACTAAAGTCTTAGATGGATATGGGAGCAAACTTGAAGAAAAAAATGGAGCGTTTGAGATGCTTCAAAAAGTGCTTAATGATGAAGGATATTCCAAAGACGTTCTAGGAAAACCACTGGATGAAGATGGGGATTTTCATAACGATTCTATGAAAGTGCTGAAATCGGTTCCTATCAAAGAGCACTTACATATTGCAAAAGAAATTCTAAATGAGAGAGACATATTCCATTGTGTACAAAGTAAAAGCAGTAAATATAATGATACGAATAACCCCATTGAAGGATGGTTAGAACGAGTTGAAACTTTGCGTAAATTAATTTCAGGTATCGATATACAAACTGGGAAGTTTACTTATGTGGGTAAGGAGGATAAATTTAAAAATTTACAACAAGCCAAAAGCTATTGTAAAGATTTATTAAAACAGTAATATTATCAATTCTTTTACTAACCTGCTCGTTAACACAAGAAGCAGTTCTCTTATTAATTTAATGATGAATACAATAAAGGCCTTACTCGATCAGAGAGGGCCTTTATTCTAAACTAATCTTTATATCATGTTTTTGCTTATTCTATAATCGCATTTGCACAAACTTTCAGCTATTCCATATTAATTTTTTTGTTCAAAAGTAACCATACTAGTAAACAATTGTTTTATCCTTTTGTGAAAAATTAACAAACGTACATCAATTCCAACGATTCCCCGCTTCCCAAGCAACAGATTCGTCTTAAATAATTTAATGTAAATGTATAAATGTCTAATCCTCAATTAGTTTGCATCCCTCAGTTACTTAGAAACTTCATAATTAAAGCCACCTTTTATCCTTATTATATTAATATGTCTTTATGAATAACTATGTTTTTCTCTTTAAATTTTCAGCTTACTCATTAGAAGGTAAACGTTGTATTACTTCAGAAATATCTTTACTACTTTGAAGCATAATATAATACTTAGATTCTAAATCTTCAACGAACAAATGTAAAAAATTTATAAATTTAAGGTGTTTGTTATCTCTGATGAAAACTTCTAATACTGTTTGGACTTCATTGAAATATTGCTTTGATTTCAATGAAATATTTGTTAGTGCATTTTTAATTTGAACATCTAGAGGGTTAAATTCATCTTGTTCAAAGCCCTCGGTATAACTTAAAGCAAGTAAATCCATTAAGTAAGGTAACGCTTCAATTACTTGCACATTAGCTAAACTCACGGGGTCTTTTATTAAGTTTCTACGTTCAACTTGTCTCTCTATCCAACCAACATAAAATTTCAAAGCCTCAATATTTTGCAGCTTAATAAGGAAACTTATCGATTTTAATTGTTCTTCTTCTAAGTCTGACTCTCTCATTACAGAAAGTAAATATGTTTCACATTTGACGCCTATATCATTATCAAATATCTTTTTTATAACCTCCCATTTAAAATCATCATTAATATTTGTTAATTTACTAATTAGAACCTCTCTATCCTGAGATAATTCCAGATATGTTTCTAAAGCAGTAGTTCTAGTTGTAAAACTTCTAGTCGAATCAGAAATCGCCTCTAAAGCATAGGGTATTACATCATAGATAGAATGTCTCTTACAAAAATCCAAATGATTATTTAATATATCGTCCAATTCAATCCCATTTTGTAAATTCACCCAAACTTTTTCAGACATTTCCTCAATATCAAGATATTGTTCTAGGTATTTTATTCCTAATAATTGACTATCTTCTATCCAATCAAAAGAAATCATATCAAACATTATCTTTTTTGGATAAGTTAAATTATATTTCCTTAAGAAGTACCAAAAAATTATTGCTTCAACGCTTGTAGTAATTCCTCCATTTTCCGCTTGTCGGCAAGCCGTGTTAAAATCGACAGACTCTACATTTTTAATACACCAGTCTGAAACCCACTGAACTTGATCGTCAGTAAGCTTAACTTCTGACGAGGAAGACATTATTTCGTATATCTTAATTATAGTGAAGGTATTCCAATCAAAATTCTCAATAATTTCAATTACCTTCTCATACAATGCAGGTTCACTTTCTGCTATGTGATATATTTGATCAATAACAATGGTAGAATAATTATTCCTTTTTCGTCCTCCTAGCCTTATGTCTACTAGCTCGTCTTGGGTAAAACTTTCTTTCCCTTCATTCTCGTATATAACCTGAACTTCTTTAAGGAATGTCTCTTTATTAAATAACAAAGCAATGTCATGTTTCAAACTTTCTCTACGTTCCTGTTCATAGTCTCTAGTCGGAGGAAGGATAAATTTATTACCTGAAATTTCATTCATACATTTATTAAATGTCTTATAAAGGTATTCAGTATATATTCCTTGCTGTATTGTCCAAATATCCTTATCGGATAGTTCATGTTCCAAATATTTTTGTGACACAAAATCAATAGAGTGTGTATCAATTAAAAAGCCTAGTGTTCTTAAGCTATCTTGATCTACACGTTGCTCAAAAAGCAATTCTATAGCTTTATGCCTTGTCTGACTTTCATCGAAGAAAACAGAAAATTCCTTTGCCTCTTTAGTCCAATATTTTTTGTGGAGAGTTTTAAATAGGGTGAAGGCTAAATCAAAAATTTCAATATCATTTTTGTAAGCTATCGAAGAATTAATGCCGATAATTTCAAATATATCCCCTGATAAATCTTGGATTTTTTCGGTATTTTGATTAAAAAACTGCAAAATTTTAATCATACTTGAAGGGGATTTTGCTGTTTTAAGTCCTTTTTCTAGCTCTACCTTTTCATCAATTAACCTTGACTCTGACCTACTAAAATTAAATTTAACATATTTTATTCCTTCCAAGAAAACGTCAATATTCTCCTCAATATGATTATGTTCAGCTAAATATCTGTATAAATAAGTACGTAACATATCATCCGATGATTCTCTTATTTTGGATACTATCTTTTCAACTTGCTCAGAAGATCCCCACTTATACTTTGTCAGTACTCTTAAAGCTGTACTTCTGACCGCTCGATGCTCTTTGTGATTAACTACTATGTCAGTCAATCTAATACTCAGAATAGACTTCTTGGAAATAGGAATCTTCATAAATTCCAATAACCTTAATGCATTTATGCGCGATGTATAGTGACCTTTTAGAATTTTGTCCATTAAGAACTCTACATTAGGAAGAGTATTTCCGAAATTAGATAAACCTTTTAAATCAAATTTACCTCTATTGATCCAGATTTCTTTCTTTTCGTAATAATTAAAAATGTGCTGAAATATTTGGTTTCTTAGTGATTCATCAATTTTATCTAATTCAAACTGAATGACCATCTCAGGATCATTTTCACTAAGCCATTCTAATAATTCAATAAACCTTTTATCTTTGCAGTCCATGATGCTCACTAAAAAAGATAAGGTATTTACCCAACTTGGGATCACTTTCCTATGCTCGGGTGAGAACGAAAGAAAATCCTTAATTGTTTCAAATTCCTGTCTTGATAAAATCCTAGCCGCCAGAAATTCCTGAAAATTATTGTGCTCAAATTGCCATCTAATTTCACCGTTTTCTTCACTCTTTTTCCATAAAGTACAATGTGTTAATAATTCTTTAGTTTTCTCATCTATAACTAAAGTGAATTCCTGATCTGTTAAATAATTTCTACCCAAATCTTCCATACTAAGTGCTACAGTTTCTAAAGAAACCATTAACCTTTGTTCCTCTTTACTCAGATCAATTGCGTTCTTAAAATGTTCTATATCATTATATAGACTTTCTTTTATTAAATCTTGATAAAGACCAGCCTTATTCTTCGGTAATATGCCAGACTTAAAATACCTATCGAGAATTCTTACTAGATAAAAAGGAATGCTTATGAGGCTTTTCATATTAGTATTCCCAATAAGCATATTAAATTTTTGTGCTTTTGTCCTTCCTAAAAATGAATCAATATATGAATCTACATTTTGTTGATTTAAATTGTAAAGTAAAAATGTATCAAAACCTTGTAATGTACCAGAAAAATGTTCATTCTCTGCTTGATAAAAGTTTTGCCTACACGAAACTATAATTTGCGCTTCTGGATGCTGTTCACTGAACAGCTCTATGTACTTTATTGCATCTTTTTTATAATGACTTTCAACTTCATCTAAACCATCAAGAATTATCAACAATCTATTGTCCGAAACTAAATTCCATTCAGCCCAAAACTCACTTATTACTTCATTTAAGCTACGGGGCACATACTTATTTAGTTTTATCAATATAGGTATAAATAAAGAAGACTCTTGTGAGCAAATAGCAGCAATGTGTCTCATTTCCACAGATTTCCCAGTACCCGCTCCACCTAAGAGAACTACATGTTTATTTTCCTTTACTACATCTAGCAGATCTTTAAAATCTTCGTTATTAATTAATAAAGAATTAGTATTATATTTTTCAAATTGTATTACTTTTCTTGGTATATGCCCTTCTACCATAGGGTAACTAAATGAAGGAGATAACCTAGAAGCTTGTGTATTATCATTTTCACTGCTTGAAACTTCTGATTGTCGAGATTCTAGAGAAAAACCAGGATTTCCATCTCCTTTTAAGGCAGCTTCTTCAAGAGCTACTTTGTCCTCCTCAATAAAGTTTATTAGTTTATTTTTAACCGTAGTATAAACAATTGAATCTTTACTCTCCGGCTTTGAAATTGTATAATGATCGTCCTGTTCACATAAAATACTTACTACCTCTCCGTTTTGCATCCCTATTGCGCTGGTAGGTGATACAATTCTATCGGCACCCCCATAGAAATATACTGTATAAGGTATTCCGGAGTACTGTCTAATCCACCTTCGAGTCATGTCCGTTAAGACTGTACTATTGTTTGATAAACCTATTAATTGATCATTTCTTTTATATAACATCTTTCCAATAGTCGCTAATTCAGCTCCATTATGTGGAACAGCTAAAGAAAAGAAAATCTTGACCCTTTCAGAGCCAGAAGCTAATTCATTAAGCAAATATGCCTTTGCAATAATTCCTCCCATGCTATGAGCGACAATAAAAATATTTTCATATGCAGAGCAATATTGATCAATAATAGATTTTAAAGAAACGCTAAGTTCATTTATTCCTAAGTTTTTGTGAGCTACTGAAGAAGGAGCTTGAAATATTCTTTTTATACCGTTATATACGTTTTTAAACTTTTCGAAACTCACAAATTTTGTATAGTAGTTGATGATAGCAATATCAAAATTAACCGCAATTTCCTTTTCATCACGAAGCATTTGAGGAAAAGAAGGCATATTTTTTCGATTCCAAGTTTCTTGTCCTCCCATAAACCCGTGAATAAATAATATAATATTTCTATTCTTAGCTGAATGAATAAAATCTATTTGTTTCATATACGTATGTTCCCCTTTTCATATTTCCATATGGATACTCACTATCCAATAACCAAAGAAGATAGTCACTTTAATCAATAGATTAAAGGTTATACAAGGTTGCTAATGGTTATCTTAACAATTTGCTTATTTCCAAAAAAACATTAAATTAACTTAAATTTACATGATAAGAAAAATAAAACTCAACAGAGCCATTTTATTATAACAAAGAGTTAGACAATAATAGTATAAGATTAAGTTATTTAATTAACCTTCCCTATTTCTGTGAGCATTTTTACCCTGAAGCTTGGTTAATTGCTTTCTTATGCTTTTAGCATTATTTTTTAATAAAGCTACTTGGTTACAATATCTTAATTTTCAAAACGTATTATCCCGTTCTTTTATGTGTGCATACAAATTATGAAGAAATAAAAATTAAAAGGCTCCTGATTTCATTTAAGTTTTATCCTTTTTTTATTAATCATAAAAGTAAAATAATATACCATTATATGTATCGTGATCAAAATGTATCCTGACTATAGAGAGGTGGTATTTGGTCTAAAGCTTATACCACCTTTCTTCATATCCCTATTAACAGATAGGTCAGTTATAAAGCAAATCAAGGTACTTCTACAACTTTTCTTTATCGTTTTTCTTTGGCACAACGAGGGCAACCTTGACCCTTGTTACGATTTTTAATTATAGCTTGCCAATGATGCCTACATTTTTTACACTTCCACCATACTTTTTTATGAGAATTTGGGGTAACTTTGGATGGTTCCAAGGTATTATTGTCATAATCCCATTCTTCTGTCAAAACTGCATTCTGACTTGCCAAATCATTGTATCCAGCTAATACCCTTTTACTTGCACAATATGGACAGCCATTTCCTTTATGGTATCTGTCACTAATTTTTGCATCCCATTCGTGTCCACAACTACTTTTCCACCAAACCTTTTTTGATGAACTATAGACAACATCGGTTGATTTAAGGTTAATGTTTTTTGTTGGATGCCACTCTTTAGCTATGTCCGGGCATTTAAATGCCAAATCATTAAATCCAATTTCAACCCGTTTGTTTGCGCATACCGGACAACCATTCCCTTTACTTCTGCTCCAAATGGAGGCTTGCCATTCATGACTTAGCTCGCATCTCCACCAAACTTTTTTACTTGAACCATTAGATACCATTTCGGGTGTTAACCCATCATTCTTATTGTAATTCCATTCAGCAGCTAAGGCAGGTTTCTTTGTTGCCAAATCATTGTATCCAGATAAAACACGTTGTCCCGAACAAATGGAACAGCCATTTCCAGCAACACGACTTGAAACAACAGCTTGCCACTCATGCCCTAGCTTACATTTCCACCAGACTGTCTCTCCAGAACCAGCAGATATAGAATCGGGTAATATATTAATGTTCCTTTCGTAATTCCATTCTGTAATAAGTAGTGGATGTGTAGCTGATAAATCATTATATCCCTTTAATACGGATTGTCCGGTACAAATTGGACAACCACTCCCAACTACCCTACTACTAATCACAGCTTGCCATTCATGACCTAACTCACATTGCCACCAAACTTTTTTATCTGAACCACATTTAAAATATGAAGGTTTTAAAACTCCATTTTTTGTGAGATGCCATTCTTCGGACAATTCTGGATACTTTAAGTGTAAGGAATTAGCTTTTTCATGCATATCTATAGACTCATATATGGCTGTCCTATCTGATTCTATGCTTATGGCAGTAGAAGCCACCCGCATATGCTTATGCAATGCAATCCACTGTATAATATGTTTTATACTCTCTTCGAGTTCTTGTTCGGATAAATTCTTAAGATAGTAGTAATATGTATTTACAAGATGTTCAATAGGCATAGGGCAGTTAGGCTCCCGAACTCTAATAAGAGTAATTCCGTTTTCTTGGCATAACTGATCTTTACGTCTATCTTTTAAAATATCTTTATGCCAATAATGTCCATCATACTCGATTCCTATATTCAGAGACGGAATGAAAATATCAATTTCCATCTTACCAATAAAATCGAATTTTTGGTTTTCTTGTGCATCTTCAAATAGTTGTTTGATATAGAAGAATATACATTTCTCTGGGAAAGAGGTTTGTCTCTCCTTTACACAACGAGGACATCCACCTCCTTTAGTTCGTCCGTGAATGACAGCTTTCCACTCGTGTCCACATTTGCTACACCGCCACCAAACTTTCTTGTTTGAATTCGCTGTTATTTCATAAGGAGTAGGAGTATAGTCTGTATTTTTTTCATAGTCCCATTCTAATAGTAGGTCTTCATGTTTATCACCCAAAGACCCTCTATTTTGTAGCAACCTTTTATATCGATTTTCTTTTGCCTTTGCCTTTCCACAAATGGGGCAGCCGCTTCCTTTACTTCTGTTTGATATTGCTGCCGACCAGTCATTTCCACATCTTTTACACTTCCACCAAACAACTTGTCCCGATGAACTTGTCATGTCGTCCGGAGTTAATTCACCATTTTTTCCGTAATTCCATTCAGAAGCAACTTCTGGAAAATGTTCAGCAAAAGATCCCCTTTTATTTAAATATCCTTTTCGTACATTTTTACCTCTATTAAGTTGGGCACATTGTGGGCAACCTCGACCTAAATGATTTCTATTACTTATTAAGGCCTCCCACTCATGTCCATTTTTACATACCCACCAAACCTTTTTCTGTGAGTTTGCAGTAACCATTGTCGGTAATAAAGTGCCATTTTTAGTTAAGTGCCATTCCTTTGCTAAATCCGTATTTTGTGATTCTAAATCGTTAAATCCTACCATTACTCTTTTGTTCGAGCAATATGGGCAACCCTCACCATTTGCTCTTTTATAAATTGCTGTTTCCCATTTATGTCCTTTTTCACACTTCCACCAAACTTTATTGCTTGATTTTCCAGCAATTTTATAAGGATTGACATCTATATTTCTCTCATAATCCCACTCAGTCAATAATTCTGAATGTTTATCGCCAAACGCCCCTCTTTCTTTCAACAATTTTTCATAGCGATTATCTCTTGCTTTTTTTCTTCCGCAAATCGGACACCCTTTTCCTTTGCTTCTGTTCCATATTGATGCTTCCCATTCATGTCCATATTTATCTATCCACCAGACTTTTTTCCGCTACTTCTTGTGTAATCTTCTGGTTGCAATTCACCGTTCTTTGTTGGGTGCCACTCCTCTATAAAATCAGGACAGAGTGTCACTAAATCAGTTTCTCCTTTTATAGCACGTTTCTCCGCACAATAAGGACATACACTTCCACTTACTCTGCGGTCTATTCTAGATAGATATTCGTGCCCATTTAAACATTTCCACCAAACCTTTATTTTACTTCCACAGGTCAAAGCGGTCGGGTCAAGATCTATATTCTTTTCAAAGTTCCATTCTGTCATAAGATAAGCATTATCACGCAAATATTTCTTTTCTTTTTTTTCTGCCATAATTCTCTCCTCGTATTATGGTGACATGATTAAATACCGATTTTATCCTTTTGTAACTAATCTGACCTTATCATACCCCAGATAAGATCAGTTGACTCTATCTCTATACTACCAACCAATTTAAGTTTTATAACAATTAACAACATTAAATAAATTGATTAGCACCATTTTTTTCTTTATAAAACTACACAGATAACGGAAATCAGAACTCTTAAATCATCAATACGTTTTTAATTCCTTTCTCTAAAGTATCAAAGCACAACAACAAATCCTTCTCCTAAATTGTAATTAGTTCTGGTAACGTGGAGAAAAAACAATCTACAGTATGATTAATTATACCTTTATTACCAGTGAATTTAGCACATAAAAAGGCTTGGATTACTCCAAGCCTTTTTGACTATAATTAACTTTTATAATTTTTTAAACAGGGTTTTATTTACATTAATTTATTTTAATTTTTATTCATTGAAAATCACAAACATAATATTAGTTTAAGATCGAATCTTAGCAGATGTTCTTTGGTGGATGAATTCTTAATATTTTCTATAATCTTACAAAAAAGAACCTTAAAGACTATTATTTTATTACAGATGCATTTCCAACCTATCAGCCCAGCAATTAATAAAGATTTTTTCTAACCAAATATCTTTTAACGTTTTATCGAGCTCAACTTGGTAAAAATCTAGATATTCTTTTATTTTGTTAATCTTTTTAATGTATCTTTCATCATACCCGTACCAAGCTTGAATCATCTCATTCGAATCAATACCTAAATGTTCCTCACAAAAAGCCTCAAACGCTAATAGAAAAGCCTGGACTTCACTAATTACTTTCATCTCATCATTAATCCCTTGTACCTTACCATTAAATCCTTTAAGAATCTTCATAATAGATATTACTTTGTCATATTCTAAAAGTTGAATTATAAATACCGTTACAATGTCTCGAGAAGTCTCTATTCTTTCTATATAAGCGTGATCTGATTCATAATAGGTGAACTTTGGACAGGAATTTACTAACTTTTCACGTTGCCCCTCATCACCGTTTACAAATGTCTTGATAACCATTTTAAAACGTTCTTCAGCACCTAATTTTGAGTACATTCTTTCGTTCATTTTTTTTAAAATATTAATATTATTTTTAATACTCATTTATTTGTCACTCCCTTCTAATCTTCGTACCACTTGCTTAAGTTGTTCCAGTTCTTCTTGCAACTCCCCCATTTCCATACTTTTTAGAGTTGTGTTTGACAGAGAATTTATAGCTTTTGCCTTCTCGTTGGTCATTTCTCCGCTAGTTAATAAATGATTAATCACTCTTGATAACATTCTTCTAACGTCTTGGGGCTTATTCAACCTTAGTTCATTTTTATACAGCGGAGCCATTTTTTCACTCCTCCTAAAAAAAGCTTTAACTCAACTACTCTAGCTATAATTAAAGTACATTTTTTAGCAGACTTTATTACATCAGTTACTTTTTACTACATAATAAATCTACCTACACACAACCAAAAATGTATTAATTTTCAATTTATATCCTATTTGTATGAATATATATTTTACTTTGAAGAGAACAAAATCAAATATGCTGCCAATAGCTATTGTATTGTTACGGATAATAAGTTTCTCTCCCCGTTTCCAATCCTACTTTTTTTTCCCTTTCAAAAACAACTAATATCTCCTGCTTATAATCTCCTATACTAGCTTCAATTAAATAAGAGAGATACTTTTCTTCTTTATTTTTATAACACTCTTAAATTGGAATTAAACATATTTTATTAAGAAATAAAGATTACTTTACCAAGATAAGCTTCTAATTAGTTTTATATTACCAAGTTTGTACATAAAGCAATCTTAATTCTCATAAATCTAATATTACTCATTTAACATGTTCAATTTAAAATTGGGGACATAAATAAATACACTGTCTCCAATTAACTCATCCTAAATCTGATCTACTAAAAGGCCAGGCCCGTTATATCAAGAGTTTCGAACTCAATCTGTTATAATCTGAATTAATGTTTGTCTCTGGCAGTGTTGTATACTACGTAAACTGGAGTGTTTTTATTTCTAGTTAATTTATTTAAGTGCGCTATATCACAAATTATTTTTCACTACATTTGAATATTATGAAATTCATATTCTTAGAATGAATAGTTCTTCGCCTTCCTAAGAATGAAGCTTCTTAACAATATCTACCTAAATAAAAAAACATTGGCTAAGGCTTAACCGATGTTTTTTTATTTGTTGGGTTCTTTAATTTATCTAAAAATTTGATATTACATTATTTGCTTGAGGTTATGTACTGCTTTATTGAAACCTGCTTCATTTGAAATTAAGGCATCTTGGTATCCTATACTGATTACATGATCATATTTATATAATCGCAACATACTAATCATATCTTTCCAATCTTTCAAGTCATGACCAAAACCTATAGTACTGAACCGCCAGGCTCGGTCAACCTCCTGGGAGAATGGCTGTGTGTCATTAATCCCCCAGCGATCAATATTGTTTTGATCCATCGAAATGTCCCTACCATGAAAATGGTAGATTGCACCAACGGAACCTAAGATACGAACCGCTTGAACTGGATCAATACCTTGCCACCACAAATGAGCCGGGTTGAAATTGGCTCCAATAACTTCACTCTTTACTACATCGTTTACTCTTTCACGCAATTTGAGCAAGCTGCCTGGTGAATGAACAGAGAATCCACCACACATCTCAATAGCAATCTTTATTCCATGACTAAATGCTATTTTACCCATTTCAATCCAGTAAGGAATTACTTTCTCTTCCCATTGCCATTCTAAAATTTCTTCGAAATCACTTGGCCATGGAGTAACTGGCCAGTTTGGATATTTTGCGTTTTCAGAGTCGCCTGGGCAGCCCGAGAAGGTATTTACATATGAAACTCCTAATTTTTGTGCAAGCTGGATTGTCTTATAAAATGTATCATAAAACTCTTTCATAATATCTGATTGTGGATGTAAGGCGTTTCCATAGCAATTAAGTGCACTAATTGTTAATCCTCTGGTTTCCACAGCTTCTTTGAAAACTTTCAACTTTTCTTGATCTTTAAGAAGTTCATCAGGATTACAATGCTTATTCCCAGACCATCCACCTGTACTGATCTCAACTGCTTGGATACCATTTAATACAGCATAATCCAATGTCTCTTCAAACGTTTTTTCTGAAAATAATTCGGTAAATAAACCAAGTTTCATCAAAGTTACCTCCGTTTTTATTTTGTAAGACGTTCTGGTTAATGTCCTTTTATCATTCTACTCATTTGTAGTTCTTAAATTTTATAGATCAAAGAAAGGTTATTAGAGAGAAAAGAACAAAAGGGTATTGTCAGCTGTTACGGATGTAAAAATCATTGTATACCTCTAAAACCTTCAAAGTAACTTTCTGCTATCTTGAAAAGAGATCATTTCTAAAAGTTGAAATATTTACCAAAACAAAGCCTATTCGTTAGTATTTAGCTCCTATCAGTACTAAAGTGTTTCTGATATGTTAGTTACAAATGTAAGCCTTATTTATATACTTTCTCTACACTCAGTGAAAAATTCCCTTTCTTATACCCTGGTACATCAGAATAAGTCACGTTTACTGAAGCAATTCCGGGCGAAAATGTGGTAAATATGTGTTCAAAAACAAACTCAACAATTGCATCCGGCCCCGCTCCAATAATTGGGCTCCCTTTGGGCGGCTTAAGAAGCCATGATGGAGCCTGCATACTAGTGTTAGGAATAATGGTCCAATCCCTTGCATTCTTGCCTCGGCGTAGTGTTATATACTCGGTATGCTGTGGGGTCATTAGAGCTCCTCCACCTGGCATTTCATAATCATATGAAAAAGAAACCACAAAAGATGTCGTTGCGAGAGCACGGATGCGCCGCGGAATCGAGCCCGGACGAAAATAAAATGTTAGACTTCCTTCCCCTTCTTGGTCTTTTCCTTCCTCAAGGTTTATCAGTAGAACATCTGTACAATCAACTGACAGAGCTAATTTTAAATCCTCATCTTCTTGTCTAGGGTCATGTTCCAAAAATATAGGAAAGGTGTAGGTAATACCAGTGTTACCTTGTGTAATCCCATCAACATAATAGTATTTAATCACAAGTTCTACTTCTGAAACTTGAGGTGGATTAGACATTTTTAGGTTAAGCATTTCTAAGTCTTCCAATAATACTTCGGGCTCTAGGTCTATATCCTCTCGCGGAGTAAGGATAAACTTGTGATCTCTTTCACTTTTTTCAAACCACCACAAAAATTGATTTGATCTAATACCTAGATTGTCAAATTCAATATCTGTCATTTGAAACCCACTAACGTCCAAAATTATTTTTGATTTATTTCTTATAAAATGGGTGTTTTTTTTGTTAGTACTTATAGACAAAGTTAAATCGATATGTCTACCCCTACTTGGAATGTAGATTGTATCAGGTGGTATATCAGGTATATGATTGTCATGCCACAAATGAAAGGTAAGTTGCGGTTTCTCTAGCATTTCCCTTCTCCATTTCTGATTAAATTTAAATAGGCTGGTCTTTTAGTCTAATAATTTCTTGGTAGACGCCATTGCTGGTACCTTCAATATTATAATAGTCAAAGTAAAGGTGAACCATCTCCTTATTAGATGTTACCTTTACATCCGAAATCTGGATCATAAGAGACTCTCCTGGAGAAAGTTCAAATCTTTCAGTAGGCGTTGCAACCCAGTAATTTCCGTATTTGCCTGTAGTCTTTAAACATTTAAATTTCCATAATACAGGACTGTTTGTATCGTTAATATGCTTTAATTTTAGACGGGGAATATCCTTCTGCGAAAGGAGCATGCCCAAGTGCATGTAAAAAACAGATCCTGTATTAACTTGACCTTCCCCGATTAATTCCCCAGGAAGAAAGGTAACTGGCCGCTGTTTCATATTCGTTATCTTCAAAAATAATTTACCATCATCTATTCTTGGCACAAAGGCTTGGGACTCGTTATTTGTCATTTTGAACTCTAAAAGCTTCGGAGTAAGCCTCAGCCATCCCTCAGTAATTTGCTGAGGGGTATAGGCTGCATATATCTTATTTTCTAATGGAACAAGACTAGGATAATATGACCAATTTACATTTTTTCCATTTTTTTCTTTTTCCCACCAGGACCATTGGTACCCAGTTAAGGAATTAAGCGGAATGTCTAATTCTTGGCATCCTTTCAATACCGGAGTAGTCATAAAAGAAAACTCCATGATACTTAATGCTTCCTCATAATGTTTGGTCGGCACAGAAATATTCTTCACAGGCAAAATTCCTGTCGAAGCATAAATGGGAGCACGCGGCTCGATTAATAGAAGTACCTTTTGTGTATCATTTTCCAAATTCGATGAAGTTGGAAGCTTAGGTGAAGCTTCCAAAGTAAGAGTCGAATCTGAAGGTATTGAAATATCTGAAGATCCTGTTTCTTCTGCTGCATATGAATAAAAGGTGCTCCAATCGTATCCCTCTTGATCTGTTGCTTGCTTATAAAAGCCGACCAAACCATCCTTCATCTGCATATGTTTCCCTAAGACAACAGGAAATTGAACCTGTGTAAAATCATTATCTGTCTCTAGAAAACCGTTTTCCGTAAAGCATTTCCAACTCAAATTGGTCGCTGAACGCCCATCAAGTTCCAAACGAAGGGAAGCTTGAGCAATAGCCGTTGGTTTCCCTACAAATACTTCCATACCATCCATTTTATCACTTGGTAATATATTCTCATGAGCTCTATCAATGGTTAGCCAAAACCGTTTAAAATGATTGGCACCTTTTGCATACAATTCAAGTGCAAATTGTTGAAGAACCGGATTTTCGTTTTGAAGTGCCTCGTGAATAGTAGTATTGATCTTAAGATCATCCCCTGGGGCAGACTCCCATGTCATGATACTTTGATCTCCACGTAGAAACATGGTTCCAAGCGCTTTTCCTTTTTGATTAAATAAAAACAAACCTGGTACCAAATGCGTACTAATAATCCAACCACAAATTGGGGAAGTAGCAGGATGGGAATTCATTTCCTCCACATTATTGCTGTTTGCAGAGATCCAGCGAAACAACAGTCGACTTGCTTGTGTGATGCGCGGCGGAACAAAAATCACATTTGGGGGCACAGGCTGCTGTGGCTGAAGTGATTCTGAACACGAAAAATTACTAATTTTCACATCTCTACGTTGTCCAAACGTATCGACTAGTTTTAAAGACAGTTGGAGAAAGCCCGAACGAATGGGCTGAAAGCTGCCATTTAGCTGAGGCATCATATACATGTTATCTTCCAACACTCTTTCTATTTCACGGCTTAACCTCTGATTTGGACTACCATTAATACCATTGACGGCAATTTGCTTATGATGTTTCTTCATCAAAAGAGCATCGTTAAATCCTTTTAAACTCTGAATTGCTAATCCGATTCCTTTATTTTTTTTGTCAACTAAGTAGGAAATTTCCTTATTTTCACCCATAGATTGAAGTTTGTGAACCATACGCTCTATGTAGTCTTCTTTGATATCTTCGCCTAGTAACGTCCATCCTCGAAATCGTTGGGGAAATTGAGTAACCTCAACGGGTTTTTGAGTATCATAACGAATTTGACCAGTTTCTGTATCTATACGAAATTGTTCTAGAAAAAACCGTTCATTATAAGAAGTGATAAATCTTCCATCTTCTGTAGGATGTATCGGCAAATAGTGAGCCTCCCACTCAAGATAGAGTGGTAACCATGGATTGGTTTGCCACCATTGTACACCTATATTAGATGGAAATTCTCCTTCTTTACTCTCGACTTCTTTCTGATTAATTTTCATCCAGAGTTCAGCTTTTAAAAATTCTTTGTTTTTCTGAGTTTGCATTACCCAAAAATTTATATTTAACAGACAAGCTTCAATAAATAACTGCTTCATCACAAGGCCGTGCTCTTCTTTCCGCTGGGGTACTCCGATATTCTCATACATTGATGATTGTAGTGTTGTGCTAGAAAGAGTAACTTGGTTAAGCACTTGATTGGTTAAACGACATTTCAAAAAAGCACTTTGGGATTTTCTTGATCCCCCACTATTCCTTAAAGGAGGAACAGTTTGATCACCTTCAAGAACAATAGAAAAATCTTTAGCCTGCCAATACCTAGGTGCTGAATCTTCCAGTAAGTTCAGCTCAGGGCCCAACAACATACGAAAGTTAGTAACTTCCTCTTGAAGCTGATTTTCCATAGTCTGGTTATGGATCTTAAGGTTCTTAAGTAAATACAACCGATCCCCCGCTTTCTCGTACGCCAAGTTCCGTGTAACAGAATCCTTAGCAGTCAAAAGCTGATACCAGTCCGCGAACAATTGCTCACCAAGCTTATGTATATAGAAGCGATTAAAATCGTATCGCTGTCTCATTAAATTTAGATTGCTTAATCGTTCGGCTAAATGGGGTGGTAGTTCAACATTCTCAATTTCACTACTTAACTTTACTTTTCTTGACCCTTCTTTTTGTTTTTTTTGAACTACATAGATTGAACCTGCATCTTTCGCTTGAAATTGCCGGTTTTCAAGATCTGTATGGAGATTAGCAAACTGATCAACATGGAATTGCTCTAGTTTATCCAACATATCGAGCTGAAATGCAGAAAATAATGTTTGGTAATAGGCGGGTTTTTGCCCTTGACGAAAACGCATGTGCGCTGCCATTGCTTCTTCTTTATAATTTCCGATTGCCACATCCCCCTGAATTGGCTCCTGCAACGGTGATTCATGTATATACACATGAGTCGGATTCCAGTTAACGTTTTGTATACTACCATTGCAAATCATATACGATGGGAATGCCTCTTCACCTTCAAAGGTCCATCCAAAATTAGTTTCTAAATCCTCTCTGCTATATGAAGTTGATAGAGGATCAGAGTCATCAGTATAATACCAACCAACCACAGAGTACATTAAGCTTACCGCTTCTCTATTTTGAATTGTTATGTCCTCAAGTTCATCGTGAAAGCCGAACATATTGCGACAATTCGGATAATAGGAGGTATATGTCAAATCACTGAATACAGCTGGGTCTAGGTCCTGTCCAAACAAAGAGAATAATGATTGGGATGGTTCTGTAATATCTCTATCTGAACTTAGCGATTCACATGAACCTATCTGATACTCGCCATTCGGTAATGGAGTAATAGCATCACTAGAAATCTTCCACACTTTCACTTTTGGTTTATTCTCTTCTAGCCAATATCGACATATAAGCCATTGGTTCGGTAACGCAGGAAACTCCAACTCACCTTCTTGATTAACCTTTCCATTTAACAACGCTTTAGGAAATGCCCAATGCAAATGAACACCTTTCTCTAATTGTTTAGCCGGGGGGTCAAATAATTCACGGGCATGAAAACCACCTACAAAAGCTTCTGTTTCTTGGTTTAATTGATCACTGAAGCCTAATGTAGCTCCTGCGAACTGACCTGTAGCTAGCAATTCATCGGTCTCTCCTACACAAAGAGCAGTAAGATTTACTGGAACGATGAGCCCTAGCGAATTTTCTTTAATTTTCATTCATACACCCCCATTACATTCATTTATAGACTCATTATTATAAACACCCTTTACTGCCCCTTCGGTAAGTTCAATAAAGAAATGTGCAGAAGTAAATTCAAAATCAGGTGGAACATGGTTGAGTCGCTGTAATTCCTGCAAAATTATATCAGCAGTCTCCTTGACGCGGATAGTTTGGTTATCGTCTCGCATGGAAACCACAACTTCTTTGTCTAACAAACTTGTACCGGGTTCTAAGCATCCTACAGGACATGGATCATGACAAGACACTCGAGGTTTATCATAACCCAAACATATTGACCCGTCAGGATGGCTACAATATAACCTACGAAGAGTTGTTGTATAAGCCTTTAGATCTGTATTATAGTCTATACCACAGTGCAGTTCACTTCCCGATTCTTGGATAACGATTCGACTTACATCACCATCAAACAAACAAAGCATAAAATCATCATCGTATGAGACGTTAAATCTCAAAATCGGAACTTCCTGATTCTCTGTAAAATCTTCATAACCAAAAGCTTTTAAGTTCTTCCATCCAGATACGGCTTGTGAACGTAGAAGAAACCCTGTTATTCTTCCAGAAATATTAAAATGTTTAGTTAAGGGCTTCTCATTTTTTCGTACGTTCTTACAGCCATTCTCTATAGTATCCAATAAAGATTGAAAGAAACCCTGAGAGCGATCTTCTTCTGCAGAATTTACGCGCCCTAAACTCACAGCCCCATCAATCAATGCATAAACCCAATTAGAATCCAGGTAAAACACTCGCATGGACTCTTCAGGTAGCATACGCTCATCTGGTACTAAATAATGAAAAGGCACATGATGCAAAAGCCTTAATTCACAAAGCCACTGTATAACCTCCTCAGAAAGTGATTTTTCCAATTTAGCAGCAGCGTAAAATCGCTTCATAAACAAATTCGAAGCAAAACTGATCCCCAGCATGTTATCGTTAAACTTGTTTTGTTCCCTTGTTAGGGCAGCATTACGCTTAATATTACGCCTCCACGTATAAATAGCTTTTGCTATAGAATTATTGCACCGAGACATCAATTGACCAAGTTGCCAAGCTAACCCATAAGAAACATCGAACATCCCAGTCCGTGGATCATATTGTACTGCAACATCAGAATCTGAAAAAGGAAGTACTGATGTTACATCTTGATTAATGGAATAGGGAACTAGTGGAGATCTACACCAGGAGACCGTGTTACCACCCGATCGTAAATGATGATTCATAGGAATATAACCCATATTCAAAGCGTTCCGAGTAAGAATATCAGCGTCCTGATCTGTAGATTGCCCTTGCTGCTGGCGTTCAATGGCCTTCTCAACATCTTCTGGTTTTGGACTCTGAAAATTTCCTGGCATTTGCAGAGGTCCAACGTCGAGGTTTTTTAAGATTTTACCCAAAACATTTTCCTTACCATTTATTGAAAAAGACCAATGGCATAGCGTTACTAGTCGAACATGTGTAGTCTCAGTAGGAAAAGGGGCACTTCCATTATTATCTGGTAGAAATGCTCCCATGTTTTCAAGCATTACCAAATGACAGTGTGTCAAAGTTTGTATTTTGGGAATTCGTTGCCCTTGTATAACACTACACGTATAACAATCTTTTTGTTGATCCTGACAATTAGTAGTCCTCTCATCCTTTACTACTCCTAAAAATGGCAAATCATCTGCTTTGGGTGCAATTCTTAAGAATATATCTTTAGGTATGTCTATAACACAACACGGAGTATCCGGCCTCTCATTGGCCTCTAAAACTAAATCAGGGTAGGAGAAATAATTCAAAGGTCTTGTTCCAGGTACCCTTTCCCCTTCAAAGACTATGTCCGTACCACTCTCAACAAGATCATGAAACTTAACATGCTGGATTTCCGGAGCTTCGTCATTGTTAAAAGTTAAAACCGCTAGCCACGGGGCTTTTTCATGATTAGGGTGTGTTGCTGGTAATGATGTTCGCTCCCATGGTAACGTTGCACTATTCAATAACACGTGTGGTAACGCGCCTTCAAATTCACCATTAGGCAAAGGTGGAAAGACGGAGTGAATAGAATCAGGATTAAGAGATAGACGTTCACCTACCACAGTTAAGTTAAATGTTTGGCTGTACCCTTCTTGTTCTCCTTGTGTTTCTATAGCTTGATTTAATGTTAAATTATAACTTCCGGAACGAAGCGAGGGGTGCGAAAAATCACTAATGGTCACGCAAGTATCCTTAACTGAACTCATTTTATTAATCATAACCTCCTTTAATTACTCAGTACACAAGGTACCGTCCACAGTTTTTGTTCACCTAGATGATGGAGTTGCGGTTGATTCATAAGATCATTTGAAGATGGATTAGCGAGATCGCTTACATCTATTTCATTTTTTACCGAAAATCCATAATTGTTGATTGCAGCTAATATCTTTGGTCGATTTTGTAGTACCACATCACTCAAAATTGAATTTTCAACTGTATCTATCTTGCAATCAAACGGGTTGTCTCTCATATAATGAGGGACATTCCATTTCCAACATTTCACTATACTGTCCACCAATAAATACTTCAGCTTCATCGAATCCAGCTGTACACTTTTTTCACCAGAAGAAGGCACAAGTCGAAAACCAGTTAGTACATTTTTAATAGTTGCAGAACCTTTACTAATGTCAGGTATTTTGCCGGAATATGAACGATATTCCCACAGTCCCTTAGGTACAGAACTTAAAATTGGACTGGCAATAAAACTGATACAAGGATCTCCATTGAGTCGATTCAGCGTAACAGTTAAATGAGATTTAAAGTGGTCATTACTCGTGCCTGTAGGACCCACCCCAAAATCACGATTAAAATCGGATTGTGAATTAGAATGCTCAACTATCTCGTCACAAATTAAGTATTCTTTTATGGGGATAGCAGTTCGTACTGCTAATTCCACATCATTCTTGTTGATTAACCAATCCTGATTTAGTTTGCTGACTAAGCCTTTTAGTATATCTAGACGAAGAATATCTGGCTCTTGTAATGGGATGGTAAGATTACCTTCTTCCTTCTTAGGGAGCAACTCAGTTACAAATTCCCCCCAAAGTATAAATTTATTTCCACCCGGACGAGCACTTCCATATTCGATATCAATACTAAACAACCAGTTCTCTACCCGAGCATATAAGGAGAAACTTGGTCCCCAGATTTCCAAATCAGCACCTATATGAAAACTTTTCTCTACTTTTTTCTTTCTAAATATTTTAAATTTTCCTTTGATATCGAAAGATACACGACTAGAAAAATAATAACGATAAGGGGCATATACCATTAAAAAATCAGCATTTACAGAAAACCCTGCTGAAATACCCGATGTGCCCCAACTAGCGTCAAAATTTAAACCGCCCATTATTGCGTTGGAGTCCATGGCAAAGTAAGAATCACCCTTAATGTGAAAAAAGTTTGTGATTGCCCAATTCATATTTAACCGATCTAAATCAGGATAGTGAGCTAGTTTATAATTGGGATGAAAACCCCCAAGTGAAACCAAAAAGTCTCCAGCATTTTCCCCATCAAACCAATAAGAATATGCAAAGTCCCCCTCCAAACTACAATCTTTTGAAAACACATATGCGTGATCAAGATTTCCTAACACTTCAACGAAACCTTGCTTCTGTGAAAATTTTGCCTTCAATTCAAACTCCGCTTCGGCAAATGCAGTAGATCCACTTCTAGGAAATTTAAGTGTGGAATAACCCAGCATATCAATTTCATTTTCGGGAAATGACATAGTCAATAGTGCAAACGACTTAATAAATTCAAATGAAGTAAACCTTATACCGAATGCAAGCCAGTGTTTCCCAAGCATTGGTTCAACGATGCCTTCATGTGTTAATCGATTCAAAGTGTCCGTAACTCGTTCAGATATTTCTCCACCCATTTCTGGTGGGGGATTCTTAGGATTAGCACTAACCCATTGAACGAAAGGGAATTCAGACACCCCTTCTACATTTTCAGGAATTTGAAGTGATCTGTTAAAACCAAAGCCAGCAGCGAGTCCCGTGACAAAGAAAAAGACGGGTCCTCCTAGGGGTTTGTTTAGAACAGCATATACAAATAGAGAAGGATTTTTATCAATTTCTGTATATCCACCTAATGCATAAATCGAAAACTCCGAAGTAGAAATCACCAAACTTCCTGTAAAATTGACCGGTTCCAACGTACCGAGTAGTGTTCCACTGATCTTAAGTGGGCCACTCTCAAAAGATACTCCTAACCCTTCCAGCGACATCCCTAATTCGCCTTGCTCTAATGAAAAGCCTACAGTAAATCCTTTCAAGCTTAAAACTAAACTTGAGGCTGTTAAGGAAACTTCAAACAAAAACTGTAGTTCTCCATCACGGTATGCTACACCAGCTTTATGGATTTTAACTGGACCAATATTACCTGGACTCGGTATAGGTACAATAATGGAGGTTCCATTGCGATGCAATGGTAAATCAGTCTGGTTCTCTTTCTTTACGTTGATTCCCTTATTTAGATCGGTATTATACAGACATGAAGTCTCTTCAATCAATAATGATTTTCCTTTCATACCAGCCATCCCAATGTCCATGGTAAGTATAGAGCCTTCTTTGATTGTAGAATCATCTTTAATTTTTAAATCCTGATCAATTACTATTAATTGATTTATTTGCAGTGCAAGGTCACTGCCTCCTATCAAGTCATCACTTGCCATCACAAACATAATTTTACTAGTCGATAAAAAAGATCCTATTTCACCAATTATAGGTAAATCATTAATTTGAAAAGACCTTTCAAATTTTGTCGCAAAGTAAAACTTCCAATCCCTCTCAAATTCTAATCCAACAAGTATTGCTTTTTCATCTCCGTACCGTTTTGACCTACCCTGCAAGACCATTTGCCTTTTAATCAAGTCATAATTAAAATGTGCATCACCAAGAATCATATTAAGACCTTTGGGGATATATAACTCTGGGATTAGGGCCTCCAATAAATCGGACAGGTTTAATTCCTCTGGATGATCGGGTGTTTCCCACGTATATGAAATTAAAAAAATTGGTTTTCCAATTTCAGTTAACTCTACAACCATACTTGTTGTAAGACTACTCCCTATACGCAAATTCATACCAAAAGAAACTTTTGTTTTATCAACAGTTCCATTTGAATTGATACGAATCAATGGATTAGACCATTCACCAATGATTGTCGGTTCAATCTTTTTCTCAAGCTGACATTTCCAATCGAGTCGAGGGACAATGTTTGAACTATTGTCTAGCTCTGAGCAATCAAAGGAACCATAAATAGGAAATTTTCCCGATCTCTTTATACCGCCTGCGAATAATTCAGAAATTTTGTTTGCCCAAAAGCCCATTATTAAATGGGCGACCAGACTAAGCCCTTGCTGTAAAGTGATATTTTTGCCAGCATACTGATAATTCTCCTCCAGCATTGTTGTAAAACAAAAGCGTTGCTGGTCAAGCTCAATGTTAGAAAAAGGGAACATGTCCAATTCAGGAAAACTCTTCTGTATACTCCATCCATCTGTAATAAATTCAATAAAAAGTTCGACTTTTAAGTCAGTATGAACCGTGAAGATAAGATGTGCATCAACCGATGAGGATAAATTAAGAAATTTGATTTTCCCATCTAAAAATAGTTGTTCATTATTACTTCCACTAGGGAAAGAAGGTTCACTAACTATAAATTCACCTTGTAATAACAAGTGCTTTGTTATAAGTTCATCAAAGTTGTCTATAGGCTGGAGCGAGGCCTTTTTAAGTACATCTGCTTTTATACTAACAACTTGATTACTTTGAATTTGCTTTTCAAATTCAAGTTTTAATTCATTTAAACCCATTGGCCGTCTCCTTTATAGAAATATGTCCATCTTTAGTAATTCTCTATGTTATATATTTACTTACCTCATTATCAGCCAGAAATTAGAACACTAAGATAAGAAATATATGTGATACCTTACTTTCAATAAAACTACACTAAATAATTTTTTCCTCAATTCAAAAGAAATATTCGATAAAAAAATTATTTTAAAGAATAAACAGTTAAATTTCGGCAAATAAAAACCTCCTTTATAGTTCCCATATAATTTTCAAAATATAGATCTAAAATAATTTAATGTCTGTTTTTGGAATGATATTAAAGTGTCTTATTTAATTTAAACAAAGCGTGAGAATAGTAAGATATGACGTCATGTAAGAAATAAATAATTCAGATGAAATCCCAAATGAAAGCAGTTGTCAACAAGAACACCTTTGTAAGCTTTTAAACGAACATTAGATATCATTACTTAAAGGATGAACCTACACTAACTTAGAAGAAGCTAAGAGCCTCAAGACAGAAACTTTTCCTCTAAAAAAACCCCTCTATAATCTTGCCAGAACTCAAAATTTGTTAAGAGTGCAATAATTACTTTTTCTGGCTCGTAATAAAAGGAGTACTGAGTTGACCTTATGTAATATAAAAGTGCTTAGGTCCCCTCTCTAATCTTTTTTCTACTAATTATACATTGGGGACAACTGGGGGACACAAATAAACAAACTGTCTCCAATCATCTTCTATTTAATCCGATATACTAAAAAATCAAGCCTGTTATATCAACATTCTCAAACTCAATCTGTTATAATCCGAAACAATGTCTATCTCTGGCAGCGTAGCAGTCACTCAAAACACTTCCCTCTCCCCCAACCACAATAACCGCTAGCCCTCAAAAGGAACTAGCGGTTATTCATAATCTCTCAGAAACCATTCACTCCTCCACCGGCTTCTGCTCATCTGTTAACGTATCAATTTTAGTAATTTGAAGTTTGTCTTTGCCAGCGACTTTAACATGATAAATTCGTTCTTTTTTAAACTGCGTGCTCGCGTCATATGAGTCAGTAAATGTGTACACTTCGCTTGTATAAATGTCGTAGGTTCCGTCATCATGTGATTCTGTTTTTGTCACAAGAAACTGATCGTTAGCAAACGATACGTTTTTGCCGGCGAGTGATGTGATGTAGCTTTTCAGCTGTTTATACACTGGCTGATTCGAGTCGATATAGGGTGCCATCCCACTAAAGTCTCCACTGTTTAAACTTGAAAAGTAAGCAGCTTTATAGGAGATAAAAAAGTTTTCAAGCTCTGTTTTGCTTACGTCAGCTGGCTTAGGTTCTTCATTTTTTAACGGCTTGGTTTTGGTCGTGGCTTTTATGTCTGCGCTTGTTTCTGCCGTTTGATTGTCACGATTCATGTATACAATCGTAAGTAACAAGAGAAGTCCAATAATGATTCCTATTATAATAGGAAAAGTGCGTCGTGATGATTGCTGCTTTTTGAGCACGGGAAAGTCTGCGTAGGCTGGCAGCGTAACAGGGTTTATATCTAGCTTTAACCGAGCTAATGACCCTGGTATTTCTGTACTTTTTGCACTGGCAAGCGGCTGAAGTGCTAAAAATTCTTCGTAGGTAACAATAAACTCGTTTACTGCTATTCCTTTATACATGCCGTAAATTCTATTCCATAGCTCTCGACACCGAGTATCCTTTATATCTTCACTTAGTTCGTTAAAAAACGGTCGTGATTTTTTAATAAAAGCCGCTAACCACGTTTGATGAGCGTCGACTTTGTGGACTGCATTTAGGTCCGTAAGTGATTGCTTTAACTTGGCGTGTTCATTGGCATCATGTTGGCTAATGACTTCTATACCGTGTTCCGTTTCTTTCAGTACAGTAAAAAGACTCTCACTCATTTTTTCTTGTAGCACATCAAACTGACTGCGAACATCAGGCCAGTGAAGTTCGAGTAACTGTTTTTGTGCAGTCGTGGCTTTTCGAATACTTTCATTTAGCTCATGCTGCTTTGTGCGAAAGGCGGTCGCTTTTTGTTTGGTCACTACTTTGTTTTTGCTTAGCTGATGCCATTCTTGCTTCAAGCTCTTGTCTTCTTCGAGTACTGTGGCTATCGCTTGTTTTGTATGTTTATGCTTTTTTTGAAAGTCAACGAACGCGGGCAAATAAGCATTCCAGCTTTCCTTGATTTCTTTTAGCAATGACGTGTTAGCGTGTTTTTCTGTTAGTTGAAAAAAGTCGTTTCTAAACGCTACCATATCCGCTTCGGAAGAAAGTTTTTTTCCGAAAAGCTCTGTAACACTTCTATGTATGCTTGTTAACTGTTGGAGCTGTTTCATATTGCTTTGACGCTTTTTTATGTACTCCGGATAATGGCTTGAAAGAAATGTCACCATTGTATATTCAATGTTGTTCATATTAGACTCTGTACGTTCTTTTTCTAGTTCTTCATACACTTTTTGCAGATGACGTTCTACTATTGAGAGAAACTTTTCTTTGTCCATCCCGTCTACTTCTTCTTTTAGCATGTTTAAAGATTCCTTTTCTCCAATAAGAGATTCCTTTTCTTTATATAGCTGTATCCATGTTTCTAGCAGCTGTGCTGCTGATTCATTCCAGTGGCTTGTATTCATCGTTTGCTTCACCTGTTGTTTTTATTTTTATCCTTTTTTAACTATACAGGAATTTAACAGAAATTCTATTACAGTTTTATTACTCTTGAAAGATAAGGTTCAAGCTTTCTAGAGCCGCTGCTAACGTTTGTTTATCTCCTTGATCGTAGCTATGTGCCACAAGCACTACGGTTGTAAATACGGCTTTCCATTTTGCCAGTCTGTGCGTTTCTTCATCTACTTCTCCGTATTCTTTGAAAAAACGTGCTCTTCCTTTAGGAGGTAAAAAGCTGTAGGCAATCGCTAGGTCAACTGCCGGATGACCAATATGAACGTCTCCCCAATCAATAATGCCTGAAACCATATTGTTTTGATCAACAATCATGTTTTTAATATGAAGATCTCCGTGAACTAGTACATGTTTTTCTTGATACTTAATTTCTTGTACGTCATTTACATAGTCTTCAAGAACCCCTTGGTTAGAATAAAGGTTACGCTCTTTCATTTGCTTGACATACTTCTCTAGCGCAGGCTTTCGCTTCATCATATCAAGCCGATTTAGCTCATCAAACAGCACGCCAAGCTCTTGCGCTTTTAAATGAGGATAGTGATGTAGCGTACGAAGAAACCTTGCCAGTACAGAAGCTGATTGTATGCGTTCTTCTTCTGTTAATCTTGCAGGCGAAGTTCCTTGCACGTAGTGATAGCCCGTAAAAGGCCAAGGATAGCCTGCATTCGGCTTACCGAAAAAAATGGGCTCTGCAATCGATAGAGGCAATTGAGAAGCAAGACTTGGTAAAAGCTGATTTTCTGTTTTTAATAGTCCTACTGCGAGTTCTCTTCTTGGAAACCGAAACACAAAGCGGTCGTTTACTTGATAAACCGTATTGTCAAAGCCGTAGCCAAGCAGCGAAATTGTAGCGGGCGCAAGTTCTGGAAACTGCGTCTCGATTAGCGTTTTGGCAAGCGGTACTGATACAATTTGTTCTGCATCCCATGCATTTGGCACTGTGATCACCTTTCTTTAACATGAAGTTTGTATGTTATGTAAAAGTATATTATAAATGATTTTGACCATAAAAACCCTCTGGCGCAAAGCCAGAGGGTTTCAGTGAATATATAAATAAAATAGATTCCTCAGACCAGTACACCCCGCCTCTAAGTTAGTAGCCTATGGTACGTTTACTACTTAATACGTACACCAAAATACCTTATCGACTGTTTCTTCAACATGCTCCATCTTAATAAAGTTCAATAAAAGATCCGTTTGGTCATTTCCTGTATACTCATCTTGGTCAACATTATAAAATTGAATAAGCTCGAGCTTGTACATACCGTTTTTAATATCAATTCTATACTTGGAGCAGTTTTTATCAGGCACTAACTGATCTTCAAACTGGGCGGCCATCGTAAGGCAGTCATAATCTACGAGATAAAGCTGATGATTGGTTACATTTATATAACCTGTTGCTTTCCTAAAGTATGTATCTATATCCGACTCTGTTCCAATATTCACTTCTACGTTCCAAGAATGTTCAATTCCTTCTTCTGTCATTTGACATACTAGGATATTTCTCTTTTTCATTTCACTGCCGAAGTGGTTCAGAAGCTGGTCTAGCTCCCAATCCTCATCCACAAATGATTGGTACTCTTTTACGTTTGCCACTCCGATAAAATTGGTATCGCCAAAATCCATAGAAAATTTCATTTTATCTCCTCTCCTCTTTAAAGTAATTTTTATTATCCATTAACATATATCCGCAAACTTCTTACACGCTTTCTCTAACTCTTCTTTTTTAGCAAGCTGACAAACCCACTCTTCAGGAAGGCCATCCAGCTGGTAATATGCTCCTGCCATAGTACCTGTAATAAAGCCTATTGTATCTGTGTCTTCTCCTAAATTCACAGCAGTAAGTACAGATTCTTTGTAGTCATCACTTTGCAGAAAAGACCAAAGAGATGCTTCTAGCGAGCTGACGACGTATCCGGTTGACCCGATTTCATTTCTTGCTGCGTGCGGCAAGCTTAGGTTTAACACTCGTTCATACGCAGAAAACTCTGCTTCATACTCCGTATCTGTTAACTGCTTTTGACAGAGATTTACCGCGTTTTCATATGCTTTAAAAGGCTCGTCCCCGTCAAGAAGACAAATAAGCAGCTCCACGTATATAATGCAGCCAAGCGTAGAGCGCATATGACGGTGCGTAACGTGCGCAATTCTTTCTATTTCTTCTTTTCTTTTTATAAAGCTAGGTTCCTGACGTAGTGTAAACGCAAGCGGGGCAATACGCATAAGCGCTCCGTTTCCGTTGTCGTACTCAGCGCTTCCTCCCCACTCTTCTTTAGGAAACCCGCTTTTATAGCGGCGAATCGCTTCGCTTGTGGCAATGCCAATATCAAACATTTCTCCGTACGGTGTCCAGTAGCCATTCGCCCAATAGCTCTCAAACTTTTGCATTAAATCATATTCATCTTGTTTTTCTAGTAGATTATCAATCAAGCACATCGTTAAAGACGTATCATCTGACCACGTTCCTTCAGGTTGGTTATATGTACCGTAGCCGATCATAGCCGTAATCCGAAATGAATCGCGTTTTTTAAACTCAACTGGAACGCCTAAAGCGTCTCCGACAGCTCCTCCTAGAATCGTAGAAAGTACTTTTTTATGTAGCGTCATGTGATCAACTCCTCCTAGAATCGTAGAAAGTACTTTTTTATGTAGCGTCATGTGATCAACTCCTTTCTATTATTGTAATTGTTTGATTTTGGAATTTGCAAGAGACACCCTGCCTAGACGCTTTTTCTTCTTTATAAAAAGGAATTTACCAGCGTTCATCTAATTTAAATAAGAGGTAAAAAAACATGTGAGGTGCGGTAGATGATTCATTTTTTTGAATATAATTGGCAAGTGAGAGACGAATGGTTTAGCTGGTGTTATCAACTTTCAAGAGAAGAACTGTTGAAGAAGCGGACTGGAGGAATGAGTAGCATTTCACAAACTTTTTTTCATATTATTGATGTGGAATACAGCTGGATACGCGCCATCCAAGGTAAACAAGATATCGTTCTTTCTTTTGAAGAACACGATACGCTTGAAAAGCTTCAAGCGCTCTCTTCTGCACATAGACCTGACATTGCCGACTTTCTAAGCCATTTGAATTTTCCCAACAAAAGGTACGTAACAGTCCCTTGGGATTCTACTTCTTACACAGAAGCTGACATCTTACATCACATCATCATTCATGAAATCCATCACATCGGCCAGCTTTCTATTTGGGCAAGAGAGGTGAATAAACAGCCTATTTCTTCTCACTATGTAGGAAGAAACATAAAAGACATTCCTTCGTACTTCTCTAAAAACAATTAACCAACAAGAACAAACGTTCTATAGTAAATATATGGAGGTGAAAACGATGCGACCTGAACTTACAAAAGATTTACTTATCAAAGACTTTACCGATTTTTACTGGCTCAAAACCGAGCTGCAGCAATTTTGCCGTGAAAACAACATGAGCCCGTCTGGATCTAAAATGGAACTTTCAAAAAGAATTGAAGTGTTTTTAACAACCGGTGACACTCAACAATCAAAATCACCTTCTAAAAAACGCTCGTCCTCTAAAACGAAAGCTCCGCTGACATTAGATAGCGTCATTGGAGAAAATCACCGCTGCAGTCAAGAAGTACGGGCTTTTTTTAAGAAAGCTATTCATCCTACATTTCATTTTTCGACTTATATTCAAAACTACTTTAAAGAAAATGTAGGGAAGACCTATCGAGATGTGGTAAAAGCGTGGCATGAAGAAGAAAAACGAAAAAAGCAACCTTCTTATCAAAAAGAGATTGCGCCTCAGTTTGAGTACAACCGCTTTATTTGTGATTTTTTTAACGATCCGAAAAACAAAGGAAAAAGCCGCGATGATGCGATTGCGGCGTGGAAGCATTTAAAACTTTAGCCTGGAAGCAATCAATACCGCTCTTAAATCAAACTCTACATAAATAAAGATCATCAAAACACCACCTCAAGAAAAGGTGGTGTTTGTGCACGCCTGTAGATTTCTTCACATACACATGTGCTGTTTGTTACGGCGTAAAATCTTTAGCTATAAACAGACTCTTTTTTAATTAAACCAAGCGTCTGTGAAGTAGACGCATGAATTTCGTTAAAGAAGTCTGGATGATCAACTAACGACATGCCATAGGAAGGAATCATTTCTTTTATTTTCGGCTCCCACTTGTTCATGTTTTCTGGGAAGCATTTTTCCAATACTTCAAGCATAACGTGAACCGCCGTTGATGCACCAGGCGAAGCGCCAAGAAGTGCAGCAACAGAACCATCAGCGGCACTTACAACTTCTGTACCAAACTGAAGCGTTCCTTTTCCGCCAGCTTCCGTGTCTTTGATTACCTGCACACGCTGGCCTGCTACAACAATATCCCAGTCTTCGCTTTTAGCGTTCGGGATAAACTCACGCAGTTCTTCTACACGTTTTTCATTTGATAACAGCACCTGCTGAATTAAATATTTTGTTAACGCCATTTCTTTGACGCCTGCTGCTAGCATGGTTAAAATATTATTCGGCTTTACGGAACTGATTAAATCCAGGTTCGAACCTGTTTTTAAGAATTTCGGTGAAAAGCCGGCAAATGGACCAAACAACAGCGTCTTTTTGTTGTCAATATAGCGTGTATCAAGGTGCGGAACTGACATTGGCGGAGCTCCGACTTTGGCTTTTCCGTATACTTTTCCGTGATGCTGCGCAATGACTTCAGGGTTATTGCATACCATAAATAATCCGCTTACCGGAAATCCTCCAATATGCTTGGATTCAGGAATACCTGTTTTTTGAAGTAAAGGCAAGCTTCCGCCTCCACCTCCGATAAAGATGAACTTTGCCGTGTGGTACTCAACTTTGCCGCTGTCTACATCTGCGACTTTTACTTCCCACATACCGTCACTTTTACGTTTAATATCTTTTACACTTCGTTTGTAATGAACGTGAACCCCTTTATTCTTCAGATGGTCAAACAACATGCGTGTTAAAGCACCGAAGTTTACGTCTGTCCCCGAATCAATTTTAGTTGCGGCAATTGGTTCATTTGACGTGCGCCCCTTCATGATTAGCGGAATCCATTCTTTTAGTTTGTCAGGACTGTCGGAATACTCCATTCCTTGAAACAACGGATTGTTTGACAGCGCTTCAAAACGCTTTTTCAGAAACGATACATTTTTTTCCCCTTGTACCAAACTCATATGCGGAATTGGCATGATAAAATCTTGCGGATTGCGAATCAACTTGCTGCTTACCAGATAAGACCAAAACTGCCTTGACAGCTGAAACTGCTCGTTAATTCGGATCGCTTTTGTTATATCTATAGATCCATCAGCTTTTTCTGATGTATAGTTTAGTTCGCACAGCGCAGAATGGCCCGTCCCTGCATTATTCCATTCGTTCGAGCTTTCTTCCCCTGCGTCTGCGAGTTTTTCAAATACTTTAATGTCCCATTCAGGTGCTAACTCTTTGAGTAATGATCCCAAAGTTGCGCTCATGACTCCGGCACCAATTAAGATAACGTCTGTTTTTTTCTGTACGTTGCTCATTATAACCTTCCTCATCCCCTATATTTGTAAAAAGATGTAGGCGCTCCTGCTTACGTAGTAAAAAAATTCAGGTGCGACCTAAGAACACACCTTTTTCTGTCTCACTTATAACTATATCACAGTATAATTGTCTGATGATTATAAACTATTCAAAAGTGATAAAAAAGTGAGAAAATCGCCCACAAATTCCAAAAAACTTATTAAATTCCGTCTGCATTTTCTTTTATTAGTAAACTTTTATACCTACTTCTAAGTGGCAAAGCATCGATTAATAAAATAACAAACTATTCCAAAAATTCAGCTTAAAAACCAAAATAACTGTCTTGAAAATTTCACCTACTATAACTATACTCAGCCCAAAGAACAATCAGCACTATAAATAGAAAAGCCTTCATTCTTTTTGACTAGTTATACGTAGATGTATATATATGTATAGAACACCAACTTGTCCAGAGGTGCATATCTAGAAAAATAAGTATATATTACAACAGCTAATTCTCAACAGATATTGCAAGTTACAACATCTATGTCATATAACATACCATGAAATAAGTGAATAAGTAAATGATTATTCAGAAATTTATGTTATAAAACCTAACATGTATATTGACTTTTACATAGGACATACTTAACAGTACTTTACATGCTCCTTTCATTTTAAATTTGTTTAATTAATTTATGGGCCATGGTTGTTGCTGAGTTCAATCAAAACAAGCCACGATTAGCACGTGACTTGTTTTGTTTCTTATTGAGCTGGTTGAATATCATCTTGTGTAAACGTCCAAATACCACGATTTTTACTAAAACCGCTAAATTCAAACTTAAAATCGCCTTCTTTTGGTATATCAAACGTTGCAATACCGCTTTGTTTTTCTCCTGGTGAAATGTTTCCGTTCAAATGATTCTCTGTGGCACCAGAAACAACCGTAGCAAAGTATTGAGTGTCTCCTTTTTGAATATCAAAATGAAGTAGCTCACTTATTTTATGATTTTTCTTTCCTTTATTCTCAATCGTAATATTCATTTTGATAAACTGTCCGTTTTTATTTTTAGATAAATCATCATCCGGTACGACTTGTGGAGAGTCTACTGTAATCGTAAAATCATCAACATTAGCAGTTTCACCTAATTTTTTGGTAACCGTATTGTAGAATTTATCCGTTTTTTCTTTATCAAACTTCGCATCAGCATTTAGCTCTTTACCGTCTGATTTCTTTTCTGATGACTCAGCTGAGTGTTTCTCATTTCCACTAGCTTTTTCTGATTCTCCGCTCGAACAAGCCGCAAGCCCTAATACTAGGAAGCATGTAGTTGCTCCTATTAACCATTTTTTCTTACTCATTACGGGTTCTTCCTTCTTTCGATTAGTATTTTATGTATAAAGAGTTAAATATACGTAACTCTTAATCCAAAAATAGGATATACCAAATACTAACAGTCTGTCAAAAGTAAATATATTACAACTGTTCTATATATTAAATAAAGACCTTCTGCTCAAAACTCATTCATTAGACAATAGCGTTACTCATAGACCTTAGCAAATTTCCACTCATCACGTATTTAAGTAATGTTACTATTCCACTGAAGGGTTATGATCAGCTTTTACATACTTTAGTCCTTCTATTACTTTATTCATTCGTGTCAATAAATCTTTTATTTCGTCTAATGTTAGCTCGTCTTCCGCTTCTTTTGGGTTAAATTTCCCTAACCTCCCTGTTATACCTCTAATGTGCCCAACGAAAACTTGCCCATGGGTAATTGCAATTTCTCCAATAGCAGTATGTATCCACCATAAAATCTTCTCCCTTGCCTAAATTATCAAATTCGTCCGTGAAACAATTAGCTCTGCCCATTTTTGCTCGATTCTTAGATCATTATCATCTAGTAATACTCGTGCACCTAAGACTGCTCTAACTTTTTCCTCAAACATTGTGAACATCTCCATTTTAATTTTGCACCTTGCACTGCTTCGTCTCACTCAAATATCAGCTGATTCGATATAATTTAAAGTAAAAAACCTCGAAAGGCATTTAGCCAATCAAGGTTATAAACTTACTCTATTCTACTCATATGCTCAGAAGTAGGCTTTGTACGAACATTTTGTGCGAACATGATGAATTTTTAATATCTATATATCTACTAATATCCTCATTCAATATAGAGATTATCTCTTAGTTACATAAAGCCTTTGTTTGATGTCCTTGAGATCGGTACCAGTTTATACAACACAGCTAGATTTTTGTCAGTAATTTGAAACTTTATAGGGAGGTCATAAAGCTATGTGACTTAGTTACCCATTAAAATAATGGAGTGCCTTTTTTAGTTAATTATTAAAAATTATACACATAAACTGCGTTTCACTTCTGCCAATAAACCTGTCAGCTCAGTTTTCTCTGGTTTATTTTCTACTTCTTTCTTTACATTTTTATCCAAATAATCATAGAATGTTTTAAAATCTAAAAAAGCTATTTGTTCAATTTCAACAGCTGGGTAACCTAGCTCTATCAAAACATGTTTTTCATCTAAAGGTCTAGGTAATTGTGCCATGTCATATTCATCTAAATCAGACTGAAAAAAGGCAAATACTATCTCCTGTCCATAACCTTCTCTTTCGGCAAAGCTTTTTAATGCTTTTTCTAGATATTTTCCATTTATAAAATTAAAATATGTTAACATTAATTTATCAATATCTTCTTTACTTTCATTTACTTGATATTCTCCACTCATTTTTCGTCCTCCAATAACATCGTATTTTTAGTTAATCAACAATAGGGAAAAAGTTTGTTATTTCACCAGCCTCATTTAAATACCCTCTAAATTTTAAACCATTTGAAGCAGTTCCTTCGACAAGTCTCCCATTTACTTTTCCGTTCTGCATTGCTTCCTGTCCCAATCGATAAATTTTGTCGTCACTAATCTTAGATGGGTCATAAACTGTTTTAGGTTCCTTGATATTTTTATATGATACTGGGTCTGCAACATTACCAGCCATATCTTTTCTAGGTATTTTATACTCTACTTCATAAATTCCTTCAATCGATTGATGTGATTTTTTAGACACAATTAAATCATCCGGATTGAAGCCTTGACTTTTCAACGCTTTATTGAATTCATCCATATTGTGACCACCAACAATACCTTTTTTAGTATTAACATTTTCGACATTTATTAGGTGATTTTTTGCATTTTCAACAAAATTAAATTTATTAGCCCTAACAGCATTTTTACCCGTACCCTTATTCTCAATACTTCTATCTTGTTCTTTACCTTTCCCTTCGACCTTCTCCACAGCTTTTGACTCGCCCTTAGAAACATCTTTAACCTTATGCTTGGTTACGGTCTTTTCTGCTTTGTTTACGCGAAGTACGTATTCTGCTCCTTCGCTTCCGTATTTCACCACTTTCCCTGGCACTCTCGCAAAGCCGCCAAAGACAATTCCTGCTCCAGAAACAGAACGGTCAAAACTAGATAGTTCATTCCCAGTAATAGGGTCGTATCCTACACTTACTTCCCATCCACCTTTTACATTGGAAACCACAGGCACCATATCCGCTACAAAAGAAACAGCTGCTAGACCATCTTGTTGTTGCTTTTTGGCTTCCTCCTCATATACACTTCTTGCAATTTCAGGCTTTTTATAATTTTGCTTTAGAGTGAGAAAGTGCCGTAAGATCTTGCTGAGCCTTTGGACTGTTTTCTAGTTCAATTGCTTACTCTTAAGGTGACAGTGCGGCTAATACTATTTGTATGGTATAGCCATTCATGAGTTATGAACTTCATACAGTCAATTTTTATATTTTCCAAAGGGGTAATTTCTCACAAAAAAGCACTTGTTGCCTAAAATACAATCAAGTGCTTACAGTTAATTTTCGTTTTTTTGTTTTATCTTATTACAATTAATATCTTGAATATTAAAAATGTATATTTAATTCTTCACGGATTGCTTTTTCTAAATATTCCTCAAAACTCTCTGCTATGATTTCTTTCCCACCGAAATTAAAGTCAAATGTAATAATTTCTATATTCGGGGAATTAAAGCCTACTGGATTTCCTGCACCGTCTATACCAATAGCAGTAAAATTCTCATACTCTTTAGGGAGTACCTTTCTAAAATGCAGAGATTTCTCAACAAATGATGGTGTCGCAACAAACTCTGCCTCTTTCAATCCCAAAATAATAGCCTCACCAACTGCTCCAGAACCATATCTCAAAAGAAATTCTTTAAAATCCTCTGGCAATTTTACTTTTAGTTCATCTTCTGCTTGGTTTACTTCCTCGATATTAAGAGGTCCTCCAAAGGCTTCTGGGCACATTTCGAACTCTTCATCGATAGCATTTAATATTTCTATCTTCATTCAATGATCCCCCTTTTAATCATTTCATTGGCATATCTTGCCTTCCAATATTCTTTACGCCACTTATTAAATTCTATCCTAGCTTCTCCACTTCCAACTCCACCTGAATTTCCAAATGGATGTTGTCTTTTATTACCTAAATCATGGTATCTGTTAGGCATCTCAATTATTGGGCCCTCAACTTTTTGTTCATGATGATGGAGTATAATTGTATCATTTGCTCCATCTTTTGGTGAGTAACCTTTTTTAAATGAATATATTAATTGTTTATCAGACATATGGGATAATGAACGCTGTGCTTTTACTTCAAATCCTCTAAAATTCGCAGCGAATTTATGAGTTTGATCATAGCCTTCTAGTGCTTGGTGAACATCTTTAGGTAATACTTTATAAATATCTTTTTTTGAATTTAATCTACCCGTACCCTTAACCACTGCCCCCTGATCATTTATCCTCTCAGCATTTGCCTTGCCACCAGGCTTTTCGACTTTCTCCACCGCTTTCGACTGACCTTTCGAAACATTCCCTATCTTATACGCCGTTAACCCATTTAACGCTTCACCAACGGTCTTTCCAGGCAAAGCCTCTCCTATCCCTACCAGTTGAGGTTGAGGACGTAAAGTCGGTATCTCAGCATCTAATAAAGGTTGAAGCTTCTTCTGAACAGGTTCATATACCTTCTTCGACCAATTGCTTGCTGCTTTTGGACTGACGACATTTCGCATATCGCTTAATGTTTTGGTCGCTTTATGGGCAGGTACACGCGGAACGTTTGTTATTTTTGGAACGGATTTTACGGCTCCTGCGGGTTTCGCTCCTCCAATGACGCTCGCAAACAGAAACATGCTGCTTTCCCAGTGCTCTTTTGAAAGAGGTTTGTCAGGATTAAGTGCCTGCTGCCCTACATCTAAGAGTCCCATCGTTGCGTGATTGACAAAGTCATACGGTGAATCAAACGATTTTTCTCCTCGCTCAATTAAGCCTTCTTTGAAGGCAACAGCGCCATCAAATCCACCCATCGTTACAAAGTTTCCAAAATCATATAAGGAGTTAAACTGTTTATCTCCTCTCTCCCCCATACCGGCCCAAACGTCTTGTGCTACTCCTTTAGTACCCGTAACTGTGCCTTTTGCTAAAGTTATAGCACCTTCTCCTACGTCCTTGACTACAGCTTTTATACCGGTTTCTTCTTTTTTAGCTTTAGGATTTTCACAGATTTCTGTAAAGTCAAAGGATTCAGCTGTTTTTTTAGTCCCAACACTCCTAACCTGACCCTGACGCATCACTGACTGCATAAGCATTCCCTCAACGCCCGTAGCGTTTTGAAGAATCTGTTGAGACATTAGCATGCCTACAGTTGAAGAATCGTTGAGCGCCTGCAGATATGGGCTTTTTTCTAGTTCCACTGCTTGCTCTGCAGGTGACAGTTCCGCTAGTTTTTTCATGTTAGCAGGTGCTGTATCCTGCTGAATTTGCGTTAGCACTTCTCTTATGTAAGGCGAGGTTTTTTCAAGCTTGTGAATTTCTTTTAACTGCTCAGCAGGCGTCATTTCCTGAAGCTGAATTAGTTTTTTAAGGCCTACTTCCTTTATCACTTTCTCTTGTTTTTCTGTTCTTGTCAAGGTTGTTGGAATGCCTTTTTCAAAAACCGAGACGCCTCCTGAATCGGTCATCGCTTTTTTCGCCAACGCGCTCAGCTCACTTACATTGCCTGGCTGAATGGAACCATTTTGAAACCCGGCTTTTACTTTAGAAAGCAGCGAGTTTAAAGACGTCAGCTGATCTTGAATGGCTGAAAGGCTTTGCGTTTGCTGTTCGTCAAAACGGACTAAATCGTTCATCGTTTTGTCCGCTTTGTTTTTTGCTTGTTCTACTTCTGTTAAAAAACCTTGATCGTTAAGCGCTGAAACAGAAGCAAGATGACTGACTTTTTGAATTGCCGCATTCGCTTGGTCGACAAGCGAAACGGTTGTATTTCTTGTTTGATTTAAATGCGCGGGAATAGTGTCTTGCAGAAACGGCTGGGTGATGTAGCCGTCTTCGCTCGGTTCGAATGAGCGCAGCGCATGTGTGATTTGAGTTAGTCGAGCTTCATAGGAAGTGAGTAGTGAATGATACAGCGTTAAAAAAGAAGCATGTCCCGTTTCGTAAAAAGACCGAATCGCTTCTCCTCCTTTTCCTTTAAACGCATCATCTAAGCTTGAAAATGCCTGAACCTGTGAAATCAGGACTTGAATTTGTTCTTTTTGACTTTTAATAGAGTCTAAGATAGCTTGAATATTTTCGTGAAAAGCATCGACATCAAGTGTTTTCAATAACCTGTAACCTCCTAGCTGTATCGATGTAGAAAAACAACAAACGATTAACGAACAATCGCCCGTTATTTTTCTAAACCTAAGCGGACGCTCCTCTTTACAAGGCTTGCATCATCCGCTAGATAAAACCTTTTTATTTGAATGCCACATCTATGCTGGTTGAAAGGTTGTTTTTGATAGCTTTATATAAAATATGAACATTATTTAGCGGCGTTTGCAGCTTTTTCATCTGCTTCTTTTATGGACTGCACGGATTTTTTGGTGGCGTTCAAATCATCGAGGAGCGTTTGCTTGTAGTCCACAATTAACGTTTGCAGCTGCTGGTTCAGCTGGTTTAATTCATCGAGCACCGCTAGATCTTGTCCGCTTCCTACGTGAAACGGAAAAAGCGGCTGAAACTGCTGCGCAGCAGCGCTTAGGTCACTAAGTGTTCTATTAATTTCACCATCTATTACTTTAATTTCGTCTGCCATATTGCATCACACCTTATCTTTTGCTTCGTCTTCTTGCATTTTAATGGCGCGTTCCATCCCTTGTATATCCGATTGAAGCGCCGTAATTTTTGCTTCAATTGTCGTAAGGGCATCCGTCAGCTGACGGGTCATCAAATCATCGTATTCATCTAACATAGCGGTGCGGATGTCTTCAAACCCAACAGCAAGGCTGCCTGACCAAGTGGCGGAAGTGAGCTCTGGTTCTTTTACCTTTTCCTTTGCACGTTCAAGCTCGCCTTTGACTTCCGTTAACGTGTTTTTACTAGCGGTAAGCTGCTGGATATCTTCATGTGCCTGCTTCACTTGGGTATACAGATGAGCAACAAACATCTCATTCATATGATGACACTTCCTTTATATCTATCTCTTGGATCTTCTAACAGTAATTCCCTTTTATAGCTTATCAAATAAAGAAAGAGAGCACATCGGCACGTTTTCTTATATTTTTTGGGAATAATGTAGGTTTTTAGTTCAATACCCACTCTTCAGGATAAAATAACCAAAAATATCTTACCATTGACAATTTATCAAGATTTTTGGACTACTTCGCTTGTTATTTCCGCTGACAATTTATCAAGATTTTTGGACTACTTCGCTTGTTATTTCCGCGCCACTAAAAGGCCTTTTTACACAATTTTTTTGTTAAAACGCATTCATTCTTTCTATTTCCAAATATTTAAACATGCGCTAGTATATACATAATATAAAGAGGAGGTTGAGTATGAGAGAAAAGCTCGTAAGACTCGGTTATTTACTGGGGTTGGCTCTTGTTTTGTCCGGCATTTTATATTTCTTTGCATCGAACTGGCAAGGCTTTGACCGCTACACTAAAATTGCGCTGAGCGTGGGGCTGATGCTGCTGTTTTACGGAAGTGCGTTTGTAGTGCGAAAGCTGCTTCCTCAGCAGGTGTTTTTAAGTCACTGGACTCTTTTGGCCGGCGCTCTTTCATTTGGATTAAGCATCGCGCTTCTTTCTCAAATTTACAACACGCACGCTGAATCGTACTGGCTGTTTTTAATTTGGCTTGTGCCGGTTATTTTGTTTAGCCTTTTTACAAAGTATCAGCCGTTTTACGTGTTATCGTTTGTTTTATTTCAATTCACCATGGCTTTTTTCATTTCACCAACTGGCGCAGTTTCACAGCGAGGCGAACACGAGGTGCTTTTACTTTACGCAGGAATGGCGTTTGTGAACTTGATTATTTTTTGGATCATAAAAAAGAAACGGCGCTCGTCTCCTGTGATCATGTATGCGGCGTTTTGTTTGTTTCACTACATTTTTTTAACTGTTTCCCTGCCGGATTTCACAGGGAGCTCTAGCTTACGGATTGGTCTTATTATTTTTTATTTGCTGTTTTTACTAAGCTCCTTTTTTTATTTTTCAAAAGTGGAGCCGCAAAAGTCATTTTTAGGGATTTCCATCGTGGCATTTGCTTTATTTGTTATTGAACAGTTTTTCTCTTTTATTTTTAAACACTACGCTGAATGGTCACTTTTTTTAACCTTAGGATTCGTGATTTTGTTTATTGGTGCAAGCGTATGGTTTGTCAAATGGCTCACTGCTAACACGTCAGCACAAAAAACCTCGCTCCGCGTAATCAAACGAATAGCGGTGATTGGGATTACGGCCATTGCATCGGTAATCGGCAGCAGCTCTTTAGGAGGACTTGTCACACTTATTACAGGAACGTACCCAACAAACGGAATGCTTGTGATTGGCGTTTTGCTGATTGTGGCATGTTATTTAATTAAAGCAGATATTCCAACCGTGAAATATACGCTTTTAATGATGGGCGTATTAATTAGCGGCGGCGCTTCTTTTTTTGTGAACGACATTCTGTTTTTTATCTACGTCATCGCACTTGTAGCGCTTTTAGTATTCACAAAGCATACGCCCGTTCGCCTGTTGCTTTTTGTGCTAGTGCAAGGGCTCCTGTTAATAAAGGTTCCGACTGCTTACTATGACACTATCAAAATAGATTATGTGCTGCTCGCTTTGTTTCTATTAAATGCCGCTGTGTACGCGATAAACGTACACCACGCGTTTAAAAAAGCAGCGCTGCTTCTGGCTTTTATCCTTTTACTGTCGCTGACTGAATTAAGCGAACCTTCTTTTTTAAATATTATTTACTGCACGGTGTTTTTTGTAATTTCGACCGTCTTTTTATTTGTGACGGTACGAAAAGAGCCAAAATATGATTTTATTGTTGGCATGATTTTCTGGTTTGTTTTTTTAGCGATGAAATATTACGACTTTGTGTGGGATTTATTTAATAAATCACTTGTGCTCGTTATTTTAGGTCTGATCTTTCTTTTTCTAAGCAGGAAATGGGACCTGTCAACGCCTGATCAGCCGCAGCCGTCGTTTCTTGACCGCAGCCGAACCGCTGTATGGATCATCATTCTTGTTCAGCTTATTATTCTGGGCAGCATTTTCACTAAAAACGAAGTGCTTCTTCAAAACGGAAAAGAAATTAAGCTCGCTTTACAGCCGATCGATCCACGCTCGCTGCTGCAAGGCGATTACGTTGAGCTGAATTACGACATTGCGCACGTTACCTTACCTCATGTGAAAGACGGTGAAAAAGTGAAGCTCGTTCTTCGCCCTAACAAACAAGGCGTGTATGAATACGCAAAAATCTACCAAGCGGATGATGAGTGGAATAAGCCGTATACTTCTAAAAAGAAAGACGTTGTCATTACGGGGAAGTATCACGACTGGGGAATTCAGTACGGCATTGAGCATTATTTTATTCTAGAAGGAACCGGCAGCAAAGTAGAAAGCGAAGCTCGTTTTGCTACTGTACGAGTTGGAAAAAATGGAGATGCGATCGTTACAAAAGTAGGCAAGTAAAAAGCAGCCGCTTCAACATTGAAGCGGCTGCTTTTTGTTTTAATTGATAAATACGCCGATAGTCATCGTTAAAATAAGGATCACAAAGAAAATAATGATTCCATAGCCAATCCATTTTATTCTTTTGGGCGTTCCTTTTACATTCATATCCGTTAGTTTTCCTTCAATACGCTTTTGATGTTCAGTAACATCATTGTATTCATTGTTAGGCGAAGTGATATTATCCTTCCTTTCTATTTAATCGTTTTCTTTCTTCTAACAGCTCTTCATATCTTTTTTCAAGCCGCTGCTTGTCTTTTCCTTCTGGCGTGATGGAAAGCTCGCTAATCACTTTTGTTAATTCTAGTTGAAGCGCAAGTTTCTCCGCTTCATTTTGCTGCTGTGACGCTTTTTTGCTTTTACCCGTGTCTTCAATCGCCGCGAGCTCCGCTTTAGACTGTTTTAACGTCAAAACATGCGTCGCAAGCTTTTTAACAAAGTAGCGGTCGTGCGTCACAAATAAAATCGTCCCTGGATAAGCTTTTAATACTTCTTGAAGCGCTTCTTTTGTATGAAGATCAAGATAGTTGGTCGGTTCATCTAAAAGAAGAACGTTGTAGTTTCCTAAAAAGACTTTTGCTAATGCCGTTTTCACTCGTTCTCCTCCGCTTAGCATCTCTACTTTTTTATACACGTCTTCACGTTTGAAAAGTAAGCGCGATAGTACCGTACGAATAAATTGTTCGGTGTACGGACTATCTTCTTTAATGTTTTCTAAAATGCTTTTAGCGGGATCTAGATTTTCAAGACGCTGATGGAAAAAGCCGAGTTTTACAGGCTTCGCAACCGTGATGCCTTCTGCTTGCTGCTCAATCATATTCAGCAGCGTAGATTTTCCGGCACCGTTTTTGCCGACAATCGCTACTTTCCCTCCTGGCTTCACACCGCCTTTTAGATTTTGAAACAGCATATGATTACCAGCTGATGCCGAGACTTTGTCAAAGCTCAGTGCCTGCTTGCTGTGTACTTGGTGAAACTGAGATAAATCAAAATGAATTTCTTCCATTTCTTTTGGCTTTTCTTTTTTCTCCAGCTTTTCAATTCTTGTTTCAATCGCTTTTGCACTTCTATCTAGCTTCGCTTTTTGTTTTCCGACCGCTCGCTTATGAAGTCTCGCTTCAGAGTTCCCCATGCGGCTCGGCGCTTTTTTAAGCGACTTTGATTTTTGGCTTTTTTCTTCAGAGGCCAGTTCAAGACGCTGCTTTTCTTTTACATACTGTTCATATTCAAACTGCTGTCTTTCAACCGCATGTTTTTTTTGCGTCACATATTCTTGATAATTGCCTTCATAGCAGTGAATTTTGCCGTCTTCTACTTCCCAAATGGACGTACAAAGGCGGTTTAATAATTCTCGGTCGTGTGAAATCAGCAGCAGACTGCCTGTAAAAGATTTCATTTCTTCTTCAAATTTTTCTACGCCTTTTACATCTAAGTGGCTCGTTGGCTCATCGGCTGCAAGCAGTTCCGCACCGGATGAAAGAGCAGCTGCAATTTTCTTTCTTGTTTCTTCTCCTCCGCTAAGAAAGTCCGCTTCAGTTGGCACGTTCCACTGACTTTTCATCTCAGGAGAAACGTCTCCTGTAGCTTGAACATCAAGCTGCGGAATCAATGAGGAACGGCCATATGTTTGCACAATTCCTTGATCTGGACTCATTTTTTTCATTAAAATATGAAGCAACGTCGATTTGCCTTCTCCGTTTTTCCCAACAATTCCAATTCGCTCTCCGCGATGTACTTGAAGCTTCTCTGCTTGAAACAGCAGGCGGTCTCCATAGCTTTTTTCAATATTTATAGCTTCTAACAATAACATAAAAAAACCTCCCTAGGATTTCTAGAGAGGATTAGAGGTCATAATTAGGCATACGCAAATATGCACCCTTTTATAGAGTAAAAAAAAGGGAGAAATCACTTCATATAAGACATATAGAAATGGCACCTAAAAATGTACAGACTAATCCTATCTAGACAAATGTTCATTTAAAATAAAGTTTTAAAAGAATGTCTAAAAAAATAGGATTACTTATCCATTGTCTACGGTACCTTTCCTTTCTTAGTATAAAATGACTTGCTTCTTACAGTGTATGATGAAGTTTTTTAAATGTCAATATCGATTTGGATGATATTCCCTTCTTTTCCTAAGTACAAAAGATCCTCAGCTGATTTCAGCCGAGGATTCTTTTATTACACGTATTGGTTCACTTTCCCTGTAAAATCAGGCAGCCACTCGCCGTGGGCTTCAATTAAATCATCGCACATACGAATGATGTCATCCATAGATAATTCCGCATTTGTATGAGGATCTAGCATAGCTGCTTGATAGATGTGCTCTCTTTTTCTAGTGATCGCTGCTTCAATAGTTAATAATTGCGTATTAATATTCGTACGATTTAACGCCGCAAGCTGCTCTGGTAAGTCTCCTACATAAGTCGGCATAATACCGCTTCGGTCTACAACACATGGAACTTCTACGCACGCTTTTGTCGGCAGGTTACTAATTAAGCCTCCGGTATTTAATACGTTACCGGCAAATTTAAACGGCACGTTTGTCTCCATTGCTTCAATAATTCTAGAGCCGTACTCATGTGAACGCGTATGAGTTAACTGACTGTTGTTAACCATTTCTTCTCTCATTGATTCCCAATTGCTGATTTGCTCTTCGCATCGGCGCGGATATTCATCAAGAGGGATGTTAAACTGATCAACAAGATTTGGATATTTATGTTTAATAAAGTATGGATGATACTCTGCGTTATGCTCAGACGATTCTGTAATATAATAACCGAACTTATCCATTAGCTCAAAACGCACCATATCATGATGCTTTGTCTTTTGTTTTTCTTTTGCCAGACGCTTGATTTCTGGGTATAAGTCTTGTCCATCTCTTTTTACTTCTAGCAGCCATGCCATATGGTTAATGCCTGCAATTTTCTCTTGTATTCCTTCATGGTCCATTCCGAGAGAATCAAATAAATCTTTTGTACATACTTGAACACTGTGACAAAGGCCTACCGTCTTTACATTGGTATAGCGCAGCATTGCACCCGTTAGCGTTGCCATTGGATTGGTGTAATTTAAAAACAGCGCATCTGGACATACTTCTTCAATATCTTTTGCAAAATCAAACAGGACCGGAATCGTGCGCAGTGATCTGAAGATTCCTCCAATTCCTACTGTATCTCCAATTGTCTGACGCAAGCCGTATTTTTTAGGAATTTCAAAATCAATGACGGTGCTTGGTTTGTAACCGCCTACTTGAATGGCGTTAATCACATACTTTGCTCCTGTTAAAGCTTCTCTGCGGTTCAAATAGGCTTTAACCGTAATATTCACTTTATAGTTTTCTTTTAGATTGTTTAGCATATTTTCCGAATCTTTTAAACGCTCAGCATCTATATCGTATAGCGCAAATTCAAAGCCAGCTAAAGCAGGCACAAACATGCAGTCTCCTAAAATATTTTTTGCAAAAACTGTACTTCCCGCTCCGATAAATGTGATTTTAGACATTGTCATCTTCCTTCCTCGTATTGGTTTTATCCTTTTACAGATCCTGATGAAAGCCCTGCAATAAAGTATTTTTGTAGCACTAAAAATAAAATGGTCATTGGAAGCATCGCAATAATCGCAGCTGCTCCTACTAAGCTAAGATTATTTTGATTTTCGGCAAAAAAGCTTGCTAACGTAACGGTTAACGTATGCATTTCCTTATCTTGAAGGAAGAAAATTGCAAACTGATAGTCGTTCCAAATATAGACGCTTGCAATAATTAAAATGGATGCAGTAACAGGCTTTAGCAGCGGAAATACGATTTTAAAGAAAATCGTTAACGTGCCGGCCCCATCAATTCTTGCTGCTTCCTCGAGCTCTTTAGAAATAGTGGAGCGAATGAAGCTCGCATACAAAAAGATCGTTAGCGGCAAAAATGCTGCGACATTATTTAAAATAGCAATTTGGTACGTATTCATCATCCCCATATTCACAACCATTTTGTACAGCGGAACTAACGCTGTTAAAGGCGGTATTACCATCACGGCGATAAAGATAAAATAGACGTACTTATTTAGTTTCGTTTGGCGGCGCGCTAAAGGATACGCAGCCATTGATCCTAAAAAAATAAGCAAAATCGCCGAAACGAATGTAATAATAAATGTGTTAACAAAAGAATTTCCTAAGTTCGCTTGCTCCCAAGCCGCTGTGAAATTTTCAAGGTGTATACTTTTTGGAAATACCCATTTTGAACTAAAATCCCCGGTTGCCTTTAAAGAAGTCGTAACTAGAATATAAAAAGGGACAATATGAACGAGCGTTATACAAAGCGCTAGAAAGGTAAAAAACCGTTTTTTCCGTTTATTTGTATAGTCCATCACGCTTCTGTCTCCTTTCGCTTAAAGTACACAAGTGCTGATAAGCTAATGACTAAGATAATGAGCGCCATGCACACACCTTGAGTTGCAGCATAGCCGGCGTCCTGTCTTCTAAAATATAAATCATACATAAAAGTAGACATTGACTGCGATGCATCTCCAGGTCCTCCTCCTGTCAGCGCAACAATGACGTCAAACAGTTTTAAACCTCCGATAATATTTAAAACGACGTTAATTGTAATCGAAGGCATGAGCAGTGGAAGCGTGATGTTTTTAAACTGCTGAAGAGCCGATGCTCCGTCAAGCTGCGCCGCTTCGTAATAATCTTTTGAAATACTTTGCAGCCCCGCTAAATAAATAATCATCGCAATTCCAACGAATTGATACGTATTGACGAACACAATAATCCAAGAGTTAAGCTCCGGAGTCCCCAAAGCATTAATCTTCTCAAAGCCTAAAAATACAAGAAGGTCATTTAAAGCGCCTCCTTGGTAGGCAAAAAAGAAGTACCAGATATACCCCATAATAATTGGGCTGATAATAACTGGAAGGTAGACAATTGTTCTTGTTACAGCTTTCATTTTAATGCTTTGATTGAGAAGCAAAGCATACAACAAGCCAATAATGTTTTGGAAAATTGTACTGCCTATTCCGTAGAGCAGCGTATTTTTTATCACAAGCCAAGTCGTTGGGTCTGCAAGCAAACGTTTATACTGCTGGAGCCCAATCCAATCGTATGTTTGTGAAAATCCATTCCAATTAGTAAAGGAAAGTCTAATTCCGTTAATAAAAGGATAGATAATAAAAACGGTGATAATTAATAAGCCGGGAAGGTACATCCACCATAAAGAAGACTCTGTTTTTAATTTTTTCTTTCGTTTTTCCGTATCTCTTACTACGGAAACCGACTCTTTCCTGACTATTTCATTCATCGTGTTCACTCCTATTTCAGCTTGTGTTGAAAAGAAGCAGAAGCCTATCTCCCTGCTTCTTAGCGAACAAGGAACTTTTGCACACTATTTTATTGTTTACTGAGACGCTTGTACTCTTTTTCCATCTCTTTTGATAATTGCTTTGGCGTTAAACTTCCCGCTAGCAATTCTTGACCTGTAGAAGACATCACTGCCCACATACCGCTCGGTAAATACTTTCGGTCGAAGTATGGCTCAACTTTAATATCGCTATACTTATCGTAGTATTCAGAGTAGTAGTTTTGGGTTTTATTGTTTGTCAGAGCCGATGCTGAAGACGTTCCTTCGGCAATCTTTTTGGCAACTTCCGGCTGTGACACAAATTCAATAAATTTCTTAGCTTCTTTAAGGTGCTTAGAATCCTTCCACGCAGCAAGGGTAAAGCGCTCTCCGCCAATCCAGCTTTGCGTGCCTCCTTTATGAATAGCAGGAACCGGTACCGTTCCTACTTTTACTTCAGGATTTAATTCTGTTGCATCAGGACCAAGAGATCCCCCCACAAATGTAAAAGCAATTTTATTTTGAGCCATTAATTCCGTTGCTTGAGATACTTTTGCGGTTAATACATCTTCATTCAGCAGCCCTTTTTTCTTCATTTCTGCCATTGTTTCCGCTAGCGGCGTGTAGTTTGACCAATTGAATGTTCCTTTTTCCAACTGCTTAGCATAGTTCTTATTCTTTGCTGTAATAAGCTGAGGTGTAGCCAGCTGATCAAACACTTGAGCAATATTCCCATTTTCCCCTCCTGGGATCCATAGAGGCGCTACTTCTCCTTTGCTTTTCTTTTTTACTGTTTCTAACGCTGTTATAAATTCATCCATTGTGTTAGGAGGCTTTATTCCGTACTTTTTTAATAACGTCGCATTATAGCTAATTCCGTCTTTTGCTTGATTTAAAGGATACGCATACACTTTGCCGCTTTTATCTTTTAAAATTTGATTTAGCGCTGGATCCAAATGCTGAACCCAATCCATATCTTTTAAATCTGCTACATACTCCCCGTAGCGAAGCTGAGACCAGCCGTGCGTATCAAATAAATCCGGCATATCATTTGCACCCATTTTCACACGAAGCATATCTTCATAGCCGTTACCCGGAAAATTTGCATCAATTTTAATATCTGGATTTTGTTTTTCAAATTCTGCAATCGCGTTTTGAAGCGCTTTTCTCTCGCCTTTATTACTCATCGTAGAAAAAAGCGTTAATGTTATTTTCCCATTTCCGCCTGTTGCTGCTTCTTTATTTCCGCAGCCTGCTGCCACAACAGAAAAGACTAGTAATAGAACGAAAAGATACGTAAGCTTTTTCATTTATCTTTTTTCCTCCTTATACTCTATCAAGTGGTAAATAACAGAATATTCAGTATTTTAATCATAGACAAATTTATTGCACAACGAAATAAAGTCACTTATAATTTAGTCCTATACTTTTACAAAGGTTCAAAGAGTCCTAGAGATGAAAAAGCTTTTTCATTTACATATTTATCTGCCAATAAGTATGTAGTTTCTAGGGCTTTTTAACCTGCCTTTTTTATGATTTTTTCTATTTTTCTTCCCCCTTATCACTCTTTATGTATGAATTCTGATTTTTTATCACCCCCTTTCAAGTTATAGCTTTTAGGTTACTGCTTCTTGAGCAAAGCTCCGCAGCTTTCACGGTAAATTAGTTTAGTCGGCACCATGACTTTTAAAGGAATAGACCTGCCGCTTAGCCGATCTACTAGCATTTTAACAGCCTGCCTTCCCATTTCTTCGGTATATACTTTAACCGTGGTGAGCGGCGTGCTCGCAAATGCTGCGACATCCACATCATCAAAACTTACAATCGCTACGTCTTCAGGAACCTTTATATTTGATTGCTGCAGGGCACGCATCGCCCCTATCGCCATTGCATCACTTGCGATAAAAAATGCCTGAGGAAGATTTCCTTGCTTAATCGCTTGTGCCATCAGCTCATACCCTTCAGTCATTGAGTACTCCCCTATATAAACTTTCTCGGAATCAAACAGTCCCTTTTTGTGCATAACGCTTTCAAAAACCGTTTGACGCTGATCTTCAATAATAGAACTTCCATTTATATAGTGTTCTCTTTCTGTCCCTCCGATATAGCCAATTCTTTTATAACCGAGGTCAAATAAATGATTTAATGCATGTTTAGTAGCTTTCTCAAAATCAATCATGACCGAATCGTACAAATCCTCATCCGCTTTGTGATTGATAAAAACAATAGTATCTAAATGATTGCTCACTTCTTGAACCGTTTCTGGACTAACTCTTCCCACTACAATTACTCCATCAAGATCCTGCAGCAGCTCTTCTTGCTTCATGCCTTTTAGTCTAAATGACTTTACTGTAAAAATTTCTTTTTCTGCGCATTCACTCTCTATTCCATGGCGAATAGAAGAGAAAAAAGGGTCTACTAACTCTTCTTCAAGCGATTGAGCAAAAATAATACCTATCCTTGGAGCTTCTATGTCTTTTCCGTTTGCCGTTCCTTTTCGTATCTTCACAGGCGTATATTGCAGCTCCTTGGCTGCATGAAGAATGCGCTCACGGGTAACCTCAGATACAGAAAGCGTATGATCATTATTTAGTACTCTGGATACGGTTGAACTGGAAACATTAGCGTACGCCGCTATATCTTTTAAAGTTGCCATCTTTTTACCTCTCTATTATAATCTTCTATTTTTACTAAATATTTATCTCTTATATTGGAAGAATAGCACATTAATAAAACGCTTTCAATAAATAATTTTAAAATTTCAGTAAATTTATTAAAATATTCTCCAAAATTCTTCATTTATTTTGTTAGTTTCGCCTTTAAAATGACAAAATCACCGCTATTACTACTTTGTTTTTATCACACCTCACTAAAACTTAAGTAAACTTTTAGTAAATATTAATTTTCATAAGAATTTGTTCGTGTTTGATATAAAACGGTTTGTTGGGGAAAATAAAAGAAGAAATACTGATAAGGAAAGAGAGAGCCTATGATGAGCCAACATTCTTATTTCCAACAATGTCTGCCTGCCATTAAACAATTGCATAATATGAATTTCACGAAAGAACAGCTGTTGCAAAAAGACTTTTTAATAGGACAAGAAAATGGATTAAGCATGTACTACTCACCTCATAACGACTACATAAATCCAGACGCTCATATTGTCATTGCGGGCATCACACCGGGCTGGTTTCAAATGAAAACCGCTTTTAAACAATGCGTTTCCAGCCTGTCCCATCATCATCCGCTTGAACAAGTACTGTACGAAACAAAAAAATCCGCTAGCTTTAGCGGAACGATGAGAGTAAATTTAATAGACATGTTAGACAGGTGCGGCGTTCAAAAAGCGATCGGTATGGACAGTGCCGCTGAGTTATTTGCTTCACAGCGAGATATGCTGCATACCACGTCCGTATTAAAGTATCCTGTATTTTACAAAGGAAAAAACTATACGGGTCATCAGCCGCCAATTGAACGATCAGCGCTTCTTTCACACTATGCTTTTGAAGTGTTCACGCATGAATTGAGCGAAATAAAGAATCCATGTTTAATCATTCCGCTAGGAAAAGCAGTTGAAAATGTTTTAAGAAAACTTTCGCGTGAACCTTCGTTTTCTCGGCATACGTATTTATTTGGCTTTCCTCATCCATCCGGAGCAAACGGACATCGAAAACGGATATTTGAAGAACACCTAGATGAATTCACGGAAATTGTGGAGGATTGGGCTGTAAAAAGAAAGAGCTGAAACTAGTTTTGCCTCTTTCTTTTTGTAATTTAAGCCTCTTTATTTCGGGCGATATTTGATGCTTTATTACGCAGCCCTGCACGCATAAAGATTCGCTCTGAGATAAAAGCAGCGATAAAAAATAAAGCGACTAGTCTTCCTAACGTGAACACTAATGAGCATACAGCAATCAAGTGATAGAGCGCTGAAAACATGGGTTCACGTTTTTCACTTGTTTTTTTAATTGAAACGTTCACGGCTAATTCAATCACGGCGGAAAGCAAAATGAGCAGTGCTATTACTTTACCCATCCAATGAAAATCACCAAATCGAGTAGGAATATCAAATACTGGCAGTTTAAGATCCAAATGCAGCCACCGATCTATATAGCTGAAAATAATAGATACAGCAGCTAAGAATACGCAGAAAGTCCAAACCTTGACGACGACAAATCCCACCGCTATTTTTCTAATCATAAAAGAATATAGATACTCCAAATTATTTACCACTCCATTTCTCTATGTTTTTAAGAACATTAGGAACCTTATTTGCTATAATTATGTAAAAATACGCCTACACGGAGGCCAGCCTTTATGTTAACAAATTTAGACGAATATAATAACCCTCTTTTATACGATGATGAAAATGAGCAGTATACAGAAGACGTTGCTTTTTTACTAACAGAAGCAGCTAACAAACGCGGAATGATCCTTGACTTAGCCTGTGGTACAGGGCGCGCAACTATTCCATTAGCACAAGCGGGACATTCACTGATTGGAGTAGATATTCATCCACCTATGCTGCAAGAAGCGCAGAAGAAAGCCGAGGCTTTGAAGCTATCTGTTAAATGGGTGGAACAAGACTGTACTAAACTCGACTTAAAAGTAAAAAGCGACTTTATTTATATCGTAGGAAATTCATTTCAGCATTTTCTAACAAATGAAGAGCAGCATGCCTTTTTACACCGCGTTTATACGCATTTGAACGAAGGTGGAACCTTTATTGTTGGAATACGTTTTCCTTCTATAGAAGAGCTAACATCAACAGAAGCAGAAGAATATTGGAAAAGCTATCAAGATCCTGACACCCGATATACAACAGACGTCTACATAAGCAGCCACTATGATGCCATCAAACAAATTCAGCATAACCTCACAACTAGAAAGATAAGAGATTACGATAAAACAATCATAAAAGAAATAACAACGAAAATAGATTTACGCTACACGTTCCCGCAAGAAATGGCGCATCTTTTAACACGTAGCGGATTTATGATTACGAGCGTCTACGGAGATTGGAAAAAGAGCGCTTTGACCAACCAAAGCACTCAAATGATTTACGTTTGTAAAAAACAAAGAGTCAATTCCACTCCTTAACACGGTTTATAGCCTGTTTATTTCTAGTATTACAAAGAAGGATACACATATCACCTTAGCTTTTTCTTCTTTTGGCATCTCCTTCTTTTTCTTCTATTTCTCGTTCATTTTGCGCTTCGTGAAACTCTTCTTCTGTTTGTGCAGCAAGATAATCAAACGGCGTATAGTAATTACGGGGAAGCTTTCGATGCCACACCGTTTTAATCATAATAATCATCAACGGAATACTCACCATTAAAATAGCGGCTAAAACTAGTAGCGAAAAAATCATAAATTATTTCCTCCTGCTTTATAAACCGTTCCTCCTGGAACAACAAAACGGATACCTTACACCCATTCACTTATATTCAATCTACATTTACCGCCATCAGTATACGAGATTCATCAGTTGCAAAACCGTTTTTTTCAAAGAAACGTTCTGGTTTGCCTTGGCCTCTTTCAGTAGACACATAGACTTCTTTCACTTCTTTTTGTATAAGTAGCTCTTTAAGGAAAGATAAAAGACTCGTTCCTATGCCAGTTTGCTGAGTGCTGCTTAACACACAAATTTCATTTACATAAAACGTCTTATAGTTCGCCCACTGTTCTTCATTTCCTACTATAAATCCTGTGAGTTTATTGTTTTCACTATGAAAGTAACCTATCCCTATGTAACCTGGAGTTTTACTGATATCGTATAAACGGGCATAAGCAGTGTTTATACTCCAAGGTTCATTCCAAGGCCGGGCGCTAAAAACGTTTGTATAGATGATTGCTGCTTCTTTAAGATCTTCATCAGTCAATAGACGAACTTCGGTTTTCATCGTGTTTCTCCTTTTCACATCAGCATTCTTGAAACTCATTAATAACGTTTAACACCTCTTTTAAATTCTCTATTACATACGAATCTTTGAAACTTCCGTCAAAGAAAACGTCTTTTTTCCATACAGCATGCATGCCCGCGCCTCTTGCGCCAAGCACATCATTTTCTGGATGATCCCCGATATATACACTTTCTTCAGCCGACACATCAAGCGCTTTTAACGCTCGCAAAAAGATATCTTTATGCGGTTTTTTAATGCCTTCTTGTTCGGAAACAAGTATGGTATCAAAATAGTGATCAATTCCAAGCCCCTTAATATTCATCCACTGAAAGTCCGTAAAACCATTTGTGATCATGCCTAGTAACAACCCTTTTTTCTTTAGCTCTTTTAGTACATCCTCCATATGTAAAAACGGAACGCAGTGAGCTGGAAAATAGTGAAGGTAGTCGTCTAGCATCCCTTCCCACGTTAAACTTGGAATATCATATTCAGTCAAAAGCTGCTGGTATACTTTATCTTTCCATACGTAGCCTTTTTGATCTAACTCAATAAATCTAGATGTGTACTCTTGCTTGGGTATGAGTGCTAGTTCTTCACTATATCTCTCGTACTGATCTTGAATAAAAAGCTTTAGTGAACTGTCTCGGTCTAATAATGTCCCATCTAAATCAAAAATGACGGCTTTAATCATGATTTTCCTCCTCTATATGTAAATCAATTTAACGATTGGTTAATTATAACATTTATGGCTGTAAAACTAATAAACCATATTTAGTTCTTTCCTGTAAAAGAAAAAGGAGACCCACAGTTCGGGGCTCCTTTTCTTGGATACACTTTATTTTTTTGTACTTGAATTAATAGATGTATCTATAAAATCATTTACATATTTGCTGATTTCTCTGTACTTCGTCCAATGTAAATAGTGATGTCCTTGTAAAACAACTAGCTTTTGCGACGATACGTGACTTAATTGATTTTGATAAAACGTAATATTCGATTTTCCTTCTTTTGCTTCTTTATCTATTTTTCTAGTAAAAATCATTACAGGAATCTTTGAAGGAAACGACATATCGATGGTTTTATTTATATTGTTGTTCAGTTCTTTTGCTTCATCGATGACGTTTTTGTTGTAGCCTTTCCAGCTGGAGATTGCTTTTGTCATTTTTAAATTTTTTGTTGTATACGTTCCTTCTTCGGCTAGAGGTAGATACTGATTAGGACTAGTAAGAAGGGCTAAGCGAGCAAGTCCACTTGGCGCTAAAACACTCATCAAACTTGGTATATTCGGCGCTTCTTCTTTAAAATAATCCAGCGCTTGTGGCAACGTAGGGTCTATTCCAATAATTGCTTTTACTTCATCTGGATATTTATTAGCGTAATACATGCTGTACACGCCAGAAACCGAGTGTGGCATTAATATATACGGACCCTTTATATTCGATTTTTGCAAAGCTTCTCTCATTTCACTTACACTATTTTCTACTGTGCGCTTTTTATTCGTAATGTCACTCCATCCGTATCCAAATGGTTCTACTACCACAACTTTATTATCCTTCGACAGTTCATTTACTAAAGGTTCAAAATCCAGTGCAGGCGCAGTCGTTCCTAGGCCGGTTAGTAGTACAATTGTATTTTTTCCTTTACCTTTTGTATATACATGAATATCTCTGCCATCAACCTCTACTAATTGACCAATAGGCGGGTACTTTTTCTTTTCTACTGCCGTCATTACTTGATTCGTTACACTCCATATGATGCATATCCCCAATATAGCTACTATCACGTTTCGTAGAATCCTCAAGAACCTAAACTTTTTTTGCACGTTTACTTCTCCTTTCCGTAAGTAGCAATTAACAAGCAGATGCCAACCCTAGTGACTCTTTGTGACTGCTTACTTACTATGACGCTTCAGAAAACATTTAGTTCTATTTCCTATATAAAATTTAAAAGAATGATAGCAGCTTACTTCAGCACTAAACGAAAAAAAGGCCTCTTCTTATGGAAGAGACCTTTTACTATTTATTAAAAAGAGAACAATAAAAACTGTAACTCCTTCACTTGATGCCTAAGCGTATAACTGACGCTACGTTTTTAGCCGTTCTTTCAATATTTTCATCAGCTTTTTCTAGCGCTTCCTGAAGAGACACTGCCCCGGGCACGACGCTGAATAAAGCAGAAATACCGTGTTCATACACAGCTTCACTTCCCGCTCCAATGCTCCCTGCTATCGCTATCACCGGAACGCTATGCTTTTTTGCTGTTTTGGCTACGCCAATGGGTGTTTTTCCGTAAATGGTTTGTCCATCTATTCTTCCTTCACCGGTAATGACAAGATCGGCATTTTTAATATAGCTTTCTAGCTGAGTTGCTTTAATGACGATGTCTACACCTGGCTTTAACTCCGCAGATAAAAATGCCAGCAGGCCGCCTCCTAGTCCTCCTGCCGCTCCGGCACCAGGAATACTTTGAATATGAATACCCATTTCTTTTCCAACAATCGCTGCGTAATGAGCTAAATTACGGTCAAGCTGTTTAACCATATCAGGAGTCGCACCTTTTTGAGGACCAAACACAGCGGATGCTCCGGTTTCACCCGTTAACGGATTGTCTACGTCGCACGCCACTTCTACTTTGACTTCAGCAAGCCTGGAATCCAAGTTTGTCAGATCAATAGCAGTTAACCGATCTAAGCTGCCTCCTCCTTCTTTAATTTCTGCTCCGTTAGCATCAAGAAGCTTTGCCCCTAAAGCTTTTGCCATACCGGCTCCTCCATCATTTGTAGCACTTCCTCCGATGCCAATAATTATATGCTTCACTTTGTGATCTAACGCTTTAAGAATGAGCTCCCCGGTTCCTCGCGTTGTTGTGATAAGCGGATTTCGTTTATCGACAGAGACATGATGAAGACCTGAAGCGGCCGCCATTTCAATAACAGCCGTTTTCCTGTCTCCAAGAATTCCGTAAAAAGCTTCCACCTCTTTCCCTAAAGGTCCGGTTACTCGCGTTTGTATAATCTCTCCACCCGTTGCGTCTACAAGCGACTGAACGGTTCCTTCTCCTCCATCTGCCATAGGTACTTTACTAATCCCCGCGTTAGGAAAATGAGTTTTTATTCCTTTTTCCACGGCTTCACAAACGCGCAAAGCCGTTAAGCTTTCTTTAAATGAATCCGGTGCAATCACAATTTTCATGCGCAAACACTCCTTTTTGTTTTTACCCGTATAGCTTTAATACACCAAATATAAGCGTAGATACAATTGCCATAATGAGTCCAATAAGCGATTCGTACGGTATTAATTTTAAACGTTCTTTTATTTTCATATTTACACTTCCGCCCGTTGCGTGGAAAAAGCTTCCGTGCGGAAGGTGATCAAGTACGGTTGCTCCCGCATGAACCATAGCAGCTCCGGCTAAAGCAGAAACGCCTAGCTCTAAAATCGTCGAGCCAAAAACTTGGCTTGCGACTGCTGTTCCTGCAGTTGTCGAAGCGGTTGCGGCTGACATAAAAATACCTGAAACCGGAGCTAAAACATAAGCTGGCAATCCAATGGCAGACAAGCCTTGAATAATCACGTCTTTTAACTGAGAGTTAGCAATGATTCCTGCCAATGTCCCCGTTCCAAGTAGCATAATGGCTACACCTGACATTTTCCCTAACCCTGAAATAGCGTATGTATTAAGCTGTTTTCCTTTTTTCATCACAATGGCACCAACAATCCCTCCTGCAGGAAGTGCAACCATCGGATCAATATTAAGGTCAAAAAGCGGTCGCAGTGCCAGCAGCACGATGGTAACAATGGGTGCTATGATAGCCGTTAAAAACAGCGGCAAACTGCTTGCATCCACTGTATCTATTTCTTCAGCTTGAACCATTGTTCCTTTTTTCACTAATCGTTTGGCTACTAGATAAGTGGCCGCTACGCCAAATACAGCGGGAATAATTCCTGCAGCCATCACGGATGTAAGAGGAATATTAAATGCATCTGAAGCAGCAATAGCGTTAGGATTAGGAGACATTAAATTCCCTGCCTTTCCCCCTCCAATCATTGCTAATAAAATAGCTGGCTTTGACATACCCGTACGTTTAGCAATAGCTAAAGCAATAGGCGCCACTGTGATAACCGCTACATCAACAAACACGCCTACTGTCGTAAGAATAAGTGTGGCTAGCGCTAGAGCTAAAAGCGCTTTTGTTTCACCTAGTTTTTTTACAATGGTTTCTGCTATAACCGCTGCAGCACCTGATTCTATTAATACGCCGGCTAATATTCCAGCTGCAAGAATCCGCAGTACTGCCGGAATAATTCCTTGTGCGCCTTCAATCATTAAATTAATGGTATCAGCGATATTAACTCCGCCAATCAGTCCTCCAATTAAAGCTCCGGCTATCATTCCGTATGCTGGAGCCACTTTCTTTAAGATTAATATAATAGCAATTACTAATGCACAAATAGCGCCTAATGCGCTTACTTGAACGTCCATAAAGCATCCCCTTTCTTGTTTCTCCTGTCCCTAAAGTAAATTGTAAGCGCTATCTAATATTCTTTCATTAGTCACTTCAACAGAAAAAGACCTTGCTATCACAAGATCTTTTATGCACGTGCACAATTATGAAATTTTAGATAGCAGTAGCGCTACATACAGTTCGAGAAGGTCTTTTACTTTCCTTGGATCTTTTCCCGTAATATCTTGAATTTTATCTAGACGGTAGCTTAGCGTATTGCGATGTATAAAAAGCTTTTTAGCTGTCGTGCTTCCTTCGCCATTTTCTTTTATGTAGGTCGTTAACGTTTCGATAAGCTCTTTTTTCTTATCATATTCCTTAAGCTTTTTATAGTGATGCAACAGATCATGATTTTCTTGAAAACCGGCGCGTTGACGTAACAGCACAGGAATTTGATAATCCGAATAGCAGTAGAAAACAGCTTCTGGATGAAGCTTTGAACCAACCGCAAGCGTATCTTTCGCCTGCTGATAAGATACAGGAAGGCCTTTAAAATCAGCTTGAACAGATCCTGCCGCTAACTTACACACCATACCAGACGCCCGAAGCTGTTTTTCCAGCTGTTCCGCATAGCTACTAGCGCTGCCGGCTTCTAGAGATTTTAATAGAACCACTCCGTCTGGAAGCATAGCGTATAGGTCATTATTAGCTATGTATTTCTTTACAAGCTTCATAACTTCATGGCGATTGTTCGCTGTAACAATCAGTGCCACTCGTGGAAGATATAAGTTAATATCAAAGCGATTCGCCCGGTCAAAAAATAAAGAGTCAAACGGATCTTCTTGTTGAAGAAGTTGATGAACCACCTCTTCTTTTAATCGTTCATCCCATTGAATTTCTTCTATTAAAATCATTTCTTGAAAAATCATTTCAGCCGCCATGCGAACAAGCTCTCCGTAATTACGAATCTGTTCTGGCAGTCCTGTTAATCCCACAACCCCAACAATTTCTCCGTTAAAGAAAATAGGCAAATTCACGCCCGGTTTGGCTCCGCGCAGCGAGTCAGCCTGCTGCTGAGTAATTTCGTAGGAACTGCCGCTTTTTAATACCATTAGCGCTCCTTCGTGAATTTGGTCCATTCGCTTTTTGTCACCAGAACCAATAATGACTCCTTTTTCGTTCATCACGTTAATGTTGCAATCAATAATCTCCATTGTTCTACCGACAATTTTCTGAGCTAATTCTTTTGTTACGTATCTCAACATTTCCCCATCCTTTGCCCCTGTGAAGTAAAGCTCAATTTTTTCGTGACAGCTAATTTGCATTCCATTCAATGAAAAATTTGCGATACTTCATTATAATATACGTAGAAGCAAAACCACATCTTTGAAACCGCCACTAAAACAGTACCTACAGGAGGACGAAAGAATGACTGTGTCAAAACTAGTTTTCACCCCTCTCAGCTACACAGGATGGGGATCACTTCAGCAATTGCTTCCGGAAGTAAAAAAATATCACCCTGCTCATATTTTAATTGTCACAGACCCTGTTTTAAAAGATATTGGACTTGTAGATAAAGTGAGTTCTCCCCTTATCCAAAATGGATACGAAGTAGATGTATACGCAGATACGGCACCAGAGCCGCCCTTAGCACTTGGTGAAAAACTCGTATCTTACGCAAAAAGCCGAAAATTTGATTTAGTCATTGGTGTTGGCGGCGGCAGCGCGTTAGATTTAGCAAAACTTACGGCCGTTTTAGCTGTTCATGACGGAGCTGTAGAAGAATATTTGAACTTAACTGGGACGAAACAAATTACGGAAAAAGGGCTTCCAAAAATTTTAATTCCTACGACCTCCGGCACGGGCTCAGAAGTAACGAATATTTCTGTATTATCTCTTGAAAGCAGCAAAGACGTCGTGACCCACGACCATTTGCTTGCGGACGCCGCCATTGTAGATCCCGAGCTTACGCTGAGCGTTCCTTCTAAAGTAACGGCGGCTACAGGGATTGATGCATTAACTCATGCCGTTGAGGCTTATGTATCCGTAAATGCAAATCCAGTAACGGACGCCTTAGCCCTAAAGGCTATACGCATGATCAGCTCTTCTTTAAGAACAGCTGTAGAAGATGGCGAAGATAAAGAAGCGCGAACTCAGATGAGCTACGGAAGCTATTTAGCAGGTCTTGCTTTTTTTAACGCTGGTGTTGCTGGTGTTCATGCACTTGCATATCCGTTAGGGGGACAGTTTCATATTTCTCACGGTGAATCAAACGCCGTACTGCTTCCATATGTTATGGGCTATATCCGCAGCAGCTGCGTGGCAAAGATGGGGGGTATTTTTGAAGCACTAGGCGGAAACGCTACCTCTTTATCGAAAGAAGAAGCTTCTTATCAGTGTGTGAAACAGTTGCAAACACTTGTTAAAGACGTTGGCATTCCTCAGACGCTTCGCGGATTTGGTATTCCAGAAAGTGCCCTTCAAAAACTGACAGAAGATGGCGTCCAGCAAAAACGAATTCTTGCTCGCAGTCCTTTGCCTCTTTATGAAAAAGACATCCGAGCTATTTACCAATCGGCGTATGATGGTGCTATAGTAGAACCTGTGCACTAAAAAACTCCCCCTTATGTAAGGGGGAGCTCTATTTATGCTGCTTTGACCGTTGTACCGAAACGATTTTCTTTTGGATCGCTAGGCTGGAAGAATAAAACAATTAGCCAAATACCTCCAATCAGTGGAACCAAGGTAATGAGCTGCCACCATCCACTTTTTCCCGTATCATGTAGCCTTCTTGCTCCTACCGCTAACGAAGGGACTGCAACCAATAACGAGTAGATTACCGGCAGAAAAAGAGGCTTATCAATAACGAACTGAATGAAAGAAAGAATAAATGAAACAACAAAGTTCACTAACACAAACATCCAGTATTCAGTTCGGCTTGCTCTGCCAGAAAACGTCCCGTAATTTTTCAACACTTTTATGTACCACTTCATATGCAACACCCTCCTTTTTTAGTATAAAATTGTAAATTTATAGTTTATATATCCTTTTTATTCAAAAAACAAACCGTTAAACGAACAAATAACGACATTTTTTACAAGAAGAAAAAACTTCTTTTAAAAAAGAAGTTTTCTTCATGTATTATGCTTTTTCTATTTAATCAAATCATTTCGGTCTTCCATACTTGGCGGTTCCTCAAGCCATCCGTTTTTGGCCATGATTTTTCCCCCGTCTTGCCCATATGTTAAAATGTCTTTGGCCGTACTGACAAGAGTAAGAGGAAGATCTCCACGCAAACTAAACGCAGTGCCTAAAGCGTTGCTTCCTAGCCCGAAACTGCAGAATAAACTCACGCAATACATCATTAGTTTATCTGAAAAAGGTGCTACTTTCGACTCGGTCGCTTTCGCCCCCCACGTCGCAGGCGTCTGAATATCGCTTTCCAAAAGAATTTTACTATAATCACTTACAACTTTTTTAGCCAGCTCTTTTCCTTTTACAAAGTACTTCTTCACTTCAGGCTCACTTGCTACTTGAGCGAATCCTGTAATCATTTGCATGCCAAGAATGTTACTTTCAATAGCATAATAAATATGTGCTACCTCTACAGTATTTAATGTACGTTTACTCGAAAATAAATGGATTCCGTTCATGTAATCTGTGCCTTCAGCAAACTTCGCTGTTTTAGGTATGGAAACAGCTGGAGGCCTTGGAAGCACGTTTTTTTCCTGAAGATAATCTACACATTTGTCATAGCCACTTTGCGTGAAAGCGGTAAGCTCTTTATAGAGAGAGATCATGTCTTTTCTGTAGGACATGGTTAAATGAAGCGTATGTAGCCCCATGCTAATTTCTTTTAAAAGGCGAAGAAACATAATATCAAACATCTTATCATAAAGCTTAGGAACCCCTACATTTACGTCTTTTTCTGTATATCCTACCGGTATGGCTGCCCCTTCATTTTTTAGAATCGTTTTAATATCTTCAATATAATTCACCACTTGCATATGCGTATCTTGCATAATTTCTTTTGCCCCGTCATCTTCTGCCTGTGCAATAAAATATTCCAAAATTCTTCGGATCATTGTTTTTTGCTGATAGGTCATCCAAAGAGTAGCAATTTCACTTGAACTTAACGGTATTTCTTGACTCATACACTAAACCTCCTGCTAGGGATACATACGTAAATCTTCATTTATTCAAGAGTGGGTATCTGTAATGAAGACTTTATTCTAGACCTTAACATTCGTCCCCGCAGTCAGATACAAAACTCTGTCTCTTCCTCAATTAATTCTGCTTCATTTACTATGCACAAATTGGAAGAATTCTATGTATTTACCCTCGCTTTTAAATGGAGGAAACAAAAAAAGCCCCCTCTCATTAAAGGCGCTTTTTCAAAGAAAACGTTTTTATTCCATCGTATCAGAAATTCTTTTGTAGCTTCCGCATTTTTTTAGATATTGAATAATATCTTGATCTTTTACACGCTGAATAGCTGATCCGAACAGTTCTGCTGCTACCTGCATGCGTTCATGTTTATGTTCAATGGTCATAATATATCGAAGCGCATCCACAACCGGTGCATTGTGACGTGTACGACGAGTTATGTACTCGTGAATGGCTTCATTTAACCCTTCCGATTCCGCTTGTTGAAACTCAGGTTTTCTTACTGCTTGACTATATACCACTTTTTTGCCACTCCTTCTCCTCATTTTTAATCATTTTTTATCTTTCTTTTATTTCCATTTCCCTAACAAAAAGGAAACAAAACATGCAATGTTAACTTTTTTAGAGTTTTTTAGCAGATGCATTACGCATTTAAAAGAACGTACGTTTGATCCTTATAAGGGAACTATGATATATTTTTTGTCTACACAGACTATACACAGTAAGGAATGAGGTATTTAGATACGAATAAAGCTGAATTTATTGATGCTGTTGCTTCAAAATCAGAATTAACAAAACAAGACGCAAAAAAAGCGATTGATGGATTATTCGAAATCATTTCTACAACGCTTGCACAAGAAGAAAAAATTCAAATCGCTGGATTTGGTACATTTGAAGTACGTGAACGTGCCAAACGTACAGGCCGTGTCCCCCAAACAGGTGAACAAATCGTGATTGCTGCTACAAAGGCTCCAGCCTTTAAGCCAGGAAAAAAATTTAAAGGCTATGCTTTTACAAAAATCGAAACTGACTACACTTTATATTAAATGCACACATCTTTGTTCATATATTCACATTTGCTTTATATCTCTATTGTATGTTGTAACTAATTAACCTTGTATCGATCGTCTTGTCTAAAACCCAGGCTTTTTTAAAGCCTGGATTTTCTATTGAACCAATAGTATGCTAATCATGAGACCATAAAAAAAAGACCCCTTCATAGGAATCTTTTTTGTTATCACTTTTGATTATGCTTTGTGAACGTTAGCAGCTTGTGCTCCACGTTGACCTTGCTCAATATCAAAAGTAACTTTTTGACCTTCTTCTAATGATTTGAAACCTTCACCTTGAATAGCACTGAAATGAACGAATACATCGTCTCCGCCTTCAACTTCGATGAAACCGAAACCTTTGTCTGCATTAAACCATTTTACTGTACCTTGTGTCATAATGTTGCCTCCTGCTGTGGAATGCTCCACAAATGTATTACCAATCTTGCCCAAACATACTATTTCAAGATAAAAACTTCTAATTAGGTTTTTTCTTTTCTCAATATACCGAACAAAAATAAGTTATCTGTAGTGTAACATATAGTAGGGTTGATAGCAAATAAGGAAAACAATACCTTTAACAAATTCTATCTACTCACCTTTCCCCTATCAAAAATTTATGATATGACATAAGTGGCATAGCTATTTGATGCTCCAACACATCAAATAAAATGAATAAGTACATACATACCTCTGCTTATTACAGATCTTCATAATAAAACTTCATTATTTAATATTTAATCTTTCTTATAAATAAAGGGTGCATGTAATCCAAAAAACCCCTGTTAACTTTACTGAATTATAAATAGGCTATTGGGATATTCTATTTAGGGAAGAAGGAAAACAAGTTATTGATTACAACTAATCATTACAAAGCTTCTTACATTTGGGATGAGGTGTCTACAGCAGGCATATTTCAGAAAACCTTATTGTAAATCGATGTATGTTTGATTCATAAGGGGATGGTAGTCATGAACGTAGTAAGAATATATATAATGGGTAGACAATAATATTCATTTATAACTATACAAATGAGGTGTTTGTCCCAGACCAAGAACGATTTCGTTCACATTGTATATTTTTTAGTTCAATGCTTAAATGAGGTGTTTGTTAAAGAGAATATACTTTTTCAAGTTACTGTTTCATTAGGCAATGGAATTACGTAAATGAGGTGTTCCTTAAAGATCATATGCTGCATTAAAAGCTGATTTTTCCTTCTTCACATGACGGGATGCATAATCGTTTGCATCTCGTTTTTGTTACATAAAAAAAGAATGTTTATTCTCTTTTCATGGGTTAAAGAAAGGCCTGTATCTGTTTAGATACAGGCCTTTCTTTCGAGTTCAGTTACCACAAACTTCTTTATTTAACTTTTGTTTCATCGGAAAATAATATAAGATCGCAGGAACTATTATTCCAATTAGCCACGCAATATCTGCGCCCCCAAATGCCTTTGCTATAGGACCAATGTAGAATGATGTGTTAATAAAAGGAATTTCTGCAACAATTGATACAGCAAATGCCATGCAAGTGATTCCATTTATTTTTCCGTATTGACCATTTACATCAAAAATATCTTTCACATTATATTGACCACGGCGCAATAAATAGTAGTCCACAAGATTGATAGACGTCCAAGGAATCAAGAAATAGCTAATGAAAAAGATAAAATTTAAGAAAAATGATAGAAAATTACTTTGGCCTAATAAACATAGGATAGTACCTGCCAATGTAACACAAAATATCATCCATACTCTAACTTTTTGTGTTACTTTCAGCTTCCAAAAGGGCTCTATAGTTGTAATGGTTGACATGAAAGCACCATATAAATTAAAAACATTAATAGCTAGTTGACCAAAAATAATGATCAAATACATAAAGATAGCAAAACTTCCGAATAAGTGAGCTAAATTCCCACCAGAATGATCAAGGAAATTAGGAATAGCAATTGTTAAAGTTGCTCCTAAAATCATCATCCATACAGTCCCCACAAATGTACCCAAGTAACTATACCAAAAGGTTTGTGCAGTTGATGTATTAACAGGAAGATAGCGTGAATAGTCTGCTACGTATGGTGCATATGCTAATTGCCACGTTGCTACAATGCTGATAGCGAGTAAAAATACAGGTAAATCCAAACCACTTAATGAAAAACTTCCTGTCGGAAGTGGTAACTGAAATATAATAATTGTTGCTGCTAGATACACAACAAATGAAGACCATGATAAGACTTTCTGCATTTTATGAATTAAATCATGGCCAAAAATTGTAACAACGAAACAAAGAATATTTAAGATTATTATGGCCCAGCTTTGATTAATGGGTATTAAACTATTTAGTGTTTGTGCTGCAAGCACACTACTACTTGCGAAAAAACCTAAATACACGAACATTACAAGAAATAACGGAAAAATAGCCCCGATTACTCCAAACTGTGCTCGACTTTGAATCATTTGAGGAATTCCAAGTTTAGGTCCCTGAGCAGAATGTGAAGCCATAAAAATAGCACCTAATAAGGTTCCAAGTATAATAGCTGCGAAACTCCAAAATAAATTAAGGCCTAAACTAATTGGTAATGCACCTGTTACAAGAGTTGTAATGTGCATGTTTGCTCCAAACCAAATGGGGAACAAATCTTTTGCTTTTCCATGACGTTCGTCTACTGGAACAAATTCAACGCTACGTGTTTCAACTTTCAATAGATATACCACCTTGTAAGATATTTGCTGCTTGCACTCTAAGTCAAACTATATAATTCAACGTTTTTATACTTACTTATAGTAGGTGATGAATCATTCGTATAATTAACATGTATTCCCTTGAATCATTTGATATAACAGCTATATAAGACTTCGCTACGTTTAATTAAGTAACAATTTTATCTGTGCTCCTTTTATAAATTGCTGTTCATAAAAAAGGTGGTGCAATGGAGGGATAAACTTTCTTAATAAGAGGAACTGCAAGGTTTTAGTACCTAACTGCTTAGGTATCTTCTTATTTAACCTGATAATTTTTTATACGGTTTCTTAGAGCATTAGTATACATAATAACATAGATGCATCTTCTATTAACAATTTCTTTAGGACCGTCCAATACTACTTGAGGTATTGAACTTGCTTTTCCTGCGCCAGCTTTTCCAATCTAACTTATTTATTCAAATATCAAACTTCCTTTTATTTAATCAAAAACATTCATAAAAGTGCATCATAAACATATGAAGACGTTCGTAATTTGTTTTTTAACTAAAACGATAAAATTGATAATAAGTGCATCTGTGTGTAAATCTGAATTTTGTAATCCTGTTGATACACGTGCATATCCAATAAACACCTATTATCACTCTTTCTTATTTTGGTCTTATCCGATTGTAATATAAGATAGAATAAGAAAGGTTATTGAACACAGAATATTGTACAGAGTTTTATTACACACAAAATACTAAAAATCGACTTTTCCCACTTAGAATGTAGCGTGTTCAGAAACAGATAAAAAAACAATTATTTTTTATAAAGCTCTAACAAGCGTTTGTGTATCCAAATAGCGGCTTGTAAACCTTCTCCCATCGCTACCGTAACTTGTTCAGAATGAGCCACAATGTCTCCTGCTGCCCACACGTTTGAAACATTTGTTTCTTTTGTACGCGAATTTACGATAACGTGCTGATTTTCTAGGAGTTCTACTCCGAGCCCATGCGCTAATTCTGTTCGAACTTCATTTCCTCCAAACGCTAAAAAACCTCTTTCTCCATAGATAAATTCATCGTTTTCGAGGATGACTCCTTTTAACATTTCTGCTTCAGTTATGACTTTTTTTATTGCCCCTTCTTTATAGGTAATTCCCTTTTGTATCAAAGTATCTGCTAAAAGTCCAATCTCTTTTTTGTCATGATTAATGTACGTAATGTCATTTGTCCAATATGTTAACGTAAGAGATAAACTGGCTCCTGCTTTTCCCGACCCTAGTACTAATACCCTTCTATTATTTACTTCATACCCGTCGCAGTCGGGACATACATATACCGTTTTTCCCATACAGTGATGTAGCTCTTGCTGAAGTTCAGAAGGAATTCGGTCTACGACTCCGGTCGCAACCAGTAAAGTAGCGGCTTCGTAGTTAGCAGAGTTTGTAATGACGTTAAACCCTTCTATTTCTTTTTCACACTGAAGGACACGCTCTTCTGCAAATTGAATGCCGTAGCTTTTTGCTTGCTGCCTTCCCGTTTCTCTTAAAGTTTGACCGCTTATTCCCTCTGGCCATCCCAATATATTTTGATAATTTTTGCAAAGATTGGAACGTCCATCGTTTGAATCAATAACCAATACACTACGCTTATATCTTCCAAGCTGAATAGCAGCTTGAAGTCCTGCAATTCCTCCACCTATAATGACACAGTCATACTTGTTTGCCACAGCACATCACCCCAGCTTTTACTATTTTCTAAACGAAAGCTTCAGTTTTTCATTATCTGTTCTTCTATTATTTTTATACGCTTTACTGTCTTTATTTTTTGAAGTCATTCTACATACAAAAAAACCGCCTCGGCAGCTGACCTGCCTAGAGACGGTTTTTTATAAAATGAAGAAAGACGATATTACTCATTTTTCTTTCCTGCTTCTTTTTCATTAATTTTAGTAATCAGCTCTTCTTTATATACTTCACTATCTTTCCCGTAGCGTAGACGGCTATGACAGTTGGGACATAGTGCCGCAGCGTCCTTTGGCTTAGAAAGTCCGCCCTCTGACAGCTTTGAAAGATAATACATTTGCAAAAAGGAGCTTCCATCTTTTGCGATAAACGGCGCGCTTTCTCCGCAGGCTTCACAAATACCAGCTGCGCGTTTGTGAACATATTGTTTAAGAGCTGCGGTTTGCTCATAAATATTTGTCTTTTTGTCTTCCCCTAACGCTATATGACGAAGTTGTTCAGTTGAGTAAGCTGCAACATCCAGCTTTGCTGCTTTTTCCTCGATCACAGGATTTCGTTCCAGTTCAAAAATAATGGCTTCACGAAGCTCTCCGTCTGAGTCCCACATAATTTCTAATTGATGATTAATATACGTCACTTCATTAATAAACTCGACTACTCCCGGCTCCACGTAGTGAAACAAGTAAACGGCTTTTCCTGATAAAAAATGTTCACGAAGCGCTTTATTGCCTTTAATGAGCTGCATCGATCCTCTTTGACCTTCTCCCGTATAGAAAAAAGAGGTCTTATCTCTATTCCATCCGTGTCCTGTTCCGTATTCACTTCCGCTTTCTTTTGTGAAAATAAAAATATATGGATGCGCTTTCGGCGTTGATATTTCGCTTTGTTCCTGTCCTTTATAAAGCTTATGAATTTGTTTTCTGCGATAACGATGTCCTTTTTGAAAGAAATCTCCGCGCTGTAAATCCGTAATCAATGAATTGCCTCCTACTGCGGTCCTGCTTTTATAGTACTTATAGCTCTACTATACACTAATTTTTGTTTTCTTTGCAGATCGTTTCCTCTATCTATTGGATTTATATCATACAAAAAAGCAGCTGTATGGGCAGCTGCTTTTTTGCTATAGTCAATTTTGCACCGTATAGTCTTCTCCTAGCCATTTTGTGCTGAGTTTTTTTAACGTACCGTCTTTTTTCAGCTTTTTAATCGCCTGATCGACTTCCGACTTTAACTTTTCGTCTTTTTTGTTAAACATAAAATATACTTTTGAATTAATCACGATATCTCCAACCGTTTTTTGCTGAAATTTCAGCGCTTGATTGCTAAAGTCGATGGAAAATGGTGTCGCAAGCGTAGCATCTGCCCGGCCTGTTTTTAATTGAGTTGTGGCATCATCCGCACCTTGACCGGCGTAAACTACATCGATTTTATTGCCGTGTTTTTGATTGTATTTGTCTAGATAGACAGCCGCATTGCTTGTAGCTCCTACAATCATTTTTTTACCTTCTAAATCTTTTAATGAATGAATATCATTTCGATTTTTAGGAACTGTTACATAAAGCGGAGAATAATTATATGTTTCATCATTAAATAAAAACTTTTTCTTTCGCTCAGCGTTCTGAGCCATATTATGAGCAATCATATCAATTTTATTACTTTCTAAGCTGAGAAGCAGATTTGAAAATTCCATCGTTTTAAATTCAAATTTATAATCCTGTAGCTCTTTGTCAATTGCTCTTACTACTTCTACATCGTAGCCGGTCAGTTTGCCTTTATCATCGATAAAGCAAATATTAGGAAACTGAGTGCCTGTTCCAACAACAATCGTTTGAACATCTTTTTCTTTCTTTTCTCCTGCACTTGAAGATGCGTTTGTTCCGCATCCTGCCACGCTCACAGCTACTACAATTGAAAGTAAAAACAGCCAATATTTTTTCATACGTTCCTCCTCTAAATCCCTATATTATGTAATAAAAAGAGGCTCTTGATAAAGCAGCTGCTTCATCAAGAGCCTCTGGTTAACCAGTGGGCTTACGTCGTGTAAGATTATTCACATCATAATACTAGTTAACCGATAAATCAAGTGGGTTTTTAGAAAAAGATTATCTTGACAGCCCGGTGTCTACCGCTTAAGATACAACTAATAAAACATTGAAACTGCATATCTACCAGTCAACTGGAGGCAAATGGACACGATAATGCGTGTACGTTTGCTTTTTTTATTGTCGTCCACCATTTTATCTTTTGGAGGTAAAACGTATGAAATTTGCTTTATTTAGTCTTATTCAAAACATCCCGAACCCGGTTACTGGAGAAACATTCACTGCTCAAGAAAAGTTTCAGCATGTGTTAAATCAAGCAGTGATGGCAGAAAAGTTAGGTTTTGATGCTTACGGAGTCGGCGAAAGACACGGAGCTCCTTTTTTGTCTTCTTCTCCTCCCGTTGTTTTAAGTGCAATTGCGGCTAAAACGTCACACATCCGTCTCCTTACGACCGTTACCGTTCTAAGTATTTTAGACCCTGTACGAGTAGCTGAAGATTATGCAACGCTTGATCACCTGTCAGGTGGACGCCTTGAACTAATTATTGGAAAAGGCAACGACCCGCGTCATTATCCGCTTTTTGGTATTACAGAAGAAGAACAATGGGAATCTCTTGCTGAAAGATACGCTCTTTTGAAACAGCTTTGGACAGAAGAAAATGTCACGTGGAGCGGCCGTTATCGTCCGCCTTTAACAAACGTTACGACTCAGCCTCGCCCGTTTCAACCTTCTATTCCTGTTTGGCATGGAAGCGCGTCAAGCCCGCTGTCTACAGAACTTGCAGCTAAATACGGAGAGCCGCTATTTTCATCCAATTCTTTTCACCCTCAGGCTAAATATAAAGCGCTGATTGACCATTACCGGGAACGTTTTGCCTATTATGGTCATGATCCAAGCAAGGCCATCGTCGGTTCAGGAGCAAGCAGCTTATATATTTCTAATACAACGGAAGAAGCGATTCGCCGCTATCGCCCGTACTATAACGCGTTTAGCAATACAGAGGCAGCGAAACATAATCAATCGCCGTTCACGTCACTAGAAGATATCGTTCAACACGGTCCTGCTTTAGTAGGAAGCACGGAGCAAATCATTGAAAAAATAATAGATTATCACCATGCTTATGGAAACGAAGTGCTGAGCATCAGCGTAGACGGTCTAAGCGAAGCAGAACAGCGCGAACAGCTAGAGCGCTTTGCAAGTGATATTGCACCTGTTCTTCGAAAAGAAATTCCCAGCAGCGTATGGGAAAATGAAAAAAAAAGAGATTGAGACATAATGAAATCAGTCCAATCTAAAGACGAACAAATCAGATACATGAGCTGAACCGCTTATGACACCGCAGTTGATTTCCGTGCAAGGCTTCGCTTTCCGCGGGCGGGCGCTGAGCCTCCTCGTCGCTTGTGCTCCTGCGGGGTCTCATCTCTCCCGCTTTTCCCGCAGGAGTCTTCGCCTTGCCCTCCAATCAACTGCTAGAAGAATCTACATACATAAAATTTACGTTCACCATCACACTATGAAAAAATCCGAACTAATTGGATTCTCTATCAAGAATCTCAATTAGTTCGGATTTCCCTTCAACTAAATTACTTTTGTCCCAACCTCTTTTTAATTAGAAACAATTCGCACGTTTAGTTTACTAACTTTTTAAACTAATAAACTACTCTGGTTAAGAAGCCTGCGTGTCTGTGTCGTAAATATTGGCCGTTACTTCGCTTCTTTGACAAAGTAAGATGAGCAGCCAAATGCCTCCGATAACTGGAACAAAGTTAATTAAATACCACCAGCCGCTTCTTCCTGTATCATGCAGTCGGCGAACAGTAACTGCAAGTGAAGGCAGAATCATTGCTGCTCCGTAAAGTAATACTAAAATAACTCCAAATACTGCAAGTGAATCGATAAAAACCAAGATATATGGAATGATCATAAAGATATAAGCAAATAATGTAAACAGCCAATACTCCGTACGCGTTGCTCTTCCTCGAAACGTCGCATAATTTTTTAACGCTTTTATATACCAGTACATTTTTAAACCCTCTCTTTGTTTATTAAATTAAACTACCTAACCGTTTAAGTCCTACGCAACTTTATTAGGTACATCAAAACGGTTTAACTGCGACTCACTTCTTAGACAAAGAAGAATTAATAGACAAATAGCTCCGGCAATCGGAATAATATTAATGAGCTGCCACCAACCGCTTCTTCCTATGTCATGCAGTCGGCGCGCCGTCACAGCAAGAGATGGAATGAAGACTGCAACAAGATAAACTATACGCAAAAACGGAGGCATATCTGTTATAAGTTCAATAGCTAAAAGCACACACCATATAATAAAATTAAATAAGACAAACATCCAATACTCTTTACGCGTTGCTCTTCCTTGAAACGTTGCATAATTTTTTAGTACATGTAAATACCACTTCATATAATAACCTCCTTTTTAAACTGAATTTTGTAAGACAAGCTTACTAGCAGTAATTACCTTAGCATACAAAAAATTAATTTCATATCCTATTTTTTGAAAAAATCCCAAATGATAATATAGATACAGGAGAGAGATGGATAATAATTAGTAATAAATACCCAAAAACTCCAAAATAAAAACCATTTTATTACTATAATTACTTTTAATTAATAAAATGTTCTTTTATAACAAAAAACCTACCGTGTTATTAAGCATGGCAGGCTCTATCTTCACTTATGTTCGATAAAAGTAAGGTCCACGTGAACTTTCATGCGTGATCACATAAGTCCACGTAAAATCTTTATCCACCACATATAAATCTTCTAAATACATATTTGTATTTCCACTCAAATCAGTGGTTAATAAATGCTTACATTTAGATAGCTGCAGCACTCGTTCATCATGCTCAAATAACAAATAACAGTCGTACTTTGCTTGCTTCTCAAAAGCTTGAATTGCCTGTTTTTCTTGTAAACAAAGAAGCTTTTCATAGCTAAACGCATGCCACAGAAACTGATCCATATAAATTTTCTTTTTTTGCGATGTGCTTAAAGCACTTGCAAATTCATGTTCCCACCGCTTTCGGAAGAGCTCACCTTGATTCGGTAATTTTTTAACAAACATTCCTTTTTTCTTTAACGCATCTTTCATTTTCACTGTGCTTTTCCATCCTTTATCCTGTATTCATTTCTTTTTATCGGCTTCTTAGCTTATTTGTCCACTAGTACCCGTGCGTTAGATTCTTTGCTTTTTGACCAAATTCACTTTATAAAACGTCGGCTTTAACGTGCACAAAAACAATACAATTGTACTTAAAAGCATGATCAGGCTTCCACCAATTACAGCTTCCTGAATCGAAAAGATGTGCGCAGCCATGCCGCATAAAAAAGTCATGATTATGATCAGAAATGACTCAAGCAGTCCATATATACTTCCTACTCTCCCCATCATGTCAACGGGAATGCTGTTTTGATAAAAGGTTTGAAAACCAGCACTTGCAAAAGCTAACGCAAAAGATAAGCTAAAAAATCCCGCTCCAATAGTTTGAAAAGAAGACGAACACGCATACAGCAAATAGCCAAGCGATACTCCTACACTGCCGGCACCTATTAGAAAGTTCGTGGACAGCTTCTTAGCAAACAGTGTATTAATAACTGCGCCAATCATAATGCCAGCGCCTGCTACGCTTAATAAAAATCCGTATTCACTTTCGGACAAATGAATGACTTTTGTTGCAAATGAAACTTCAAGTGAATCAATTGCGGTGGCCATGACCATTAAGAAACTGAATAATACATAAATGGTCATAATATATCTGTTAGCTCTACTGAAACGAAACACCGCTTTCCAATCTTCTCCAATTGTGTTTACAGAGAGTTTATTTTCTTTAGCTTCTGTTTTTATATCTAAGTTCGGCATTAATAAAGTAACCATTCCTGACACCACGAGCGCTGCAGCATTGGCATAGATAGCAAACGCAGGCGTTCCAATCATAAATAACGCACCGGCTGCGGCCGGACCAAGAAGAAAGCCTCCTGAGTCAATCAAACTGCGCAGTGAATTAAATCTTTTTCGTTTTTCACGTGGAATAAGCTTTGTGATATAAACCATCGATGTCGGACGAAACATCGAACTTGCCATACTGATGATAAATACCAGCACATAAATGATAAGGATGGATGAGAAAAACGGAAGGCAAACAATAATTCCGGCGCGCATCCAATCTAAAAACATCATAAGCTTCCGTTTGTTCATGCGGTCAATTAAGCTTCCAGACCATATATTTGTACAGAGCGCAGCAAGCGGCTTTATCATGTATAGTCCTGAAACCGCAAGCGGCGAATTCGTCATATCAAGCATCATGACATTTAAAGCAATTAAATAAATCCAGTCGCCGATATTGCTAGTGCCAATTCCAAACAGCAATAAACACGGGTATTTCCAAGACAACAGCTTATTTTTCATAAAAGAAAGGCCTCCGCTTCACTATTGATTTTGATCAATAAAAAAATCCCACCCCCAAGACATCTGTCTTAGGGGCGAGATTATAAATCGCGGTGCCACCCTAGTTTGTTCATATGTCGCCATATAAACCTTATCGAGTACGGCTTTCGCTTATACTCTAGCTTTGTAACGGAAGCAGCCGTCGCACTATCACGTTAGATCCAATGCGCTGCTCAGAGGCTTGTTTCAACAGCGTTTTTCTTGCTCCTTTTCAGCTTCCGGAGCTCTCTGCTAAGAATACGCGCTGTCTACTTTTCTCTTCACGGCATTTAATTTCTAACATCTTACCATTATTATCTATTTTTTGTAAATACTTTATTTCAAAATCATTTTTTTCGGCTGAGAAAAGAATAGTCGATATCCTACGTATACAAAATAAATGATGGAAGCTACCAACACGATTCCCCACATATTGTACATATCTTTATTTCCCCATACGCCCGTTAGCGAAAACAGCGCTGGGATTGTTAAGGTCACCCAAGACTGTACAATCGCCACTTTCCCTACATATGCAGATACATCTTTTTTGCTCGTATTAAGCACATAAAATAAAAACCATAAAAACGACCAAAGAATCCATGTAATGGCATTCACTACGTCATGATAGTGAACAAGAGAAACCGTAACGTACACTAAAGCGATAATGGATACCCAAAGTGAATAATAGCCCAGCCCCGTTCCCTGCATTCCTTTTAATACCGTCACGCCTACATATAAATACGTGAGGCCAAATAAAAAGATTGCCGTTCTTTCATATAAAATCCAGTTGCTTTGGTCTGACGTAATAATTAAATAAAACGGAGCAATAACTTGAAAAGCTCCAACAAATAGGTTAAATACGCCTACATTTTTTTCATCTGCTTTTCCAAGCAGCATCAGTCCGTTTAAAAATAAAGCTGCACCTGACAGCAATAGTCCAATTTGATCCATTTTTCAGTAAGAAAAGCCCCCAGCTTTTCTTGTCCTCCTCTGCGTCGATGTTTTTCTTTAGGATGTGCGGAGTTACGGTTTACATGTAAAAAAGAAAAAGCAATTCCTTTTGAAAAGGAAACTGCTTTTCTTTCTGTTTCTATTACACTTATAAAATGAAGCTGACAACAATCGCTGACAGTACGCTTACAAGCGTAGCTCCATACAGTAAGCGAAGACCAAAGCGCGCTACTGTATTTCCTTGCTTTTCACTTAAGCCTTTAACCGCTCCTGACACGATTCCAATTGATGAGAAGTTAGCAAATGATACTAAGAATACGGATACAATTCCAAGTGTTTTAGCACTGAATGTTGAAGCCATATCTGAAAGACTCATCATTGCCACAAATTCATTTGTTACAAGTTTTGTTGCCATAATTCCACCCGCTGCCACAACTTCTGAAGCAGGAACACCCATGATGAATGCAAACGGTGCAAACACATAGCCAAGCAGGTGCTGGAACGACAGACCAAACAGCATTTCAAACACATTATCAATCGCAGCCATTAGCGCAACGAAACCAATTAGCATCGCGCCTACGATAATCGCTACTTTAAATCCATCCATAATATATTCGCCAAGCATTTCGAAGAACGTTTGCTTATGACCTGTTTGTACCTCTAAAATATCTTCTTGATCCGTTACTGTGTAAGGGTTAATGATAGAAGAAATAATAAATCCGCCAAATAAGTTAATAACGATCGCTGTTACTACGTATTTTGGTTCAATCATTGTCATATAAGCACCGACAATTGACATAGAAACAGTCGACATAGCTGATGCACAAAGCGTATATAAACGGTTTGGCGGCAGTTTGTCTAGTTGCTTTTTAACAGTAATAAATACTTCTGACTGACCTACAATCGCAGAAGCTACTGCGTTATAAGACTCTAATTTTCCCATTCCGTTAATCTTGCTGAGAACTAAACCAATCCATTTCATAATGAAAGGAAGAATTTTAAAGTGCTGTAAAATCCCAATCAAGACAGAGATAAAAACGATTGGAAGCAGGACGTTTAAGAAAAACGGCATTGATCCTTTGTTCGCAATGCCTCCAAACACGAACTCTACTCCTTGGTTTGCGTATGAAAGCAGCTTTCCAAAAACGCTGGCAATCGCATTGATAATAATCAAGCCAAACTTTGTATTAAGAAGTAAAGCTGATAAAAGAACTTGAATCACAACCATAATAATGATTGGTCTATATTTGATTTCTTTACGGTTATTACTTGCAAGATACGCTAATCCAAAGACAACGAGTAACCCTAAGATGCCAATTAAATATTTCATAGTATCCTCCACTGCTTACTTATTTTTGTAAGTCTTTTGATGAAAAATAGCCCGGTAAGATTTCGTTGATGTGGGTAATCACAAAATCTCCTTTTAGGTTTGCTAAGATAATTTGTGTGTGATCATCACAGAACTCAGCTAATACTTGTCTGCATGCGCCGCAAGGAGAAATTGGGCCGTCCGTATCTCCTACAACTGCAATAGCTGAAAACTGCTTGTCCCCTTCTGAAACAGCTTTAAAAATAGCCGTTCGCTCAGCGCAGTTCGTCAATCCATAGGAAGCGTTTTCAATATTGCATCCACGATAAATCTTCCCATCGGTTGTTAAAAGAGCTGCACCAACATGGAATTGAGAATATGGTACATGTGCTTGTTTGCTTGCTGCGATTGCTTCATCTATTAATTGTTTTGGCTCCACCGTCATCACCCTTTGCTTAGTTTACAGCAGGTTAGCTAGTACTAACCTGCTGTCATTTATTAATAATCAGAGTTGCTTAATTGACCTTTTGCAATTGATACGCCAGAGCTTGCACCAATACGTGTTGCACCTGCTTCAATCATTGCTTTTGCATCTTCTAAGCCTCGAACGCCGCCAGAAGCTTTGACACCTACATCTGGTCCAACCGTTTTTCTCATAAGCGCTACGTCTTCTACCGTTGCGCCTCCTGTTGAGAAGCCCGTTGACGTTTTAACAAAATCAGCTCCAGCTTTTACAGCTAGCTCAGAAACTTTTGCTTTTTCTTCGTCAGTTAAAAGAGCTGTTTCAATAATTACTTTTACTAGCGCTTTGCCTTTTGCAGCATCTACTACTGCTTGAATATCGCTTTGCACTAGGTCATAGTTTTTGTCTTTTAACGCGCCTATATTGATTACCATATCTACTTCATCTGCACCGTTTTCGATTGCATTTGTTGTTTCGAATGCTTTTACTGCTGAAGTCGTAGCCCCAAGAGGGAAGCCGATTACCGTACACACTTTTACTTCTGGAGCGTCTTTTAATAACTCAGCTGCTTTTTTTACCCACGTTGGATTTACGCAAACCGAAGCGAATGAATATTCTTTTGCTTCTTGTGCTAAAATCGTAATTTGCTCTTCTGTTGCATCTGCTTTTAATAATGTATGATCAATAATACCCGTAATGTTTTGACTCATTTTGTTCTTCCTCTCTGTCTCTTAATGAATTTCTTTATAAATTAACGTTGGAGCTTCCACTTTTTCAGCGACTGTGCTGTAAGAATCATAAACGATATCCATTACTTCCTGTACATCTTCACTGTTGCTGTGAATTGTAACAAGAGAGTCGCCTTTTTTCACTTGGTCTCCAACTTTTTTATTTAGCATAATACCAACTGCTAAGTCGATTTCAGATTCTTTTGTTGCACGTCCTGCACCTAGCTTCATTGCTGCTACGCCGATTTTTTCTGCAACAATTTCTGAAATGTAGCCATCTTCTTTTGCTGGCACTTCAATTTTGTGCGCTGCATCCGGTAATTTAGACGGATCGTCTGCCACAGAAGCGTCTCCGCCTTGTGCGCTTAAGAATGTTTTAAATGATTCTAATGCTTTTCCGTTTTTAATTACTTCTTGAAGCATTGCACGCGCTTCGTCTAGGCTGTTTGCTTTTTCAGCAAGTACAACCATGTGACTTCCTAATGTTAAGCAAAGCTCCGTTAAATCTTCAGGACCTTCGCCTTTTAACGTGTCGATCGCTTCTTTCACTTCAAGCGCATTACCAACCGCAAAACCTAGAGGCTGGCTCATATCTGAAATGATGGCTTTTGTGTTTCGGCCTACGCCTTTTCCGATTTCAACCATTGCTTTTGCTAATTCTTCAGCGTCTTCAAGCTTTTTCATAAATGCGCCGTTCCCCGTTTTTACATCCAAGCAAATGGCATCTGCTCCAGCCGCAATTTTCTTACTCATAATTGAGCTTGCAATTAACGGAATCGAATCAACCGTTGCTGTTACATCACGAAGCGCATAAAGCTTTTTATCCGCTGGCGTTAAGTCTCCGCTTTGACCGATAACGGCAATTTTATTTGTATTTACTAAACGAATAAATTCTTCGTTTGTAATTTCAACGTGGAAGCCAGGCACTGCTTCAAGTTTATCAATTGTACCGCCAGTGTGTCCTAAGCCGCGGCCAGACATTTTAGCAACCGGTACATCAACCGCAGCTACTAAAGGTCCTAATACAAGTGTTGTTGTATCACCTACGCCGCCTGTGCTGTGTTTGTCTACTTTAATACCTTCAATTTTTGACAAGTCGATTTGATCGCCTGATTCAACCATTGCTTGCGTTAAATTTACGCGTTCTTCCTGCGTCATTCCTTGAAAGTAAATTGCCATCGCAAATGCCGATAGCTGATAATCAGGTAAATCCCCTTTTGTATAACCTTCAATAATAAAATCGATTTCAGCTTTATTTAATTCATGTCCATTACGTTTTTTTTCAATTAAGTCAACCATTCTCATGACGTTTTCCCCCTAAAAGTATCTGCATATTGTGCATCCACTAAAACGTTTTCAACAACTTACACCCTTACTATATAATAGCTTTGAACAATTGTAAACAGATATATTTACATTTGTTCAAAAATATTTATAGCCGCTGTTTTAGTGAATAAAAAAGACTTCCGCATTCGGAAGTCTTCCCTTATTTTTCAGCTTTTATCACAAATGACAATACGATTCTGTACTTATTCTTTACCTTTTTATAAGGAATTAATACATATGGCTGATCAGGCGGCGTAAACCGTTCAATTCCTTTTTGATTAGCATCAGGAGAGAAGTACATTCTTCCCCACCGTTTAATGATATAGCCCGTCATTCCCTTGGCAATCACTCCATCTTTTGAAGCGCCTGCTTGAAAAGGATACCGGTTTCTCTGTGCCTGCAGAGATGATGCAGAATAAGATACAATATCTTCTATTATTTCAATTTGATGAAGCTTTTGCTCTTGAAAAAACAGCGCCTTCATCTCCCTTACTCTTGTTTATCTAACAAAAAGCGCGCCGTAAACTGATCAGTAACCAGCACATTTGCAAATTTTCCTTGCAGCGCTCCGTAAATGCTGTCAATTTTCTGATCCCCGCCCGCTACTAAAATCGCGTACTCTTTCTTCTTCAGTTCCTCCAAATCAAGTCCTAGCGTCCGTTCATCCAGACTTTCATTGCAAATTTGTCCATCTTTATCAAAAAAGCGTGAACAAATGTCTCCCACTGCTCGAGAGGAAATCATCTCTACATCTTGTTCGGAAAAGTAGCCAAGCTGAAAAAGCAGCGAATCCGTTTTGATGGGTCCCGTAGTAAAGACGGCAATGTTGGCTTGTTTGCCTAAATCTAAAATGCGCTTAATATGACGATCCGTTTCCATTGCTTTTTTGACTACCACGTGATCAACAATTACAGGCAAAGGAAGATGCATAGGAGGCGTATTGTATGCCTTTCCAAATAAGTACATAATTTCAGAAGCATACGTGCTCGTTTCCGAATGGCTTACTCCGCCTTTTAACTGTACAACCTGCACGTCATTCACATACTTTTGTTTTAAATCGATGGCCACTTGATAAAGAGTTGTTCCCCACGTCACCCCAATAATGTCTCCATCTTTTACAATGTCATAGAGATAGTCAGCTGCTGCCACGCCTAGATGACTTTTAATAATGTGATTTTCATATTGAGGCACCGGTGTGACGATTGCTTTTTTTAAATTGAATTTTTGTTCAAGCTGAGAAGACAATTTTTCACTATTGATAGATGAATCCACAATTTTAATTTGAACAATGCCTTCTTCTTTTGCTGTTTGCAGCAATCGAGAAACCGTAGGCCTTGATACACCAAGCTTTTTTGCAATTTCACTTTGATTATAATCAAGAATATAATACATCCTTGCCGCTTCAATCACTTTATTAAATTTCTCTTGATCCATCTCCATCGACTTGTTCTCCCTTACCTCATGAATTTCTTATCCCAATTTTACCAAACTTATGTCTTTAGTTTACTTGTTTGGTGAACAAAATTTCAAGAGGGGATTTTGTAACTGAGATGAAAAGAGAAATACTCGGGATTAAGGAGACCAGTTTTCTACGTATCCATTCATTCCAGCATACTCATAAAGAGCTTTTAACTTACGCTCTGAATAATAGTTAAAATCATTGTGAACTGCTGTTAATTTAAGATTATCGTTACGAACAAACATCTTCTCGAGGTATACACTCTTAGCAAGTTTATTGCTCTTTTTTGTGTTGCAGCTTTGACAGCTTAACACCAAATTCCACATATTATCTGATTGGATATAACTCCATGGAATAAAATGATCTACATGAGTAGCGATGCGTTTATCAGACAGCTGTTTTCCACAATAAAAACATTCTTTTGTTTCATATTTCCAAAGGATGTTATAGAATGCATGCAGCGATTCACGTTTTGAAACATTTTCTACTTTTAACAAGACATCTTCTAACTTATTTTTGTCATTATACTTTTCTAAAAATTTCGCCAAATGATAATTAGTTAAATGAGTAACAATTTGTCTATATTTTTGTAAAAAAATATATATACTGCTATTAAACTTTATGTATTCTGTTCTTGTATCAAACTCATAAACAGAACCTTCCATATCTCCGTATAACGCCCCTACTACATACCTTGCCCCCACTTTTTTAGTTCTTTCTACTAACTGCAATTGAAGATTATTTGGTAAACGATCAAATACTATTTTATTGGGGACACCATGCATTAACTGAAATTCCTTTAACTCTTTTTGAATTCCAGCTTGTCTGTTGGGTGTATTTAACTGATTTAAATCATGATGAATAACCAAGTTCCAATATATTTTAGCAAATGAAAAATACACTTGATCAAACGTGAGTACTAACCGATTGTCAACATTATATAGGTTTTCAATTAAAGCTTTCATCAATCCATATTTATATGTTGTGGTAAAGTGACCATTAGCGAAAAATTGGTTAATGATCTTCCAAATTTCTCGTTCTGTTAAATAAGTTTTTTTTATTTCTCCTACTTTTAAATTAAAACTCACCTGCCACCGCTCGCTCCTTCCACTATTGCACCACCAAACTACGCTTCTTCTGTTTCCACTAAATAAATCCGATCATCAAACTTCCCGCGCTTCTTGGCCTTCTCTTCACGCACTTTCTCAAGTTGTTGGGGCGTGGCCCCGTGCACAGCTGCTAGCGCGTGCATAACTTCCAGTAAATCTGCGAGTTCTTCAATGGCATCTTGATGCGTTTGGGCTTCTATGTACTCTTGAAGCTCTTCTTTTGCCTTTTTCTTCAGCTCATTTGATACTCCTCTCGCTGCAGCACGCGTGATTTGAAGGTGTTTCCACTTTGTTCAATAATCGCAGGAATTTTATCTCGCACTAGCTTGTTATAAGTAGGCATCGTTTCTCCTCCCTCTCTTACCTTTCTAGTAAACTAGTATTTTTCAAATTCTGCTTGGTTTCCGTTAAACACATTTAAATCAATAAACGTTTCTTCACCTTTATAGCCGCTTAACCGCCCTTTGTCCGTATACTGCCAAAACGTCCATTCTTGCTGTTCTTCAAGAGTTGGCTTTTTTACAACGTCGCGAATCCAAATATCACATCCGGGATATCTGTTTTTAATGTACAAGTCATACGCTTTAGGCGTCGTATAAAGAATAACGCGCTTGTCATAATGAGATTCAAGACGTGTAATCATGCTAGAAAGCTCCTTGTATACACGTTTCTGAGACGGCAGGTTTTGTTTTTTATCTCCGTAAAATTCTACATCAATCACTGGTGGCAAATCGTTATTTTTAAGAGAGACCGCCTTGATAAAATTAGCCGCTTGTGTGGAACCTTTGCTATCGTAGCTAAAAAAGTGATAAGCTCCGATTCGCATGTTTTTCCGATTTGCTTGTTCCCAGTTTTGTTTAAATAAAGGATCTTGAAATGAACTTCCTTCCGTTGCTTTGATAAAAGCAAACTGAATATCTTGTTTACTCAGCACACTCCAATCAATCTCCCCTTGATAAGAAGATACGTCTACGCCTTTTACATCATAGCGGTTGGCACTTATCGCATTAGGAATTGCCCATCCTTTACTCCATAGTAAAAATATAAAGCTTACAAGAGCGACTAATATGAGTCCTGCTGTAAACAGTCTTTTGTTTTTTTGATTGGCTTTGTCTATTATGTTTACCCCCTTTTTTAGAAAATACTTCTAATATTCTAACATAAAAAGGATTTTCCAAAACAATATAGCCTCCAAGTCTGTGCATTAAATACAAAAAACCACCTAAAAATCAGGCGGCTTTTCTTTTATGCTGCGTCTTCAGATGGCTCGTTATCTTTGGCTGCTTCTATCAGTAAGAAAATAGCCGTTAAAATATGCATAATCATGCCGACAATTGGAATCCACGCAATAGCAGAACAGACAATTCCCATGATATGCCCTGTCCGAACTTTGTTTGTTTTAATCGCAAATACTAAACCTACGACGTGCAATGCGAGCATTAGAATGAGCGGCGTGTAGGCTAGACTTATAACCAAGGTGCCGCCTAAGAGGGGAATCCCCCAGAGAGCCTCTAATCCTCCGCTGACCCATTTCAATATACGACTTGTTTTTCCCAATGTATCCTCCCCCTTTGTCTTCAATGTATGCACAGACGTTTTGTTTCTGAACGGTTGTATATGAAAAAAGTGGCAAAAATACGTGTGCTAAAAATAAATCAATAGTCCCGTATAAAGATACGCTTTTGTACGGGACTATTGTAATAATGGAAAATGAATGAGAGGAAAAGACGCGGTTTTACATGTAATAACAAGGAGCTCTTCGTAAAGAAAACGAATTAAACATAAACAAAAAAGCCGAACTCAAAATGTAAGCTCGGCTTTTTCTTATATAACAAATAGAAGTATTATAAAATGTTTTTCGTATTAGTGTTCTCGACTCTTCTCAAATTTTTCAACAGCTTCAAAATCAAGCTCGGCTGATATCCAATCGCCTTTTTCCGGGAATTCTAGATTGCGCACGACTATTTTATTCGGCACCTTTTTTTCTAAAATTTTCGCCTGGCAGTTTTTGTACATAACTACTTCTCGTTCTTTGATATCTGTCCACAACAAGTGCAGGACCCCTTTCAACTTTAAGAAGTTAATATTTCGAAACACCGTTTTACATTTTATTATATTTCTTTTGATTTGTTAATTTCTTTGTCTTATTTTTTATAAAAAAATATTAAAACACATTTCTTCTAATACAATATACCCAAAATATCTTTTAATCCTTAAACATTTATGTTATATTTTAAAAATTGTATTACAAGTTTTTATTTTTGTAGAAAAAATCAGAACGGCTGATGCGCAAAAAACTTTGCTGTTGTTGTAGGAAGTTTTTTTATTTTTGCCTTTACGCCTATCCTCTTTTCTTTTTTTACATATTTATAATGGACATATGGATTCGTCCTAATACGTAGAAAGGCTTGAAAATCCAAAAATATCCTAGCATAAAGTCATGAAGCTGTTCCGCTAAAAATATAGTTGAATCTACAAATGCTCTACCGAAACAGCCAGCACCCTCTATCCATACAAAAAACTGCTTTTTCCGCGTTTATCTTTTGTAGAGATATAAAAGACTACCTTCCACAATTTACTCGCTGGGAAGCAATACATACTGATAGAAGTGTTCAGAAACAAAATAAACTTTACTCTTGATATCTTGCTATAAAATGAATAATAACAACACAATTTGAGGTGCCAACAATGAACGTATTAACAAACACTATAATTATCTTATTAGCTTATTTAATTGGGTCAATTCCTTTTGCTTTAGTGATTGGAAAGGGCTTTTACAAAACCGATGTTCGCAAGCACGGAAGCGGTAACTTAGGAGCTACTAATACCTTTCGCACTCTAGGAAAGAAAGCAGGTATTATAGTATTGATCGGCGATATAGCAAAAGGCTCGCTAGCCGTCTGTTTACCGCTTATGATGAATAGTCACTTGCATATGCTTGTCCCTGGATTTATTGCTATTCTCGGACATAGCTATCCGGTTTTTGCAAGGTTTAAAGGAGGAAAATCTGTAGCGACTGCCGCTGGTGTATTCCTTGCATTTTCACCATTAGCTTTCATTCTAGGGATTCTTGCTTTTTTAATTTCTCTCAAAATTTCTAAATACGTATCCTTATCTTCACCTATTGGCGCATTGGTTGCCTTTTTGGCATCACTCTATGTAGGTGATGTTGTACTAATCGTATTTGCAGCCGTTATTTTTGTTTTTATTACATGGAAGCATATTAAAAACTTCAAACGCATTAAATTAGGTACAGAACCTAAGGTTAATTTTTAAACGTACTAAAGTTAGTAATCTTTAAATGGTGTTACCAAAAAGGTGTTCATGAGTTGAACACCTTTTTAATTATTTTAGTACGTCTTGTCCCAAGATAGACGTAAATTATGAAATTTATTTAAACATGCTCTTGATTATAGACTAAACAATACATTTTGCTGCTTCCTATATCTCATTTTGTAATTTGATATTTACTATTTAACCACCTTAAAACGATGAGTGTTACGGCACCAGCAGCTAAATATAAGAAGCCTCCAAATTCTATTACATAGCCAAAAGGTGGAATAAGCTTTGGTAAAAAAACCATCCCTGCAAGAGAAATAAAAATTAAGACAAAGAGTAGAAAAAAGTCCTTAATCTTATTCGTAATTTTGTAAACAGATTTTTGTATCCATTTTAAAAGCAGAAAAACATCAAGAGAAATAATAGCTGCAACAATAACAAAAGTGACGATTGCTGTTCCGATATAAACAGTCTGGCTGCTATCCTTAACATAATGTACAACAATATTTCCTATCCCGCTTACTATAGCCATCAAGCTTGCAAGCTGTAACAATAAAAAGCTTATAAAAAAAGCAGTGCTTTTTAAGGGTTCTTTAGGTAACTGTTTAATCATTTCATCACAGTACGTCTTAAGGTTTTCTCCAAATACCTCTTCAGCGCGCTTCCCTTCCGCTTGTGCGTCAATAAGGTGATCTAAAAGCTCCATCAATAACTCCTCAGCCTGCTGTTCAGAAGCTGACACACTTGTTCGAATGTAAACAAGCATATTATCATAGTACTCTTCATTTTCCTTGGTCAGCTCTCTTCGCTTCTTATTATTTAATTTAATTAATTCCTTAGCGGTCATTGTAAAAACTCCTATTCAACAATTTATCTACAGGGTTTTGAATGTTGATCCATTCCTCTTGGATTTCACATAATGCTCTCTCACCAGATGCCGTAAGATGATAGTACTTTCGTTTAGGACCCGAAGGCGATGCTTTCATTTCTCCCTTTATTAATCCCTCCTTTTGAAGACGTAGTAAAATTGGGTAAATCGAACCTTCACTCACATCATTTAATCCATATTGTTGAAGCTTCTGGGATAGCTCATAGCCATAAACCGTTTCTTTTTGAATGATTGATAAGATACACCCTTCTAAAATTCCTTTTAACAATTGACTTCTCAAAGACATATCGATTTCTTCCTTTTCACTATCTTGTTATACAAGATACATTTTTAAAGTAAAGCTACCTTGCAAGACAAGATAGCTTTATATGACTTATAATAACCTATTTATGGTAAGTATTCAACCATTTATTTACTTTTTTTATTAAACCACTTAACATAGTAATCTTTTTAGTAAATTTGAATAAATAAATGAAACCTTTCCTCTCCTCTGACCGTATACCTATCATGCACGTATTAGTTAAAGGAGGAAGACTTGTGCTAAAACGAATTTCACTGTTTATTTTCGTTAATATTTTAGTATTAATCACAATCACAACGATTACATCTTTATTAGGTGTTCAAAGCTATATGGGAAGCAGCGGTTACGGCGGCCTGCTGGCATTTAGCGTCATTGCCGGCTTCAGCGGCGCGATTATTTCTCTTATGATGTCACGCGTGATGGCAAAGTGGATGATGGGTGTTCAAGTTATTGATGAACGTTCTCCTCAAGGTGAATATGAGCGATTTGTTTTAGAAGAAACGCACCGACTTGCATCTGTTGCAGGATTAAGAAAAATGCCTCAGGTCGGAATTTATCACTCGGCGGAAGTTAACGCTTTTGCAACGGGTCCAAGTAAAAGACGCTCGCTTGTTGCTGTTTCAAGCGGAATGCTTGAACGAATGGACCGCGATGCCATCAGCGGCGTTATCGCTCACGAAATAGCGCATATTAAAAGCGGTGATATGGTCACAACTACGCTTCTGCAAGGAGTATTAAACACATTCGTTATTTTCTTCTCTCGTTTAGTAGCCAAAGCGGTGTCAAACTTCGTGCGAGAAGAGTTTGCGATGGTTGTCTATTTCCTTACATCGATTATATTTGAGATTCTCTTTAGTATCTTAAGCAGTCCAATTATCTTCTGGCATTCAAGAAGACGTGAATTCAAAGCCGATGAGCTTGCAGCTAAACTCGGCGGCAAGGAAAAAATGATTTATGCGTTAGAATCGCTTCGTCATACTACTTCATTAGTAGATGACCGCCAAAAATCAATTGCCGCTTTTAAAATTAGCGGTAAAGAAAAATTCTCACGCTTATTCTCTACTCACCCGCCGCTTGAAAAACGCATTGAGCGCTTGCATTCACTATAAGCATAAAAACCAGCTTCTTTATAGAAGCTGGTTTTTTATGTTATGACTGAGGAGCAAGCACACGTGTAGTTTCCCACAGCAAGACGCCGTCTCGATTTTTTGTTAATTCAACGTATCCTTCTTTCTCTAAATACGTAAGCTGGCCGTACACTTCTGAGAAAATAAAGTCCGGTGCTTTTTGATACATATCCGGGAAAAAAGCTGCGCTGACTTCAAGCGTTGTTTTCTTTCCTTCACCCATCGCTTGTAACACGCGCAGCGCCCATTTATGCTGTTTTTGAATACGTTCCATAATTAAAGAATGAATATCACTAAGCGGTTCACCATGTCCGCTGTAAATCAAGTCAATGTCGTAGTTCAACGTTTTTTCAAGAGAAGCCAAGTAGTCCAATAGCGGCTGTGGCTTAGGATTTTGAATGGTCGGCTCTAAATATGGATTTGACGGTACTTTTGGCAAAATATGATCTCCGCCAAACGCGACTTTTTCTTTTCGATTGTAAAACATCAGCTGACTCAAAGAATGTCCCGGCGCTTCAATTACTTCCCACTCACTCGCATACGGAAGTGTATCTCCTTCTTGTAAATACCCAGTTAGCTTCTGCCCTTTAGGTGAATACACTTGAATCGCAGCCGTTGCTTTACGAAGCCATTCTTCCATTACATCATCACTGACTCCAAACTCTATAAGGAAATTACGGTATAACTCATTATGCTGCTGAACAAACTCTTCATCTTGGTAAATCCAAGGCTCCACAAGCTTATGACCGTAAACCGGTATATCACTCGGCAGCCATTCTAAAAATCCAGTGTGATCCGGATGCTGATGAGTAAGAATAACTTGTTCAATATCTGTTACTTTATATCCTTCTTTACGAAGCGCCTCTTCAAAAACATTCCACGCTTCTTTGGTTTTCATACCTGCATCAATTAACGTTAACTTGTCTGCTTTTAATAAAAACACATTCACTGGTCCAATTGGAAATGGCGTAGGCAGCTCAATGCGTATTACTTTATGATCTAAACTCATTTTACCAAACCCCTATATCTGCATTCTTTTTACTTTTTTATACTGTTAAACGTTCTATTCTTTTAAATAGTCAATTTCCTGCTAACTTCTACTTGTAAAAGTACGCTGAGCAGTAGTCATTAAATAACTCTTTGTACTCGTACAAACATTTCACATAAACTCATACTATTAATAGTTTAGCAGGTTTGAAGACAAATTGATAAAGGAATGCTTTCCAGTACACTTATATCGAACAAATGGTCCATCAAATGAAAAAAGTAAGATAGAATAAAGAGAAGAAATGATGATATAAGGAGTATAGTTTATGATTAAAGCGATTTTTCTTTTTATCTTAGCGGGTCTTGCTGAAATTGGCGGAGGCTATTTGATTTGGCAGTGGCTGCGCGAAGGAGCATCAAGCTGGTTAGGGCTGCTGGGCGGTATTGCTTTGGTGCTGTACGGAATCATAGCAACGTGGCAGCCATTCCCGGACTTTGGGCGTGTATATGCAGCTTACGGCGGCATTTTTATTGTTTTAAGCCTGTTTTGGGCGTGGTGGGTTGATAAAAAAATGCCCGATACATATGATTGGATTGGCGGACTTGTGTGTCTAATTGGCGTAGCCGTTATGCTTTGGCCAAGAAGTTAAGTGATAATACAGAAAGGCAGCAGAACACATAAATTCTGCCGCCTTTTATTTTTTTAGATAAATACAGCTATGTTTCTGGTTTGTGTACCCACAAAAAAAAGACAACCCCAAGGTTGTCTTTTCCATTACTTCAACTCAGCCCATCTTTTATCTAAAGATTTTAATAGCTCATCTTCAGACGTTTGGCCGCCGATGTATTCTTGTACATCCGCTCCAAATTTTTGCGTGACGCCTTCAGGGAATTTTGTCCATTCCCAAGGAAGCGTTTTTTGCTCCTTAGAATATTTAAGAAGTTCTTCACCTAAAGGTCCGATGTCTTTTGCTTCGATTGACTTAAAGGCTGGAATGTACTTGAAGTCTTCTACTAGCGCTTTTTGACCTTCTTTAGATGTGACCATCCAGTTTAAGAAGTCTTTTGCTGCTTTTTTATCTGCCGCTGGTGCTTGTTTGTGAATAACCCAGTTGCTTGGAACGTCAATTGCAAGCTTGTCAGATGCAGTTGCATCGTCGCTTAGCGGCATAGGTAGAATCCCTACATCCATGTTCGGCGTAATTTTATCAAGCATTGGCTGAATCCAGTTTCCTTGCTGAATCATCGCTGCTTCACCGTTCGCAAATTTCGTTACTTGCGTGTTATAGTCCGTCGTTAACGGATTTTTGTTTCCATATTTCACTGTTAAATCAAGCAGCTTTACATACTGTTTGAACTGCTCGTTTCCTGCGATTTTTGTACTGCCGTCATTTAATCCTTTAATAAATGCATCCGGATCTTTTTGACTTGCAAATGGAATATTTAAGCCGTGATTTCCAAGTACCCACCACTCGCCGTAGCCGATAGAAAATGGCGTAATGCCGGCAGCTTTTAGCTTTTTAGCCGCTGCTTCTAATTCTGAATATGTTTTTGGAAGTTCTTTGATGCCTGCTTTTTTGAACAGTTTTTTGTTATATGTAAATCCATAGCCTTCAAGACTGATTGGCTGTCCATATACTTTACCGTCCATCGTCATTGGTGTAAGTGTGTTTTCGTACGCATCATCAATCCAAGGCTGATCTGATAAATCTTCTAATTTATTTTTCCACGTTTTCGCCTCTTGATATCCGCCGTTTGTGAAAAGATCAGGTGCATTCCCCGACGCAAACTGCGCTTTTAAGGCTGCTGCGCCGTCAGCTCCTCCACCAACCGTTTGGATATTAAACTTTACGTTTGGATGTTCTTTTGTATATTGATCAGTTAGAGCTTTTAGCTGATCTGCAATTTCTACTTTTCCTTGAAATACATCTACTACTACTTGATCTCCGCCGCTTTTTTTATTACCAGATGCGCTTTCGTTTGAACACGCGGTTGAAAATAAAAGCGTAGCCGATAAAACACCTACTGCTAAAGGCCATTTTTTCATTTTAAATGCCATTTTCCGTTCCTCCCTATTTCCTGCTGGTTTTGATGCCTCAGCCTCAAAACCAGCCCTGTTGCCGATACTATTATTTAATTGAACCGCTTGTAATTCCTTTAACAATGTGTTTTTGCATTGCAAAGAAGAAGATTAATAGCGGGATAATACTGATTACAAGTGCTGCTAGTGCTAAATCCCACTGCTTTGTATACTGACCAAAGAAGAAGAATGTCGCAAGCGGAATCGTTCTTAGCTCAGGATCTTGCAGAACAAGAGACGGAAGTAAGAAGTCATTCCAAATCCATAGGCTGTTTAAGATAACTACGGTTACTGTAATTGGTTTTAATAACGGGAATACAATTCTCCAGAATACGCCTAGACGTGAGCATCCGTCGATGATTGCCGCTTCTTCTAGCTCAACTGGAATTCCTTTAATAAATCCGTGGTATAAGAAAATCGTCATACCTGAACCAAAGCCTAGATACATGATCACAATACCCCAGATGCTGTTTAACAGATTTAAGTTTCCTGCTACTTTTACAAGTGGAATCATGATGGATTGAAACGGAATAACCATTGCCGCTACGAATGCCATAAAGATAATACTGCTGATTTTTTTCTTTGTTCGAACCAGCATGTAAGCTGCCATTGAACAGAAGATTACTAGAACTGCGTTACTGATAACAGTAATGATTAGCGAGTTGCTAAGCACTTTTAAGTAGTTCATTTGGTTGAATGCATTTACAAAGTTTTGAAACTGAATCGTTGTCGGCAGTGCCGATGTGTTTGATAAAATTTCTGCAAATGACTTCAACGAGTTTGAAAGCACGTAATAAAATGGAACCAAGAACACCAGTCCAAGCAGGACCGCTAAAATTTCAACAATAAAGGTTTTGCTCGTATATTTGTTTCCCATTACGATTCAACCTCCTTCTTCTTCGTGTATGTTACTTGAATAATCGTAATCGCTGCTACGACGATGAAGAAAATTAAGGCTTTTGCTTCACCTAGACCGTATCTGTTATTAACAAATGCTTCTGTATAAATGTTAAGCGCTAACATTTCTGTTGATTTGAATGGACCACCGTTTGTTAATGATAAGTTGACATCAAATACTTTGAATGACCATGAAATCGTTAAGAATAAACAAACCGTGACTGCCGGCGCTACCATTGGAATTGTGATGTGACGAAGAATTTGCCATCTGCTTGCTCCGTCAATTTTTGCTGCTTCAATTAGCTCTTGCGGTACGTTTTGCAGTGCTGCTGTGTAAATAAGCATGATATAACCTGCTCCTTGCCATACACTTACAATCACGATGCCCCAAAATGCTGTTTTTGCGTCTCCCAACCAAGGAAGTTCAAAAAGCGAAATTCCCGTGATTTGTCCGATGGATGCAAATCCTTTTACAAAAATGAACTGCCATACAAATCCTAGTAAAAGTCCGCCAATTAAATTCGGCATAAAGAAAACCGTACGTAAAATGTTTCGTGTTTTTAACATTTGAGTAACAAGGATTGCTAACACGAACCCAACCACATTCGTTAAGATAATCGCAACGACCGTATATTTTGTTGTGATCCAAAACGATTGCTGAAACTGCTTATCTTCAGTGAATAAGTACTTAAAGTTATCAAGTCCCACCCAGTTAATCGTACCGTTTACTCCGTTCCAGTCTGTAAATGAGTAATAAATCCCTGTAAAAAATGGTATAAGTACAATCACACAAAACGCTAAAAGTGCGGGCCCTACAAATAGTGCAAATAAACCTACATTTTTCAAATTTTTACGTTTTTTCGTATTAATCGATGGTTCTCTTTTAAGTTCTTGCTCTAAAGGAACATATTCTGTCTCCTGTAATTTACTTTGGCTATTCATCTTACTAGCACCTCCCTATGTCTTATTTTAGCGAAATCCGCTATTTATGAAACCGCTTTAATTGACGAGTAGGGTGTAAAATATTGACCTTTGTGCAACATTTTCTCCCCTGTGCACATTTTACGCACTTTTTTAAAGCATGAAAGAAAAAGCTAGAAGTGGACGACGTATCTTCTTATCTTATACACTAGAAAAAAGATGTAGTTGGGAGGAACATACGCATGACAGCCAAACGAGCGTTAATTACGGGTGCCAATTCTGGAATGGGGCTGGCCACAACGATTGAACTAGCTAAAAAAGGATTCGAAGTCATTATGGTATGCCGAAATGAAGAAAGAGGAAATACGGCTTTAGAAGAAGCCAAGCGCCAAAGCAGATCAGACTCCATATCTCTTATGACCTGTGACTTAGCTTCTCTCGCTAGTATCCGGTCTTTCAGTGATGACTTTATGTCTCGCTACAGTGTACTTGATGTGCTGATTAATAACGCAGGTGTGGTAACAATCAAACGTGAAACAACACAAGACGGATTCGAAATGATGCTTGGCGTCAATCATTTGGGACACTTTTTGTTAACTAATTTACTTTTAGATCCGTTAAAAAAGGCTAAGCAAGGATGCATTATAAATGTTGGCTCCGGTGCTCATAAAGCTGGAAAAATAGATTTCGACAATCCTCACTTAACAACAGGATTCGGAATATGGCGAGGATACTCTCAGTCTAAATTAGCGAATAATTTATTTACGGTCCATTTAAGTAAAAAGCTAAAAGATACTTCTGTAACCGTAAATTGCCTACACCCTGGTGCAGTCTCTACCGCTATCGGCGTTAATCGCCAAACGGGCTTTGGAAAAAGCGTTCACGCCGTGCTTCGCCCTTTCTTTTTAACGCCTCTTGAAGGTGCCGAAACAGCTATTTATTTAGCAGACAGCCCTGAAGTAACGCATATTAGCGGCGCTTATTTTTATAAAAAACGTGTTACACCCCCTTCTTCAAGAGCAAAAAATGAACGGCTTGCAGAAGAATTCTGGAACTGGAGTGCACGCGAAGTTGGCTTATAATGTAGAATAAAAAAAGGTCAGCTTTTCAGCTGACCTTTTCGTATTAGAAAAACGTTAGTCCTACAGCAAAAATAAAGCCTGATACAATTAAGGTCGTCACGCAGTAGCCCATTATATCGCGCGCTCCGAGCCCTGCGATAGCTAGTGCGGGCAGTGCCCAAAACGGCTGCGCCATATTCATCCATGCTTCTCCGTAGGCAATGGCCATCGCGGCGACTCCCGGATCTACGCCGAGCTGTTCAGCTGCCGGCATAATAAAAGGTCCTTGTACAACCCAGTGTCCTCCTCCCGACGGAACAAAAAAGTTCACAACGCCAGAACTTAAAAACGCGAGAAATGGAAATGTTGTTTCATTTGAAATCGAGATAAAGGCATTTGTTAGCTTACCGCCTAAGCCTGATAGCTCCATCATGCCTTGAATACCTGCGTAGAATGGAAACTGAATCACAATCCCAGCGGTTCCTTTCGCAGCATTGGAAACGGCATTCATATAGGATAAAGGCGTGCGGTGAAGTAAAATACCCGTCGTAAAAAACAATAAATTCACTGTGTTGATATCCATTTTAAAACCGTTTGTAGCAAAATAATAAATTAAATATGAATACCCAAGAAGTGCAATTGTTAGACTTAAAAACCTGCTGTTCTCCATGCGTACAGCAAATGTTGGCTTAGAAGAAGTTGTCTCAACAACTGTAGCCGGCGCCATTTCATCTTCTGCCAACAGTCTTGGATCGATTTCTACCACTTCTTTTCCCGTCGGCATCATCAGTCTTGTCATAATAGGAAGGACAATTAATAATCCGAGGGTAATAAATAAGTTGTAGCCTGTAAAAATCGTGTCTGACAGCGGAATAAGTCCAGCCGTTTTTTCCATTGGGTTTCCAGGTGTAGCAGCGACAAGAGGAATCGAACCTGACAAGCCTCCGTGCCATGTTAAAAACCCTATGTAAGCACAGGCAATTAAAAACCGATAATCAGATCCCGGCACGCGTTTCGCTACTTCTTTCGCAAACAGCGCACCTACAATTAAGCCAAACCCCCAGTTAATCATACAGGCCATGGCTGCGCCTAGCGTGACCAGAATAACCCCTTGCGCCGGAGTTTTGGCTAACAGTGCTATGTTCACAAGCCACTTCTTTACAAGCGGCGAGCTGGCAAGCGCATGTCCCGTGACAAGCACTAAGCTCATTTGCATCGCAAATGCCAAAAGGTTCCAAAATCCACTTCCCCAAAACTGAACCATTTCAATCGGCCCGTGAGGAGTAAAAACAATACCTGATACAAATAAAATCAGCGTCAAGATTAAAGCAAATACAAACGGATCAGGTAAAAAACGCTGCACAAGCGCCGTAAAGAAATTAGATAACGCTTTCATTTTACTCCTCCTTTACAGGAATACTCCTGTGAATAAATGTCGACAAGCATCTTTAATTATACATAATTTGTTGAAAATTGTTAATATTTAGTTTAATAAAAGAGGCTGGGACAAAAGTATTTTAGCCCAAGTGAAAAACGAACCATTAATCAACGCGTTTGATGAGTGGCTCGTTTTTTTGTGATTGTGCATATAATTTTATCTGTTTCGTTCCTTCTAGCAGTTGATTGGAGGGCAAGGCGAAGACTCCTGCGGGAAAAGCGGAACAGATGAGACCCCGCAGGAGCGAAAGTGACGAGGAGGCTCAGCGGCCGCCCGCGGAAAGCGAAGCCTTGCATGGAAATCAACTGCGTTTTAACAAGCAGTCCAGCTCATGTACCTCATTTGTTCATCTTTCAATTGGGTTCATTTCGTTATGTCTCAACCTCTTTACACATTAAATGTTTGAACAAGAGTTAGCTCTCCATCAATTTCAATTTTCTTTTCTTGAAAGGAAATATGTAAGCTTTCATAAATATGTTTCCAAAATGAAATAGCCCTCTTATTGCCTGCAAGCTCAATAATCATATATGTTCCTTTTCGATGAGAGAAAATGTCTTTTACCGTTTCGGAAGCGATGCCGTGCCCGCGGTATTTGTTTAAGATAAAAAAATCATTGATGCAGTAATCTGCTTCTTGCTGAAGTGCGGGCTGTTCAAGAAGTAAAAAAAAGCCTGTCAGCTTATCATCTACTTTAATAAAGTATGGCGAGAGGCCTTCTACTTTCCAAAACAGGGGCAGCTCTTCAAAATGAAAAGCTCCATCTTCGCGAATATCTAAAGAAGGTGTATACGCAGATAAATCATGGAGATAAAGAGAATACAAATTTTGCAAAACGCCCGCTTGGTTTTTAGGTACTTTTTCAATCGTAAGCATTCTTAGTTCATCTCCTTCTTTACTATCATAAGGGTTTTTTGTGAAAGTTTACAGTAAAAATGTTTGGGGCAGAGTAAAGAAAGATAGATAGTGAAACAGCTCTTTTTCATTTTGTGGATAAATTAAATGCAAACAAAAAAACGATCATCTCCGGTACTGTATGCTCCGTCTGATAATCGTTTTTTATGTTTTGTGTGCTGATGCTGAAGTTTTTCCTTCTTTGTTTTGGTTGTCCGCGTTTCCATGTCTGCAAATACAAACAGGCTGCGGTTTAATTCTGGATTTCGCTTTCCTTCACGCGTCATTTTATCACGCATTTTTTTTGCTTTTGACTTTGCCATGTAACTTCCTCCCTATATAAATGATGTATACATATCTTACTGCTTTTTTATAAAATGTCAAGTACAAAAGCACTGATGTATTGACAGTGCTTTTGTATAGTCAAGACTCTTTATTTTTTAGCATATCATCTAATCTTTGCTCTATTCGCTGAAGCCTTTTTTCATTTGCTACCTGCCTTTGAATCAATCTTTTTACACCTATAATGAATGCAATAATTATTCCCGCTCCGCCTATAAGAATCAGCAGCATAAGAATTTGAAAAATAATATCACCTGTATTAACCATAAATCCACCTTTAATCTATTTTTTTACATTATATCATTTTTTTGGTTTTTTTCGCTTTATTTTATAAAAAAAACTCTCAATGCTGAGAGCTTCATTTACTATCTTCATCGTAGACCGTCCACTTTTCCTGTTTGATTTGATTGGAAACATCAATCAGCTTATTTTTCACTCGGTCCTTTTCCGCGCCTGTTAAAGGCGTAGGTCGGTAGTCGTTTCGCGCTGTTGTGGAAGAAATACGGAATGGAATGACGTTGATGTCTTTATTCGTCGTTAGCTTTCCATCTTTAATTGTAAACTTCTGCTGAAATACAAATGTATCTTTATCACTTGGATTTTTGTTTCCGCCAAACATAAAGTTTCCTAAGCTATAGACAATAAATTTATTTTTGTACTCTTCAATTCCTTGAACAACATGAGGATGATGACCTAAAATTAAATCTGCTCCGTTATCAATTGTATACTTTGCCAATGCTTGCTGCGCTGTATCAGGAACATAGTGTCGTTCGGATCCCCAGTGGAAATGCACAATGATAATTTTAGCTCCTTTTTCTTTTAAAGACTTAATTCCGTCTTTAATCTGGCTTCTTATTTCTTTGGTGTCATCCCAGCCCGGATATCCAAGCAACCCTACTTTGACTCCTTTTACCGTTGTAATATATGTATCTTCATAGCCAAAATAGCCTATTCCGCTTTTCTTTAAGTTTTCTCGTGTATCATCATATCCTTGCTGTAAATAATCATGCGTATGATTATTAGCCAAGTTAACGGTTTCAATACTTCCTTGCTTTAAAATATTTACAAACGAAGGATCACCTTTAAAACGAAATGTTTTACTTGCTTTTTCCGTCGCAGTTGTCAGCGTTGTTTCTAAATTAACCGTTGTTAAGTCATCTTGCTCAAAGATCGATTTTACATTTTGCGTAAAATACGGCAGGCCATTTCTTGCTGCTACGTCGTTAAAGGTAGAATCGTACCCAAAGCTTTCATCGTTTCCTAAGGTAAAATCTCCTGCTGCGCTAACTTTAATGGTTGTATTGATTGCGTCTTTTTTCTCTTTTTTACTCGCTTCTTCTTTAGACTTTACTGTTTCTTCTTTTTTCTGCGGCTCAGAAGAGGTTTGTTCTCCTGCTCCTCCGCACGCTCCCAATAAAAAACACAAACTTCCATAAATAACAGCTTTTTTTAAATACTTGTTCATGTAACGTTAAAACCCCTTTTTACGTTTTGATAACTGTGTTTGGACATGGTGTTTACTCTACATTTCGCCAAATACATACAATCTTCCTGTTATATCGGCAAAATAAGTGAAAATTTTATAAAAAAAGGAAGTTTTTATATTCTTTTTGAGTCAGAACAAGAGATTTTAGCTAAGAGAAAAGCAGCGCAAACGCTGCGGAGAAAACTGATGAGCTGTACTAAACTTCAAGTGATTCACAAAATAGCACAGCGATTCCAAACATCACCTAAAATAAAAACCTCCTTTGCTCATGCAAAGAAGGTTTTATCTAAACTTAACAAATCGAATCATTAGATTTAGGGTTTTTGAGTCCAAATAACGGTCGGATAAATAGTGCTACGCCTGTGCCAAGCATCGCCATAACCATCCATACCCATCCATGAAGACTAAATGAAGCAATGCCGCCAAAGTAAGCGCCGATGTTACAGCCAAAAGCAAGACGCGCACCATACCCCATTAAAAGGCCGCCAACAACAGCTGCTCCCGCAACTCCGGGCTTAATCTTTCCCGGTTTGAACGTCCCTTGCGCCGTCGCTGAAATGAAGGCCCCTAGTACAATCCCAAAGTTTAACACGCTGGTAGAGTCTGCTAGCACACTTTGCGTTAGCGCTTCTCCATTTGCACCTTGGAAAAATCCCCAGCTCGACACATCTATCCCGGCTGCCATCATGGCTTTTCCGCCCCATAATGCAAAAGCAGAAGTGATTCCCCAAGGGTTTCCTCTTACAGCAAGCGTCAATGCATTTAATACGGCCAGCACAATCGCTGCTGTGAATAGAGGCCAAGAGCCGCGAATAATCTTTTTCCACCCTTTTGTAGTAGGAAGCTGTTTCATCATAGGCGGATTTTTCTTTTTGGCAATTTGAATCGTAATCCAGTAAATCGCTGCGAACGCGATAAGCTGTACAATCCAAGCTCCAAAATAACCAAGACCTGTCGATTCAGCTAATGAGATAGGGGGAAGCGAAGGTTGCTTTTGCCAAAGTGGCAAATGATAAGCCCCAAACATAGAACCTACAATAAAGGCTAAAAGCGTTAAAATCATAGAAGAAGAGCCGCCGCCTAACGAATACAGCGTCCCTGAGGCACATCCATTTCCTAACTGCATGCCAATTCCAAACATAAACGAACCAACTATCACGCTTACTCCTACAGGTGAAACATATCCTTTTGGCGTTACCCCTGTAAAGCTAAAGCCTGTACTTAAAATAATAGCAAACAATGTTGACGCAATTGCAAGCATAAGCATATGCGCTTGCAAGCCTTGAACATTGCCGACAGATACAAGGCGGCGAAATGCTGATGTAAAGCCAAAACGTGCGTATAGAAGCGTCATTCCTAACGCTAGGCCGATAATAAATAAAACACCTTGCGTCCAATTAGTCGTGAGCACAATCGCAAGAAATAAAATAACTGCTGCTATAACCCCTCCTGCAAATAATGGCTTTTGCATAGGGCTTAATTCTGTTACAACAGTAGTAGGCTTTGATTTATATGATGAGTGCAACGTTTGCGCCACATCATCAACTCCTTTTCTGATAGAAATACTAAGAATTAATATTTATCATCTTATAGCACTTCCCTTCTCCTGTAAACTGTTTAGCAAAATAAAAGTGAATTGTTTATTTTTTAAATATTCTTACCTTTAGTCATACAAAAAGCAGAAGCTTCTATTCTTCTGCTTTTCGCTACTAAACGTAAATAGAATAAATCTCTTTTACCGGAGTAGGGTGAGGCTTTGCAAAATAATACCCTTGAAACAAATCATATCCCATCTCTATCAGGCATTTTAAATCTTCTTCTGTCTCTACTCCTTCCGCAAGAGCCTTCGCCCCCATTTTATGGGTGATAGCTAACATCTCTTGGGCCACTTTTTTCTGTTTCTCATTTTTACTAACTCCGTTTGTGAATTCAAATGCTAACTTCACCACGTCAGGCTCCACTTCTAAAAGCCTCTTCAGCGTGTTATAGCCAACACCTACGTCATCTAAAGCATATTTAAATCCGTGGGAACGATAATAATTCAAAATGTTTTTTAAATGCTCAATATCTTGAACATCCTCCGTCTCAATCACTTCAAACACTATTTGCTCGGGTTTTATATTCAATTCTTGAATTAACGCAAATGTAGATGCCAAGCAATGCTCGGGATTATATATTGCTGTAGGAATAAAGTTAATAAAAATCAGCTGGCGATCAATAATACTAGCATTTTTTACAGCTTCTAAGCGGCAGGCTCGGTCAAGAGCGAAGGTTTTATTTCTTATTTGAGCAGCTTCAAACATTTTAAAAGGCGGGATAATACTTCCGTCTTCTTCTAATCCTCTTGATAAAATTTCGTGGCCAACGATATGCACGCGTTCGTGATTAACCGATACAATCGGCTGATAATATGAGCAAATTCGCTTGTCTTCAATCAGCTCATCAATCCACAAGGCATCTTTCATTTTTTGAAAAACGGTGATTGGCTCCATACGCGGCAGGTTTTCAAACGGGCTCCGCTGTTTTGCTTCTACAGCCCACACATGCCGAGGGTCTAGATGCTGATGAACATAATCCATAAAACTCCAAAAGATATCTTCCCTCATCCAGACCATATCTTCTCCAAGAGTCTTCCATTGGTTTTGAGAAATATCTTTAAAGTATTTTTCCAATTTCTTCACATCGCTTGATTTCTGAAAAGAAACCGTATATCCTGTCCTAATTGGCAGACACGCGTCGCACCCCATAGCTCATCTTCTCCCTCATTTATCATCAGTTTTTTGTATGTATACATGGATAGTTCTTAGGAACTATACCACTTTTAAGAAACTTACAAACCCTATTTTTCCGCTAAAATAGAATGTATCAAAAAGTTTTGGTAAAATGATAGACGTGTTTTATTGTCTACATCATAAGACGCACCTGATAAAAGGAAGTGAATCATACATGAGCAAAAACCGTTTTACGAAGTGGTTTTTATTTTCTTTAATACTCTTTTCCTTAAGTACTGGAGCAATGTATTATACGCTCTATATATCGTACTGGGCGTATTCTATCAAGCTGTTTTTAATCGTGGTGCCGCTCTTTACCTTATTATCGGTTGCTTTTGGTTTGTTGGTAATCGTTCATGAGCGCAGAAGAAAACGTGTATTTCATCTACAAAACGACGGAGATAGTCCTAAAAGTACGTTTATTCAAGGCTTTTCGGAAATAGCGGTAGGAGCAGGAGGCATCTTACTGTGCTTTTTTCTTTTTCTTTACTTTCTAATGGATTATTGAGTACATATAAAAAAGACGAGCAGACAGCTCGTCTTTTTTATTTGGATCTTTCTAGAATATCTCTAACGCTTGCATGATCAAGCTCTTTATAAGTTCCAACACCTGGTTTTACAAAGGTCTTTTCAACAATCGCATCAAATTCAGAGTCATCAATATCATAGTCACGCAAGCTGTTCGGGGCTCCTAAGTCATTCCAGAAAGTGCGAAGCGCTTTTGCTCCTTCCATTGCTGTTTCTTCATCGCTTTTTCCCGCTGGATCAATACCAAGTACGTTTACAGCCAATTGTTTTACACGAGAAGGATCTTCTTTTAAGACATGCTCCAGCCAGTTAGGGAACAAGATAGCAAGACCGCCTCCGTGGGGAATATCATACACGGCCGACAGAGCATGTTCAATACGATGAGTAGCCCAGTCTCCCCCGTCCGTTCCATTTGCTAAGCTTCCGTTAAATGCCGTCGTGCTGATATACATCATCGTTTCACGATACTTATAAGAAGTCAGGTCTTTAAGAAGCTTAGGACCTTCTTTTACAGCCGTTCTTAGTAAAGATTCAATAAAGCCGTCGATCATCGGCGTATTTTCCGTGCGATGAAAATAGTGTTCAAGCGCATGCGACATACTATCAACAATTCCATAGACGGTTTGGTCGCGCGGCACTGAAAACGTGTACGCCGGATCTAAGATAGAAAAGACAGGAAATACGTGAGAAGACGTCCAACCTAGCTTTTCTTTTGTTTCCCAATTTGTGATAACAGAAGTTGAATTCATTTCAGATCCTGTTGCTGCAAGTGTTAAGACCGTTCCAAAAGGAAGAGCACCTGTAATCTCTTCTTTACGTGTAATTAAGTCCCATGTATTCCCTTCATACACGGCTCCAACTGCGATAGCTTTTGTACAGTCGATCACGCTTCCTCCCCCGACAGCTAAGAGAAAATCAATTTTTTCTTTTTTACATATGTCAACGCCTTTAGCAACCGTAGTCAAACGAGGGTTCGGTTCTACACCAGACAGCTCGTGAACAACTGCGTCAATAGACTGAAGTTCAGCTTTCACTTCGTCGTATACGCCATTTCGTTTGATGCTTCCTCCTCCGTATACTAACAGAACCTTTACTTGTTTATGATAAGAAGCAAGCTCTTGCGATAGCTTCGTAATTTGATTTTTTCCAAAGTATAATTTTGTAGGATTGTGCTGCAAAAATATATTCATGTTCTACACCTCTAGTTTTCTTTTCTTATAAAAAGTGTAGCACGAAAACAACTTCATCATTATTGAAGATTCTCTATATCTATTATCAATATTTTTGATAACCTTCTTGTACAAGTGAAATAAACTGTTGAATAGGTGCTGTCAGCCATTTTTTCTTTTTGAATATGAGCTGTGAATAAAGATAAAATTCTTCATGGTCAAACGGGATTTTAATCAGTTTTCCACTTTCAATCTCTTGTTTTACCGCTATTTCTGGTACAAGAGCAATACCTAAGTTATCCGCTACGCACTGTTTAATCGCTTCGAGGCTGCTAAATGAAATCACTGATTGCATATGAATACCTCTGCTGCGCATCATCTCTTCTAAAAGCGTGCGATAAGGGCAGCCGCTCTCAGTTAAAATAATCGTCTCTCCCTCAAACTCTTCCATTAGAACGCTGTTTCTTTTACTAAAAGAATGAGAAGACGAAGCAATCATAACCATGTTTTCTTTTCGAATAGGAATCACTTCTAAGCTTGAAGAGGTTTGAAGGCGATCAAGCAAAACGGCTACGTCATACTTTCCGTCAATAATTCCTTGTGTTAAATTTGGACATAAACCCGCTTCTAACATAATCTTTAGAGAAGGGTGCTGCTTTTTTAATTCCCTAATATACGGTGTAATAAAATAAGCGGCCAGCGACTCCACGGTTCCTATCGAAACCGTGCCTCTTGCATCTTCGTTCGTAGTAAGACGCTCTTTTGCTTCATTTAATAATTCAGTTACTTGATTCACATAATAAAGCAATTCTTCACCAGGCTGAGTCAGCTTCATTTTTTGTCCTGTTCGTTCAAATAGTTTTTGACCGTAATGATCCTCTAATTTTTTTATATGAGTGGTAACGCTTGACTGAGCATACCCTAACTCCTCGCCCGTTCGTGTATAGCTCCCCCACTTCGCTACTTCTTTAAATGTATATAAATAATTAATATCCATGTGCTGCTCCTTATGTACCGCTGGTTTGTTTCGTTATATCTGTGCTAAAGCTGTTCTAGTAATCAGACTAGAATCACAGTACAGTATAAACGAACTCGTTTTGCCAAGCAATTTTATCAACTGTAAAGATTATTTTTATATTAGGCAATTACGCCGTTTTTTGTTCATAGAATGAAAAACAAACCTATGAAAAGAAAGGGTGTATCTCGTGGCAGCCTACAAAGAAGTGTTATATAAAGGCAAACGCTTTGTACTAATTCACGTATATGATTCAGGATACTGTGAAATCCGACCGATTGATCATGCTTTTAAAGTCGAACTTGTGCGATTAGATGAGATAGAACAATGTGGATAACAGTCATGAACGCAGCTAATGCAGCTGCTTTTTTGTTTGTATTAAAAACAAGTGGATGAGATAAAATTAGCTGAATTGGCTGGCCTTTTACATAATTTCTTCCTGTATACTTTGTAACTAAGGATATTCGTACTTATTTAGTTTCTATACTTACTCGAGGTGATTACATGAAAAAAGGCTGGCTGGAATGGATATTATTATCCGTGGCGTTAATTTGGGGAGCCAATTATACAATCGGAAAATTTGGAGTTGCTCATATGTCTTCCATTCAATTTAGCGCACTGCGTTTTATAATGGTTGCTCCTATTCTTTTACTTATTACAGGAATAATAGAGCGAGGCATTCGTATCGAAAAAAAAGACTGGGGACGTTTAATAGCGGTCAGCATAGTAGGCGTTACGCTCTATCAAACGCTGTTTATGGTATCTGTTAAGTATACGACAGCTACAAATGCTTCTTTACTTATTTCGATGTCTCCTATTTTCACAGGAATCTTAGCTATATTATATAAGCATGAAGCTTTTTCGTTAAAAACACAGCTAGGCTCTGTGCTTGCTTTTTTCGGGGCTGCGTTTGTACTGCTGTTTGGTCACTCGAGTCATGCCCTGTCGCAGCTTGCATGGTTTGGAAACATCATGGGGATTGTGGCAGCCATTGCTTGGGGCTGGTACCCGATTTTAGCAAAACCTTTAGTCGTAAAATATTCTGCTTTGCGCGTGACTGCCTGGTCTGCTTTAATCGGAGCTATTCCGCTTACTGTCTACTGTCTTTTCACCTATCAAACGCTTATCTGGCCAACAGATATAGGCAGCTGGAGTTCTCTGGCATACTCTGTTTTGTTCGTGACGGTGTACGGGCTGGTGATGTGGTATGTAGGAATTGGAAAAATTGGCTCTACAAAAGTAATGGTTTACATGTATGTTATTCCTTTGTTTGCCGTTGTTTTTGCTGCTGTAGCCATTGGAGAAACCATCAATGCTATGCAGCTTCTTGGAGGACTTATTATTTTTAGCGGTTTATATATTGTCAAAAAAAGCCCGGCTCCTAAAACAGCTCTTAAACTTAAAAAAGCAAACTAACAAGAGTAACGGGTTCGATTGATGCATGGTAACTAATAACGCTCAGATTTTTTCTGAGCGTTATTAGTATACTATTTTAATACCCTAATTGAATTAAACATCTTTTAGGCTGATTAATGAACATTTTTCAGTTTATATTCATGAGTGATTTTATGCTGCTTGTATACGCGTTTAAAACCGTTTCGTTCATAAAATAACTTCGCTTCGTCCGTGTCTGTATAGAGAACGAGACTGTCATAATAATTCTCTGCATAGTGAATAATTTCTTTTAAAAGTCGTTTGCCTATACCCCTTCTGCGAAACTGAGCTGAAACATAAAACCTCCTTACTCTTCCAGCGTTAACATACTGGCTGTAAGGATTTTGATTAAGGCCGGCTACGCCAATTAATTTGTTTTGTTCACCGTAAACTCCCCACAATTTTTCGCCTGTTTTGTTAAATACGTTTTGCCCGTTTTTATACTCCGCTACTAGCCTAGTAAGAAAGAAAAAGCCTTCCTCCTGGCTTTCTATCAACAGCTCTTTTATATCATGCTCCATAAGATACGTTAGCCTGATGATTCTCATATATCTCCTCTCCGTTCAGCAGGTGTCTTGTCTATTTCGATAGAATGCTTGTTATACATTAATGCTGCCATGCCTGTTAGAGCTGTCAATAGCAAAATGAAGCTTGAAAATAGATACACAAACCTTACCCCAAACAGATCGGCTACTGTCCCGACAAATGCGATGGAAAGTATAAACACAGCCTGTACAAGAGTTGATTTTGCCGCTATTACTTTAGGAAGCATCCCATTGCTGCAGGTATTTTGATAAATGGTTTCCTGAGCTACGTCTCGAAGCTGATAGGCAGGACCCATCATTATCAAGAGTACTAAAGCCAGATACGGGTTCGTTACTAGACCGTAAAAACCGGTTAAAACAGCATAACTAATTGAGCCTAAGAACATAAAAAGCAAAAGCCTTCCTTTTACCATAGAAGACATTCGGTACACAATAATTCCTCCGACTATGCTTCCAAAATGATACGCACCGTTTATATATCCCCACCACGCTTCTCCTTTTTCAAGCACTTCTTTCACAAAAGAAAGAGTAATAGCTCCAATCCAAATGGTTCCAACGAGTGATTCAATTATGTCCATTATAACGAGAGCTCTGATGCGTTTATGTATCCATAAAAAGCGCCATCCTTCCATTAGTTTTGCCGCTCTTCGATTTTGGGTTTGTTTGTATGTATGGACTTCTTTTATAAACAGTAAGCAAACAAATGAGATCGATAGAAGACCTGCCGTTATAAATAGAGACTGAGTGGATCCCGTTAAGGACAAAACGAAACCACCAAGCGACCACCCTGCAAACAGAAAAGTTTGATCAATTGTTGAAAGCAAGCTATTCGCCTGCATTCTTTGACTATCACTTACTAAGCTGCGGACAACCGACGTTTTAAAAATAGTAAAAAAACCGTTAAAAAAAGAAATGATCCCAACAATGATAAAACCCATTGTTAGTACTGTGACTGTAAATTCTTGTGTAAGCAGCACATACAATCCAACAAGCATCCCTATTTGCATCATTTGAACAGACCGCATAATGTGAATGGATCTATACGTATCGGCTAGTAAAGGTACGCTAAGGCCGCTAAGGAGCCGAGCAAGTAAGCTCGTCATCGTAATCATCGACGCAAGAGCTGTTGAACCGGTGTTTTCCTTTATATAAGAAGTGACGGCCATTGTATAAAGAACAAAACCTACATTTGCGGTTACTTGACTTGCTGCTAAAAGATAAAAACGCTGTGTCAATTCTTTCCTCCTTTCTGTTAGACGTAACATGTAAAAAGATAATTCACCTTTTGTTAATTTTTCCCTTTTAAACTATAACACTATTTGACGAAATCCAAAACTATCTATAATTTAGTAGATGGAGGTTTTTATGTTTAAATATAGTTTTCTTATTGTTCTTATCGCTTTTTTACTTATTAACTTTAACGGTCAGGAAAATCAAATTATAGGAGGCAAAATAAAAAAGGAACGAAGTGAGGTTTTCTTTGGCGAATACGACAGTTTTACGGGCCGCTACTCCCGGAGCATTAAACTCAAAAAAGGCGTAACCTACGCTTTTACGCTATCTAAAAACACCAAAAGCGGAGACCTGTTTCTGTACGTAGAAGATCCAAAACAGACACGATTTTTTGAAATGACTAATAACTCTCTTTCTTTAACACCTGAAAAAACGAGGAGATATCGTATTAATTTTGTAGGCTCTGAGCATAAAGGCTCTTTTCAGCTTTACTGGAAAAGCAGTAATCAAAAAGAGAGCGAAAAATTTGTGTAATACCATTTTAGACAACGCTTAAACGAGGAGGAATGGTTTATGATCATTAATCAAGCTGTCCTGTATACCCACTTATTGGACACAATGAAGGATTTTTATGTAAATTCTCTCGATTTTCCATTAACCGCCGCTTCACCGCGTTCTTTTTCCATCAAGGTTGGTGAAAGTGAGCTAACCTTTAAAGAAGGCTCTCTACATACAAAGCCCTTTTACCATTTTGCTTTTAATGTTCCAGCAAACCGGTTTATGGAAGCAAAGCAATGGGCTACTCAGAGAGTCTTCCTCAATACAGAAGAGAAGAAAGATGAGATTTATTTTGAAGCATTTGATGCTCATTCCTTTTATTTTGAAGACCCTGCTCATAATATTGTCGAATACATTTCAAGACATTCGGACTGCCCGTCATCCAAGGACCCCTTTTCTTCTAAGTCGCTCTTAAGCATAGGAGAAATCAACTTGACAACTCCTCATGTCCGCTCTGTAGGGACACAGCTTATTAACTCCGGTATCACCGTGCGCAACAACAGGCTATTAAACGAGACCTTTAACTTTTTAGGGAGCGGCAGTGCGTTTTTTCTTGTAGGGACGCCTAAAAGACGGTGGTTTTTTTCGGACCGAGACTCTGAAGTTCATCCATTAACGGTGAAGGTCAATCATTCTTTAACAGTTGCGCTGGACGAAGAAGGAATGTTGAAGATTACGCAAGAATGATTGTTTTTTTAATAAAGCCACGTAATAAGCGAACTTGTTACGTGGCTATTTTTGTTCAAAATTCAGCACATACTCCCCCTATAGGTTTTGTATATAGTTCTCGATGTCCTTTCTGTTCATCAGCATAAAAACCTTGCAATCCTCATCATTTTTAAGCTTTTTAAACCGGTTTCTCATCTTTTTTTGCCGTTCTCGATACGTAGTAAGAATAAACGTAAAAAATGACCAATCTACTTTTTCAGGGCATCCTTTTGCCATATCTTCACGCGTTTTTCTTGCATATACAATCCTCCGCTTTATTACTCGGTACACACAAACGATTAGCGGCAGCTCTAAATAAATAATGGTATCTGCACGCTTCACTCGAATATCATACGAATTTCTGTAGTTCCCGTCGATAATCCAGCTGTCTTTTTTTACAATGTGCTCCTGCAATTCTCTAAAGCTATCATTGTCTCTTTCCGTCCAGCCCGGCTTCCAATACAGGCTGTCTAAATGATATACTTCTAGATCAAGCTTTTCCCCTAATTTCTTGGCAAATGTGGACTTTCCTACTCCTGGAGAAACGCCCATTACCAGCACTCTTTTCATCTCATCACCTTACCTTTTTAAAAACTAAAGCTAATTGAAGAGAAGGCAACTGTTTGTAGCTGACTCGGTGTAATCAAAACGGACTGCTGTGTAAAGCAGCTTCATGTTAGCGTCTTTATTTCCGTAGTTTTCAGATAACATATAAACATTCATTATAAATTCCTATATTCCTTCTTGCTTTGTAGTAAATAGGTTGCTTTTATGAATCGTTTCCTTTACCTTAAATGTGAGTATATAAAAGTAAGGTGAAAAAAATGAATGCATCTATGCTAAAGAGATTTTTACGAAACCTCGGTATTTTTATTTATATTGTCATTGCAGCTATTAATATTTACTTAACGAGAAATGATCTGGGCGATATGCTTACCCGTCTTGTGCTGCTGACTATTTTACTTCCTTTGTTTTTTAGTTTTGTGTATGCGTTAGGAAAATCACATTTTAAAAGACAAGAAGAGCTCGCTGAACAAGAGAAGAAAAAAGAGTAAAAAAAGCCTTTTATCGAGGGGGAGTTCCCTTGATAAAAGGCTTTTTACTTTTTTCATATAACTGAACATTAACTACATCAGGATTAACGTGATACTGTTTGGCAACTTGATTTACCATTTGCTGAATTTCCCTTTTCTTGTGGGAAGAAAGGTGTTCGCGGGGCAGAAGAACCAGAATTTGAGCTTCTGCATAGTTGTTCAGCACCCTAACTTCTTGAAAACCATGCTGCGTCAAAGCTGATTTTAACTCTTTTTCAAAGTCGGTGCTTTCTTTTTGAACAACTATAGAAGGCTGATTGTAAGAAAATAGCGAAATCTCTTTCTCTTCAGGCTTTGTATACACCACCCAAGCAGTTATAAGCACTGTGACAACAATACCCGCATTTAACATCCACCTTTTCATACCACGAACGCTCCTTTTAATTAAGTTTGTTCATGATATGAAAAAATTCGTTTATTCATGCGTTATCTTCCTAGCCAGCCTCCGTCTACAGCAAGTAAGTGCCCATGAATATAAGCAGATGCATCAGATGCTAAAAAGACAACCGCCCCTTTAAAATCATCTAAATGTATATTTTTACAATTCTTTCTTACACTAATAACTACTGATAAATAAAAGGTGGGAAGATGAATGAATCAAATTATATTATGGGGGATTCTTGTTATTCCATGGTTTTTACTGCTGCTGCTTGATAAACAGCGTGTTAAACGATTTTTTACTGTAGGGTTATTTGCTGCATTAATGATGACAATCGCCTATCAAGTAGCGGAAAAAATGCACTGGTGGACGGTTCAAGAAAACGTATTTTTTCTTACTAGCATGGGAGCAACGATTTATTGCCTTCATATTGTGATTACGATCTTTGTCTTTTACCTTACGTATCCCGGGTTTATCTTGTACATAATTGTTAACGTGATTTTGGATTTGATTCATGGTTATGTTATTGTTCCTTTTCTCGCTAAAATCGGGCTTTATAATCTGTATGATATCAGTCATTTTGGGCTTTTCCTTGTCATGACTACTGTAGCCATTATCCTTTACTTGTTTCAACGGCTGCTTGACTTTATATTTGAGGAAATCCCTGCATAAAAAGCCACAGCAAACGCTATGGCTTTTTAATCAATAAAAAAATGGAATAACCGTATCTCCGCGAATCGGTTCAACAGCCGCATGAAATTGAATTCGCAAACTTTTTGACGTTTCGATGTCAGCGGCATCCATGACGTGAAAATGAATGTGGGGTTCGGATGAATTCCCAGAATTTCCACACCTTCCGAGCAGCGTTCCTTTACGAACCACGTCTCCTTTTTTCACAGAAACCGATCCTTTCTTCAAATGTGCAAGCACACTGTATTCTTTTCCTTCATGCTCAACGATAACGTGATTTCCTAAAGGCCTCTTTTTATTCGTGTGTCCAATTTCATTATCTTCTTGATCATCAACTGCTGTGATAACGACTCCTTCAAGCGGCGCTACAACTTTTTTTCCATAGGCATAGTAATCTTCGTTTTTCATTCCATCATTTTTATAGCTTTGCTTTCCTTTTCGCACGACTAAATCATACGCATACCTTTGGTTTTCGACTGGATGATGATAGTTCAACACCTCATGCTTTCCTCCCCAATAGACAAACCATTCGCTTTGAATCGGCATCGTATATTTGTTTGTACTCCATCGATCTCTTTCCGAAAATGATTCTATAGGAGCAATCACAAGTGCTTGTATAATGTTATGTTCATCAAATATGACGCTGATGAATTTTGTCTGCGTAGAATTTAACCAAATAAACTGCTCAATTTGAGGAGTTAAATAGAGATTTGTTTCTAGTCTGTAGAACTGTTCTCCTTGATTAAACAATTTGCTCTGCTCCAAAAATTGCTGAAGCGAAACTTGATGTTTAAATTCTTCGCTTGCACAATCATAAAGCTTCTTAAAGTCCCCTTGTGCAAATAAAGTTCCAAACTCTTCTCTGATGTTCACTTTTCTCTCTGTATCCATCATTGTAATCCACCCTTTTATATGTATTTCAATTTGTTTGAATTATCTATAAGTAATACGTTTTACGTTATAAAAAGGTTTCATTTTCCAGCTATTCTATTTCAAAATCTTCTTCTATGCCGTATTTACAATTTTCTCAATCCATTTTATACTTATTTTACAAATATTTGAAAGGAGGTGCAGCATGATGAAAATAACTTTAAATAAGAAAATCAAGCTGCGCCGAGTATGTGTTTTTGGCGCTTAGCTTTTAAGAGGAGATCATACAATGAAAGTAGCATTAGTACGTCATTACAAAGTAAACAAAGGGCTTCCAGAAAACCACCGCTTATCCACCGATGAACTAGTGGCTTGGTTTCAGGAATATGATGAATCAGATATTACGTATGGAGAGACTGATTTGAATAATATCCAATGGAAACGCTGTTTTTCAAGCGATATGCCGCGAGCACACAAAACGGCAAAGCATATTTATAAACAAGAGATCACTCTTCTTCCGGAACTTAGAGAAATACCTATGCCTATTATTCCAGTAAAATTTAAACTTCCTTTTATCCTCTGGGTATTGCTGTTTCGCATGTCCGGACTCATCAACAAACAAGCTCGTAAAGATATGGCTGAGACTAAGAGAAAAGTAGCAGCAGTGCTAGATCGCGCTATTTCCGAGTCAGAAGACGATTTGCTGATTGTCAGCCACGGAGGAATTATGAAGTTTATGCGTAAAGAACTTATAAAACGCGGCTTTAAAGGGCCTGGGTTTGATATTGCTGTTAACGGAAAGCTTTATCTTTTTGAAAAGCAATAGAATGAAACTTACTTGAAAAAGTCGCAGAGACTACTCTCTGCGACTTTTTAATAACCATTTTCTTCAATTGTTAATGCTTCACGCAAAGCGATATCTTTTCGGATATTATGAGCGATTTCACGCGTGATTTCTCCTTTTTCATAAAGTTCTTGCACCGTTTCCCGCTCGGTATGAAACGCTTTATAACATAAATCTCTCGTTGCTTTTTTACGTTTGCGTGAATTATACTCCGTACTCTCTTTTCTAAGTCTTGCCATGGATCTATGGTATTCACTAATAATAGCAAGTGAAATCATTCGATTTTCTTCGTTCATATTTTCTTTAATGACCTTTATTGCTTCTTCCATCATTTGAATACGTACTTTGTTCACTTTGCTTCTTCTTCGCAAACTTTGTTTTCTTAAAGCCTGCTTATTCGGTGAAAAAATTCGGACTAATAATAATAAAACTTTTTTAAACCTCATCCAGCTCACCAATAATTTGTACCTTACACGATTGGTTACAGCCATTTCAAGCTTGTGCGTATGTTCCAAACAAATATACGCTGTCTCACGGTCTATTTTTTCCTCTTTTAATAGCTTTTCCACCAATTTCCCCTTGGCCTGAAGAGCCAGCAATCGAATTTCTTCTTCATACTGTTTGTTTTCAGAGGCTTCTAAAGGATGAGTTTTAACAATGATGTTATTAATCGTTGTATTATACGTTGAAATTAACGAAAGGGCTGCTCCACGATTTTCCTCGGTCATTTCTCTTTTTAACCGCTGAATAGCAGCTTTGTGCACTTTGATGCGTGCTTTAACCTCTTTTGTATTGCGCTCAGACTTCTTCGGCGCCTTTTCTGTTTTCGCAATAACAGGTAAAAGAATGCTTGCCGCAACTAAGGTTAACAATATAACGCCTGCTGCTAGAAAAATAATCAGAGAGCGTTCCGGAAAATCACTGCCGTTATCAAGCGTATATGGAATCGAAAACGCTCCGGCTAACGTAACAGCTCCTCGTACACCTGAAACCGTAATAATGCCAATAGACCGAGGCTCAGGTTTTAGATGCTTGTTATTTTTGTAATACCAGCCTACTGACCATGACACCATCACCCAAATAAATCGTAGTACAAGCAAAAAGACAGTAATAATCAAAATATAAAGAAGCACTTGTCCATTATTAAAGTTTGGATCTTGAATAATTGCTTTCGCCACTTTTGGTATTTGCAGACCAAGCAGTACAAACACCAAGCCATTTAACAAATATAAAATAACCGTCCAAGTACTTTTTGATACTACTTTAAGCTGCTGGTTAGGTGATTCCTCTCGGTCGCGCTCAATCGCATGCACAATGCCGCCTGCTACAACTGCCAAGATTCCTGATAAATGAAAATGCTCAGCAATGTAGAAGACAACAAATGGAGTTAGAATTTGTATTAACATATGAATCGTAATATCTTCCATTCCTAAACGTCGAACAAGTACACGCAGTCTGATAATCAGAAAAGCGATAAATGCTCCTACAAACAAACCGCCCAGCGCTACCCAAAGGAACTGAAATGTAGCATCTACTATCGAAAAGACGCCCGTTACGGTAGCAGCTACTGCTACTTGAAACGCTACAAGACCAGAGGCATCATTCATCAGCCCTTCGCCTTCCAGCAAATGCATAATTCGCTTAGGCAGCTTTACTCGACTCGCCATAGCTCCAACTGCCACTACATCTGTTGGGGACAAAATAGCGGCTAGTGCAAATGCAGCCGGTAACGGAATGGAAGGAATGAGCCAATTGATTAGATATCCCCCTACTGCCACCGTTACAAAAACCAGTCCCAGCGCTAGTAATAAAATAGGTGTACGAAGCTTCCAAAGAGCAGCTCTTGACACGTTTTTTCCGTCATTAAATAATAGCGGGGCAATAAATAAAATAAAAAATAATTCAGGCTCCAAATGGACATCTCCGCCAAATGGCAAGATAGCAAGCCCTGCTCCCAAAGCTATTTGAACTAATGGAACAGGAATAAATGGTACAAAATGATTAATGATATTAGATAGACCAATCAAAGCCAATAAGACTAATATCGTCAGAAAAAATTCCATAAAAACAATCGACTCCTACTTCTATTTACATCCTTTTAAAGTTTCACGTTATCTCTTTTCGTTCATTTTATAGTGTTTAGTTTACGCTTTTTCTGCCAAAAAATGTTGCGGGTTATTAAAAAGTGCTCTTTCTTTTCGGTAAGTTTATTTCTACGGAGATTAAGGGAACAGTATACATGATATTCTTTATTTACCATATAAATCAGCTCATCAAACTTTTATAAAGGAGGTGTTCCCTTATCCGTTTCAACGGGGTAAGGAGATAAATTTGGAAACAGTAAATGTCATCTTATTCATCGTATTAATCATATTAACAGCCTTTTTTGTTGCAACGGAATTTGCCGTCATTAGGGTACGGTCGACTAGAATCGACCAGTTAATTGAAGAAGGAAACCGGAACGCTTTAGCAGCAAAAAAAGTAGTATCAAATTTAGATGGTTATCTTTCAGCCACACAGCTGGGCATTACGGTTACCGCACTGGGTTTAGGCTGGATAGGTGAACCTACGGTAGGTCATTTATTAGAGCCGCTTATTGACATGCTTCCTTTTGCTACATCACTTTCGCATGTCATATCTTTTGTTCTTGCTTTTTCGATTGTCACATTTTTAAATGTGGTAGCTGGGGAACTTGCACCCAAAACAGTGGCGATTCAAAAAGCCGAACAAGTGACGCTTTTATTTTCCCGTCCTCTTATTCTTTTTTCTAAGTTACTTTATCCGTTTATTTGGCTTTTAAACCACTCAGCCAGAGGCGTTGTCGGATTATTTGGCCTGAAGCCAGCTTCTGAAAATGAAGTAGCTCATAGTGAAGAAGAGCTTAGAATTATTTTATCTGAAAGCTATGAGAGCGGTGAAATTAATCAATCGGAGTTTAAGTTCATGAATAATATTTTTGAATTTGATAATCGTACGGCTAAAGAAATCATGGTGCCTCGTACAGAAATTGTTAGCGTATCAGCAGATGAAACGATAGAAGAATTCTTAAAAATGGCTAGAGTAGAGCAATATACTCGCTATCCAGTAGTTGTAGATGGAAACAAAGATCAAGTGGTGGGATTAGTTAATATTAAAGAAATATTAGCAGATTACATAAAAGAAGATGATATTAAACCACGTACCGTGCAAACGTATATGAAACCCATCATTCAAGTTATTGATTCCATCGCCATTTACGACTTATTGCTTAAAATTCAAAAAGACAGAATTCACATGGCCATCTTAATAGACGAGTACGGAGGAACAACAGGGCTTGTAACGGTAGAAGATATTTTAGAAGAAATTGTTGGTGAAATTCGTGATGAATTTGATGATGATGAAATACCGGACGTACACAAAATTAATGAAAATCACTACGTACTAGATGCGAAGGTGTTGATTGAAGAAGTAAATGATTTACTCGGAACAACTATTGAACAAGAAGATGTTGATACCATTGGCGGCTGGATGCTGACCGAAAAGTTTGATCTTGCTAAAGGTGATAGCATCAAAAACGAAAGTTTTTCATTTAAAGTCATTGATATTGAACATCACCATATTAAACGAATTGAAATAACAAAGGAAAAAAGTACGGATCCCAGCTAATTATCCGTACTTTTTTTGATGCTCTCTTTTCATTTGCAAATACTCTTTATTCTCTCGTACCTCCTTCCATTTTTTCATAAAAATAGATGCCGATTCTGCTTTTTGTTCATCAATTTGCCGTTCGTTCCGCTCTCCGTCTTTGTTGTATTTCTTTCCGCCTTTGTAGTTCGCGTAGCGCCTCGATCGCGTGTATCCCATTTGGAGAAATTTCCGGGCCATGTCCATTCCAACAAAATCGCTTTTTTCTTTGTAGGTTAAAAAAAGCTGATAGATGGCGTCGGCGGATTCCTCAGCAATTTCTGGTGTTCGAAAACGCCAATGAGGAAGAATTTCACTTTTATAGGGCTCAACAAGGAGAACTCCTTGTTCTCCTTTTCCTACTCTATATTTTTCAGGATGTTTTCTAAAATCGATATGTTCAAAGTCAAGTGAATAATCAAATGCCACGGCTCTCCCCTCCTTTTTGATCTCTACCCTTTACAAATGAATGATAAAACTTTTCTTAAAGAAGTTTTTCACATGCAGGTGCGGGTAATAATAGGTGGATAAGTGTGGCTAACTTTTTTCTTCATACTAAAAGAAGTCCGAACTTATTAAATCATGATACGGGAGATTTCGTTATGTCAATAAAGCTACAGCAAAACCGAATAAAAGCTAATTTTTGGATCACTCCTGCTTTATACGGCATTATTGCTTTTGTCTTAGCTACTATTAGTACATTTTTAGATCGATATTTAACAGCTCATAAACAGTGGTTAAAATTAGTTCCTTCCGTGTTTCTAACGGATAAAGAGCTTGCTCATACTATTTTGAGTTCAGTATCAAATTCCTTATTAACGATGACGACGATTACCTTTTCTTCTGTTTTAGTGGTACTGACTACGTTTGTAGGTCAGTTTTCTCCTAGAACGATTCAAAATTTTAATACAGATGCCAAAACTCAGCGCGTGCTTGGTACTTTTATCGGTGGATACGTATACGTGCTTGTACTGCTCATTCAAGTTCGCAGCAACCAAGTCAGCAATACCTTTATTGTTCCTTCATTAGCCATCGTGGTAGCATTCATTTGCCTAGGGATGTTTGTATTTTTGATTCACCACGTCATTAACTGGATTAAAGTCGGAAATTTAATTTCAAACATTGCAAAAAAAACGATGCTTACCATTGAAGAGCGACGGCTAGAACAACAAAAGACCCCTGACTCAAAAAATGAAAAGCAGCTTAATTTTGATAGTGAAGAGGCGCTGCAAATTAAAAGCAACAAACAAGGCTATATTCAATATATTGAACTGAACCATTTAACAGCACTAGCAACCCGATCAAATGTCATTGTTAAACTTGAAAAAGCACCGGGCGAGTATGTAGAAGCGGATACCCCCCTGTTAACGGTGATCAATTACAATCAATCGTTAGATCAGGAAAAATTTCTTCACTGTTTGTTTATTACAAATGATCAAGAATCGATTCAAGATGTGAAGTTAGGGATCCAAAAGCTGAGTGAAATTGCATTAAGAGCTATCTCACCCGCTATTAATGATCCTGAAACAGCCATTAACTGCATTGAACAGCTCACGCAAGTGTTTATCAAACTTGGACAAAGCTATTCTTCTTCTCCTTATTATTGCGATGAAGAAGGACGTATTCGAGTGCTGCTAGAAAAACCTTCTTTTACGGATTATTTGTACAAAGCGTTCTATCAAATTCGTCATTATGGAAAAGAAGATGTTTCCGTGATGTCTGCCGTCATTAAGGCATTAACCGTAATCGCTGAAACAAATCGCTCTGCCATCAAAAACGACGTCTGGTTTTTTTCTTCCTATATCGTAGAAGGGCTGCAAAAACAAGAGTGGCTTAAAATGGACAAAGAGTTTCTTAATCAGCTGCTCAAAAACCTTGCAAAAGCTTGTGAAAAAAAAGGCGCTTCTATGGTGATAGAATAAAAAAACAAAAAACGCCGCTCATCAACTGAGCGGCGTTTTTTTACGATATAAAGTGCTCTATCTCTTCTCTCTTTTTCACTATTATAAGTTTATCGTTATATGACGTACGAAGGATATGCAAAATTTCAGGTTTGCTTTGCTTTTCAAAATTCGCATTCTACTGAAACATTTTAATGAAAATAGAAAACGTCGGTGCGTAATTTACTTTTTCTATTTTAGCTTTTTGCAGAACATACCTTTTGATAATAAACCATATTCTTTTTAGATAATGGGTATCAAGAAAAATAATAAGGTCCGCTTCATTAAAACTTTCATTTACCCACGTATAGTGTACACCTTCTATAATCCATTCCTTTGAAGATGCAATATGATGTAAATACTTTTTTCTGTCTTCTTCACTTCTTCTTTTATCTCCTTCATATGTTCGTTCCCATATAATATTATCAAGTTCGTAGTGAGGAACTTTTAATTCATGGGATAATAAATGGGCAAGAATTGTTTTTCCACTTCCAACGGATCCAACGATATGTATCTTTTTACATGAAGCGCTTTGAATACTTCATCTCTCACTACTTCAAGCCTGTTTTTTTACACATATTGTATAATTCACGTTCTTTTTCTCTAATGCAAACTAGAACATTTTATGCTAGTATTTTATGGTACTTGACTGACAAAAGGAGTGAAAACACAGTGCCTAAAACCCTTTTTGGAAAACTTACGCTGTTTTGGATTGGACTATTTTTATTAATTACAGGTCTATTTTTTTATTATAAATATACAAACCAAGGGTTTACAGCTGCAGATTTATTCTTTCGCGTCTCTCCTCCTTTAGCTACTATTGGTTTCCTTTTAAGCGCAGCCGGACTATATGAAGAACGAGGGAAAAACAAGCTAATTCCTCTCGTTGTACTCACCATTAGTTTTATCATGCTTTGCCAAGCAGGCTATCACTTTATCCATATGCATACTCCACCGCCGCGCCCCTGACTTTGTCTCATTCTCATTTATAAAAAAGCTCTTCGTTTAGTATATTAAACGAAGAGCTTTACTCTCTATTCAAATAAACGCACAAGCTTTTTTGTATAGGGATGCCTGTTTTTATCAAATAGCTTTGCACGGTCAAATTGATCGATAACCTCGCCTTGCTGGATAACCATCATGCGGCTGCTCATAAATTTTACTGCTGCTAAATCATGCGAAATAAACAAATAAGATAGCTGAAGCGTCTCCTGCAAATCTTTTAATAAATTTAAAATTTTTGCCTGTACCGTAACATCAAGACTCGCTGTTGGTTCGTCTAATAGCACCAGAGACGGACCTACGCTAATGGCACGCGCAATCGCTACACGCTGAAGCTGTCCACCGCTGAGTTCATGAGGATAATTCAACGCATATTCTGCGCTAATCCCGACTTTTTCTAACAAATAAAAAGCGATTTCTTTTTCGTTTCTGCTCACATGAGATAAAAATGAAGGAACGATTCGCTGCTGCCGCAAAGGCTCGAGCAAAGAATCGATGATTTTTACTTTTGGATTAAAAGAAGCCGCGGGGTTTTGAAAGACAACTTGCATGCCCAGACGAGCTTGCTGCAGTTTTTTTCCTGTTAACCTGTGAAGAGGTTTCTCTGCAAACCATACTTCTCCCTGCTGAATTTCTGTTAACCTTAGCACACTTTTTACAAGCGTACTTTTTCCGCTTCCACTTTCTCCAACAATCCCTACGCATTCTCCTTTATCAATATGCAGGGAAACATTATTTAGCGCTTTAACGTCTTTATACTGTTTCACCAGCTGCTTGACGCGTAATATACTTTTTTCTTTCATACTTCACTCCTATATTAACACTTTTTTCTGCGTATCTAACAATCGATCAGGCGTTTTCTGTAAAGAAGGAATAGCGTTAAACAATTTTTTTGTATAAAAGTGATGCGGAGCGTGAAACAGAGATTCGATACTGTTTTCTTCCACGATCTCTCCTGCTAACATAATGGCTGCTCGGTCTGCATATTTCCGCACATGACGCAAATCATGGGTAATAAACAAAATGGCACAGCCTGTTTCTTCTTTCAGCTTATGCAGCAGCTGAAGAACTTCAGCTGCTGACACGCTATCTAAAGCCGTGGTTGGTTCATCTGCAATAATCAAGGCAGGTTTCATCACCAGCGCTAAAGCAATCGCTGCTCGCTGAAGCTGTCCTCCGCTCAGCTGAGAAGCATAGCTTTTATATACGCGTTCATCCGGTAGATTCACAGCTTTTAGAGCCTGAAAAATGGCTGCTTTCCTGTCTTTTTTAGACAGCTTACTATGTGTACGAATCGTTTCATCAAACTGCTTTCCAATTGTTAAAAAAGGAGTAAAAGCGCTTCGATAATCTTGAAAGATATACGAAATATCTTTTCCAAGGATAGGCGCTTCTCCTTTCCGCTTAAAGATAATAGATCCTCCTTTAAGCGTGACACCTGAAGGCAGCAGTCCTCCTATCGAAGCAGCAGTGATACTTTTACCGCTTCCGCTTTCTCCAACGAGCGCCATCCACTGTCCTTGCTCGATTGTAAAAGAAACGTCTTTTACGATTTGTTTTGTTTTATTATGAATGGCTAGATGCTTTACTTCTAAAACGATGACGATCACCTCTTTTATCGATTAACTTGATATTTCCCTCGAATATATTCACCTAAAGCTGTAAACGTCAGCACCAATAAAATAATGGCCAAGCCTGGTATCAACATTAGTTGCGGAGCATTGTAAAAGTAGGCCCTGCCTTCATTTAGCATCGTTCCCCATTCCGGAGTAGGCGGCTGAGTCCCTAGTCCAATATAGGATAATGAAGCCATCATTAAAATAATTTTCCCTATATCCAGCGTAGCAAGAACAAGAATATGTCTTCCCACGTGAGGAAGAAAGTGGCGCAGGATTAAAGGTAGTGTTCCCACTCCGTTTAATTTAGCGATCAGCACATATTCTTTTGACTTTTCTTGAAGCACAATACTGCGCACTACCCTTGCATAACTAACCCACTTTACAATAACCATCGCAGCAATTAAGTTAAATAATCCAGGCCCTAGCATTCCGCTTAAGACGATGGCTGCAATATAGTCAGGAAAAGCTAAAAAAGCGTCTACAATTCTCATTAAAAAGCGGTCTATTTTTCCTCCAATATACGCTGAAACTAAGCCAACAGGTACTCCAATCAAAAGAGAAAGAGCTAAGACAAGAAAACTAGTCCCAATTGTGGTCTGAGCTCCAGCTACGATTCGTGAAAAGAGATCTCTGCCTAAGTGATCAGTTCCTAACCAGTGATCACCGGTGGATTTTTGAAGCCGGTCTTGCATATTGACTTGTGTGGGATCCATCGGTGCTAGCTGACTTCCAAACATACAAAATAAAATAAGCGCAATACCACACACGCTTATCACTACAAAAGGAAGCTGCGGCTTTTTCACGTTTTATCCCCTCCCTTTACATAGAGCTGGGGATTTACATATTTGTAGCTCAAATCCACAAGTGAATTAATTAAAACAACAAACAGGCCCATCCACAAAATATATCCTTGAATGACAGGATAATCACGATTCATAATCGCATCAATAACTAATTTTCCAATGCCAGGATAAGCAAAAAGCACTTCAATAATGACCGTTCCTCCAATCAAATTGCCTAAGCTCGTCCCTAAAATGGTAAGGATTGGCGTTAAGCTATACCGGAACGCGTGAAAAATAAAAATGCGACTTTCACTTATTCCTCTTGCTCGAGCGGATCGTACAAAATCTTGTTTCAGTCCTTCTAGCAGACTAGCTCTAATCATTCGCATATACACAGCGGACATGGCAAAACCAAGCGTTAAAGAAGGCAGCACAAGATGAGCTGCTGTGCCTGTCCCCATCGAAGGAAGCCATTGAAGACGCACGGAGAACAGCTGTATAAACAAAAGACCGAGCCAGAAGCTGGGAATAGACGCTCCAATTAAGGAAATACTTCTGCTGAGATAATCAATCCACTTATTCTGGTATAGTGCTGACAGCGTGCCGAGTGGCACAGCTATTAGCAGCATCACAACCAAAGATGCAGCCGTCAAGCGCAGCGTAGCCGGAAACTTCTCGGCTAATTCATCGATGACAGGCTCTTTTGTCATATATGAAGATCCTAAATCAAACTGAAAAAAGCGCTTCAGCCACTTTACATATTGAATATATACGGGTTCATTAAACCCTAGCTCTGTTCGCAAACTATTTATTTGTTCCTCAGAAACTGCCACATCATCTACGCGGAGCATTTGCTTAACTGGGTCTCCTGGAGCCAGCTTCATCAAAACAAAGCTGAGAAACGATAGGATAACTAAAAAAATGAGTAATTCTATTATTCTTTTACCAATTAATTTCATATCTATTTCACATCTAAATCCTTTGTTATCACATAGTATTCACTTTTGGTTGTAACCCAATTTTTCACATTGTCTCTATAGGCCACAAAATTATTCGGATGAACAATCGAAGAGTGCAGCGTTTCTTTTTCTGCTATTTCTCCTGCTTGTCTTGCTAACTCATTGCGCTGTTTTTGATCAACTGTTTTATTGAGTTTATTAATAATGGAAGTTAATGCTGGTTCATGGAAATGACCTACATTAAATGCTCCTCCCTCCATGTAAAGAGCATTAAAGAAGTATCCTGCATCTCCTCGCGGCGCGGTTACTAGACTATATGTAACGATTCCCCAATCATTTTTTGTTGTCATATACTCGTCCATATTTTCCACTTGTTGAATGTCTATTTTTACACCAATCTTTTTTGCTTCTGACTGAAGCATTTGTGACATTAAAGGCATTTCTGGACGATAAGGATATGTAACGAGCTTAAAAGAAAGCTGTTTTCCATTTTTTATTGCTTTTCCATTCTTGAGTATATAACCGGCTTTTTCTAAATATGTTTGAGCCTCACTTGGTCCATAGGTTTTCGTTTTAGGATCGTTCGAAAAATCCAAGCTATCTAAAAATGGACCTGCTGCTGGTGACCCTTGACCTGCGAGCGCTGTATCGACAACATCTTTTGGATTTAACAATACATCAAACGCTTTTCTCACATTTTTATCTTTAAACGCTTCTTGCCTTGAATTATAAAAAAGCATTTGATTTCTCAGGCTCGGCTGTATATCTACTACAATAGAAGAATCTTTTTTTAACGTGTTTAAGCTTTCAATAGCCGGACGGTATACAATATCGGCTTCACCTGATTGTAAAGCGGACGTTCGTGCATTTTCATCATCATTAAATGTTAACACAACTTCATCCAATTTTGGTTCCCCGCCCCAGTATTCTTTATATTTTTTTACTTTCATTTCATTATCCGGTTTAAACGAAGCTACTTTAAATGGCCCTGTTCCCACGGGTTTACTTTTTGTATCTGGAGCATCTACATCAATAATTGCTGTGTTTGGATGAACAAGTTCAGAAGGCAGCGTGGCAAGCGGCTCTGTTGTTGTAATGGTTAAGATTTGGCCACTGGCTTTCATTTCTTTAATTTTAAGTGCACTTTTCATTGCTTCGCTTTCTTTTATCGTTCTTTCTAACGAATGTTTCACGGCTTCAGCATTCAGATCCTTGCCATTTTGAAACGTAATCCCGGCTCTAATCTCAAACACCCAGGTCGTCCCATCATTTTCTGTTTTCCACTTTTTTGAAAGCCACGGTTCAATCTGTAATTGCTCATTAACTTTCACTAACGTTTCGGCAATACCGGCTCGTACAGTTGTATAATTTAACTGTGGATCGAGCGTGTCACTTGGAAAATTCGATACAAAAGTAAGTGATTTCTTTTCACTCTTTTCTTCGGTACTCGCAGAGTTAGCCGAACATGCCGCTAGCACACCTATCGCAGCAAGCGTTAAGCATAGCAAACTTATCCTTTTTCTCATATAAACCCCTCCTTTATTCAAAACTATCTTTCTTTTATGTACGGTTTTTAACTATAACTTCCCCCTTTTAAATCGTAACGATTATTATTATCATAAAAAGTTTAATTTGTTTGCCTTACTTTGTCAACAAAGGTTTTTAAAGGATATAGGCGCTCTAACACTTGTTTTCACCCATTATGATGATTAAATTTATTAATAACGCATACAAATGAGCATAAAAAAACAAAGCCTTCTCGAGGCTTTGTTTTTTTATGCAGCGTGTTTTTTTCTTTTATATTTCCACATCATATATCGATAACGAATCGTGCAGCCTATACAATATCCCATCAGCGCTACACCAGCAGCAAGAATCACCATTATACTAAATACGTAGCCGACAAGCGTATAACCCATTAAAAAGAAAATGAAAGCAACCCCCATACATATCGTTGCAATCCATTGGTTAAAAAGCTGCTGATCCCGGTCTTCCATTTGATAAGAAGAAGCAGGCTTTTTGAGAAGCGTTTTCCCTGCCATAATTACGGGATTACGCTTTGTTGCAAGTGTGACTACTCCAACGAGAAAAGGCAAAAGTAAAAGCCACTTTGCCGCAAGTAAAGCGATCAAAACCGTTATAACGATAAAGAGTTGATTAAGCTGAACTAATGGTTTGGGAATGCTCATGGAACTCCTCCTTCTTAAAACCTATTATACAAATTGGTTTACTAAATTAAAAGAAAAAGCACTCCAAATGAGCGATAAGACTCATACAAAAAAGTTACATAATTTCACTAACGTACTTTAAGATCAGTATCGTAAATAAAATCAAGACAACGTATCGTAAAGAACGAATTCGACGTTGAAGAAGACGTTTTACATGCCTTTTATTACGCATATGGGTTCTCCCTTTCGTATATTGAATTGTCTCTAGACACACTTATATCATACTTTTTGGGAGAACACCAACGTCAGAAAAAATTGCCAAGAACCACAGCATTATGCGCTTAGAAAGCCTTTTCCAATTACATCTCGTACATCGTGTACAATCACAAATGCTTCATCATCAATTTTTTTAATCAGCTTTTTAAGTTTAATAAGCTCTTGTTTATTAATGACCACATACAAGATTTCTTTTGATTCTTTTGTATAGTTCCCTCGACCGTTTAGAATCGTTACTCCGCGATCAAGCTGTTCATTGATTTGATCCGCTACTTCATTTTTGTTGCTTGAAATAACGGTAACGGCCTTTTTGGCATCGAATCCTTCAATAACGAAGTCAATTACTTTTGTTGTAATGTACAGCATGACGATTGTAAATAGTAGCTTTTCGATTCCAATAATAAAATAAGAAGCCAATACCACTAGCAAATCAACCATTAAAAGTGCATGACTGACTTTCCAGTTTAAAAACTTATTTAGGATTCGAGCAATAATGGCTGAACCTGCTGTTGTTCCACCAACTCGCAAAATCATCCCAATTCCAACGCCTAGCAGTACACCGGCAAAAACCATGCCAATGAGCTCTTCATGAAGATGAAGACCCCATCCTTCAGTTACGTGAAGAAAAATAGATGTAGCGATAATCGTAATCATCGTATAGACGATGGTTTTTTTCTCTAAAAATTTATACCCTACGATAAGCAAGATACCGTTTAAAATAAAGTTAGTGATGCCCGTTGAAAGATGCGTTGTATAATATAAAATAATTGATATACCCGTAACGCCGCCTTCACCTAGTCCTATTGGAATGACGAACATGTTAACTGCAAGTGAAAATACAAACGAACCTATTAATAAAAAGATGACATCTTTTACTGTTTTACTCATCGATTAAACCCTCCTCGGCATAAAAATTCACATAAAAAAGCCCCTTCTCCAAAAGAGAAGAGACGCTTATGTTTAGTTTTTATGTTACGTATTCTTAAATTGCCATGTATGACTATAATATGTTCACATACGTTTGTCAAACGGAAAGTTTATGCATTATGTGTAACCAAGACGATGAGTCATTTATCTTTTATGTATACTAGGAATGTTTTAATTTATTTAAACAAAGACGGATGCAGGAATTAGTTGACTCAATTAATTCTTTATCGCCTTTTTTCAATCGAATTTCTAACGCGCGTTGAAAATAGTGATGTGCTCTGGAAACAACCCGCTGATCAAGTAAACATTTTCCATAATGCTGATAGACAAAGTCTTCATATATGTGAAGGTCTTCATCTGCTTTTAATTGTTCAATGAGTAGCTGAAACGTTTCATTCGCTTTATCCCACTGTTCTTGCCAGTGATATGTATGTCCAAGTCGGATCGTATTCAAAAATTCACCTATTGTATCGGCATGTCGGTCATATAGATAAATGGCCAGCAGCAGATGTCTTTCACTGCTCGTTAATTCTCCAAGTATGCGCTCATATACACCAATATGTCCATATGTTTTAGCAGCGGCACACTCATCCTCTTCTTCGAGAGCTCGTTTCTTCAAATAGATAATTCCCTGCTTCATTTGGTGTGGGTTAACCGGAACTTCTCGAAGCTGTTCATTAAATCGATAACTCATATTAAACGGAAGATCTCTGATGTTCATGCACGCTCCTTTCATGTGGCACATCAGCAAACATACTTTCATGACCGCTTGCTTATGGTCCATTGGATGTAGGATTCTTTCCATTTTGATACGTTTACGCGATTTACAGGAAAGCTCAGCAAAAGTGCTGAGCTGTCGGTTCTTATTATTTTACTTATATATCCATTTTATCACAAAAAATACTACCGTAAAGATGCTCAGGCAGTCTTCATATAAAAAAATGGTTTTTTATCAATAAAAATGGTTTTATGCTCTTGAAAGCCTATACGCTGATACAATTTTTTGGCTTCTACGTTATTATATTCAACGTTTAACGATAAGAACATCTTACGCTTTTTGGCTTCTTGCTTGGCTACATTTAAAAGAGCCGTTCCTATCCCTTTTCCGCGGTAAGCTTCATCTACACATAGAGAGTCAATATAATAATCTCCATGTTCAGTTTCTATATCAATTTCCCACGCTGGATTATTAAGTTTAGCACGTACAAAACGCTTAACTGGTTCATAAAGCGTTTGTAACATACTTCCTTCGTAGCAAAGCATAAGTCCAACTACCTTCTCATCGACTTCTGCGACTGTAATATGATGATAGCTATAGCGATTCTTCTCAGACAGAATAAACGCTTTAAGTCTTAAAAGCGCTTCTTCATTCGTTGTAGCCGCCGTATGAGAGCGTGCAATACTGCCAAGCATGTCATAAAGTAATTCCGTTACAGCAGAAGCATCTTCTTTTCTTGCTTTCCTTATTTTCACGATTTTCAAACTCCCTTTATTCTCTTCGCTTGCTTTATTTGCAGCAAGACTTCTTACCTATCTACTTTAACACGAAAAAGAAAAGAAAGAAAAAATTAACTCCTAATCTTCCTTTCATTGTATAATTAATGTATATTTTCAAATGAATGGATGATGACTATGAAAAAACGCCGTCAGCAGAAAGATAATACGATGAGCGGGAGAGAACTTATAGCGGAGGTTCTTTTACAAGTGCCTCAGCTGCTCATATGGCCCGTGCGTCTTCTTATACGAATTGGTCGTTCTTTGTTGGATGGTATTTAGCCACTCCTATACAAACACTTACTGAACTCAAAAAAAAAAAGAAATTCAGCAGTTACTGAATTTCTTTATTAGTTTTTTGCTTTTTTGTATCCTGCTTCTTGTGCATCTTTTTCGGTACAAAACCAAATGACGTTGTTCATGGTTTGGTTGTAGTGTGCCCCTGTTGGCACGTGATAAATTTTAGAGTTTTGATTTCCTTTTATTTTACCTTCACAGCTTTCGGCAGATTGTGTATCTTTTTGATTAAAAGAAGACTGATTTTTTACAGCATCCGTATTATACCCTTTTTCCTGGGCATAGTTTTCAATGCTCCAGATTCCTTTTTCGCTTTTTCGAGCCTGCTCCTGTATTTTCTTAAATTCATCTACGTACTTTGTATTAGGAGGAAATACTGCTACGCGGGCTAGCCCTTTTGCTAGCAGCTCTTCATTATACAGCTCATTGTCTATCCATACATAAGCAAGCAAACGTCCATATTGATCACGCTCTTGCACATCAAATTCAAGGGTAATTTCCTGTCCTTCTAGTCTTTTTTTGGTGTAAGCAGATGCTTCAGGACCAAAGGGCTGTACGCCTAGTTTGGGATGCTTTGTTTCGGGGGTATCAACAAGAAGTAGTCGCACGCGATCTCTCTTTCCGTTCAGCATTTTCACTTTAAGCGTATCACCGTCCACTACTCTTTCTACCGTAGCTGCCTCACCTACTACGTCTTCACGACTTGCTTTAGAAGGACTATGATCGTTTTCTTGATCTGATGAACCTTCTACTTGAACTGCTTGTTTCGTATCGGTAGAAGATGTGGTTGAATGACTTGCCTGTTCATCGCTGCATCCAGTAAGAAGCAGCATAAACGTCGCAAGCATCGCGTAAATAATTGCTTTTATTTCTTTCAAAACCCGGGTCCTCCTTTAACACGTTCCCTATCTACTATATAAAAGTAAAATGATTTTATAAATAGTGTAAATCACCTAAAAACAAAAACTCGTGAAAATACCTTTCACGAGTTTTTTCGTGCAACTGTTATAAAAATTGCTTACCTGTTTTAAAGTCATTCTTTTAAATAGCATCTATTTTATTTTTATCTCACGAACACATTTTTCGTTTTAGTGTATCCAAATTTTTAATCATGAGGATATTTTACACTACAAATACATTTATCGTCTACCGGCTTATAAGAATAAGGAATAGCCGCACAAATAGAATAAGTGTGAATATTTCAATATAATAACCGGCTACCATGATTGCTATATTTTTGTAACATAAATAAGAGCCCTCATTAACAATAGCTAATAGGGCTCTTCAAACCTTTGTTATTACGATCGAATTTTTTGTTTGCGCATCCACTGGGTAGCGACCCACTTTTCTCCTTTTATAACAGGAGCTCCCCCATGGAGAGTACGGTCATTAAGTTCAGCATCACTATAAAAATATTCAAAGTACACGGCCATTCCTTTTGTCGGAGATACGGAAAGACCCAGCTTAGGAAAATAAGTTTCTCCTCCTTCTTCGACATCGTTTAAGTACATAACCAATGTACTAATACGGTTATTTTTAGATGCTTTACTTTCAGAAGTGAAATAATCGTGATGGGCTTTGTATTCTTGATCAGGCAAGTATTTTAAAATTTGAAGACCTTCAGCATATTCAATAGATGGTCCCATTATTTTAGAAAGTCTTCTTTCGATTTGATGTACAAGCTCGTTTTCGCTTTCGTCAAAAAACATGCCGCTGCTCGTTCGAATACTGTTTACTTCACGTGCAGCACCAATTTTTGATCGCTGCATTTTATCTTTGGATAGCTGTATAAGTTCGTCACATTCTTCGTTACTTAGTACATTTCCTAAAACTAAAACAAGAGGCTCTTCAAATCGAGCAACAATATTAATCTCTCTGTCTTCTAATTTAATTTTATTCCCTGTATGATTAAAAATCGTTTGTTCTTTCGTCAGTAAAGATGTATTAGTTGGAATCATCTTTTATCGGCTCCTCGAAATAGCTATTTTCCAATTTTTTACCCCATTATATGTAAACGCTTACTAATAAGAATTATATCACGAATACGAAGTAAATTCTGCTAGCAAAGGAAATAAATAAAAAGAAGCCCCTTATATAACGAAGCTCCTTCATTTTTTCTTATAGATTTCACATGTAGTTTAAATACTTTAACTGTCTAAAAAACTCTTTTAATATAGAGCATCCGTATCAAAGGCTGCCTAAAATCATCGGTACACAAGTTCTTTTTTACTTAAATCAAGCATTTGTGCTGTAGAAGCATGAATTTCGTTAAAAAGCGCTGGATTTTCTACCAGTGACAAGCCGTAAGAAGGAATCATTTCTTTTATTTTTGATTCCCATTCTTCTATATGCTGCGGGAAACACTTTTCCAGCACTTCAAGCATGACATGAACGGCAGTCGAAGCACCTGGCGAAGCCCCGAGCAATGCAGCAACGGAACCATCAGCTGAACTCACAACTTCGGTACCAAATTGAAGAGTTCCTTTACCTCCGGCTTCCGTATCTTTGATTACTTGTACACGCTGACCCGCTACGACGATATCCCAGTCTTCGCTTTTTGCGTTTGGAATAAACTCGCGAAGTTCTTCCATACGCTTTTCATTTGACAACAGCACCTGCTGAATCAAGTATTTCGTTAACCCCATCTCTTTGACGCCTGCTGCTAACATCGTTAAGATATTATTCGGTTTTACAGAATTGATTAAATCCAAATTTGAACCCGTTTTTAAGAACTTTGGTGAAAATCCGGCAAAAGGTCCAAACAGCAGTGTTTTTTTGCGGTCGATATAGCGTGTATCAAGGTGCGGAACCGACATCGGCGGAGCGCCAACCTTTGCTTTTCCGTACACTTTCCCGTGATGCTGCGCTACAACTTCGGGATTATTGCATACCATAAATAATCCGCTTACCGGGAATCCTCCAATATGCTTGGACTCAGGAATACCCGTTTTTTGGAGTAAAGACAGACTTCCGCCTCCTCCTCCGATAAAAACAAAGTTCGCCGTGTGATATTCCTGTTTGCCGCTATGAATATCATGTACTTTTACTTCCCACGAGCCGTCTGCGGTACGTGTCAGATTTTCAACGCTGTGGTTATAGTTTATTTCTACGCTTTTACTTTTTAAATGTGTAAACAACATACGAGTTAAAGCTCCAAAGTTCACGTCCGTCCCTGAGTCGATTTTAGTTGCCGCAATTGCTTCAGTCGATGTACGGCCTTTCATAACAAGCGGCATCCATTCTTTTAGCTTTTCAGGACGATCCGAATACTCCATCCCTTGAAACAATGGATTATTTGATAGCGCTTCAAAACGTTTTTTCAGAAAGGATACGTTCTTTTCTCCTTGTACGAAACTCATATGAGGGATTGGCATAATAAACTCTTGCGGATGATGAATTAAATTACTGCTTACAAGATATGACCAAAACTGTCTTGAAAGCTGAAACTGTTCATTAATCCTCACTGCTTTCGTAATATCTATAGATCCGTCAGCTTGTTCAGATGTATAGTTCAACTCGCACAGTGCAGCATGGCCAGTCCCTGCGTTATTCCATTCATTCGAGCTTTCTTCTCCTGCATCTGCGAGTTTCTCAAATACTTTGATTTCCCATTCCGGCGCTAACTCTTTTAGTAAAGATCCCAACGTTGCGCTCATCACTCCGGCCCCAATTAAGATAACGTCTGTTTTTTTATATACATTGCTCATCACAATCTTCCTTATCTTTTATATTTTAAAAAAGCACATTTTAGCAACACGCCTGTTCTACCTGACTCTCTACAGATTAAGTATGTCTGACAAGTTATCTGTCTTACATAATGGGCGTTTTTATACATACCCTTTCGTCTTGTCCTTTTTTAACATGCTCAATATCACTTCAGCGGTTTCTTCAACTGCTTTACCTGAGACATTAACAATAGGACAGCCAATGCGCTTCATAATTTTCTCAGCATAGTCCAGCTCTTCAAGGATTCGATCTACATTGGCATAATTGGCTTGAGACGCTAAACCTAAATTTTTTAATCGTTCTTTTCGGATTTCATTGAGCTTATCCGGTGTAATAACTAAACCAATACATTTATTTTTCGGAATAGTGAAAAGTTCATCAGGAGGCGTCACTTCTGGAACTAAAGGTATATTCGCTACTTTAAGACTTTTATGAGCTAAATACATAGAAAGTGGCGTCTTAGATGTTCTCGAAACACCAATCAACACTAGATCAGCTCGCTTGATACCTCTGAAGTCTTGTCCATCATCATATTTAACAGCAAATTCAACTGCTTCTACTCTTCGAAAATAGTTATCGTCTAACTTTCTCGTTAATCTCGGTTGAAGATTAGGCTTTTTATCAAAGGTTTGGCTAAAGGCTCTCATAAGAGGGGTCATTAAATCAATAGCTACAATTCCTTCTTCTTGTGCCTTTTGGTCAAGATACTGTTTTAAAGGTGGGATGACGATAGTATACGCAATGATGGCCTGGTTACACCTTGCTTCAGCAATGATATTATCAATATTTCCCTCATCTTCTACGTAAGAAGTATTTTGAATTTCAATATCTTCTCCACTAAATTGAGTTAAAACTGCTTTTACCATCAGCTCAGCCGTTTCACCTACTGAGTCGGAAACTATATAGACAATTTTTCTTTTATTCACATTAAATCTTCCTATTCTTTGATTTTAATAGTTTAATAACGCTAGTATTTTTCATTTAGCAGCTTACAAGATACACAATTTAATAGTAATGAATAGACAAATATGCTGGTCACTATGATTATAAACACTTTAACAAAACAATTAAATTAAGAATTTATGTCATACTAATTATAAAATAAAGCTAAATATGTTATACTATTTTCATTAAATGTTATATTAGCATTAAATATACGGAGATACAATCCCTTTTCTGCGCATTTTATAAAAAGTTTGAAGAAAGAAAAAGTTTAGATTTTAAAATATTTTATGCTTTGGCATGGTGGCACTCATCAGGGCTGAGAGGCGTTTTGCAGGGATAGTTACGAGGATAGTTATATAATTATGTTGTTTATAACATAATTTTTAAGTTATAGAAGATTTATTCTTGGCTATTCTTTTTAGCTAAGAGTGCTATAACTAAAAATAATGAACGGTTTACTTTTCACCTTATGTATACTAAAAACACCGCCTAAAAGACGATGTTTTGAATAGTTGGTTATAATGCATTGTCGTGAAATAGATTCATTTTTATAAAACGGGATTACTTCTAGCAGATTTTTGCAATAAAAGTTTAGAAAGATAATGAGATACGCCGTTTTCGTCACAGTTAAATTTCGTTACGTCATCGACAATTTCTTTAATATGATCCGGCGCATTTTTCATCGCTACGGCATAGCTGGCAAACTGAAACATTGGTAAATCATTGTTGCTGTCGCCAATTGCTAGAATGTCTTGCTCGGGCAAATTAAAATGTTTTAGCATTTGCTGAATTCCCGTTGCTTTATTTACGTTTGCCACCATCACTTCAACATTGTGTTTAGATGAAGTAGAAGTTGTAAAATCGATTTCTTTTTTAAGTTCTTCAAGCTCCTCTTTCCATTTATCGATATGCTCGTGCGTTCTTGCAAAGAAATAGAACTTTGAAAATTCACTTCCTTCTACGGAATCTTTCCAGTCAATCTCTTCTTTTATCGCTTGTTTACGAGAAAGCCATTCGTTAATTTCCACACTGTCTGGCTTTGGCTCTCTAATTTCATTTTCAACATATGGCTGATCTTGTTTTAACGTCACGCGAGGTGTGCCATACGGGAAAAGCTCGTAGTATACCTTGTTCGCTCTTGCTTTTTCAATAATAGTTTCCACCAATTGAAGTGAAAGCGAGTGCTGAAAGACTGCTTCTTTTCCTACGTACCCTGCCATACCATTTGACGTGATAAATCCATCCACTTGAAAGCCTTCAGGAACTAACTCTTCTATTTCATCAAACGCTCTTCCCGTAGCAATAAAAACAAAAATTCCCTGTTTTCGTAATTCGTCAATGGTTTCTTTTGTTTGAATACTTACTTTGTTGGAGCGATTTAATATCGTACCGTCCATATCTAAAAAAATTGCTTTAGGTTTTAACAACATATTTATTCCCCCTATTTGTAAAAAGAGTGTACTTGGCAAGTATAAACTTTTCCATTTTCAAACTCAATGAATGTACTTCGCTTTTCTCTTTTATAAAGCTACTATAATACTCTCCTTACATCTAAAATTGTACAAGCGCTATAAAGAAAGAATTTTAGATTTGCAATAAGCCTTTATATACTAATAGTTGGTTAGGCTAATTTGATATAAAACAGCATCCACAAAAACGAATTTTCCTTTTAGCCTTTAGAGTATCGTTCAAAAAAGATATAATAAGAGTGTTACAGATTAAATACATACAGAGGAGGTCAACATGAACGAACCATCCAATTTTTCTCCTTACCTTATTAAACAAATCAGCGATGCGATCGATGACAATATCAAAGCAAAGTGCATAGACTTTTTATATGATTCTCATTCGTTCTTTTCGAATGAAAAAAATTTTATAGAAGACTACATTTTAAATATATTGCAAGATACGTTTGTTTTAGAGAATAAATTAATAAATCCTAAGGAAATAAGAAACCCGGCCTACAAAAGAAGACAATCAAATAAGAAAAACTGGCTGCAAACGTTAAAAAAAGATATTAAAGCCCAAAAGCCTAATCCTATTTTTGAAGACATTGAATTGGCCAAAAAAGTGATGGATAAAAAAGTGGATACCGAACACTTAAAAAAGCTGTTTGGCGTGGAAAAGCCTGAAGATATTTTAAAGATAAAGTTAAAAGAAGTAGAGACATGGGCTAAAAGTAAAAAAACAAATATTACCGATTTTCCTTATTTAGATTCAAAGATGAATTATCAAATAGAGAAAGCATTTCACACGGACTTTACTTTTTTAATTGCTGAAATCATATTAGAAAAATACAATGGAAATTTGAGTAACTGGATTGATAAACGATTGAATTCGTGGGTAGAGGCCCCTATCTTCTCAAATGAAAGTCACTCTCTTAAAACCAATATGGAAGTTAAAACAAACTCCCAAGAAGTCGTTTTATATAATGACTATAAAGTTGATGAAGAATATTTCATTCGCACCATTATCCCTGTCAATGATAATCAAACGGTTCTCTCCAAACGAAATATGGTTTTAGACCCAAAAGATTCTCAAATTATCCAGTTTGCTCTTTCACAGCGCGACGAGATGTTTTATAAAGAAAAAACGGTGACTCTTGATTTAGCGGATATCGTTAAAGAAATTTATAATTCAAAAGGTGTAAAAAACTATGAAGCGGTTGAAGCCCGCATTATGAAAATTGCCAGATACCACGTAGAAGGTGTAGCGAAGAAAAAAAATTCCAGAGATACAAAATTTGCGATAAACTTCTTCCAAAAAGCTGTTATTGAAACCGATGAAGTAACGGGCAGACGATATGCAACCATCGTATTTAGCGACGATACGCATCAAGGCTTTTTAAATCAGCAGTTTGTACAAATTTACAGTGACGTTATTAAAAAGTTTAAAGATAATTCGCTGTCTTCTTTACTGCTGTATGCATTTCAAAAAGAGCGATTAGATTGTTATTTACAAGAGAAGTCTTACACTCATTTTTACCCGTATCAATATTTTGCTTCAAAAGTTCGTTTTCGTTCAAAGAAAATTGATGTCAATCTAAAATTAATTAATGAATCTCTAGCAGAGTTTGTTAGCAATCAAGTACTGATCCAAAGTTATCAGCAAAAACTTCAAGGATTTGAAATCTCTTTTATTCCTCTTCAAAATTATGAAATTCAAGACTATTTTGGAGGAGAACATAGAGAAACATTGGAAGGGTAAATTGTTCCCTTCCTTTTTTATCTGATATTTTGCCACTTTCAGCTTATAAATACAAAATATCCCTCTAATTTTATTTCATAGTTTGGAAGTTTTGTCATTTTTAACGTACTAACCAGAAGCTTTTGCCGTTTTTTACGTACCTCTTCGCTTCTTTTGCCGTTTTTAGCGTACTAATTACTACCTTTTGCTGTTTTTGACGTACCACTCTGATTCTTTTGCCATTTTTGACGTACTAAATTCATTTTATTTACTCGTAATCACTTATTAATTGTTAATTATTCTCTTTTTTTCGTAAAACAATCCTACCTTTTGCCGTTTTTTACGTACCCTTTCACTACTTTTGCCGTTTTCTGCGTACTAAACATTGCTTTTCCCTTTATTATTGCCTTTTCAAACCCCATTTTTTATTTTTGTCGCAGCATATATAAAGCTTTTGCCATTTTTGACGTACCAAACGATAACTTTTGCTGTTTTTGTCGTACTACTAGGTCGTTTTTGACGTTTTTCACGTACTAAAAATAGCTTTTGCCATTTTTGACGTACTAATGAAATTCATTGTGTTATTTACAACGATCAGAAAAGTGGTTTTTTCCCCTTTTTTTAGGTGAATCGAGGTAGCTTTTGCTGTTTTTAGCGTACCATTCTTCACTTTTGCTATTTTTAGCGTACTATACTGAGACTTTTGCTGTTTTTTACGTACTAAAACGCATAAAGTTTTTTTTGATTTTTACTGATCGTAACAAACACTGTTCTACCGGCGCTTGCTTGCTTTTGCCGTTTTTGTCGTACTAAAAAACCTATACGCTGAACCCCTTGATATGACAGCATTCTTTGAACCTTTTGCCGTTTTTATCGTACTACTCGTTCGTTTGCGATTCTGTTTCTTATTGATATAATTTTCACAAGGTATTCTTTGTTATTTTACCCTAATAAATTATTGTTGATATGAAATAGATTGGAGGGATTCTCATGATAAAAAAAGAATTTGCGAAAATTGGAAAACAAATTATTCGCCAATTGTCTAGCACCGTAGAAAAATATAAAGATATTGAAGATCACATGGACCTAGACGCTCATGGGAACCCTACAATCAAAACAGTGGCAGAACATCACCGTTTATCTAAATCTCAAATTTCACAATTAATTTTTTATCACTTCCTTCACGTTGATGAAAGAGGTATTATTTGTGATGTTTCTGAAAAAGAGATTGCAGCCGCTTTGAATTGTACAGTTCGAACAGTTCGCAACAACAATGTAGCATTAGCAGAAACAGAATTAATTTCCTATTCTCGCAGCGGCAAAGGAATCAATATTTGTATTGTTCCCTACCCTCAATATTTTGAAGAACACGGCTTTGGGTTTATGGAATTAGAATATACTCGCTTTGAAGAACTTATTCTAATTGAAAACGTAAATGCCCTTCGCTTAGAGCTGCGCAAAGAATTGGTTTATGACAACGATACGATTAAGCGTCAGTTTAATCCTGGAGAAAACACTTCAAAAATTAGCTTTAATGACTATAAAATTTTTACGCCGAAATATACTCACTACAAGGGTATGATGCAAAAAATAGCTGAAACCCAGACGAGCGCATTTAAAACCGTTGTCCAAGGATCTACTATTTTCTTTGTTCTAAAAGACGGAGCTAAAAATGGCAAGATGTCAAAACAAGAAAAGAAAGATCAATACGATGCGGCGATTCGACGTACTATTGAAGAGACTTTTGTAAAATTATCTGGATACAGCACAGATTCTACAGGAATTGTTATGTCTTCATTCCAAAACGAAGACATCGCTGATTTGGTTCAGCTTTCTTTTGAATATGGTATTAAACGAGTGAAGTCTGCCCTTTATTCTCTGATTGAACAGGCCTTCTTCAGCCATGATGCTCAAGTCGTTGAAAATTACGGCGGGAAAATCCGTACGCTCATTCGAAAAGAGCTTTCAAAAAATCTTCAAGATCAAGTCCCTGCCGAACTTACAGCTTCATAAGGGGCTTCTTTGGCATGCCTTTTTTTTATTTTCTCTCCTTTTTCCTCTCTTTTTGATACAAATAGTACAAACAAACACTCATTTTTTCAGCTCTCCAATTCCATTATCCTATCTATATAAACGTAATGAGTGCAAATGAAGGATATTTCTTGTGTATAACTACGGAATATTGCTAAAAAAATACCTTCATACTTATCCACAAAAGAAAGAAAACATATTCAATTAATGTTATATCATCCTCTTTGTTATTAAAAACATCCCTTTTATTTTTTTATTAACGATGATTTCCAGGTTATTTACTCTTTAACACGACGATTTTTATCCACAATGGAAATAATTCATACTTTTAATAGAAATCTTCATACTATGAATTTTAAAATCCGTCTATTGCAGAAGAAAAAACATAGTGAATAAAATAGTTTCCATATCTATTGTTATAAAAAACATCCTTTAGCTAAAGGATGCTGTTCACAAAAAAGGTCTATTTTCCACACAGTTATTTATTGAAAAGTAATTTCCTCTCTAACCCTTGATATCATTGGGTTTTTACAGGATTTTTCTTTCTTTAATATCTGTATATAATGTTTGTTAATAAGATCTATACTAATCTCTGCTATAAGATTTTATTTAATATTTGTATAAAGAAATGTTTTAAAAATATCTATACCTGAAGATTTTCACTTTTTCTAAATTAAGGAGTTTTCATTACATATACCAAATACAAATAAATTAAAATAAAACAAAACAATAGTTCAAACGCCTCTTAATAAATTCTAGTAGTATATTTTTAAAAATAAATTATACTATTCAGTAGAGAAAATTTTATAAAGCAAGAAAGGGACTTAGTCATGAAAGACATACAGTGGGTACAGCAAACTTTATTTAATACCGGTAAGTGGATTGACATTAGTGAAGTAATTATAAAGATTATCTTGATTTTTATTATTGCTCAAATCGTTATCCGGTTTGCTCGTAGTGTAATTAATAAAATCTTTGATTTCAGATTTAAAACCAAGCTGCTGAGGTACAACGAACGTAAAGAAATAACGCTGAAAAAGCTTTGTCTGAGCATTGTCATGTACGTCGTGTATTTTATTGTACTTATCACATCTTTAGAAGCAATCGGAATTAATATGAAAGCTCTTTTAGCTGGTATTAGCGTAGCAGGATTTATTACAGGCTTAGGTGCACAAAATTTGATTAAAGATATTTTAAACGGTTTTTTTATTCTATTTGAAGATCAATTCTCAGTAGGAGATCACGTATCCATAAATGATACGAAAGGAACTGTTGAAGAAATTGGATTGCGCACGACAAAAATTCGCGGAGTTGACGGAGAGTTTTACTTCTTTGCTAATAGTAACATTACAAAAGTAGCGAACTATACGCTCGGTGAAATTCCCGAAGTACATAACCCTGAACAAATAAAAACTCGTGAAGAATAGCTTCACGAGTTTTTATTTACGACAGTTGTAAAGAATTGATCGTATGATGTAAGGTGATAATCTGCTTCGATGTCGTTATTTTGAAATGCACATGTTTTGATTCCAAGTTCACGGGCAGGTTTTAGATCAAGCTCGCGGTCTCCAATCACTAAATCGAGCTGATACTTATCGTGAAGATAGGCATAAGCGCCGCTATCAGGCTTTCGTTTATAGCCATCATCTTTTGTAATAATCTCCGTAAAATGGTGCTCCATATTAAAAAATGCCAGAATATCAAGAGTAGACTGTCTAGATTTATGCGTAACAATTACATTTGTATCCGCAAAGCTCAGTACGTCTTCTACGTGAGGAAAAGCAGGCTTATCTTTAGGGTTAATTTTCTGTTCGAGCACATGGAAGTGGTTATCAAACAAAGACTTTTCAATATTGAAATGCTTAATTGCTACGTCAGAAGATATTTTCATCTGCTTTAAAATATCTTCTTCTGAGATTGTTTGATCTGTTAGTAATTCTTTGAATGCTTTTACAATCGTTGGATAGGTATCAAAGATGGTTCCATCAAAGTCCCATAAAATATTCATTTTCACTGTCTCTCCTTTTTAAAAACGTAACGATTATACCAAATTTTTCATTGCTTGTCAGTGAATCATTTTATCGTCGTTGCATTTAAAGTAAAAAAACTCGTATAAAACGAGTTTTTTTACTTTATTAGCTGCTGCTGCACCCACTCCCGCAGCTAGAGCTTGAACAGCTGCTGCCGCTGTCATGATGGTGATGACCTCCATCGTTGTGGTGATGGTGGCGGTTGTCTTCCCAGGGGCTTGAACAGCTATACCCGCTGTAAGAGGCTGTATCTCCCGCATACATCGTCTTTTTATATAGCAGCAGCTCATTCATATGGCTTGAAAAGTTGGTGACTTTGTAGAGAGAATAAAAAACAAAGCCTTGAAGAAGAAGTTCGTTTGATACATTTCCTTTTTTAGCCGCTTTTTTAAAATAAGTTGATCCGCCTGCTTTTTTTCTTTTTCGTGCAGCAGTGACTTCTTCTTTTAACGTTTGAATCAGGGTTCTCTGCTGTTTTTCCCATTTGGCGTTTCTTAAAAAATAGCGATCTAGTAATTCATCTTCTGACAATCTTTGAAAATCTTGAAGTGTACTTTTATCAAGCGGATGCTGAAAAAATTTCCCCCAAAGCAGTCGGCTGTTGCCCGTTATGTCAAACAAATGAGCATACATCCAATCGAAGAATGCTCGCTTATCCGGCTGTGGAAATGGAGCTGTATCTACATTTGGCTGGTGATGCAAAAAGCGGCTGAAAAAGTGTTCTGTAAAACGCTCATAATCTACTGTAAACATAATCATTTCGTGCCACACTTCATCCACTTTTTCACTAAACATCGGTACGTCTTTGATGACTGCATTTAATAAAAAGTAGCGCTTCATCTCAAAAAACGTCCATTCTACTTCATCGTCTTTTGTATTTCGCCCTTGCATACGCTGTTTCACTTGGTGAACATAGGCTGCCGGTAAAGAATCTTCCAGTGAATGAACAATATCTTCAAAACCATTATCTTTATGTATTCCGAGCTCATCTGGAAGCTCCTCTTTATACAAGCGAAACCCTCTCGGCTTTGCAATCCCTTTAATAATCAGAGCTAAAAGAATTACCGCTCCTACTATAATTGCTGCTATCATCTTCTTCCCCCTATACCGCGTCTATATATTCAATATTTTACCACATTCGTAAAATACAAAAAAAGAGCTCAATTAACTTGAGCTCTCGTCATCATCGGGTATCTCGTCTACCTTTTCTACTTTGACTAGACCTTTCGTGCTATATTCAAGATCAAAGTATGCTTTAACGATATCTCCTTTTTTCAAATTGCTTGGAATCGGTTCATTTAAATTTTTATCGGAAAATTTAATGCCCGTTCCTTCTTTTGTTGTTCCGCTGTATGTACCATTTTCGATTTTTTCAATAGTAATATAATACACTCGATATTTGTGCGCTTCCTCGTCGCCCTTTGCTTTTTCTTTAACGGTTTCTTGTTCAGGAAGCTTACTCAGTGTTTCTTGGGCCTGTTCAGAAGTCGGCTCTGCTGATCGATTTATGAATTGCATCACAACTAACACTAAACATATAACTACTAAAACTAATAATAATATCTTTTTTGCTGATAAAGACAATGAACTGTGCCTCCTTACACCTTTATGTATATCATGCTGCACACAAGAGATTATACACGATAAAGGATTAGAAATTGGGATAAATTCTATAAAAATAGTAAAAATATGAGAAAGTACCTAGAATTTTTTACGTTTTTCTGTACTTTTTTGAGATAAAAAAGAAATTTGGTACCTTATCCTTAAATTGTAACTGATTTGCTTCATTTTCGAAAAGAGTTTTGCCTATTTTGTCGTAAAAAAGTCATAATAAGAAGGAATATCACACCATATTGTCGAACGTATGTATATACTTATAATGAACTGCCGAACTGCTTTTCTCTACCCTCATTGTTGAGGCAATATGGCAACTGAAACAGCTTGCTGTTAAATTCAGATTACACATCTATACTCAGGAGGTGGAATGCAAAATGATGTTTGCACTTATTGTTGTGGTTGGTATCGTAGCACTTGGCGTAGCTAGCTTCTACGTCATTAAGCGGCCTCAAGGCGCTGTTGATCCTGAGGATCGCAAACCGCTTGTTTCTGTAAACGGGCATGTTAAATTTGCAGAAGGAATTAATCAAATTTCTATATCTAAAATTGACATGTACGATCAGCGTCTTGTTATCAATCAAGTAGCTATTATTCCATTTAACCGTATTCAACGAGCAGAATTTTCAAAGGTTGTCAAAAATGAAAAAGGCCTTCACGGAGCTCCTGTTCAACGCTATTTCGGTGAGTTAACCATTCATTTCACAGATAAGAACGGGCAAGAAACCTACATTCGCTGTGAAACACCGAAAAAAAATCAATTTCACCTCATCTACCAGTACGATTTAATGAAAAGACAATTAAATAAGCGTCTTGGTCTTGAAGATCAGCAGCCTTACCTTACTCTCCAAGAACCATACGAACTATAAGAGAAAACCTCCCTTTTTCACATATTATTTCACTTCCCTGTACATACTAGAAGCGAAACTGAAAATGGGAGGTCATTCCAATGGATTTCGTCCGTTTTTTGCAATATTTTTGTTCAATCGCCGGCGCTCTATGCTTAGCGTTTACCTACTATCACATGTTCAAGCGTGACGCTCCGGTTAAAAAAGAAGAATCACAACAAGGTGGAACTGACTAACGTTCACCTTGTTTTTTGTTTCCAGGCATGTGTACTTCGCATTTTGTGGTTGAAAGTTAGATTACTTTAATCATTTGTAAAATCACGGGTGATTTTTCTAAAGGAATATCCTCTGTGTTAATGATAAGAAGTCCTTCTTGGACGCTGTAATTGGAGGAAGGCTGTAACACACCGTTTATGAATAGATTACTGTATGAGTAGCTCTCAGGATCTAATATATGCTGAGCGCCGTATTCTTTTAACGCATCTTGATCTGTAAAGATGCGCTTGCTGCCTCCGGCTACCGTATAGTATTCAAAGATGCGAACTTTTTTCGGGAATATATACCTAAATTCCTGCTGAGGCAACACGGGAAGCTTAACAAAAGGTGTTGAACAAGAGGGTGCATACTGATCGCAGCCGTAAGATTTTTTCTTCAAGAAAAACTCTCCTTCACAGATGTACTTAGTTTAGTTATAGTCTTTAAGAATTAAATTTATGCCATTAAACCTATTCCTCAGAAGGAACAAATGCATATATTGAAGGATAGAACATGAAAGGAGGTAACACATTTATGCCTCTTCAAATTATGAAACTCGCTATAGCCGCTACTACCACTGTAACAGCCAGCCCAACCGTCTCACGCTTTTTCTATGCAGCCACTGCTACAACTACGGGTGCAGCTACTTTAACAATAGATGCCGCTGACTTTTTTGGTGATACAGGTGGCGCGGCTACTGCACTTCCAGCTTTAGCTACGGATAACAGCTATTACAATGTGTATATCAACGGCGTTTTACAAATGGCTGGCCTTTCCACATATACGCCAGGAGCTACAGGTGTCGGTTCTTTAGCTATTACTGTTCCTGCAGGATCTAGCATTTTAACAGGTTCTCCTATAGTTTTGGAAGTTGTTAACTTTGCTCCTGATTCTACAACTGATGTACAAACTTAAAAATAACTTGCTATCGTTTTATTTTAAAGCGTAATCGCGTGTAAGATATATAAAATCTCAGTTTTACAGAAATTTAGTATCACAATAAAAGCTTCTGCGCTACATCCGCAGAAGCTTTTATCATTGTTATTTATTTAATTCAAAACGCCCAGTTCCCTTTTCTAAACACAGGCTCGCTTGTACCGTCAGCTTTAATGCCGTCGATGTCCATTTCAGCGGAGCCAATCATGAAGTCAACGTGGGTGATGCTGTCGTTTGCTCCGTTTTGTGATAGCTCTTCTTTAGACATCGTTTTTCCACCTTCTAAACAGAAGGAATACGAGCTGCCGATGGCTAAGTGGTTGGATGCATTTTCGTCAAACAGCGTGTTGTAGAAAATGATGTTTGACTGAGAAATTGGCGATTGATGCGGTACTAAGGCTACTTCTCCTAAGTATTTGGCACCTTCATCTGTTTCAATTAGGTGCTTTAACGTTTCTTCGCCTTCTTCTGCTTTTACATCAACAATTTTTCCGTTTTCAAATGTTAGCGTGAAGTTTTCAATTAAGTTTCCTGCGTAGCTAAGCGGTTTTGTGCTCGTTACTTGACCATTTACGCCGTCTTTTTTTGGAAGTGTGAATACTTCTTCTGTTGGCATATTGGCCATAAACGAGTTGCCGTCTTCATTAACACTGCCTGCGCCAACCCAAATATGTTTGTCAGGAAGCTCAATTGTTAAATCTGTTCCTGGCGCTTTATAGTGAAGCTTAGCAAATCTCTTTTCATTTAAAATGTCTACTTTTGTATGTAATGAAGCGTTGTGCTCTTCCCATGCGGCCACTGGATCTTCTTGATCTACGCGCACAGATTTAAAAATAGCTTCCCACAGTTTTTCTTGCTGCTGCTCTTCTGGAACGTCAGGAAATACTTTAGCTGCCCAGTCTTTTGAAGGAACAGCTACGATGGACCAGCTGATTTTATCGGATTGGATCGCTTCACGGAATTTTTTCATTGCTTTTCCGCTTACTTTTTGGAACGCAGCAATACGTTTGCCGTCTACTCCTTTTAGTAAGTCAGGACCGCTTGAAATTACAGATAAAACAGCGCCTCCGTTTTTCACAAGCTCTTCTCTTGCTTGAGCTTTCCAAGCAGGAAATTCATTAAATACAGATTCATCCGCTTTTTCGTATTTCAAACGAACTAAATGATCGTCATGCCAGTCTACATCAACAGACTTTGCTCCGGCTTCGTACGCTTTTTTCGCAATTTCACGAACAAAATCAGCGGAAGAAATATCGGCATTAATGTTTAATACTTGCCCTTTTTGAATGTTTACACCGACTTTTACAGCTAGCTCGGCGTACTTTTCAATATTGCGCTCAAACTGTTCCATAATTTATCTCCTTTACGTATATATTCTAACGACTTTATTGTATCATGAATAAAACATCAATTAAAAATCCTAGCCTATAGTTTACATAATATAATTACGTTATTTTACAGCAAAAGTTTGTTCTCGAAGAATCAGAACAAACTTTTGTCTTTCACAGATTCAGTTTTGTAGCCGAGCCGCTTCGAAATGTTCTTGCCTATATCAACCATGCGTTCTTGAAGATACGTTAATCGCTCATTTGTCATACGCATGGTAGCACCGGAAATGCTGACTGCGGCAACGACTTGACCAAGGTGATCAAAAATAGGCGCTGCGATGCAAGTAATTCCGTATTCATTTTCTTCTAAATCCAGCGCATATCCTTTTTGTTTTACTTCTGAAAGTTCTCGAAGAAAGCTTTCTTCATCTGTAATGGTGTGATCGGTATGAGCTGGTAAGCCTTTTCTTTCAAGAATGCTTGTTACCGTGTTAAGCGGTAAAAAAGCTAGGATAGCTTTACCGACAGACGTACAGTGCATAGGCGCTCTTTTCCCCACTTTTGAATGCATGCGCAGCGTCTGATTGCCTTCTAATTTTTCAATATACACTACTTCACCTTGATCGTAGACAACAAGATGAATAACTTCATTTGTTTCACTTTCAAGTTCTTGCAAAAACGGCTTTGCTTCCGTTCGTAGATCAATAGAATCTAAAAGTTTTGAACTTACTTCTAAAAACTTATACCCAAGCTTGTACCGCCCGTTTTCTTGATCTTGTTCAATATAGCCGTACTGAGCAAGAGTAGTTAGAATACGGTATACGGAGCTTTTGTTGATGTCCATTTGCTTTGCAATTTCTGTGACGCCTACCCCTTCTCTTTCCATGCTGACAATTGTGACGATATCCAACGCCCGGCTTACAGACTTCACCATATTTTCTCTCTCCATTTTTTTCTCTCCTTTATGTGTCGTGTTACTGCCGGGCATTTTTTATCACTCTTATACGTTTACACGTTCTTTCTCTGCAGCAAACGGATTTTGGAGGGTTCCAATTTCTCGGATGGTGCATTCAATGACATCGTTTGCGCTTACCAGCTCCGCGCCGACCGGACTTCCTGTTAAAACCACATCTCCCGGCTTAAGGGTCATAACAGTAGAAAGGTAAGCGATCATTTGCTCAACGGAAATAATCATTAAATCTGTCGAGCTATTTTGTTTTTCAACGCCATTTAAAAACGCTTTTACATGAATGGATTTAAAATCAAGCTCCGTTTCGATTACGGGGCCAAGAGGCGTAAATGAATCAAAGGATTTTCCAATAGTCCAGTGCCCGTCTTTATGAAAATAATCCGGAGCCGTTACATCGTTTCCAATTGTATACCCAAATATATAGTCCAGCACGTCTTCTTTTGCGATGTTCTTCGCTTCTTTTCCAATAATAACTGCAAGCTCGGATTCAAACTTGACGTGCTTAATCGCAGTTGGAATGACAATGGCCTCGTTTGGACCGATCACAGAGGATGTGGGCTTAAAAAAGAAGACAGGAATAGAAGGCACTTCTCTTGGCAGCTCCGACTTTGCAGCTGCATAATTTGCGCCTATTCCAATAATTTGATTCGGCTCTAAAGGAGCCAAAAGCCTTACTTCACTCGGTGAAAAAGTCTGCCCTGTATAGTCCCATTTCTCAAATATATTTCCTTTAATGACGCTGATCGTATCCTCTTTTAGTACACCTGTATGACGGCTATCTTGTACAGCGAACCTTACAAATTTCATAACATAGCTCCTTTTCCCATTTGCTTGATTTTAATAAGAATAGTAGATAGTCAGATTCTGAAGGTGTAAGTACAGCCTGCCATCCCTATGCTGACAGGCCGTTTGTTTTACTGTTTTATAGCTGCTTTTGCCTTTGCTTCGATACGGCGGCGATGTAAAATGGGCTCCGTATAGCCGTTTGGCTGATCATAGCCTTGAAATACTAAATCGCAGGCTGCCTGAAAAGCAATGGATGCGCTGTAGTTCGGTGCCATTGGCTGATACAGAGGATCATTTTCATTTTGTTGATCCACTACTTTTGCCATTCGCTTGAGCGTCTCCGTTACTTGTTCTTTTGTACAAATTCCATGATGAAGCCAGTTAGCTACGTGCTGACTGGAAATACGAAGCGTTGCCCGGTCTTCCATTAGCCCTACATTATTAATATCCGGTACTTTTGAGCACCCTACTCCTTGGTCGACCCATCTCACTACATACCCAAGTATTCCTTGAGCGTTGTTGTCGAGCTCCTGCTGAATTTCATCTTTGCTCCAATTTGGTTTTTCTGCCACAGGAATTTGCAAAATGTCATCTTGTAAATCAGCAGACTGAGTAAGCAATTCGTTTTGAACATCTCTTACATCAATTTGATGGTAGTGAAGAGCATGAAGCGTTGCTGCGGTTGGTGAAGGCACCCATGCCGTATTCGCTCCTGCTTTTAAATGCCCCACTTTTTGTTTAAGCATTTCCGCCATCATATCCGGCATTGCCCACATTCCTTTTCCGATTTGAGCGCGGCCTTGGAATCCGCTTGCTAAGCCTACATTTACATTAGACTGCTCGTAGCCTTGAAGCCATTTAGACGCTTTCATATCATTTTTACGGATAACAGCGCCCGCTTCCATTGAGGTATGAATTTCGTCACCTGTTCGATCCAAGAATCCAGTATTAATAAAAGCCACTCGGTCTTTTACTTCTTTGATACACGCTTTTAAATTAAGCGTCGTGCGGCGCTCTTCGTCCATTACGCCAATTTTAATCGTATGACGCTCAAGCCCTAGCATATCTTCAATTGAATTAAATAACGTGTTGGCAAAAGCCACTTCTTTGGAGCCGTGCATTTTCGGTTTAACGATATAGATAGAGCTCTTTTTAGAATTTTGATACGTGCCGTTTTTAAGCAAGGTGTGTTTGGCAATTAAACTAGTAATCACGCTGTCTAAAATACCTTCATAGATTTCGTTGCCGTTTCGATCTAAAACAGCGCTGTTTGTCATTAAATGCCCAACGTTTCGAACAAACATAAGCGAACGGCCGGACAGTGAAATCTTTTTCTTGTCGGGAGAAACATAAGTACGGTCTGGATTTAAACGCCTTGTCATGTTTTGACTTCCTTTTTTAAAAGTAGACGTCAAATCACCTTTCATTAATCCTAGCCAGTTGCGGTAAACATCTACTTTATCTTCTGCGTCTACTGCCGCTACTGAATCTTCACAGTCCATAATCGTCGTAAGAGCTGCTTCCATTAAAATATCTTTTACACCCGCATCGTCTGTTTTGCCAATCGAATCCGTACGATCAATTTGAACTTCAAAATGCAGGCCGTTGTTTTTGAATAAAAGAGCATCAGGGCTTTCTTCTTCTCCTTGATACCCTACAAATTTCTCTTCTTCCTGTAATTCTGTTAAACTGCCATCGTTTAATTGAGCGACAAGCCTTCCATTTTCAAGACTGTACTGAACCACTTCCGCATGAGAAGACTGAACGAGCGGAACAATTTCATCAAGAAAATTCTTCGCAAACGCAATAACTTTTTCTCCTCGAATTGGATTGTAAGAACTCGTGCGCGAAGCTCCATTTTCTTCACTGATTGCATCAGTGCCGTAAAGAGCATCATAGAGACTTCCCCAGCGTGCATTAGCAGCGTTAATAGCGTACCGGGCATTATTTACAGGTACAACAAGCTGCGGTCCTGCCTGGTAGGCAATTTCGCTGTCTACTCCTTCTGTACCAATAAGGAAATCGTCTGTCTTGTCTTCTAAATAGCCAATTCTCGTTAAAAACGATTTGTATTCGTTAAAGTCACCGTCAGGATTTTCTTGATGCCACGCATTAATTTGAGCTTGCAGCTGATCACGCTTTTCTAACAAACGTTTATTTACGGGTGTTAACTCGGTTACTAACGCTTCAAAATAAGACCAAAAATTTTCTGTACTTAGGCCGCTGTCCGGGAGAGCTTCCTCATTGATAAATTGATAGAGAACTGGAGCTACTTTCAGATTTCCAACTTGTTTGTAGTTTGTCACCGTCTGTTTCCTCCTCTTACTTCTTTACATTTTTAGATTTGGACGCGCTTTCATTTCTTTTTGCCAAAATGGTTAAGACGAACATATGCGGTGCTGTTTCTTATTGCGAAACAGCGTTTTATTTTTGTTAAAAAAATCATATCATCGAGCGAGTGTATTTTCAAGAATTTTCTAAAAATATTCTACTTTTTTCATTTCTTTTTTGACTTCAGCGCAGCGGCTCGGACTTGGAAAAAGCTTTCCTGCATTTAATAGATTTTTAGGATTAAATACTTCTCGTATATTCGTTTGTGCTTGAATTTCATCTTCATTGAAAACAAATCGCATTTCTTCTTTTTTTTCAATGCCCACGCCGTGTTCGCCGGTAATCGTTCCTCCTACTTCTGCACATATTTGCAAACATGCGCTTCCGGCGTCGAGTGCTTTTTCAGTTTCCCCTGGCTTTCTAGCATCAAATAATACAAGCGGATGTAAGTTCCCGTCTCCGGCGTGAAAAATATTGGCAATGCGAAGGCCAGATTCTTGGCTAATTTTGTTAATTCGCTTCAGCACTTGAGGCAGTTTGCTTCTTGGAATAACGCCGTCTTGTACGAGATAGTCAGGGGATATGGCTCCCATCGCTCCAAATCCTGTTTTACGATTTGCCCACCACCTCGCGCGCTCTTCTTCACTTTCAGCTACTTTCACTTCCCGTACGTTTTGTTTTTTACATACGTCTAAAATACGAAGGATTTGCTCTTCAATACCGGCTGAAATGCCGTCTACTTCAATTAATAAAAGAGCTTCAATATCTCTAGGGTGTCCGACTGGAAACGCAGCAGCTTCCACTCCTTCAATGGCGGTTTTATCCATCATTTCAAGCGCAGCAGGCACAATGCCGGCTGATATAATGTCTGATACCGCTTGACTGCCGTCTTCTACGCGGTCGAAATAGGCAAGAACCGTTTGTTTTGCTTCGGGGTTTTTCAAAATGCGCACCGTAATTTTTGTAACGATTCCTAACGTTCCTTCTGATCCCGTTAAAAGTCCTAATAAATCATATCCCGGTTCATCTGGAATACCTTGCTTGCCAAGTTCAATCACATCTCCATTTGGAAGCACCACCTCTAACCCTAAAATATGGTTGGTAGTTACCCCATATTTAAGACAGTGTGCCCCTCCTGCGTTTTCCGCTACATTTCCGCCAATGGTGCAGCAATATTGACTCGAAGGATCAGGTGCATAATAATATCCTTTTTCAGAGATTGAATTGGTTAATCTAAGATTAATGAATCCCGGCTCTACAACGGCACGCCTGTTTTCATAGTCGACGCTAAGAAGGCGCTTCATTTTCACTAAACTAATAACCACTTCATTATTAAGAGGAATCGCTCCCCCGCTTAGACCTGTGCCTGCTCCTCTTGCAAGAAAAGGCAAATCATGTTCATTGCAGTATTTAACAATGCTAGAAACTTCTTTCGTATTTTGAGGAAATACCACCGCTTTAGGCAAATGTCTATGAATAGTAAACCCATCGCAGTCGTACGCAAGCAAATCTTCTTTATGATGCAAAATAGAATGAGCATCTACTAGTTGAGAGAGATTTTTTACGTGAAGATCTTTTATTCTATTTTTCTTCAACACGATGTGCTTCCTCCTCTTCTTTTTGATAGGCCCACTCCAAAAGCTGTACCGTGTGAACAATTTGCTGACTTCGTCCATATTTTTTTACTCCTACTGCCATCTGCAGCATACATCCTGGGTTTCCCATTGAAATCATTTCTACGTCATGAGGCACGTGTTCCATTTTACTTTGAAGCACAGCCCCCGCCATATCAGGATTTGTTAAATTATAAATTCCTGCACTTCCACAGCATCGGTCCGCATTAGCCATATGAACCATTTCCACTCCCGGAATAGAAAGCAAAATATCTCTTGGTTCTTTCCTAACTCCTTGACCATGAGCTAAATGACAAGCATCGTGATACGTAATGCGCTTATGCAGCTTTGCCTGCGGGGGGCGATATCCCGTATCGTGAAGGTATTTTGAAATATCCTGGACTTTTTCAGCAAAGACTTCGGCTTTTTCAAGCCACTCTTGCTCTTCTTCTCTAAATAGTTCAGGATACTCTTTTAACATGCAGCCGCATCCTGCAGCGTTTACAATAACAGTGTCCGCATGTTGAAAAGCCTCTATATTTTTTTTGGCAAGCTGTCTTCCCATGTCTCGGTCTCCTGCATGAACGTGCAAAGCACCACAGCACGTTTGAGAGGGAGGAATAACAACGTCGTTTCCATTTCTTCTTAATACATTAAGAGTCGCTTCATTAATATCACTGAACATGACGTCCATGATGCAGCCGGTTAAAAAAGCCACTTCTGCTTTTCTTTCGGCTTTTGCTTTTAGAACGCGTTTCTTTCTATATTTTTTTCGAACAGAACGGGTAATTTTAGGCATTACATGTTCCATTTCTGCTAGATGTACTGGCATCATATTTAACATGCCAGTTGTGCGCATCACTTTTTGTATTCCGCTTTTTTGATACAGCTTCAATAAGCTTCCTGCAGCTTCTAAGCGATGAGAGTGAGGAAAAAGTCCCTTTAGAAAAAATTTGCTGATCATGCCTTTCCATCCCGTCAAAGGCATCGCCTGACGAATTTGGCCGCGAGCTTCTTCAATGAGTCCGCCAACGTCTACATTTGCAGGGCAAGCAGTTGTACAGGCCCGGCAGTCCAAACAGGCAAAAACAGGGTCTATAAACTGTTCATTCACGCTTATTTTTCCTTCTGCTACCGATTTGATAAGGTGCACGCGTCCTCTTGGTGAATGCTGTTCTTGCCCCGTTATTTCATAAGTAGGACAAGACTCCAAGCACATTCCGCAGTGTACACAATCCGCCCATTTTTTTTCGTCTGGCGCGTCTTTCCACAAATAATTGCTAACGCTTTGACATGGAGCATCTTTGATATCCGCTTTCGCTGAATTCACTTAGATTCCTCCTATAAATCGTTTATAGTTAAGCACATTTTTAGCGTCCACCTTCGCTTTAATTCCTGCTAGTAACGGAAAATGAGAAGGTTTTTCTCCCCATACATTTACTTTTTGACGCAGTATAAAAGGCAAATGTTTAACGACCACATATCCTCCGTACGTTTTAGCAGTTTCAGTAAATGAAGTGATAACGGAAAGAATGGCTTCTTCTGAGCCCTTTATGTAGACCGAACAAAGACCGTGTCCAACTCCTCCGTGTGCTTTTATCAGCATTGGACGGGACGTTTTTAATGCAGTACTTTTGTTTATTACATTGAGTACATTCATATTTGGTACGCCAATTTTTAGCACGGCTTCCGTTTCCTCTTCGGAAGAACAGTGTGCACCATTTGGACTAATGTTACTAAAAAATCCCCAAAATACCTCGGCTTCTTTTTCCTGCAGTACTTTTAAAATCGTATCAGACGGCTGAATGTTTTTGATGTAATTCTCTTGATAATGAACGGAACTTTCCACATCTTCAAAGCTAATTACAAGCGTAAACAAATGCTGCCCTATTATATCTTCAGCTAGAGAAGGACTTAATAATTCCAAGGAAACGGGCTCTATCATGGAGTCTAGGACTTTGCTAACAAAAGCATGGATTTCTTCGATGTTGCTCTTTGAAAAAGAAAGAAAAAGAACGCTTTGATATTTAGGCAGCGGACGCAGCTTTAACGTTATTTCGGATATAACGCCGAGCGTTCCCATTGAACCAATAAACAGCTTATTCATATCGTAACCAGCCACGTTCTTGACGACTTTTCCTCCGGAACGAACAATGGTTCCATCTGAATATACGACTCTCATGCCGATTACTGCATCTCGAGCTGATCCATAAGACAAGCGCTTTGGACCACTTTCATTCGCTGCAATAACCCCGCCAATGGTAGCGTAGTCTCCTAGAGCTGGATCAAGTGAAACTTGCTGATTGTACGTTTTTAAATACGTTTGCAGCTCTCCAAACGGCGTACCAGCTTTTACAGTAACCGTCATATCACCTACTGTATGTTCAACAATTCCGCTGTATTCAGTCAGCGAAAGCAAAAGGTCTGCTGTGTCTATAAGCCCGCCAAACCCTTTTTTTGTACCGTTCCCTTCAATGACGACTTTTTTTCCGTGTTCCGTCGCATACTTTAAAACGGCTGCTATTTCTTGTTCTGAAGTTGGCTTAACATGCAGAGACCCGTTATTTCCAAGGAAGTGATTCATATGCTGTTCTTCAAGTGTGGAAGGATGAGATAAAATGGATTTTAAATGACCTGGAAGCTTCGACGTACTCAATAAATTGACTCCTCTCGTTTTGTAATAGCAAACACCGTTTCACTAATAACATAAAGAAGTGCCATATATAATACGACTAAAAGTAGTAGATTAATAAGAAGAATAATTAGTAGAAAAGATGAAAAGATATATTTCAAGCGCTTACAATCATTAAATCACCTATTCTTGGGATTTTCAACCAGTATTTTCTTCTTATCAACAAAAAAATGTCCGTTTTTTAGAAAAAAAGTTTCTTTTAGTACTTGCCTATCACAAAAGGATTAGAATATAATGTAAGCGAATTCATTTTTACATAAGTCATCAGATGACCTTATCATCGTAGCTTTAATGGTTTCGTTTTACTAAATTCGTAGTTCACTAATTTGAAAATGAGGTGTTAGTTATGACATGGACACAGCAGTTCACTCCTGTAGGAAACAGCGTCATTTGGTCTTCATTAATCGCTTTGATTCCTATTCTTTACTTCTTTTGGGCTCTGGCTATTAAACGAATGAAAGGTTATATGGCTGGGATTACAACTTTACTGGTCGCACTTGCCGTTGCAATACTTGCTTATAAAATGCCGGCTAGCATGGCTTTTATGTCAGCAAGTCAAGGAGCTGTATACGGTATACTGCCGATTGGATGGATTATCATTACATCCGTTTTTCTTTACAAACTAACCGTAAAAACCGGTCAGTTTGATATTATTCGTACCTCTGTCGTATCTATTACAGAAGATCGCAGACTTCAAGCTTTGTTAGTTGCTTTTTCGTTTGGAGCCTTTCTTGAAGGTGCTGCTGGTTTTGGTGCACCTGTTGCGATTTCAGCAGCTTTGCTTGTAGGCCTAGGTTTTAATCCGCTGTATGCCGCGGGCTTATGTTTATTAGCAAACACAGCACCCGTTGCTTTTGGTGCAATCGGTATTCCTATCACGGCTATGGAAGGTCCTACTGGAGTAGCGGCAATGGAAATCTCTAAAATGGTAGGCCGCCAGCTTCCTTTTATTTCTGTATTTATTCCGCTGTATTTGGTTTTTGTAATGGCAGGATTTAAGAAAACAGTAGAAGTACTCCCTGCTATTCTAGTATCAGGCATCTCTTTTGCCTTTACCCAGTTTGTCAGCTCTAACTTTTTAGGACCGGAACTTCCCGATATTTTATCGGCACTCGTTTCACTTTTTGCGCTCGCTATTTTCTTAAAATTCTGGAAACCGAAAACAACGTTTCGCTTTCAATCTGAAAAAGCAGCACATGAAGTAGCTTCCGCTTCAGCTGAGCCAAGAGAAACTCAAGATCAACCCGCATTCACGGGGGCTCAAATTGCAAAGGCGTGGTCACCTTTTTTAATTTTAACGATCTTTATTTCTATATGGGGAATTCCTCAAATTAAAACCGCTTTGACAGGACATTATGAAGGAGCTAACGCTTTTTTGAGCGCTATCAATTCCATCGGACATTATTTAACGTTTATGCCAGAAGTACCTTGGTTAAATAATTTAATTTTAAATGGAAATGGAGAACCGATTGCGGCAGTGTATAAGTTAGAATTACTAGGCGCTGCCGGCACAGCTATCCTGTTGTCTGCTGTTGTCACAAAATTTATCGTCAACATCTCTTGGAAAGAATGGTTTATTACGTTTAACGAGACGTGCAAAGAATTAGCGTTGCCGCTGCTTACCATTATGTCAGTTGTAGCATTTGCTTACGTGACAAATGCTTCTGGAATGAGTACAACCTTAGGACTGCTGCTAGCTAAAACAGGCGCGTTATTTCCCTTTTTCTCTCCTGTACTCGGCTGGCTTGGTGTTTTTATTACAGGATCAGATACATCAGCCAACTTATTGTTCGGCAACTTGCAAAAAATCACGGCTACGTCTATTGGAATGGATCCGCTTCTTGCGCTTGCAGCAAACTCTTCTGGTGGAGTAACCGGTAAAATGATTTCACCGCAGTCCATCGCTGTTGCCTGTGCTGCGGTTGGGTTGGCTGGAAAAGAGTCCGATTTGCTTCGTTTTACGGTGAAGCACAGCTTATTTTTACTACTGATTGTCTGCGTATTAACATTTTTACAATCCAATGTATTATCGTGGATGATTCCTTAATCAAAAAAGCTTCCGCAGCTAGAGGTGACCCTCTGCACGGAAGCATTTTTCTTTTAGTTAAGATCGATTGATGGCATATACAACAAATAAAACTATATCTAGCAAAATCATCACAACACCGACAAGTAGCCAGATGTTTCCTTGAGTCTTTTTCTCTCCATCTTGCATTTCAAACGCTCGAATAGCAAATACAATTCCAAGCGTAAACACAAGGAAAAAAAGCTGACGGTAATCAAAAAACGACAGTACGACAAAAATTAAGGTAAAAAACACCATAATCATTTCTAAAATTCGATAAGGCTGCTTTTGACATGCTAATAATAGTTTCATTTCTTGACCTACTTTCATCCCGTTTCTAATAGCGTTATTTTACTATTAATTTTAAATGAGATGTTAGTGTTTCGAGCACTGTTCACTGTTTTGTAACAAAAAAGCGTACGTTAGTTAAACGCACGCTTCTTTTTTTATTCATTTACATTTGGATTCATCGGGTTATCCATCCCTGTTTTATCTTGAATTTTTTTATAGATAAAATACGTGTAGACGGCAATTAAAATGGAGAATGCCCACGTAACGGCCTGACGGAATACAATCATGTTCCCGTACCCTTCTACTCCGTACTTTTGAATCAATACGTATTTTACGATTGCTAAAAATACATAGCGACCTGCGAACAGTACTGTAAGCCAGTTCATCATTTTGAATAAATCGGGCTGGTGGAAGAGTTTTAGAGAGTCTTCTCGCTTATAGCCCATTAAGTAAGCCGTATCTACAAAGAAGTACAAACCAATTGGCTTTTTTATCACAATGGTAAACAGAACAACTACAGCCAGTCCAATCATAAAGTATACTTGATTGTTTAACATCGTTGCTGCGTTTCCTGAAATTAAATCAATAATGGTACGTGCCAGTAGCGTAATGACAATAAACAATCCTGTTACGTTAAACTGGCGATCTTTAATAAATGTATAAATGGTATACACAAACGCTGGTGCTGTTGAAAGCAAAATGGCATAGTAATCACCAATAATGTCTTTTCCTTGATTCCATATTAGGTAAGGAATAGCGATATAAAAAAGTAAATCAAACCATACTCGTTTTGTATTGTTCATATATAACTCCTTTAAAAACGTTGTTCCTGCTATTATATGGGATACTACGCAAGAAAAAAAGGCTTTTACCTGGAATGTTATGAAATTTTAATCATTTATGTTTAGATCCAAAGCGACAGGGAAAACGATTTCTAGAAAGACTTCAAGAATTATAAACATCGAAACACTTGAGCAGCAATACATGTGCCACAAGTGAAAAATGCTGAAAGGATTGATTCATTATCGCACTTCACCTAACGTACACGTCAGAAATGGAAAAGGCCATGCAGCTTTCTCACGGCGTGGGGTATGCTGAATATAGCCGTAAACTAGACAAACGTCTACAGGTGGAAAAAGAACGAGAAAAAGATTATCAGGCTAGCAAAGATATACTGCGTGATATTAACCAGCATCGATAATAAAAAGCCGCTTGCTACTCTTGGTAGCAAGTGGCTTTTTATTTACAAATGAACCAAAATTATACATAATAAGGAAGTGCGTGTATCAAAGAAAGGAACTTACTTATTATGATGGAAAAATTACTTATTATTTGTGTATTTGTAGGAATTATTCACATGATTGAAACACTAGCCTACTCTGTGAGACTTGCGGGCTTGAAAACTGGAAAACTAGTCGTGGCCCTATCTCTTTTTAATATTATTGTCATCGTTTCAAGAACAGCTAATATGGTGCAAGCTCCGCTGACCGGCAAATTAGGAGATGCGGTCCAGTCTAAAGAAGATTTGCCCCTTCTACTTCATCAGCTTCAAACTATCTTGGTCGCGGCTTCTATTGGGACAATCGCAGGTGCTCTTTTAATTCCTAGCTTTGTATCGATCTTCTCCCGCATGATTTCACACTTAGAAGTAGCGGGATCTGTACCCAAAATGATGAAAAACATTGCTTCCATACATACGCTGGAAAAAGCAAAAAAACACGTGAAGCGTCCTAGGTGGATTATGCTGTCTCAGCTGCGAATAGGCGGAGTGCCCAAGCGGTTGCTTCTTTTGAATTTAATGGCTACGACTATTTATACAGTAGGTGTTCTTTCCACTCTTTATGCTTCTACGCTCGAGCCTACCCTTTCTAAATCAATTCTGATGTCTTCTGGTCTTATTAACGGACTAGCGATGATTACCCTTGCTGTGTTTGTAGATCCGCAAGTAGCCATTTTAACTGAAAAGGTAATGAAAGGTGAATCTACTAAGCAATCTATGAACAAAATGGTTGGTACACTCGTCATCTCTCGTTTATGCGGGACAGTATGTGCCCAGATCCTCTTAGTCCCCGCTGCTCTTTATATTGCGTGGATTTGCAAATTAATTCCTTAGAAAAAAGACTTCGTTTCAGAAGTCTTTTTATACATATTCTACTTTTTTGTATCTATAAACAGCAGCGATTAAAAGAAAAAAACTGCTCATTAACGTAATAGCTACGGTATAGGTGACACTTTGTGACCAGTGCAATTGTTCAAGCAGACGAGCGGCGTATTGTGACAGCGCTGCAGGACTCCACTTTAATTGATTCGTAAACAAATTACTCGAAAATGAAAGTAACGCAATGATCAAAATGCTTACTCCAGCAATCCCTCCGCTTTGTAAAAGGAATGTTCCAGCTGCCACTAAAACGGACAAGATAAAAATCAGCCACAGGCTGTATAAAAGAAAGCTAACTAGCATATGAGTCCAATCCACATATGAAAATAAAAGATTTGTATAATACCATGCTGCTATATAGCTTATAAACGTTGAGCCAATGACCAGTACGATTTGCGCAGCCCATTTACTCATAATGTATTGAATGACGCTCACCGGTCTCATCATAACAAGTACAGCCGCATGATTTTGTCGTTCATTTGAAATCATATTCATGCTTGCGAGTACAATCAGTAAGGTCCCTATTGTGCTATATTGTGAAAGGACACCTTGCATTACTTCTTGACCGGTGGGCGTAGGAAGTTGAATAATTGCTCCTTTTGGTAAATTCCCTGCCATGTTAATGATTTGTGGCATATAATAATTCGTTAAAGGCTGTGTGATGCCTAGTAAAATTAGAGAGATTGGCAGCCAAATTCCTTTGCCGTTCGCAAATAATTCATGCAGTTCCTTTTTAAATAAGACTCCAAATGTATTCATTTGTTCATCACCTCTAGATACACATCTTCGAGAGAATGCTGTTTTCGTTCAAATAAAACAAGGTTTGCTTGTTGATCAACAAGCAGTTGAAGCAGCTGCTGGTGCTGAGATGTATCTTTTACACTTACAGTGGCTTTATAAGGAGAATGAAACAGCACCTGTTCACTTGGCAGACTGCTAAGTGATGCAGGGAGCTTTTCTTCTGTTTCAATCGTAAAAGTAGGAGACGTAAACTCTTGGCGCAGCGAACTCTTTGTTCCATTCCATTTCATACGTCCGTTTTTAATCATGATAATGTTATCGCATATTTGTTCTGCATCATGCAAAATATGGGTTGAAAATAGAATGGATGTATCCTTCTTTAATGCTTCGATAATCATTAGGACATCTTTTCTGCCTTCAGGATCCAAAGCCGAAACGGGTTCATCTAAAATTAGCAGTTCAGGTTTATGCAACAAGGCTTGCGCTAAGCCCAAACGTTGTTTCATTCCTCCAGAAAAGCCAGCAATTTTCTGCTTTTCCTTTCCTTTTAAACCTACAGTTTCAAGTACTTCATCTATTCGTTGGGAAAGCACATTCTTTGAAATATTAGATAAAAGACCTAAAAAAGTTAAATACTGCTGAGGCGTCATCCAATTAAAAAACGTAGGATGCTGTGGCAGAAAGCCAACAAATGACCGTACGTCTTGATGGTGTTTATCTTCAAAAGAAATTTTCCCTTTATTAGGTGCCGTAAGACCTGCAATCATATGCAGAGTAGTTGTCTTACCTGCACCATTAGGCCCTAACAATGCTACACATTTTCCTTTATCGAGATTAAATGAAAGGTTATCTACAACGGTTATATTGCGGTACGTTTTTGTCAGTCCTTCTACTTGCATAAACATCTTCGTTCCACCTCACTGTTTTTTACGTCCTAAAACAAAATATAAAACGGGACCGACTGTACTTACACATAAAATGATGAGTCCCCATAACCATTTTGGTCCGTTTGTCTCTTCTTGCTTTATGCAGCTTATCAATGCTGGAATCATTAAAAATAATTGTAATAATAGAATTGGAGCAATTAACAACCAGTTAATTTCATTCATTTATATCCCCCTTTTTTTTCGTGCTGGAAGCCAAATAATAAAAAACCAATAAAAAAGCGTTGGCATTGGAATTTGAATCAGTCCCCATATTCCCCAAAACCATGGATGGGCGCCGCGTTTTTTTGCATTGATAAAAAGGAGAAAGCTTTGAAGAAGAAGAAATGGCGAAATAAACAGAACCAAAATCCATTTTTCATTCATTATAAAAACATCTCCTTTTTCCGTTTATAGTGAAAGACGATAAAAGAAATAGGAGCAACAATGATCCCGATCACTTCAATGGCGATAAATAAGGCAGGTATTTGTAAAATAGCCGTTGCCATTACTGTTAAAATAACAAGTGCTGTTAATGTAAATAAGCATAACTCTTTCCGGAAAGCTTTTTTCTGCTTTTGTTTTTCAATAAGAAGTTGTTCTTTAATTACATGAAGAGAAATATGTTCATGACTTGCTAAACTCTCTAGCTGCTCCCAATCTTTTTTTAAAGAATGCAAGGGCTGATTGTCATTTTCTTCTCTCATTCTTTCCACTCCTTTCTCAGTATGTTTACTCCTTTATTTACTCTTGATTTGACCGTTCCTGCTCGCATATTCAGCATATGGGCAATCTCATCGTATGTGTATCCGTAATAATGTCGAAGCAAGACAGGAATTCGAAAGCGCGAATCGAGTTCATTAAAATCGGAAAACATCTCGCTCCATTCCACTCCTTTGTATGTAGCTTTCCACTGAAGCTGATGCGATAAAGACTGCTTTATTCGCTGAAGACTGCTTTTTTCACGTTTTTGCTTACGCAAATAATCCATGTACAGTCTTGAAGCAATGGATATCATCCAAGTCGAAAACTTTGCTTCATTTTTGTATGAAGAAAGATTCACGTAACACTTCATCATTGCTTCCTGACACAATTCACTGCATAAGTCCTCATCTAATGTCAGCTTTAAAAGGTATTTATATAAAAATGAATGATAGCGCTGAAATAATAATGAAAAGGCATCATCATCACCTTGTAATGCTTTTTGGACAAGGATGAAATCATCTTGTTCCAAAGCGGTCACCCCTCCTTTTTGTTTCATCACCTATATGACGCTTTAGCAATTGAAATCGTTCATTTTTTATATAAAAAAAACGCCCCGCAGGACGTTTTTATTTAGTACGAAGCATTTTTAATCCTTCTTCATCTTCTTCTAATGAATAGACTTCATCGTTTTTAGCGAATAAAACACCGTGGAAGATTTGAAGATCATCATCACAGGCCTCGCAAAATTCCTTTTCGCCTTCGTTCCAAAAGCTAAAGAGCGCTAGTTCATCACTTCGCACGCTTGCATATTTTTGATGAAATTCATAAATCATCATCGCGTAGTAGCGAAGCGCTTCTTCTTTTTTTTCAAATTCAATGGTTTCAATAATATCTTTTTCCCAGCCTTCTAAAAACAGCCAAGGTTCACAATCACTTTTTATTTTATGAACTCTCCATTTATCTGTCATGATTGAACATCTCCTTACTTACAGCTTACTTCTAAAAATTCTCTTTTCCTTATTATTCAGCAAAAATAACTTTGAATCAAGTAAAACGGAAAAAAACGCCTATTTTCAGGAAATAGACGCCAACAAGGTAGCTTAATTCGAACATCTTTTTTATATTAATAATAGCTCCTTAAACTATAAGGAACTAAACTGCCCGTATAGTACTGGGTAACAGGAGGGAAAACGCCGGCTGAAGGCGTAATTTTCCCCCACCAAGATGGTTTTTTGCCCCACCAGTTATCCATCGCTCCATCAGGTGACACGACAAATCCAATTGGACGTGCAAAAGAAGGTATAAAATACGGATAAAACGAATACTGAAAAGGCGTGTAGAAAGAAGAGTAAAACATCTCTCCTTATCCGTTTCCGAAGCCGTTTTGATCAGAACCATCCGGATCGAGCGTATTTGTATTAGAAAGTCCTGAATTTGTATTTACACAAATTCCTGTATTTGAAGACCCTGAACCTTGTGCAGTTTTACTGTTGCTTTTTGGAGAAACATAGTACGTGTCGCCAAACGTAACGACTCCTCCTGTAACGTTTGGAATCACTACATGGTTAATAACAATCGGCATTATCCTCACCCTTTTTATTTTCATCGTGATGTAATATATGAACGATTTATCAAAAGGGTTATAAATTAATGGATATAAATAAAAAATCCCCTTGCAGAATGGGGTATTTTTACGCTTTTACCTCTTTTTTAGAATGACTTAATTCATCTCGCAGAATATCAAAATCTCGTTCTGCTACTTCTTCAATCTTAGTATACAATTCACTCTCTGTTAAAAGTCCTTTTTCTTCAAGTAATTCGACAAGAGCCTTAAACTTGATTCTAGATAAAAGCATTTCGTTTACCGTGCTCTCTGTTGGCTTTTCATTTTTCACTTGTTCTTTTTCTTTAACAGGTTCTTGCTGCAGCTTCACCCTGAAAACAATATTTGTATGCTCTGTAATTTCAGGTGACTGATAAAATGTGCTATGCGAAATGTTTTTTAATGTTAGCGTTTCTTTTGTCTCCATATTTGTTACTTCAAAATACGGATCCTCAAAAAATGCATCATATTTATCATAAGCTGCTTTGCCTACAACCGAAAAAGAAAAGTTTAGCCTTTTCAACTCTTCACCTGTATTCGCATCAGTAATCATTTTTTCTTCAAACATATCAACGTGAAAATTTACGTTATTAATCATTAGTTGTGTCAATTCAATCGCCTCCTTCTTTATTAATACGACACGGAGTGACAAGTTCCCTGTTTTTTTATATAAAAAAACATCTCCCAAAAATGGGGATGTTTTTCAAGGAGCTAGAAAAATGCTTTTTTTTAGCTTTACAATTCTTCTTCTGCTTTGTCGTATTTGCGTTCGTGCGCCGTATCTTCTTCGTTATCACGAATGGTTTTTTGGAGCACAAAAGCAGACATGGTTAAGTATAAAGTTCCAACGGCATAATAACCTTTTACTGGTAATGATGCATCTAAGGTATAAATTCCTATAAACATAGCTAATAGTGCTGTAATGAAAGCTGTCCATGCTAAAAATGTAAAAGCTGCTGTATTACGCTTTTTCATCGTATGACCTCCTCTTTTCCTTTTTCTGTTAAGCGTCGCTTTCATTTTACATTGTAAAATAATTGTTGTCATGGGTATTTATAGTCAGTTACCCTTTTAATCAGAACAAGAAACGGAAGAATTTAGGTCTTACATCCTATTTTTATCTCAGAGCTTTTTCCCGAAGTGATTGTATATAGAAATTCTATTTAAAAGTACGTTTATTCGTTCTCATTGAGAAGTAGAAGACATTGTTTGTAAAGTTCAGTTAATCATTTCTATTACAACAAAAAAATCATCGCCGAGACGATGATTTTTTGTTTAGCCTTCAAAGTATTCTTTATAAAAGCCGCCGACTTGGCTAGTGTTATCAACAACAAAATAAAATTCTTCTGTTTCGTTTTTTACATCATATGTTTTTCCTGCTGTTAAAACATTTTCAACCACGAATTTTTTTGCATCTGTATGTATGCATTTTACTTGTTTAATTGTCGGACGATCGTTCCATTCTAAATGAATCATGTATGTACACTCCTTTGTTTTCATTCAAGATTCATTTTATCTTACTTGAAGTAAAAAAGAAACGGAGCGAATTTAAAAATTAAAAAATTCGCTCATGCACTTTTTTTTTGGCAACTGTTGCTTGTACAAACTGTGCCGTTTGTGCAACAATTGTGTCTTTATCAAAATCCATCGACGCAACATGGTAAGAGTTTCGAAGCATGTGCTGTCTTTTTTCTGCTGATTGAATATGGTTTAAGATATAAGCTGAATTCTCAGGGGGTACTACGTTATCAACGGTTGATGTTAGTACTAAAGCCGGGCACGTTACATAAGGTAAGCGTTCTTTTGTTTCGTCCATTAAAGAAAGCAGCTCACGCATAGAGCGCACTGGTACTTTGTCGTACGTAATTTCATGTACGTTTGGATCCTTAATATCAGGATGATCTTCTTTTAAATAACGAGGCGTATGACGAGAGCGGTAAGGCTCCATTGAAGGAATGGACGTCATAGCCGGATTGATTGCAATAACTCCGTCAAGATCTAATCCTTGGCTTGCTGTATGAAAGGTGAGAGTGCCTCCCATGGACTGACCCAAGATAAATACATGACGGCATTCTTGCTTCAAACGCTGATACCCATTTAAAAAGTCTTGCTTCCATTCCTCGTACGTTGTTTGTTCAATATCATAGTAGTGAGTACCATGTCCCGTTAGTCGCAAACCGTACACAGTAAAACCTTTTTCAGCTAATTCTTTTCCGATATATTCCATACTTTGAGGAGTCCCCATAAATCCGTGAGAAACAAGTATACCAATGTCGTTGCCTTTATAATAAAAAGATTCTGCGCCTTGAATTACGTCATAACGTTCCATTTTCTTCACCCTTTATCACAAATTTTCTGACTAAATGAACTATCTTTATAATACACCTATAATTCCTATAAGTCAACTGGGGTATTTATTTTTTTACGATTCAAAAAGAACGAAGCAAGAATTATCTCTTGCTTCGTTCTTTTTGAATATGTGGAAATACTAGCTCAGCAAACGTATACGCTTCTTCTAGATGCGGGTAGCCTGATAAAATAAACGTATCAATTCCTAGCTCTTTGTATTCTTTTAAACGATCCGCTACAATTTCAGGACTTCCAACAAGAGCGGTTCCAGCTCCTTCTCGTGCTAAGCCAATTCCAGCCCATAGATTCGGAGCAATCTCCAGTGCACTTCGATCTTTTGTGCCGCTGTGCAAACTTGACTGTGTTTTTTGGGCAGTGGAGTCAAATGAGGCAAACTTATCTTGAAACGCTTTGATCGTATCATCATTAACATGTTTAATTAATTTATCTGCAGATTCCCACGCTTCGTCTTCCGATTCTCTTACAATAACGTGGAGGCGAATACCAAAACGAATGTCCCTACCTTCGTTTGCAGCTTTTTCTTTCATCTCATCAATTTTTGTTTTAATCACTGCGGGTGGCTCTCCCCATAACAAATATACATCTGCATGCTTTGCTCCTACTTCTTTTCCTGCTGGAGAAGATCCACCAAAGTACAGCGGAGGATACGGTTTTTGGACAGGAGGCGATGGAATGTACGCGCCTGTTACATCAACATGTTTTCCTTTATAATCCACTTTTTTTCCTGCCATTACATCTCGCCAAATCGTTAAAAATTCATCTGTTAACTCATAGCGTTTATCATGACTTAAATAGTTACCGTACGTTGCTTGCTCCACAGGATCTCCTCCCGTCACAATGTTCAACATAAGTCGGCCGTTTGACATTTGATCGAATGTCGAAGCCATCCGTGCTGAAAGTGTGGGAGACATGACACCCGGGCGAAGTGCAATTAAAAACTTCAGTCGGTTCGTAACGGAAGCAAGTGCCGATGCAATCACCCATGAATCTTCACAATTTGAACCAGTAGGCAACAAAGCGCCGTCATATCCTAGATAATCCAGCCCGTGTGCGATTTGCTTTAAGTAGTGAATGTCACTTGTTCTGCTTCCTTCGGTTGTGCCTAGATAATGTCCGTCGCCTGCTGTAGGGAAAAACCATAAGATGTTCATTTCCATTTCCTCCTAAATATTCTCGTATTCTATATAAAGCGTTTTCATATTGTTTGTTCAATTCTTGTCCGCTAATTACAGAGATGCATTTTTATATTAGCGTATGTAATACAACTCTTTTTATTTATTAAATTAGTAAAATCATAATACCTCTTTAACCTATATGTCAAGTATGAATTGAGATAAAAAAACAAGAATTAAAAGTAATTCTTGTTCGCTTTATTTCCTCATACGTGAAGCCATCGCATTAGCAAGGGTTGATTTTGTTGATATATTTTCAAACGATAAACCTAAATGAGAAGCGGTAATCGCGATTTCAGGACGTACCCCAGAGATCGTTGATTCTACACCTATTAATTTTAATGCATCAATCAGCTGGAAAATCTGATGAGCAACCATCGTATCAACAATAACCACTCCTGAAATATCAATATAAAGGTGATTCACTTGCTGTTCAGCGCAGCGAGTTAGCGTATTTTCTAAAATTCGGCGCGCTCTTGCTGTGTCGATATCCCCAACAAGCGGAAGAATCGCAATATGATCGCTCAATGGAATAACTGGGGAACTCAGCTCATTAATCAGCTCTTTGTGTGCTTCAAGCAACCGCCTTGAATGCTGATGGTGCTCTTCAACAAATTTATAAACGGTGATATCAAACACGCGTACAATCAATTCGTTCCATTCGTCTAGTTCTTCTTGCGTAATATCTTGCTCATACTCTTCTACAAATTGATTTAAATATGTTAAATACTGTTTTCTAACTCGGAAAAATTCTCGAATAATATAATGAATAGGCGTTCTTACATGCTCTCCGTCTTCCGCAATCTTTAAAATCCACGTTTCAAATGAATCAAAAAATTCTTTTTCACTTTTTATAAATACATCGGCTATGTATAAATGAAATTCATTATTTTGACCTTTTAATACTGAAATGACTTCCGGATGAGTAGATGCATAAACCGATTCTGGGTCATTGTCTTCAATGCTTTCATACCATTCTTCCGTCAGTTGATCTGCATGTTTTAAGAAAAACATTCGAAGTGCTTCATTTTTATTCAAAACGATTCCCCTTTCCATACCAGCTACTACCATCATTATAATTCAACTTTTTCCCCCTTACTAGTTTTATAAAAAGAGAAGAAAGAAAATTTTTTAAAAAAATACGTGTAGTTTATGATTTTATGCTACATTGAAAATGGCTATAAAAACAAAAAGGAGTTTTCAAATGATACGAACGTTAGCTCTTACGAACGATGACAAACTTGTGAAACATATACAATTAGATCAGATTCACGACCCCTCTATTCAGTACTATTGGATTGACTTTAACTGCCCTTCTGAAGAAGAAGCGCTGCTGCTTCAATCATCTTTCCACTTTCATCCGTTAGCGATTGAAGATTGCTTTCATTTTCTGCAGCGTCCAAAACTCGATTATTATGAAGGATACAGTTTTTTTGTCCTTCATTCGTTAAATCGTCAAACGTTAGAAGCTGAAGAAGTTGACCTTTTTATCGGCGAAAATTATATGGTTACTTTTCATTTTCACCCGTCAGCTGCAATTGATAAAGTATGGGAAAAGCTGCTTCATACACCTTCGATTCAAGAAAAAGGGATAAGCTATCTTGCGTATTCTGTGATGGATAAAGTGGTAGATGAATATTTCCCCACTGTATATCAGATTGAAGATGAGCTGAATGATATAGAAAACATAGATGCAAAGAAATCCATCTCTGTTTTAATGGAAGATGTATTTACACTTCGAAGTGATTTGCTAAAAATCAGAAGAACCATTTTGCCTATGCGCGATTTATTGTACCGTGTTATAAATTCTGAGCGCCTAGATGTTCATCCTGAACAAAAAAGGTATTTTAAAGATGTCTATGACCACTTATTAAAATTAGCCGATATGATTGAATCAAATCGGGAAATGACGTCTGATATGCGCGATAATTATCTTTCTCTTAATTCAAACCGTATGAATTCAATTATGATGACACTGACTGTTATTTCATCTATCTTTATTCCCCTTACCTTTATCGTTGGCGTATACGGAATGAATTTTGAAAATATGCCTGAGCTAAAGTGGCACTATGGCTATTTCTTTGTGCTTGGCTTCATGGGACTGATAACACTTGGATTAATTCTATGGTTCAAGCGAAAAGGCTGGTTTAATACTGATAAAGAGTAGAAAGATTGAGACATAACGAAATCAATCAAATATAAAGACGAACAAATTGGATAAATGAGCTAGTGCTGTCAATTTCCGCGCAAGACTTCGCTTTTCGCGGGCGGCCGATGAGCCTCCTCGTCGCTTACACTCCTGCGGGGCCTCACCTGTTCAGCTTTTCCTGCAGGAGTCTTCGCCTTGCCTCTAATTAACAGTTATTACATACGGTAAATCTACGTTCACCATCACAATGAAAAAATCCGAACGAGTTGAATTCTCCATTAAGAATCTCGATTGATTGTTCGGATCTCCTTTCAACGAAAATACGTTTTTCCAGCTTCTTTTCTATGGAAAGATAACTAGTTATTTCCCGAAAATATCCATAAAATAATGTGCTTACGTTTCCTTTTTCTAAAAAGTTTCATAAGATAGTGAAAATAATGCTCAGAAAGGAGGCTGACGTAGTGGATACTAAAGGCGAACACTTGCTAATGGATGCGTTCGAATGCGATGAAGTGATATTAAACGACCCCTCACTTTTAAGGAGAATTCTTGTTGAAGCTGCACTAAATGCAGAGATGGAAGTTTTGCACTGTTACTTTCACCAGTTTACGCCCCAAGGCATTACAGGCATTCTCGTATTAGCTACCTCTCACTTGTCTATTCATACGTGGCCGGAGGAAAACTACGCTTCATTAGATTTTTATACGTGCGGAGACAAAGAAATAATTGAAATTGGTTATGCGTTGCTGAAGCAATTAGCTTCAAAAAAAGCTGTTGTGTATTCGATTTCTCGCGGAATTCAACACGCCGAAACTCCAACAAAAAATCGTCAGCATGCTGAAAGCACTCGTCTCCTCAATCGTGGAGATGACTCAGATCACGTTAGTCTACAGCAGATCTTATCAGGCCAGCATGACATTTTGTTTCATCAAAAAAACCGTATTCAAGATATTCAGCTGATTAAAGCATCTGATATTCGAATGTATTTGGATGAACAGCTGCAATTTAGTTCATTAGATGAACATGCGTACCATGAAGCTCTTGTACATCCTATCTTTGCAGCTTCCTTAAATCCTCGCCGTATTCTTATTCTGGGCGGTGGAGATGGTTTGGCTTTACGAGAAGTCCTTAAATATAAAGAAGTTAAAGAAATAGACCTTGTAGAAATAGATGCTGACGTTGTAAATGCTGCGATGAATGTAGAAGAATTAAAGAAGTTAAATCAACGCTCATTTGAAGATTCTCGTGTCACCGTTCATATTCAAGATGCTGTTGACTACCTCTCTTTGAATTCAGCGTGTTATGATATTATCATTATCGACTTTCCTGATCCTACTAACAAAAAAATAAGTGCGCTTTATACAAAAGAATTTTACGCACTTCTCCAACGTTCACTATCGCGCAGCGGCTTAGTCGTGTGTCAGTCAAATTCTCCTAGAGACACACCTATCGTTTTTTGGAGCATTAATAAGACGATGAAAGCTTCTCAGTTTTATACGTTGAGCTACCACACCATTATTCCCTCTTTTGGAGATTGGGGTTTTCACATCGGCTCGAAAACACCTTTGCCTGCCCCGATACTATCTACTGATGTTTCATCTACTACGCTGCCACCAGACTTTACTAAGCTAATGCGTTTTTCTCCCCATTCTCTTTCTAAAAAACAGTTTGCAGTTGTGAACTCTGCTGAGCATTTGGTTCTGCATAAAATATTTAAAAAAGAAGGCTTATATTTGTAAAAAAGAAAGCTTGGCTTATACATTCCTTTTCTTTTGACATACTAAAACAGTCTCGTCACCACTGTGCAACAGAAAGGATTGTTATGAGAAAAATTTCGGTTTTTGTTATCTTAGTGCTAACTGTTATTTTCCCTTCCCCCGCTTTTAGCCAAGTGAAAGTGCCAGTCCTGATTTACCATTCTATTGATGCCTACACAGGCCACGGGGAAAAAGAACTGTATGTGACGCCTGAAAATTTCGAGAAACAGCTTCTTTATCTTAAAAAGCAAGGATATACGCCGCTAACATTTGAAAAATGGCAGGAACTAAAGCGTGTGAAAAAACCTATATTTATTACATTTGACGATGGATATAAAAATAATCTTACTATCTTGCCTATTTTTCAAAGAGCAGCCAGCCCTCAATTTCATCCAGCGGCTACAATTTTTGTGATTTCAGATTTTATCGGCCGTCCCAACCGTTTGTCGCCAGCGGATTTAAAAAAATTTGTTGATTCAGGTTTTTTTTCTATTCAGTCTCATACCGCTACTCATCCGGATTTAACTAAGACGAAAAATTTATCCTATGAGCTAGCTGATTCAAAACGAAAAATTGAAGCCATTACGAGCAGGCCAGTTATTGCTGTTGCTTACCCCTATGGAAAGGTCAATAGCCGCGTAGTCGACGAAACAAAAAAGAATTATACATTTGGTCTTTCAACGATTCCAAATTTTTTTACTGAAAGCGGACAAAAGAATGAAAACTATCTTATTCCTCGTCTGTACGTCACGTATTCTACAACGATTGAAGATTTTGCTAAGCTGCTAAAAGGAAGCTAGGAGAGGCTAGGACAAAAGTATTTTAGTTAAAGGAAAATCCGAACGATGAATTGAGATTCTTGATAAAGAATCCAACTCGTTCGGATTTTTTATTGATAGGGTGAACGCAGGTTTTATGTATGTGAATGCTTTTAGCTGATGATTGGAGGGCAAGACGAAGACTCCTGCGGGAAAAGCGGAACAGGTGAGACCCCGCAGGCGCATAAGCGACGAGGAGGCTCACCGGCCGCCCGCGGAAAGCGAAGTCTTGCACGGAAATCAACAGCGGTGTCTCAAGCGATTTAGCTCATTTCTCCTATTTGTTCGTCTTTAGGTGAGATGAATGTAGTTTATGTCTCAGCCTCTTTTAAAATTTTGTTATTTCTAGTCCTCGCTCTTGCTGCCATTCAGCATAAAAAACTTCGCTGTATTCCTTTATTTTCTTGATTGCAAGCTGTTTTTTTAACCACTTTTCATCTACGTTGGCTTCTTTTAAATTGCCAGGCACTACTTTTCCATCCATGATTAAAGCGATAGGTAAATTGGTTTGAGAATAAGGGATGTTTAAATCATTTTTCGTTGGAGGGCCGAATTCGTGTTTAGGAGCGACGCTCACCTCTCCATTTGTTTCTAAAATGACGTATTCTGCTTCATACAGTGAAAAATACCCTTGCTGTCTCATTAGATGCTGAAGCTGATTCAAGTCCAAGTTGTTTTTCTTAAGCTCTTTATAAAGAATTTTCCCTTTATAAATAATCATTGAAGGCTTTCCTTCAAGAATTCCCCTAAACCCTGTAAAGGTTTGAGATAGCTTTGTCACTGCGTAGATCAAAAGCCCCCAAATCAAAACGCTATAAAGAATTTCAGTTAACTCTACTCCTTTTTCAAGAGCTGCATCCCCCACAATATTTCCCAGGACAAGCGTTGTAATAAAGTCAAACGGAGTGATTTGAGCAAACTGTGTCTTACCTAAAAGCTTCAGCATAATAAATAGCGCTAAAAATCCACATATCAGTTCAATCGCAATATCTTTATACATTGATACCCTTCCTCTATAGCAAGCATGTTATAGTATCAGTTTGTATCATATGTGAGAGTGATAAACCTGACTTTTGATTTTTCTTTCCTTCGTTCTCTAGTTATAGAACTTTTGATTAAACTTTTTTCTTACTTGCATAGGTTTCTAACGTTGCATATTGATTAAAAATGGATGCGGCTGCTTTTTTCCCTACATATCTAAGGTGCCATGGTTCGTATTTATAGCCGGTAACCTGCTCTTCGCCTTCAGGGTATCGAATAATGAATCCGTATTGATAGGCATTTTTTGAAAGCCAATGAGCTTCTGGTGTATCAGCGAAGCAGTCTGCTGCAGCACACATTCCACTTCCTCCCGTGACATCGATTGCTAGTCCCGTTTCGTGTTCACTTGTTCCAGGATAGGCGCTATAGGTGCGTGCTTGTTCTTCACCGTCTCGCGTTGCATAAAATGCAAAAAGCTCTTTTTGACGCTCGTAAGATCGATAACCGGATACACCAAGTAAGCTGATTCCCTCTTTTTCGGCATCTCGGAAAAGTTCTTCAAGTGCTTGTGCCGCAGACTTTCTAAGCATTCGTTTTTCTATTTTTTCGTTGAAGATAAATGGAACGTCAGCATAGACTAAATCGGAAGGCTGATAGGATTCAGGAAGCTGATGCTTTTTATTAACTAAAGCCGTAACGGATTCGGGATTCGCTATTACCACTGTTTCGTCTACATTAGGTTTCGTTAAAGATGAAGAAGCTGATGAGTTTTCTAGTTTTTGAGCCTGTCCATTTTTTGTAAATTCTCTGGCAGGCTTTGATGAAGAATTGTTTGTTCCGCACCCTGCTATCATCAGCGTAAAAGCTAAAGAACAAATAAATAAAAAGTATTTCATGATGTCTTACTCCTTTCAAACGGCTTTTGATGGGCTACAAAAGCCTGTAAAGAAAGGATAAAATATAAATGTTTCTGTTTGTTATTCAGTTGTTTCAAACTTGTAAACACTCTTAAAAAAATTTAAGGTGTAAAAAATAGAAATGAGGCTGAGACATAACGAAATGAACCCAACCCACAGACGAACAATCTGGATACACGATCTGGACTGCTTGCTCGAACGCTGTTGCTTTCCGTGCAAGGCTTCGCTTTCCGCGGGCGGCCGATGAGCCTCCTCGTCGCTCATGCTCCTGCGGGGTCTCATCTGTTCCGTTGTTCCCGCAGGAGTCTTCGCCTTGCCCTCCAACCAACAGCTAGAAGCACCTGCGTTCACCATGATTATAAAAAAAACACGAACTATTTATCCATTTTTGATAGATAGTTCGTGTTTCACTTTAATGAAACTACTTTTGTCTCAGCCTCATTTTAAAAAGATAATATACGTATGAACTTGATTTTGCGTAAAGCTCGATGCAACTAGTTTACTTCCTGATTGACTCCAGGCAAGCTGATCTGCAGCATAGTCTAAATTTACGTTTAAGTGTGTAACATCTCCTGTTAATCCATCTGCTATGAATATCCCTTTATCTCCCTCTTTTTCAGAAATAAAGTTATAAGCTAATTTCGAACCGTCGGGAGACCAGCTTACACCAAAAATTTGAGTGGACAGAGCAAGCTGAAAAGCTTCGGATCCTTTTAAATCTGTGATAGACAGCGTTCTCGTTTGGGCATCTTTTTGCTGAACGAGCGCTAATTGTTTTCCGTTTGGAGACGGGATAATAGAAACCACATTATCTCGGATTTTTTCAGGGTCCGTCTGTTCGTTATGAAGAAAAAAAAGCTGGTTGTTTACACCAATATAATAAATGCCACCTATTCCTTTAACTGCATCTAAGATTCGATCGTCTCTGTGCAACAGAGGTTCTGCTTCTCCTTTTACATTTGCTTTAGAAAGCTTTCCTTCCATTGTAATAAACATTACTTCTGAATTATTAAGCCACTCTCCGCTTGATGGATAGAGAAGAACATTCTTTATTTTAACTGTTTTTTTTGTTTGAACGTTCATTATATAACCAAATGTATCTTCGCCTTTTGCTACTTTGTAAAAAAGAAATTCACCATTCGGAGAAAGCTTTGCCGCATGTTGAATTTCATTGCTTGGATGCAACACAAAAGTAGACTTGTTTTTTAGATTATAAGTAGCTAGATTCTGTGCATATACCTTTTTGGGACCGAAATCGTTCGAACGAAATTGTTTGTTTTTTTTACTAACAATCATTGTGTTTTCGTTTAAAAATTGAAACGCCCTTACGCCGTTAATATCCTGAACGTCTTTCACTTCTATTTTTCCATCTTTATCTACTTCGTCCAATACAGTAATTTTCTTGTCGGGTTTTTCAACGGTTTCTCTGCGGCTTTCTTTTTGTCCGCATGATGCTAAAATAAGAAAAGTGCTTGCTATACATATCATTAATCTATACCGTTTCAATAACGGTTCACTCCTTTTAGCTAACTCATTTCTCTGTTTTCAAAGGAAACGACACTTTGAAAATCGTCCATTTAGAATCAGAATGATGCAGCTTGATAACGCCTTTTTGCTTTTCAGTTAAATCTTTGGCTAATGCTAAGCCAAGGCCTGTACCTCCGGATAAACGCGACCGATCTTTATTTACGGTGAAAAATGGTTGAAATAATTTTTCTTCTGCTTCGGGTGGAATCCCTATCCCGGTGTTAGCTACATCTACAATAATAGAATTCTCTAAAGTATAAGACGTTACTTCCACTTTTCCGCCTGGTTCATTATATTTAATAGCATTGTCAATTAAATTGATAAAAATGTGTATTAAGCTTTCACGATCAGCCCAAACAACTGCTTCTTTTATATTTGTATGAAGAGTCAAATCAAATTTAGCTGCTTTTCCTTTCATACGATCGCATATGTCTTCTAGAAGCCGCTTCAATTCAACTTGCTCTGGCCGCTGCTCGAAATCATATTTCTCAAGCGCTGAAAGTTTTAAGATTTTATCTACCATTTCATGAAGGCGATTCGTTTCTTTACGAATATTTTGCACGCCGTCTTCCGTAAGTTGAGGATCATCTCGATACATATCAAGTAAGTCAACATAAGCTTTGATCGATGTTAAAGGCGTCTTAAATTCGTGGCTGATGTTACCGATAAACTGCTTTTGCTGCTGTTCAAGAGACTGCAGTTTCGAAATAGCGAACTCAAGCTTTCTTTTTTCTTCATTCATTTGATCGATATTTTTTTCAATCGACGTACTCATAAAAAACAAGCCTTGACTGAGCTCCCCGAGTTCATCGCGCCGTTTGAACGGCAGGTCGGTTAAATAACGACCTTTTCGAATCTGCTGTGAAGTTTTTTGAAGGCTAGCAATAAGCGAAGCAATGCGGTAAAAATAAGCGTAGCCAATAAAAAAAGCTGCTGCTGCTGCAATCGTTCCCCAAGTACGAAATAGGTGCCTAATGTCAGCTATAAACTGCTGATTATTTTTTAGGGAATGGTCAAAACGAATGGCTCCAATAAATTGATTATCGATTGACACAGGTGCAAAGTAAATAAGGGAAGAACCCGAGATTTGATAGGCTATTTTTCCTTTCAAAGCATAGCTAAGCGTATCAGAAACATCCACATCTTTTTGGCCGATGGGAATAGAGCTTCCTGCTTCCTGTCCTTTTTGATTATATAGGACTGTTTGCATTCCGCTTTGTGATGCAATCGAAGATGCAAGACGCTGTCCTTTTTGCTGAAGAAAAGAATCTGTATTCAGAGACGGGTCACCGGTTACATAACTTTGATGAATCGTCTGCTCGGCTGCTTTGCTTTTTTGAATAAGTTCACTTTCTAGCTGATCACGCTGATTTGTCTCAATTCCTTTTAACACAAGTACGCTCAGTACGGTTACTGTTAAAATAATTAAAAAAGCAAGAACGAGCCCCATCTTAGCTTTTAGGCTGATTTTCATTCATTGATCCCTGCTGTCGCTTTATATCCAACCCCATATACCGTTTGAAGCAAATAAGGCTCTGCTTCTCCTACTTTTTTTCGAAGGCGCTGCATGTGAATGTCTACCGTACGTGTACCGCCTGCATAATCCATCCCCCAGACAAGATCTAGTAAATCTTCTCGTGTGTATACTCTCTCTAAATTGGCAAGTAATAAAGCAATAAGATCAAACTCCTTTGGTGTAAGCTTAACTAACTCATTGGCAACATGTAACGTGCGCTGAATTAAGTTCACCTTCACTTTTCCCACCGTGATTTCTCCCACAGCTTCAGGAGCTTCATTTTTTTCTATTCGCCGAACAAGCGCTTTAGCTCTAGCTACAAGTTCTCTTACATCAAACGGCTTGGTCATGTAATCATCAGCGCCTAACTCTAAACCTAGAACTTTATCGACGATATCATTTTTAACCGTTAACAAGATAATCCCCATTCCTCTTCGATTCTCAAGTTTTCGACATACTTCATAGCCGGTTAATTTCGGCATCATCACATCTAATATCATCACGTCAGGTTGAAAGCTTTTTACTTTTTTAAGTGCTTCTTCACCGTCAGATGCTGTGTCTACAATATATCCTTCGCGCTTGAAAGCATAAGATACCGCTGTAGCAATACTTTTTTCATCATCAACTACTAAAATCCTTTTATTCAATGTATCACGTACTTTCATTTGATATTTCTATTCGTCTATCTTATCAAACAGCTTTCCCAAAAACATCTCCAAGTTGTTTCGAAATTGTAAACAAAAATAAATAGATTGAGACATAACAAAATCAATTCAATCTAAAGACGAATAAATGGGGTCAATGAGCTTGACTGCTCGCTACACCGCGGTTGATTTCCGTGCAAGGCTTCGCTTTCCGCGGGCGGCCGCTGAGCCTCCTAGTCGCTTGCGCTCCTGCGGGGTCTCACCTGTTCCGCTTTTCCCGCAGGAGTCTGCGGCTTGCCCTCCAATCAAGCGCTAGAATAAACTAAACAGATGAAATCTATGTTTACCATGAACATAAAAAAATCCGAATAAAGTTGATTTTCCTTGAAAAATCTCGATTCATCGATCCAATTTTCTTTCAGCTAAAATCATGTTGTCTTAGCTTTTTATTAGCGTTATTATTCATTTGTAAAAGGCAGGATTTTATGAGTATTCAAATATTGATGAAGTAGATCTATACGCTGCTCGCTGCTAATAAAACCAATGTATCCATCCGGTCTAATAACGTATAGAGCATCTTTTTGAAGCCCTGCTTTCTTTAAGTAAGGGTTCCAAGAAAACTCGTGCAAGGAGAAGTCTTTTTCTTGCATGCTCTTTTTTAGCTTCTCTGCTGCTGTTCCATAGACATGTATTTGCCAGTTTAAAGACTGCAAAGATTCAAAATTCCCTTCTACATAAGGTAATCGATCACCACTTTGCACATTTTTCCCTTGTCCGCTGCTTAGGTCACTATTTCGATACTTAATGCGGATTTGAGATAAAATCGTAAATGCTTTGTGACGGGGATAAGGGAAACGAAATAAAAAGGATAGTACAGGCGGAAAGATATGCTTTCTAAAAAATTGACTCGTTTTATCTCGTGCCACCATTCGCTTAAAAGCGCGATCAGTTGTATTTACAAGCAGCTCTGCAAAAGGCAACCTTTCTTCTTCGTATGTATCTAATATGGAAAGTGCCGCTTTGCGTTGAAGGACAGCTGCTAATTTCCATGAAAGGTTGATTGCATCTCCAATTCCTGTGTTCATTCCTTGTCCGCCTGCAGGACTATGAATATGGGCCGCATCTCCACTTAGAAAAATACGTCCCTGTCGGAAACGACTTGCTACTCTGTGATGGATATGATATGTCGAGAACCAATTTATACCCTCAACCTGGGCACCAAATGTTCGTTGAATAAAAGCGTGAATGTTTTCAGCTTTTACATCGTTTTGATCCTCAAAAGCTGAAGGAATAATGCCGATCATTCGATACGTTCCTTTACTTCTAACAGGCATACAAATCAAAAATTCTTCATTACTAAATGAAATACTGATTTTTTGATCCTTCATCACTTCACCAGAGCCGTGAACATCCATCACATAAAAATGCTGTTTATATTTTTCTCCTTTAAATTCTATCTTCAGTTGTTTACGAACTGTACTGTGTGCTCCGTCACATCCACAAATATATTTAAAATAAGCGGTTTCCTCTTGCTGAGCTTTTAATAAAGCTTTTACCCCTTCTCCGTGTTCAGCTAGAGATAGTAACTCTGTCTTCCATTCTACTTCAATCCCAAGATTTTTTAATTTTTCAAGCAGAAACCGCTCGTGGTCATCCTGTGGAAATGTAAGAACAAAAGGAAAAGGACTTAATCCTTCTCCTAAAGATCCTAGATGAACTTTTGCTTTTATTTTCTTCTTTACTCGGACATATACATCTTCCATCTTAATCCCGCGTTTTATGACTTCATCTGCAAAACCGAACTGCTGATAAAATTCAAGGGTTCGCGGTAAAATAGCCATTGCCCGGGAGGCTTGCCCAGGCCCGGCGCTTCTGTCAATAATTCGAAAAGGAATGTTATGTCTGGCTAAATTGTAGGCCATAACGAGGCCAGTAGGGCCGGCACCAACGATTAAGATTTGTGGATTCATCATCATCTCTCCTTTTCATTCAGTTACAGTATCTTTTATATTGAGCGAGACTCCTCTTTATTTACAGAAGATACAGGTAAAGCAGAAGCAAACAGAGCACATAAACTTATTAAAGAGATAAGAGCTAGAGCAGATACAGAATGATTCCATGTCAGATGTTCTCCAAAGAAAAATAATTCTCTTACGCCATCTACCATAAATCTCATTGGCAGCAATGGATAAATCCACTCTCTATAAAAATCAGGCATAATTTCCGGGGCCATTGAAAGCAAAGGTGCGCCAAAAAATAGAACAATAACGAAAATCGGGAGTCCCTTTAGTCCTAGCCATGAAAGTACGGCTGATATCAAGGTGAAAAAACTGAAGTAAGCAATAGCTAAGAATAGTGCTGTATCCAAAAATGAAGGAACGCTTATTCCAACTACTTCAGCCAGCCACGATAACCCGAAACCAGCAGCTAAAGCAAGTATAACCCCAATGATTACGACTCCTACTTGGTTAACGATTTTCTCTTTACGAGAAGAAAACGTGATTTTTTGGATGCTGAGGAAGACAATTGCGGCACCGGCTATACTTGCCATCCACAGCGGCTGAAATAATGAAACGGGAGCATTTCCGTTGACACTATGAGTCCCTGTTTCGTTTACGTTTATCACTGTCTTTTGAATCGGTGCAGCGAGTGCTAATGCTTGGTTTGCACTTAGTTGCGTTCCGTTTTGTTCAAATCTTTTCACTAGCTGCAAGCGCATATTTTCATTCATCTTATCGACTGACCCGTTTAGCACCTGACTTGCTAGTGTTGAAGCAGCTGTATTCATTCCTTGATTCACTAATAATCTAATAGCAGGTGCATCAGGCTGAGCCGTCTGAAGAGTCGCCTGTTTTTTGGTGAAATCTTTTGGAATGATAAGCGCCCCATAGTATTTTTGATTATTTAACCCTTTTTCAACTTCTTTAGTATTTGGGACAAAAATCCATTTAATTAAAGATTGTTCAGTACTTGCCCGCTTCATATTTTGTTCCATTTGATTTCCTATATTTACATTACCCTTTGCTGGAACTGTCATTCCTTCGTCAGCATTTACGAATGCAATTGGCAAATTCTTAGGTGCTGAGCTTGCCGAAGGAATTAAGGTTAGAATAAAGATAAAAATAACAGCTACTACTATAATTGGTGAAAAATATATAAGCTTTTGATTACCTAATTTCATATAGATCTCCCCTTTATGTTTTAAGGATATACACGTTAACGAAAAGATAATGTACATGATGTTGATTAGTGATCACTATGTAAATTATAATGAATTTACCTGTATTCTCAATATGCAATAATAGCGGGAATGTCGATTACTTAACACAAAGCATATAACTGTTCATTATTAAAGAAAAAAGTAGGTGTTTAAAAGCTGTGGGGAATTCAAAAACAGATCGCAGAATTATTCGAACGAAAAGATTTATCCGAGATGCTTTGACAGAATTAATGGAGGAGAAAGGGTTTGAAGGCGTAACGGTCAGGGATTTGACGAAAAAAGCGGATATTAATCGCGGAACTTTTTATTTACACTACCAAGACAAATACGATTTGCTTGAAAAAAGCGAAAATGAAGTCATTCAAGAGATAAAAGAATTTATCAAAAAAGCAAATCCAAATGAGATTGTGTCTGCTAATTTGAAAGAACAGCCTTTACCGTTTATTATTGCACTTTTTGAATATATTCAAGAAAATGCGCGTTTTATGCAGGTTATGCTTGGTCCAAAAGGAAATCCTGGATTTCATCTTAAAATTAAAGAGGTCATGAAAACCAATATCCTGGAAAAATTAGAGCTTATGGATAATAAAACGCCTCCGCTTGTTCCACTTGAACATTTAATGTCTTATGTAACGTCAGCGCACCTTGGAGTCATTCAGCACTGGCTAGAACAAGATATGAAGCAGTCACCGCGAGAAATGGCTCTGACACTCGCTAGCATGACTTTTTTGGGTCCTGCTTATGTTGCAGGCATTAAGCGAACATAAAAGAACCTGCTATTCTCTAAGAAAATAGCAGGTTCTTTTTATTAACCTTCTAGTAATAAAGATTCTGGATCTTCTAATAGTTCTTTAACAGTAGCTAGGAAGCTTACGGCTTCTTTGCCGTCAACGATACGGTGATCGTAAGAAAGTGCAATGTACATCATCGGACGATTTTCGATACGCTCTTCATCAATTGCTACCGGACGAAGCTGAACTTTATGCATTCCTAAAATCCCAACTTGAGGCCCGTTTAAAATTGGTGTAGACATTAATGAACCGAATACGCCGCCGTTTGTAATTGTGAACGTTCCACCTTGTAAATCTTTTAATGCTAATTTGTTGTCGCGCGCTTTTTTCGCCAAATCAACGATAGATCCTTCGATACCAGCGAATGTTTTGCGGTCAGCATCACGTACAACTGGAACAACAAGACCGTCTGGAGCTGACACAGCAATACCGATATCATAGAATTTTTTAATTAATAACTCGTTTCCTTGAATTTCAGCATTTAATAATGGATACTTTTTAAGTGCTGCTACTACTGCTTTTGTAAAGAATGACATAAAGCCAAGTCTTACGTCGTGCTGTTCAAAGAATTTGTCTTTGCGTCGTTTGCGAAGAGCCATAACAGCAGTCATATCTACTTCGTTAAACGTTGTCAGCATAGCCGCTGTTTGCTGAACTTCAACAAGACGTTTGGCAATTGTTTGACGACGACGTGACATACGTTCGCGTTCAACAGGTTTGTCGCTATTTTCACTTGCCGCTGGAGACGGAGATACCGGGTTAGCTGGCTTACTTGCTTGTGCCTGCTGCTTTTGCTCATTTGATTTTTGGTCTGCATACGAATCAATATCATGTTTGCGCACACGGCCAAGAGGATCAGTAGTTGGCACTTGATCTAGCTTAATCCCGCGTTCTCTTGCTGCTTTGCGCGCTGCAGGAGAAGCAATTAGCCATTGTTTTTGATTTCCTTGCTGAGGCGCTTCAGCTGCTGGCGCTACTTCTTCAACAGTTTTTTGCTGAGCTGGAGCCGCTTCTTGTTTTGGTGCTTCCTCTGCTGGTTTTTCTTCAGCTTTTGGTGCTGCTGGTGCTGAAGCTCCTTCTTTCGCTTCAAGACGTGCAATTGTTTCACCAACTTGCACCGTGTCGCCTTCGCCAGCAAGAAGTTCCGTTAACACACCAGAGTCTTCAGCTGTAATTTCAACGTTAACTTTATCTGTTTCAAGTTCAACGATATAATCGCCTTTTTCAACGAAATCTCCTACTTGTTTTAGCCACTGTGCAACTGTTCCTTCAGAAATTGATTCTGCTAATTCCGGTACTTTAATCTCTCCCATGGTTCATTCCCCTTCCTTATCGTGTAACAACGTCGTTAGCAATTTCATTTTTAGTTAATGCATCTTGTAAAATACGTTCTTGTTCTTGTCTGTGAACTGTTGGATCTCCTTCAGCTGGACTTGAGCGTCTTGTGCGACCGATGTAGTCAACAGTAGCTCCTTCTGGTGCTACTTCACGCAGTCGATCTTCTACATAGTTCCATGCGCCCATGTTTTCCGGCTCTTCTTGTAACCAGACAATCTCTTTTAAATTTTTATAGCGAGCAAAGATTTCAGCAATTACGCGTCTTGGGAACGGATAAATTTGTTCTAGACGAAGAACGTGTAGCCAATCTTTATCATCTTCTGCTTTGTTTAAGCGTTCCGTTAATTCACTGCTGATTTTTCCGCTGCACAGAACGATTCGTTCAACTGCATCTTCTTTTTTGCCTAATCCAGGCTGTTCTACTACTAAGCGGAAAGAGCCTTTCGTAAACTCTTCAAGGTTTGACACACTAAAAGCATTACGAAGCAAACTTTTTGGTGTCATAACTACTAGCGGTCTTACTTCTTCGCGCTGTAAAATGGCAGCTTGTCGTCGAAGTAAGTGGAAATATTGCGCAGCGCTTGTTACGTTTGCGATTGTCCAGTTGTTTTCACCAGCTAGCTGTAAATAACGTTCTAGACGAGCGCTTGAGTGTTCTGGCCCTTGACCTTCATGGCCGTGTGGCAGCAATAAGACCATTCCAGATTTTTGTCCCCATTTAGCACGGCCTGCTGCAATAAACTGGTCAATAATAACTTGACCTGCATTGGCAAAATCACCGAACTGTGCTTCCCAAAGAACAAGCGTTTCAGGAGCAAATACATTATAGCCGTATTCAAATCCAAGAACGGATCCTTCTGATAATGGACTGTTACGAATATCAAAGGAAGCGCTTACGTTCTTCATTGCGTGTAGTGGTGAGTAAACATCCCCTGTCTTATGATCATGAAGAACAAGATGTCTATGTGCAAACGTACCACGTTCAGAATCTTGGCCTGTAATACGAATTGGCGTGCCGTCTCTTAAAATCGTAGCAAATGCAAATGCCTCACCCAATGACCAATCTACGCTTTCATTTTCTTCAAACGCTTTGGCACGTTTAGATAAGATGCGATCAAGTTTTGGGAATACGTTAAATCCTTCAGGATATTTCACTAGCTCTTGATTCACTTCAAACAGCTCTTCTTTTGTAACAGATGTATCAATATCTGAAATTCCTTTGAAGACTGCTTGTGGCATTTCCATAATTCTATGTTGTTTTTCAGCTTTTGGCGGTACTTTCTCATAAGCTGCTTTTAACTTCGCTTGTAACTCTTCATTAATTTGATCTGCTTGACCGCTTTGAATAACGTTTTGTTCTTCGAGCTGCTTTGCATACATAGCACGAACGGTTGGACGTTTTGTCACAATTTCATACATCTTCGGCTGCGTTACAGACGGTTCATCCATTTCATTGTGGCCAAATCGACGGTATCCAATTAAATCAATCAAGAAATCTTTGTTAAAACGTCTGCGATACTCATAAGCAAAATAAGCAGCAGCTAAACAGGCTTCCGGATCATCCGCGTTTACGTGAACAATTGGAATTTCAAACCCTTTTGCTAAGTCACTTGCATATTTTGTTGAACGAGAATCGACGCTTTCTGTTGTAAATCCAATCATGTTGTTAGCAATAATGTGGATTGTTCCACCTGTTTGATAACCAGTCAATTGATTTAAGTTCAGCGTTTCTTGTACTATACCTTCACCAGGGAACGCAGCATCTCCGTGAATTAAAATCGCGAACGATTTTTTCACATCTTGTTTTGGGTATCCATTCACATCACGCTCATCTTGAGCTGCTCTTGTAAACCCTTCCACAACCGGATTAACAAACTCCAAGTGACTAGGGTTGCTAGCCAATGTCAAACGAGCTCGAACTGTGTTCTCTGCTTTAATTTGTTTGTCGGCACCCAGGTGATATTTTACGTCTCCCGTCCAGCCATAGTTGATACCGATTGAACCTTCTGAAGGAACTAATTCCTTGTTAGGTGCATGCTGGAATTCTGCAAAAATCATTTCATACGGCTTGCCTAATACGTGTGCTAATACATTTAAGCGTCCACGGTGAGCCATACCAATATTGACCGTTTTGGGGCTTGTTTCCACTGAGCGTGCAATCAGTTCATCTACAAGTGGAATTAGCATATCTACGCCTTCAATAGAAAAGCGTTTTTGTCCGACAAATGTACGGTGTAAAAATTGTTCAAAGCCTTCTACTTCTGTTAAACGCTTTAATACAGAAGTTCTTTTCTCATTTGAAAGAGGTTGGAAAATAGCACCTGACTCGACCATATCAGTCAGCCACTTATTCTCTTCCATGTTATGTACGTGATGGAATTCAAACGCAATGGTTTTTGTGTAGACATCTGTTAAATAGTTAATTGCATCTAAACCATTTTTGACGTGTGATGGCGCATTCGTACATAAAATATCAACCGGAATTGATTTTAAATCTTCTTGCGTTAAATTGTAATCTTCCAAGTGAAGCAAGACAGGATCTTTCTTCTCGCTTTCAAGAGGCTTAATTGACGCGTATAGATGACCATAAGCACGGATGTTTTCCGCTAGCTTAATAGCCGATGCAATTTTAGATGTGTTAGCTGAAGGTGCAGCCTGTGCGTATTCAGCTTGCTGAACCTGCTCACTTTCGTTTAATGGAGGAGCACCCCAATAATCAAATAATTCTTTTAAGTCTGGATCTACTAGATCTGACTGCTCTTCATATAACTCATACTGTTCTAATACATAGCCATAGTTCGGACCCAAAAATCCTTGCCAAGGCTCCCCTCTATTCGACGTTTCGTTACCCATGATAAAACCCCCAACGAGTTATAATAATTGTCGTACTCAACAATCTTTCCATTTTGAATGTCGATTACCTTATCGTCTGACATCTTTACAACGAGTGATAAATCTCACTGCGTGTGTATCTGATATCTGCTTATATTTTACCACTCTTTTACTCGTCAATCAAAATGAAATCGCTATATTTCTTTAATTTTTTTTACTTTTTTAATAGTCTTACTACTTTTTGAAAGCGTTTTATAAGTAAAGCTGATTAAAGGTCGAATCAGGTGTTAATTAATTGTTATTGACCTAGCTTTTGGCAAAATTAAATTGCTTGAAATATATTTTATGACCATTAAAAAAAGAAGCAGCGTTTTGCTTCTTTTTTTAAAACTCATCTACGATTTTTTCAACGTCTTTAAAATAACCATCATCTACTTCTGTAAGCTTGCTGCTTTTCGCCGCTTCGAGTAAATGAGTGAACCAAGTTAGTTCTACTTTCAAATGCATAATCGTGCGCATAATGATCGACAGATTTGCAATGGAATGATCCACCTTTTTAACTTGGTACAAATTTTGCATTTTTTCTAAATAAGCTGCCGTTTCCTCAATCTTTTTTTCTAAAGCAGAAGCCACTTTTTTTTGATCGACGTAAGAAGTAAATGAAAGAGCAGCATAAACAGGTCTATGCATATGCTCTTTTTTTAACAGCTGTTCAAAATAAAGGCGCTCAAATTCTTCTCTTCCTGCATCCGTGATAGAATAAACGGTCTTTTCAGGTCTGTTCGTCTCTCGAATCACATCGACTACTTTCACCAACTGATCTTTTTCGAGCGTATCAAAAGCGTAATATAAAGAACCGCTTGCAAGTTTAATATAGTGCTTCATTTGTCTTTCATTAATGGTTTGCTGAATTTCATAAGGGTGCTTATTTCCTTCCATTAATAAGCCCAGTATGACTAATTTAACACTCATAACACCTTTCACCTCTTGACATGCATCTTATTTAGTAAAAAAGCACGAATAAATTCGTGCCTTTTCTATTTTTGAGCTGCAGGTTCCTTAGCTTCTACCCGCTTTTTAGGGGGAACTTCCACTCGTTCATTTCCCATTAAAAAGACAGTAATAATAGCTACTGCAATTGGAATAAGAGCAAGCATAAATGCATACGTGATCGATGTAGACATAGCATCAACAATCTTATCTAATATTTGAGGCGGAATGCTGTTTCGAGCGCTTGATTGAAAAACTGCACTCGGATCTCCTATTTGAGAGAATGCTCCTTGAGATCCATTTCCCATCCCTTGAAAATTGCGCTGCAGCTCATTTGTAAATGTATTGCTTTGAATCGTTCCAAAAATCGTAACTCCCAGCGTCATTCCTAAGGAACGCGCAAATGAGTTTGTGGAGTTGGCAGAACCTCTAAACTGTGGATCCAGCTTATGCGTTGACGAAGTTGGTAAAAGAGAAAAGCTAAATCCTACGCCAAACCCAGTCAAAATCATGAATACCGTTAGCATCCAACGAGGTGTATCAGGTTCCATTGTTCCTAATAAAAACATTCCTACTGCAAATGAAAAAACGGACATAATCATTAAGTTTCGAAAGCTTGTTTTTGTTAGAAAAATCCCGCCGATCGCACTTCCTGCTACCGACCCTAACATCATCGGAGTTAAAATTAAACCTGCATTTGTAGCAGAACCTCCGTAAACAGCTTGAACGAAAATAGGAATAAATACTGTTAAAATAATAAACGTTGCTCCGTATAAGAAAGCGAGAATTTGTGATGTTGCAAACAAACGGCGTTTGAACATCCAAAACGAAATAATCGGCTCTTGCGCGCGTTTTTCCACAAAAAAGAAGAGTGATAGCGCCACAGCAAAGATAGCAAAAAGAGATAAAATTTGCGGAGAAGACCACTCGTACTCTTTTCCTCCAAGCTCAAGAGCAAACATTAAACTGACTACTGAAATTACAAGAGTGGCTGCACCAGCCCAGTCAATTTTTTGTTTTTTATGACTTTTTGATTCTTTATAAAAGCGCACAATAAAAAATAACGATAAAAGTCCAATCGGCACGTTCACATAAAACACCCAGTGCCAGCTGATGTATTCCGTAATGTAGGCACCAAGAAGCGGACCAAATACGCTTGCTGAGCCGAAAACGGCACCCAATAATCCCGTCATTTTCCCGCGCTTTTCGGGAGGGAAAATATCAAATACAATGGTAAAAGCAATCGGAAGAAGCGCTCCTCCTCCAATTCCTTGAATCGCCCGGTAAATACTTAGCTGCACAATGCTTTGCGCTAGGCCACACAATGCAGATCCAAGTAAAAATACCGTCAATCCAAAAATAAAAAACCGTTTACGGCCGTACATATCAGATAGTTTACCAAATATCGGCATACCTGCCATCACGGCAACCATATAAGCGGACGTAACCCAAACAAACTTATCTAACCCGCCTAGATCAGAAATGATTTTCCCCATAGCCGTCGCTACGATGGTATTATCCATGGCTGACATGAAAATACCGAGCAGCAATCCTGCTACGATAAAACGAATATTTTTTTCTGATGAAACCATTTCAGTTCCTCCTTTCGCGTCATCTTTTTGATGAACAGAAATGATAGCTACTTAAATTATTATATTCAAATTTGAGTATTTTACAATCTTAAATGTGCTTTTTTAGAAATAAACATAAGAAAAGCGTAATGGGTCCATTACGCTTTTACTGTGAGCTGAGGCTCTAATTCAATCTCAACATTTCCTTGAATGGCTCTTGAAATCATACAGGATGTTTCTGCTTTTTTTATAAGTCGACTGATTTTTTCTTCTTGAGCCGCAAATTCAGATGTGATGATAACATGAGGTTTATGAATAATTTTTTCGTATGTGAATACACCATTCGTCACGTCCACAATAGCTTCTGATTCCATCGTTAAAGCCTCCTGACGGATTCCGCTTCTTTCGAACATCGCTGCAAGCGTGATGATGTAGCACGTGGCTGCTGCCCCTAGCAGCATTTCATCTGGATTTGTTCCCACTCCTGGTCCGTCCATTTCTGGTGGAATGGAAATTTTTGTTTTTAATTGTCCCGATTCAATTGTACCTACTTCATTTCGGCCTCCTGGCCAATTTGCTTGCAAATGAAAGTGATGTTTTGCCATAGTTAATCCTTCTTCCTTCTATATAATGATGTGTACCTAGCGTACCCTTTTTATGTATAAAATAAAAATGTTCTGCTTGTCACAGCAAAAAGACTGCTAAACAGCGCAGTCTTCGTTTTTTCTAGCTTAAAGGTACTTTCTTTTCGCTTTCAACGAAAGCTTTGATTAATGATGGCAGCCAGTCCTGCAGGTTTGTAAATGAATATCCCCAAAAGCTAGCTTTTTCATTGCTCATCGTCCAAGAATGATCTACTCCGTAAGGAGAACTATTTTCGTCTGTTAAACGAGAGGTTGTTTTTGCTGTTTTATTCGCTGCTTGTTCAATATATGAAAATAAATTTTTGAGCGAAATGGTACCATTTGCACAAGCGTTAATCGGCCCTTTTAGCTTCTGCTCTGCACACCAGACTAAAAATTCACCTGCTTCTTCCTGTGAAATAAAGTTCATTTCTGCTTCGATAGCCGGTACACCAATTTCTTCTTCATGCATAATTTTTTCTACGTGAAAACGTAAACGATCCGTATAATCATCTTTTCCCATTACAATTGGAAAACGCACGGCCGTTACCGAAAACGGTGCTTTTTGAAAGAATACAGCCTCGGCTTGGCGCTTTCCTTCTTGGTAGGAAATATTTTCACGACGTGTATATGAAATGGGATACTTGTATGGATCGAAATCTTCTTCATAACACGTTTTTTCTAAAGAACCGTATACTGAAAGAGTTGAGGTTAGTACATAGTGACTCGTACTATGACGAAAAGCTTCAACAGCAATAGCTGCGCCGTGTGAAGAATAACATATTTGATCGAAGATAACATCCCATTTTCGTCCTCGTGTTGTTTCGATTACAGAATCTTTTTCTACACGATCAAGAAAAATTCGATCAACTCGGTTGCCGAAATCATCCGGCGTTTTACCTCGCGTTGCTAACGTAACCTTTACTCCTTTAGAGAGCAACGTCTGAACTAAATTTTTTCCAAAAAAACGAGTTCCACCTAGCACAAGTGCTGTTTTCATCCTTTTCTCCACCTTTCGTATTTAATATGGATAACTATACCATTATTATCCAACTTTTTTGTTCATAAAGCTATAAATCTTTTCGCTTATTTTTTTGTATTTCCCCCTATTTTTTCGCCGCTGTCGTGTTAAGATGTACATATCTAACCAAAAGGAGCGAGAGTGATGAATCCTTCTCCACTTCCCCTTAACGAACGCCTTGCTGCTCTTGATATTATTCGGGGTATTGCTTTGTTAGGCATTTTCTTGGTGAATATCCCTGCTTTTGCTTCTCCGATATTTATTTTTCAACTGTACGATGTTCCTTATGAGTATAAAGGAGTAGATGCTTACATTGATTTATTCCTGCTGCTGTTTGTTCAAGGAAAGTTTTTTACGATTTTTTCTTTTTTATTTGGACTTGGATGCGGAATCTTTTTGCATAGAGCTGAAGAAAAGCATTACTTTGCCGCTGCTTTATGGTCAAGAAGAATGGCTTCCTTGCTATTAATCGGGCTTTTTCATCTTGTCTTTTTCTGGTATGGAGACATTTTGCATGTGTATGCTATTGGCGGTTTTTTAATGTTGTTTTTTTATAATCGAAAAACCAAGACAATTTTGCTGTGGGCAATAGGCTTGCTATGCTTTTTTTATCTTTTGGCTTGCATGCAGTTTTTTACTCCAGCACACGTCTTGCAGGAGGCTCAGCGGGAGTATAAAGTTTTACATGAACATGCCTCAACTCAATATTTATCCACCTACAGGCAAGCAGACTATTTATCTTGGCTGCTTTATCGTTTGAATGTTGAAGTGGTGCCTATGCTATTAAATCTACCGTTTTCTATCTTTCCCGTATTTTCTATGTTTTTATTTGGCTTATATACTGCTAAAAAAGGATTAGTACATAATATCGAACAAAATCGTTATTTTTTTAAGAAAATTCAGTTAATAACAGGTGCAGCAGGTTTTACTTTAACTATCATTCTTGCTATCTTAAAACTAGAAATTTTAAAATATGGACTCTATCAGCAGGCGGCCATTCACCTTTTTACAAGTTTGAGCGGCATTTTTCTATGTTTTTTTTATCTTACCACTTTACTGTTATTCCTGCAATTTTCTCCTTACGCTTGGATGCTAGGTCTTTTTAAGTATAGTGGAACAATGGCATTAACAACTTACCTTAGCCAAACTTTAATTTGCCTGTGGATGGTTCGATCCTTTGGTTTATACGGAACTCTTACCTTAGCAGAAAGCACGATTGTTTGTCTCATTATATATACACTCCAGCTTTTTTTTAACAAGTGGTGGCTTTATTATTTCTATTACGGTCCGTGTGAATGGTTATGGCGGAGCTTTACATACCGATCTTTCCGGCCTCTCAGACGGAATAGAAAATCTTCAGCTTAACAGCAAATCGGCCTTCAAGTTTGAAAGCCGATTTGTCTCCTTTACTGCAAAGGCGGTATGGTTATTCGTTTAATTCCATTTGTCTCAAATTCTCGTATATAATCCATTTCTCGATGGAAAATTTGCATAAAAACTTCATTTTTTATTTCTTTAATGGGTCCTATTTGTTCTATCACATCTCGCTTGGCCATGCGATAGGCTAGCGCTTCCCAAAACACTTCGTTATCGTATTCTCCAATAATATCTTGAAGAGAATCTTCATGTTCTTCTGTAAACATAATCTCACTGTTTAGCGAGTGAAAAGGTCCTTTTTCAAGGAAAGGCTCTGCGTGAGAAAACATTTGTTTTTCTATATCCGTATATTCTTGTGCATGCTCATCTTCCACTCCAGAACATGCTGTGACCATCCAGTTACCTAAATAAATTAAATCAAGCAGTTGAAAAAAGTGCGTCTCAGATAGTTGAAGTTCAATATCGTTTTTTACAGGAGCTTTTGACATAAGCGCGGATCTCTCCTTTAATTTTGAGGGTAGTTGCTACTAAATAAAATAGCTAAAAGGGTTAGTATGCAGGCTAGCAGGAAAACTGAAGAAATGGCTTCACCTCTTTTCTGTAGTGTAAAAATAGAGGTACTGACATCCAAAGAAGTGAATACGAAGGGTGTAAACTTATCATAATCGAAATAAAGACAAGATACAAGACTTTTTTACTAAATTTTCTGACTATTTTCGTCATAAATACCTATTTTTGTTTTGTTTATACTAGAAAGGTCCGAAAATTGTGTGCTGAGCTGCTCAAAATAAAAAAGCGCTGAACCAGGCGCTTTAACGGTGTAAAAAAATAGATAAACCAATAAAAAAAGCAGCTAAAATAAAATCAAAAATCCATTGCCACTTCTCACGTTTTAACAATACGTGCTCTACTCCTGATAACAGCGAACTTATACTAACCAAAACAAAAATAAAGCTTAATTGGTTAAACGAAAATTTAGTGACAAAATTTGATACAAGTATGACTGCTACGGTGATGAACAGTGCCATTTGACTTATAAGTACCCATTTAATTCTCTGTTTATATCCGTCTTTTAAAGCTTGTAATAAATCGTTGCTGATCACTCTCGCTAAACCCCTTTTGTATTCCTATCGTCAAAAGTAAGAACGCAGCAAAAAACGCTTATCTGCATCTTAACTACTTAGCAAAACTAGCTATTAAATCGAAACATAAATATCAACTTGACTGTACTCAGGATCAATACAGCGTTCATCATATAATTCAAAATCTATTTTATAGGCACGGTGATTTTTTTTAGCCCACTCGCGAATATAAGCCCAAGCTTCTACGACTACCTGTCTAGCTGGCCCGACAGCTGTTGTAAACACCATGTATTCACCTCCTGGGATGATGAACTCTCTCATATCATCTTTCAGTTCGCCGCCGGGTAAAACTTCATATCCAAGAGCAAATGTAAAATCCATTTTTTGATTGTATTCAAATTCTGTATAAAGAGCAAATGTATTACCATTTACTTTATTGGCGATTTTATTAGCTAACTGTTGTTTATAAAAAGTCTGCCAGTGCTCAGGAATAAGACCTGTGCCCGTTTCTTCCACAGGTTCATCTGTTCGAATAGGCACTCCTACAACAGTAAATTCATTTACCTTGACTACTTTTTGACTTACAACTAAGTCAGTCAACATATTGAGCCCCCTTAATTCTTCTTTTTCTGTAGTTACAATGAGGGAAATACTTCTTAATATGCATTTTATTTGTATTCAAAGAAAACGTCAACCTTTTATGCAAATCCCTTAACGAAGGGGCTGAAGATCATTCTTCTAAGCTATAAAAAAACGATTCTATTTTCTTTGTACACATCATACGTATAAGATACCCCTAATTTACAATAGAGTGAGGTAAAAAAATGAAGATCATTGAACTTGCCGAATTCATTAAAACAAGTAAAAAAACAACTAAACTTGCTCTCTCCTCTTCTACAGTACAGTATACATTAGAAACAGATGATTTGAAAATTGAATTAAAAACAGGCGGCACGAATAAGCGAATCGTGTTTTTTCGCATCTTCTTAAAAGGAACATACAAGGATTGGATTTGTTATCACCGGAACGAACATCATATTTACGAATTGTATCAAAATATTTCTTTATCCCCTCAACTGCAAAAGCAGCTTTTGTACGCTATTGCATCATAAAAAGAGCTGGCTTAGTTAGCCAGCTCTTTTTATTTATGCTGTAGCTTTGTAAATGAATGTTTGTGCGGCTTCACATGTAATTTTCCCTTTGTCCATTGAATCCCTCTATATAAATAGTACGAGCACCAAAAAACTGCTGGAACGATAAGTACGTAGGCAACGACACTATTTGTAAAGAAAGAAGAATCTATAGAACGAAGCAATCGATAGGTCTCATTTAATATACATATATGCACTACATAAATGCCAACTGAATTTTTCCCAACCTTTGAAAAGAATGAGTTTTTACCAAGACTTGGACTGCTCAATACGAATAAAAACAATGATGCGGATAAAAAGATTGTAGAAATAAAATAGTCTCCGGGCTTGCTGTGCTGGATGTTAACCAACCAGTAACGCTCGACGATCTCTAGCGCTGAAAACACAAAAAAGCTGGCTAAATAAATCATTGGCCTTACGTTTAGTACTGACAGAATTTGCTTGCCATAAAGGGCAAACATAGCTCCTAATACTGTATAGAACAAACCAAAGAACAGGGCATCTCTCGTTTGAAAAGAAAGTGGAAAAAATAAAGAATAAGACTGCCCAAATAACCCAGTTACATATAATACGGTGCTGATAAGCATTAATAAGCCAATCTTTTTCCATCGTTGAAATAAGAAAACGATGACAACAGCCCAAATTAATGCAATCAAGTACCAAAGCTGAAATCCACTTGTGTCACTTCCATAGTAAAAAATATCTTTGAATGTGATGGATGATGTTAAATAATCAGCTACTGCACCTTTTCGCTCTGCTAACGTTCCGTGGTTCTGAAATAAGCGCAGAACTACACCAAACAATAAATAAAAGATGAACCAACATGCATAAAGCTTTGAAATATTCCACGTGTATTTTTTTAAGTATGCAGAAGGCTTTGGATGTTTTTGAATTTTATTCATAAACAAATACCCTGATACAATAAAGAAAAAAGGAACCGCGAATCGTGCAAATGTGTCAACAATGACATCTAGCACATTTTCCTGGTTCCCTAAAAAGAAATCGTCATGTGATGGATTAACATGAATACAAACCACAAACACTGTAGCAAAAAACTTAATAAAATCAATTGAATAATTACGTTCCATCTTGTTGTCAGCTCCTTAAAATAAACTCGAGCTCTATTTTAGCATAATTATCCAAACGAGAAAGAGATTTTGGTAAAATTAACCTTATAGTCATGAAAAAAATTTCTTAACTTCCAATATTCTAGTCTTGTTTACTTGTATGATGTCTTTCAATATTCCAAATAAGTGATTCTAAAGAACTACAAAACAAAAAACAGATTACGCGTAACCTGTTTTTAAATTAACATTTTCCATGCAAACTTATTATCTTGTTTAATATCGACTTCTTTTTCATGCAAAGCCTGCACATGCTGTTTAATTTGTTTGAGAAACAGCATTACTTCCCCGCTTGATACGGCAGCTGAGTTGAGAGATAACGAATGTTTTTTAGCAATTTTTAATTCCTCGGTTTCCACCGAAATACTCACGTGGCGAAATAAGTGCCAAGGGTAGTAAACTGTTTTAAAAGATTTTGAGAAATAAATTCCTTTAGAACAAACGGTAATCCCCTCGGTTTTTTGAAGAGGATATGTATTTAAATGAGCTACAATTTTTTCTTTAGCAGGTAAATAGAGCCTGTTTCGCATCTCTTTTTCAACTTCTTCACATAGTTGCCCTTCTACCGACAACACATCTTTTGGATCAGGGGTTTGATGAATTTGAAAAGATGAACAAATAGAAGTTAATTCTTTTGAGGATACACACGGATATATATAGTCTTGACACATATATTCATGGGAATGAGTGCGAATAAATTTCTTGATTTTTTTTAATAGAGATACTAGCTTTCTAGCTGAGTAATCGTTTTGATTGACTTGAAATTTCTCCACCTCATTAAAACAAATCATTTCTTCTTTTCGAATGGTAATGGATTGAATGTTAGCGAACTCTTCCCATAACATTTTTCCTTTTTTCATCCCTCTGCTTTTCCAGTAAATCCCCTTATTTGTAAAGCAAATTCCCCTTTTATCTAGGCCTGCTATAAAAGAGCTGTGTAAATACGCAATTATTTTTTCTTGGGGCTGAAACTGAAAGTATTTGCTAGCCATTTTTTTGTAGAAAGTAGGTATTTGCATTACATAAAATTGACTTTCTCTATAGATTAAGCATAAGTCAGTCAAATAATTAGTTTTCAGCGTCGCCACGCTCTCACTTCCTTTTTGAGTATAAATAACCGTACCCATTTTTTTCTATTACTTTATAAACGTTTTTTAATGAAAAAAGTTTCAACTTTTTTCGTTTTTTATAAAAAAGCTTTAAATTGAAGCATTCCTTTTATCTAGGAGGTTATCTAATTACTCACTTATTCAATAATCTTATTTTAAACGTTCCCTACTTAATTAAGAAACTAAACCAGATAATAGCAATGCTTCCCTGCTTTATCCAAATCATCCGTTGTGAACAAAAACAAACCGCAGCGTTAAAACGCGATGCGGTTTGTTTTTTAAGCTAAATAAGCTTCTTTTATTTTTTCATTATGAATTAATTCCGTCCCTTTCCCTTGTAGAATAATTTCGCCCGTTTGAATTACATAGCCTCGGTGCGCGATTTGCAGCGCTTGATAAGCGTTTTGTTCAACGAGTAAAATCGTCATGCCGTTTTTATTTAACTCCATAATGATTTCGAATATTTGTTCTACGATGATAGGAGCAAGCCCCATAGAAGGTTCATCTAGCATAAGCATAGAAGGGTTCATCATAAGTGCCCGCCCGATAGCTAGCATTTGCTGTTCACCGCCACTCATCGTTCCTCCTTTTTGAGTCAATCTTTCTTTTAATCTTGGAAAATAGGTGAGTACTCTAGTCATGTTTTCTTCTATTACTTTTTTATTAGAAAGTGAAAATGCTCCGATCGTTAAATTTTCTTTTACCGTCATCTTAGGAAAGATCTTTCTTCCTTCTGGTACATGAGCTATTCCTAAACGGGCCGTTTGGTGAGGAGGGAATTTCGTGATGTGGGTGCCTTTATACATGATACTACCTGCTTTGACAGGAGCTTGACCGCTAATGGACTTTAATGTGGTAGATTTTCCGGCTCCATTGCTTCCGATAAGAGTCACAATTTCTCCTTCTTCTACATCAATCGTTATTCCTTTAAGTGCTTGAATTCCTCCGTAAAAGGTGTCAACTTCAGTTAACTTTAATAGCGTCATGTGCTTGTCTCCTTTCTTTCTATTTCCTCTGCCGCTCCTTTTCCTAAATAGGCTTCGATCACTTTCGGGTGTGTACGGATATGTTCAGCGTTTCCTTCTGCAATTTTTATTCCATGATCTAATACAATAATATGATCAGAAATTTCCATGACGAGCTTCATGTCATGCTCAATTAATAAAATGGTTATTTCACGGTCTTTTCGTATCGTGTGAATAAGATCCGTCAGCTCTTTTGTTTCACGCGGATTCATACCAGCAGCCGGTTCATCTAATAATAACAGTGAGGGTCTAGTAGCTAACGCTCTGGCAATTTCGAGTCGGCGCTGCGCTCCATATGATAAGTTATTGGCGACTTCGTTATATAAAGCTTCTAGCCCAACGTATTCTAACAGCTTATACGCTTCTTTTTTAGCTAATTTTTCCGCTCTTCTTGCTCGAGGTAAATTCAACAGTGTTTCAAAAGTGGTTGCTTTCAAATGGTTGTGCATCCCAACTAATACATTTTCTAACACCGTTATATTACTAAATAACCTGATGTTTTGAAATGTCCGAGAAATCCCTTGTTTTGATACGCTGTGAGGTTTTAGCCCTGTTATAGATTGACCATTTAATTTAATATCACCTGAGGTTGGCTGATAAACACCTGTCACCATATTAAAAAATGTAGTCTTTCCAGCGCCGTTTGGTCCTATTACAGCTGTTATTGAATTTTTTTGAATATCCATTGTTACGTCTTGATTGGCAATTAAACCCCCAAAGGTCTTGGTTACATTTTTTACTTCTAAAATAGACAATTTCTTTCACCTCTATAGATTGACGTTTTTCTCAGCCGTTGAAATCACAGGCTGTATTTCTTCTTCTTCAGCTTCTTCTTTCAGCTCTTTCAAATCGAACGTAGGCTGTTTAGCAGGAAGCAATCCCTGAGACCTGTATAGGGCAAATAGAATAAGAAGTCCGCCAAAAATAAATCGCTGCATTTTAGCTGGCGAAAGTGCATCTGGTATAGAGATAACCCCATTTAAACTCAGCTGATTAAACCAATCGGTGAGCTCCGTTAATACTTGAAGATTAAGAATGGTTACAACCGCCGCTCCAAGTATGACGCCTGGAACGCTCCCCATTCCTCCTAAGATAACCATGACTAAAATCGTGATAGATTCTAACAGCGTAAAGCTGGTTGGATCAACAAAGGTTTGCTTAGCGGCGAAGACCACTCCCATCATGCCTGAAAAAGAGGCACCGATAGCAAACGCAAGCAGCTTTGTTCTGACAAGGTGAATTCCCATCGCTTGAGCTGCAATTTCATTTTCTCGAACCGCTTTCCACGATCGTCCTACTTTAGAATATTCGAATCGCCGTACAATAAAAATAACCGCTGCTAAAATGACTAATACTACATAATAGAACTGACTTGGATATACTAAGTTAATCCCAAAAATAGAAGGCGGCGTCACGGAGGACAGCCCCATTGCTCCGTTTGTAATATTGATTGGTTTATCCAAATTGTTAAATACAATTCGAATAATTTCCCCGAATCCAAGCGTAACGATAGCTAGATAGTCCCCTTTTACGCGCAGCACAGGTATACCAAGCAGAACTCCAAATAAAGCGGCTATTAGGCACCCAGCAATAATAAAAAACCAAAAGCTTTCTCCTGATAATGGGTACGTACCAAAAGGCATAAAATTAGCAGCTTGATTGGTCGCAAAAATTCCATACGTGTAAGCCCCAACGGCAAAGAAAGCAACAAATCCCAAATCCAATAATCCGGCTAACCCCACTACGATGTTCAACCCAAGTGCCATAGCAATATAGATGCCTACTAGTGTAGATACTTCCATATATGATTCATAAGCAGGGCCTTGGCTAGCTGAAAAAGGAAGCAGCACAATTAAAATGACCCCTGCTATTAGCCATTTTAATTTACTAGAAAAAGACATAAAATACAGAAGTAATAATGAAAATAAAAGAAGTAAAAATGCGACAACGGACTTTTGGGCAAGCATTAAACTACCGCTTGTTGCAATTACATATATAAAAAATAGAATGATTTGCGCTTTTTTGTTTCCTTCAAGCCTACTCATTAATTTTTTCATCTTCATCACCTACACTTTTTCTGTAACGGCTTTTCCAAATAAGCCTTCTGGTTTAAAAATTAACACCAAAATCAAAATGGCAAATGCAAATACATCTTTATACTCTGCTCCTAAAATATTGCCGGTGATTGTTGATAAATTCGCAGCTGCAAACATTTCAAGAATGCCAAGCATTAGACCTCCAAACATTGCGCCTCGTATATTGCCTATTCCCCCTAAAACAGCTGCTGTAAAAGCCTTTAATCCTAATATGAACCCAATGTAAGGATCAATTGTTCCGTAATGAAGCGCAAATAACACACCGGTTGCGCCTCCTAGAGCCGAACCAATAAAAAAAGTAAGGGAAATGACTTTGTTTACATTAATGGACATGAGTGAAGCTGTATCAGGATCTTGGGCTACAGCCCTCATTGCCATTCCCCATTTGGTCCGATTGACGAAAATTTCAAGTCCGATCATTAAGCAAAGAGCAACAATTAACACTACGATAAACGTTACTTTAAATGTAGCATCATCAAATGATGATGAAAGAGAAGAAGCACTAATCGATACTTTGCCTGAAAATAAAGCTGGGGTATTAACAATATAGTTACCATTCTTAAGCTCCGTAATGAAGCGCACAAAATCCTGTAATAGAAATGACATTCCGATAGCTGTAATAAGTGTAATCAGTTTAGAAGACTTGCGCAGGGGGCGGTAAGCCACTCTTTCAATTCCCATACCAAGCAACCCAGTTGCAACACTCGTAATAAGAAGAACTAAAATTAACGTCACAACAGCTGGAAAAGCTGCAATCCAACCTACGCCTGTTAACCCTATTAAAATAGCGGTTCCGATAAAGGCGCCTGACATAAAAATTTCGCCGTGTGCAAAATTGATGAGTTCTAAAATGCCATATACCATCGTATAACCTAGGGCAATAATTGCATATACAGCTCCTAATGTTAGTCCGTCAATTAACACTTGCGGCAGCGTTTGTATAATATGAGCAAACATATAACCTCGTCCCTTTCGTCCTATAAAATCGATTTTAAGAAAAGAAAGGTACGGAACATCCATACCTTTCTTTTCTAAAGTTTACTGTGAGATTTCTCCTTCTAATTTAGCTGGGTACGAAGGAGCGTCAAACTTATAGATAAAGATTTTTGCGTATTTATTGTCTCCTTTCTCATCAAATCCTACCTGCGTAAGTTCTCCTTTGTATTCTGTAATATCGCGTACGGCGTCACGTACTGCTTCATGAGAAGGAAGCTTTTTATCATTGTCTTCAATGGCTTTTTGAATACCTTGAAGCATAACTTTCATGGAATCATACCCGTATACGGAGTATGACTCTACTTTTTTATTGAATTTCTTCTCATAATCTTTAGCGAATTTCGTCTTGGAAGCATCGCCTGCTACTGACGTAAGATACGTATCTTTTACAGCACCTCCGGCAATATCAACTAAAGTTGAGGAGTCTAAGCCATCCCCTCCCATAAACTTAGCGGTAATTCCTTTATCACGAGCTTGTTTAATTAAAAGTCCGCCTTCTGCATAAAGACCACCAAAATAAACGAGATCCGGCTTTTCTTTAGAGACTTGATTTAACACACCGTTAAAATCTTTTTCTCCAACCGTAATTCCTTCAAATCCAACAATTTTTGCTCCTTCTTTTTCAGCTGCTGTTTTAAAAGCATCTGCAAGCCCTTGTCCGTAAGCAGTTTTATCTTGAATGACAAAAATGTTTTTTGCTTTCAACTCTTTAACAGCATATTCAGCTCCCGCAGGACCTTGGAAGTCATCGCGCGCTACAATACGGTTAACCGTTTTTAACTTTCGATCTGTTACGTCCGTTGCTGTACTTGCAGGAGAAATCATTGGAATTGAGTATTTCTCATACGTTTCAGATGAAGGAATGGTAACCCCTGAATTTAAATGTCCTATCACTCCATAGACGGCTTTATCTGATCCGATTAACTGAGCGTTCGCTACGCCTTTTTTAGGATCGCCTTGATCGTCATACGGTACAAGCTGAAGTTTATATCCTAATTTTTCAAACGTATCTTTTTCTTCATCAAGAGCTAGCTGAGCTCCCAGTTTGATCGCTTCACCTAACGTCGCACTACCTCCTGACAAAGGGCTTTGCGTAGCAATTTTAATAACATTGCTGCCTTTGTCTTCTCCGGATGTACTGTTGCTCCCACAGCCAGCTACAAATCCTACAGATAAGACCGTTGTTGCTAAAATAGATAACATTTTTTTACTTAGCATGTAGTAATCGTTATAAAACGCGTAATAGCGGCTAGTCTTTTATAACGATTTTCCCTCCCTTTGTTTGCGTCTAGAACGCTTTTTATCTTTACAACAAATGTCATTTCTGAAAACGGTGAAACAGCTTGCTGTTTATGTACATCTTTTTTCACATCCTTTCATAATCGATTTGCTCTCATATATAAAGAGAAACTAATAAAAGTAAAAATATAGTTATTTTTTACTATTATAAAAGGATAAACAGCAGTATTTCACCAAACTTGTCAGTAATAATGACATATATTTTTATAATTTTCTTAATTTTATAAAAATAATTTTAATTATATTCACTTATTTTTTGCGATATACTTTTTGGCTATATATATAACAAAAAAGCATGTCACCATAAGGAAACATGCCGTGTAACTATTCAACCTAAAAAAGAGGTTGAGACATAACGAAATGAATCTAACCGAAAGACGAACAAATGAGATACATAGGCTGGACGGCTTATGACACCGCAGTTGATTTCCGTGCAAGGCTTCGCTTTCCGCGGGCGGCCGCTGAGCCTCCTCGTCGCTTGTGCTCCTGCGGGGTCTCACCTGTCCCGCTTTTCCCGCAGGAGTCTCCGCCTTGCCCTCCAATCAACTGCTAGAAGGAAAAAAACGAATAAAACGATAGGCACCATCACAAAAAAACGAACCACTCATTAAACATGTTGATGAGTGGTTCGTTTTTGACTTGGGCTAAACTACTTTTGTCCCAGCCTATTTTTATGACTCTTTGTTTTCCGCTTCTCCCAGAGTTTAACTATTGTTTCGTAATGCCTGTGATCCCTCTTCCCCTGTTCGGATCTTAATCGCATTTTTTAATTCATAAATAAATATTTTCCCATCTCCAGGCTGACCTGTATTTAGTACTTTTCTTGCTTTATCAACAACGTCAGATACCGGAACTTCGCACACCACAATTTCTACTTTAATTCGTGCGTGCATATTGTCTTGTTTTTTAACGCCTCTATAAAGCTCCGTAATGCCTTTTTGCAACCCGCACCCCAGCGCATCTGTAACTGTAATACCGCTAACGCCAATTTTCGCCAGTTCTTGCTTAAGCTCTTCAAACTTTGAAGGGCGTGTAATAATTTCAATTTTTGTTAAAACATCACTCACTGTGCCCACCCCTTTTACATATTCGATTCGTGATACGCTCTTTCACCGTGCAGCGTAATATCAAGCCCAAGCGTTTCTTCTTCTTGTGTCGCACGCAGAGATACAATTAATCCGACCACTTTAACAATAATGAAGGTAGCAATGCCGACAAATAGATACGTTGCTACGATAGCCACCAGCTGTTTCCAAAGTAGACTTGGATCTCCGTAGAATAAACCATTCGCACCGGCGTCATTTACAGAAGTTGTGGCAAATAAACCTGTTGCGATACCTCCCCACGTTCCCCCAATACCGTGAAGACCAAATGCATCTAACGCATCGTCGTAACCGATTTTCTTTTTAAGTGAGAAGATACCCCAGAAACAAACCGCTCCGCCGATAAAACCAATTACAATAGAAGCAAACGGTGTAACGAATCCACAAGCTGGTGTGATAGCTACAAGTCCAGCAATTGCTCCCGAAACGGCTCCAAGCAGCGTAGGTTTTTTATTGATAATCCACTCTACTACAAGCCAGCCGATAATTCCTGTTGCTGCCGCTGTATTCGTGTTAATGAAAGCCGTCATTGCAACGCTGTTAATAGTTAAAGAACTTCCAACGTTAAAACCAAACCAGCCGAACCAAATCAGCATTCCGCCTAAAAGAGTTAACGGTAAATTGTGAGGTGCTGCGGCATCGGCATTTTTTCTTTTTCCAACAACAAGAGCTAGAATTAATCCTGCTACACCTGACGAAATGTGAACGACGTTTCCTCCGGCAAAGTCAATAGCTCCTAGTTCACGAAGCCATCCGCCAACTCCCCAAACCCAGTGTGCAACTGGTGCATATACAAATAATGACCATAGGATAGCAAATAAGATAAATGCTGAAAACTTCATGCGCTCTGCAAAAGCTCCAGATATAATAGCTACTGTTAGTACAGCAAATGTCAGCTGAAACATCATAAACATATTATGCGGGATCGTAGCACTGTAGTCCCCGTTTGGAGTGAACCCGACTCCTTTTAATCCTACCCAGTCCAAGTTACCAATAAAAGCATTGCCACCGGTCGAAAAAGCTAACGAATAGCCTGCTACTATCCAAAGAACGGATATAACAGCTAAAGAACCTACGCTATACATCGCGGTACTTAGCATGTTTTTACTTCGAACCATGCCCCCGTAAAACAATGCAATAGCTGGTGTCATAATCCAAACCAATAATGCTGAAAAAAACATAAATACTGAATCGCCCATTTGCATGATGATTTCCCCCTTAAGTACGAATAAATAACCCCTAAATTTAATGTTAGATTATATAACATCTTTTGTTATGTTTACTATCATATTTGATTTATATGTATTTAGCAACTACTTTTTGCAAAATTATTCAGAAAACTTTTGTTTTTTTATACTGTTTTCTTTTTCTTGTGTATCCTCTTATGTACACATAAACTTAACAATTTTTATGCGTGTTAGAATTTCTCACATAAAAAATCCTCTTCTTGGAGTAGAAGAGGATTTTTCTTTACAAATACATATATACACTAGGCCCTAGAGGAATACCGAATACTGCAAAAATAAGCAACATAATAATCCAAATCCCTAAAAAAGCTAGAGTATAAGGAAGCATAAGTGAAATAATTGTGCCAAGTCCTGCCTTAGGCTCGTATTCTTTCATAAAAGCCAAAATAACAATCATGTATGGATTTAAAGGAGTAATTACATTCGTGGAAGAATCCGCTATTCGGTATGCTGCTTGAATAAATCCAGGGTTGTATCCTAACAGCATGAACAATGGAATAAAAATAGGTGCTTCTAGTGCCCATTGAGCGGAGCCGCTAAAAATAAGAAGGCTTAGAACAACAGTTAAAAATACAAAACCAACCACAACTGGAAGTCCAGTTAGATTTAGTGCTTTTAATGCATCCGCTCCTTCTACTGCAATCCACGTTCCAATATTAGTCCAATTAAAGTAAGCGATAAATTGAGCAGCCGCAAAAATAAGGACAATATAGCTAGCCATATCTTTCATCGAATCAGTCATATAAGCAGGTACATCTCTAGAACTTTTGATTTTCCCTACTGTTATTCCGTAAACAGAGCCAACTACCACAAAAAACAGCAGCGTGATCGGAATGATCCCATCTAAAAAAGGAGATGGAACAATTCCACCGTCTTCATTTCGTAGAGGAGAGTTGGGCCAAAATAAGAAAACAGCTAGTACAGCGACATAAATACATGTAGCAACGATACTGTTTTTTAATCCTTTTGCTTCTGCCTCACTAATTTCACCAAAATCATTGCGTTTTTTTCCTTTATAATAGCCTAGCCTAGGTTCTACAATCTTCTCGGTGACGATCGCCCCTATAACGGTCAAAACAAATACAGAAGCCGCCATGAAGTACCAGTTCGCTGCAGGACTGACAGCAGCGCTTGGGTCAATTGTTTTAGCAGCTTCAGTGGATATGCCTGATAACAATCCGTCGGTTCCGGATATAATAAGATTCGCTGTAAAGCCTGATCCTACCCCAGCGAATCCTGCTGCTAATCCAGCAAGCGGGTGCCTTCCTACTGTATAAAAAATCATTGCGGCAAGCGGAGGCACGATGACAAAAGCAGCATCTGCCGCTAAGTTGGCCATAATTCCTGTAAAAATGATGGCGTATGTAATAAGAGCTTTTGGAGCATTTAAAATCGTTTTCTTTATGGCCACTTCAAGCAGACCTACTTTTTCTGCAAGTCCGACTCCAAGCATCATAGCAAGTACAAGTCCTAGGGGCTTAAATTCAGTGAAATTGGTCAGCATCGATGTTAAGATATACTGAATGCCTTCATGCGACAACAAACTTTTAATTGGAAGAGTCTTGTTAGTACCGGGATGGACCACCGTTACTCCCATACTATTAATAGCAGCAGATGCTACTACGATAATAAGAGCTAAACATACAAACAAAATAAAAGGATCAGGTAGTTTGTTTCCGATTGCTTCTACCCTTCCTAATAGTTTGTCTAGAAAGGTTTTTGGGTGTGATTTTTGCTCTGTTTGCAAATTAGGTTGTGCCATGCTTTCTCTCCTTTTTCGTTTAGATTCTTTTTAGTTTTTTTCCTTTTAATTACCAAAAAGACTATTAGTACATAATAATCTGAATATTTATATTATTCAAGTATTATTTTGAAGGAATTTTTATTTATCTATTAAAACTAATAGCATTTAGATAAATAGAAAGGCAGAAGATATCTTTTTGATCGACAATCAAAAATGACAAAAAGCCCTCCGTTTAAAGAGAGCTTTTTGTTATTTCGCTATACTAGAGGAAGCAGACTCTTTTCCTGACTCATTAACAGCTGTTACATAGTAACGAGCTTGAGATGCGTCGGAGTCAGCAAAGCTTTTTCGCTCAAATTCCGAAACGCTGCCAATATGGACAAATGTTCCGCCTGGATTCTTTTTATACGTTTAACAACAAAAGTAAGTGTGGTCCCCTGTGCATCTCTTACGGTAATTTCATCGTCTTTTTTTAAGTTTTTTAGGTTGTAAAAGACGGCAGGGCCGGTTTTACTGTCTACGTGTCCCGCTAATACAGCATTTCCTTTCCCTCCAATCAACAGCTAGAAGCCACTCTATATATGAAACCTGCGCAATAAAAAAATCCGAACGAGTTGGATTCTCCATCAAGAATCTCAATTCATCGTTCAGATCTTCCTTCAACTAAACTACTTTTGTCTGAGCCTCTTTTTATCTTTACTTATTTAAAAAATTCCACATCACGCCGTTTACTTCTTGTGGCTTTTCATGCTGAGGGGCATGAGATGCTTCAGCTAATCGGTGAACAGATATGTTTGGCACATATTCTTCAATACCATCTAAGTTTTCAGGCATGAAAGTAGGATCTTGATTTCCCCAAATAATTTGTACCGGGATGTTTAACACTTCTTCTTCTAACGGAAACAAAGATTTTCTTTGAAGGTCTTCTTCTGTAAAAATCTTTAAATTGCGGTAATAACTTAGCATGGACAGCACAGAGCCATTTTCCCAAGAGTTCATGTATGCTTGAACATCATCAGCTGTTAGATATCCTTTTTTTACACCTGGGTCGATTACAAGATTACGCAAACCTGAGAAATTATCTCGTTCCATATAGTCCTGTGCTTCTTGTTTTTGAAACCATTTCATATATTCACTTGCTTTTTGCTGATTTTTATTTGTTCTAAGCTCACGCATAAATGTATAAGGGTGCGGACCGTTAAAAGCAATTAATTTTTGTACATATTCAGGGTAGCGATAAGCAAATGTCCAGCCAATTCCTGCTCCCCAGTCGTGTACAACTAGCGTGCAGGAGCTATATCCTAGACCTTCAATCACTTGGCGAATATCTTCTACTAATATATCAATTTCGTATGAGTCTAGTCCGCTTGGCTTTTCAGATAGATTATATCCTCTTAAATCTAAAGCAACTGTGTGGAAATCATTAGAAAATTCATCTATCTGGTGTCGCCAAATATGCGAAAAGTCAGGAAACCCATGAAGAAATAGCATAAGATCTCCTTGTCCCTTGCTTATGTAGTGCAAATTAACGCCATTTACGTTTATATACTGTTTACTCATTGTTCATTTCCTCCTTTATAAGTAGCTGTAGAGCAGTATAACGCTGTGGAAAATGAACGTCAATTCATTTGCTTCGTTCACTTCTTTTTAGTTCCTTTTATGAATATAGTTAATTATTTAGAGTGGATCTTTTTGAAGGAGTGATTAACAATGGCTCATATTTATTCAAAGGGCTGGTTTGTTCAACAGTTAAAAGCGGCCAATATCTCTAAAATCGATGGAAGAAAGCTAGAAAGTTACAAAACCTATATTCTTCGTAATTTATATGCTGAGCTTATAGAACAAGGTAAAATCAATGGCTAAAAGAGGTTGAGACATAACGAAATGAATCCCATTTAAAGATGAACAAATGGGATATATGAGCTGAACTGCTTGAGACACCGCAGTTGATTTCCATACAAGACTTCGCTTTCGGCGGGCGGCCGCTGAGCCTCCTCGTCGCTTTCGCTCCTGCGGGGCCTCACCTGTTCCGCTTTTCCCGCAGGAGTCTTCGTCTTGCCCTCCAATCAACTGCTAGAAAGATTTACACACATGAAATCTACGTTTGTCCTAACAAAAAAACGAAACACTAATCAAAAGTCTTGATCAATGGTTCGTTTTACATTTCGTCTAAAATATTTTTGTGCCAGCCTCTTTTTTTTACAGCGATTGCTCAATAAAAGATAATACGCGTTTTACATATTCTTTTTTGTATACGTGATAATTTTGAACGTGTTCTGCTTTATCAGTTTTCCAGAAGTGAAAAGCATCCGGGTGCGTTTTAGCCATTTTTTCACTTTCAGTGTAAGGAATTTTTGTATCTCCTGTACTGTGTATAAATAAAATTGGTCGAGGGTAAATATGCTCGACTGCTTTAATGGGACTAGCTTCAGCAGGATTTACATCTGCAATAACAGGAAGAATAGCAATTGTTAGCGGTGTAAACGGAAAGTTTGGTAAATGAGACCATACAGATAGATTTTCTTTTAAATAAGAGGTTAAATCGCTAAAAGGACTATCGGCTACCACTGCTTTTACGTCGTCATCTTGAGAAGCTGCTAATAAAGAAGTGGCTGCTCCCATTGAAATACCGTAGAGCACAATTGGCTCTTTTGTTGTTTCCTTCATTTTCTGAATAACACCTAATAAATCGAGCTGTTCTTTTACACCAATCGTCGTTTGATTTCCTTCTGAGTCTCCTGAATCTCTAAAGTCAAACATGACTACTCGATATCCCGCTTTTACAAATTCTTTACTCAGCGGCAGAAAGCCAGCTCCTTGTGCTTCACGGTTATTTCCGTATCCATGTGACATAATAATGGTCGCTTTTGGCTGTTCCGTTGGTTCAATCATCCATCCTTTTAAATGGGTTATTCCGTCTTTGCTCAAAAATACTTGATTGCTATAGTGCATGCTGTAATCCCCAGGATTTTTCACAGCAGGATGTTTATCTAGTTTTGTCAGGCTTATGCCTACATAAAGAGAAATTGCCGTACAAAGTACAAAACAAAGGATAACAAAGAATATCAGGCTGAGCCATATTGTTTTTTTCTTTTTGCTTGTATTTGTCTGTCGATTTAGAACTGGAGTCAAGCTCGTTCCTCCTTTTTATCTAAGATCATCTTTCCTATCCTTATTGCTGCTTCCCTTTTTCCATTTTAAAGCTAGCTCATCTATTTTATGAATAAAATTCGTTTTATTTTCCACATATTTTTCTGGTTCAAAGCGATAGCGATGCGCTAGTTCTATTTTCAACGCTTCGTATTCTTTTGCTGCATCAGGGTGAGTACGCAGATAATCTCGAAACCATATATGCCGATTAATTTCTGGGTGGCCTTTTTCATAAATATGAACATGATGCGTTCTTTCATTTCCGCCTTTTTGGAAGTATCGTCTTCCTTTTATGCCGTTTTCACCTTTCGCTTCGTAACCAAGCTGTTTCATCCTCTGATTATACGTATCTACTTTTTTTATATCTTTCACTTCAATAAGTAAATCAATAACCGGTTTTGCGCTTAAGCCGGGAACAGCAGTGCTTCCCATATGATGAACTTCTAAAACTTGAGCTGACATTATAGTTGTTAAGGTGGCAGCTTCTTTTGTAAATCCCTTTTCCCACGCGATATTATAGGGTGTCAGCTGAATTTCCCTTATAGACTTCATCTTCAATTCCTCCTCTTGCAACGAAAAAACTGCTTATTATAGAATAGCCTATAATAAGCAGTTTTTCATCATTTAACATGTTATTAAGTTTTATCTAGCAAACGCCTGCTTCGCTAAATTAACAATCGTCATATCATCCATTGGAGGGTTGTGAAGCCCGGCACGCACGTCTCTATAATAGCGCTGCAGCGGATTACTGCGCTGCAAGCTACGTGCTCCTACTATGCGCATGGCTTTGTCAACAACCGTACAGGCACTATTGGTAACTACGTGTTTGACAGCTGCTAACTCTCCCGCTAATGCTTCTCGGTTGCTGGTCTCATCCCATTTACTTGCCACGCTGTACATAAAATGACGCGCCTGCATAAGTTCAAGTTCCATTTCCCCTACTAAACGCTGCACATTTGGCAACTCGCTAATCGTCCCTTCAATACTATTAGGCGAATATTCTGTAGCAAATGCGACAGCATAATCTCTTGCTGCAATGGCTGTACCCATGTAGCAAGCTGGTATATGAAGCAGCCAGCCGCTTGGCTCATTCTTTTTAAAACCACCGAGGCGTTCAACAAGAAAGTCGTGTTTAATATCGACGTTTTCTAGCACAAGATCGTGACTTCCTGTCCCGCGCATTGCAATCATATCCCATGTTTCTTCTATTGAAAGTCCGCTTGTTTCACGAGGAATTAAAAATAAGCCGACCTCTTCTTCACCTTCAATGCTTGCTTTTACCAAAAAGTAATTTAACACTGGAGACATCGTGGTGAATGTTTTTCGGCCATTGATTCGCCAGCCTTCTTTTGTTTTTACGGCTGTCGTTTCCGGTTTTCCTCCTCGAGTAGGACTTCCTGTCTTCGGTTCAGTAGCAGCGGTGTTAATAAGTGCACCTTTTTCTATTTCTTTAAAAATAAAATCGAGCATTTGCTGATTCCAAGGCTGTTTTTCACGCAAGTCCATTGTAATCCCCATATGCCATCCAATACTAAGAGCTGTAGAAGCGTCTCCTTGAGCAATTAATTCTTGAAATAATAAAAAATCATAAAGGCGTAATTCATTTCCGCCATATTTGCTTTCGAGAGAAAGAAGTGTATAGCCGGCTTCTTTTAACTCTTGAATATTTTCAAAGGGAAACGTACCTTCTTCATCTATTTTAAAAGCTCGTTTCTTAAATTTTTCGACTAGAGGCAGCAATTTTTCATACGTAGACTCTTGATTTTTATTTACAAATGAAACACTCATTTGCTTCATCTCCTTTTTATATGACAGAGTGTCCCTATCGGATTAATATATAGTTCTTATCATAGCATACCTCACCTTTTCTGTGCATGTTTGGTGTGTTTATCTTTCTTATTGAATCTATTCTTTTTCCAATTTAATGGTCTGTTTTACCTACACATTCCATACATTTAATGGAATAAATAGAAAGGAATGGTGAGGATGAATCAATGTCCAAAATGCGGGGCCAGTGCAAGCACAAACCAATTATTTTGCAATAACTGCGGCTTTTCTTTCACCGTGTCGCCAGCTGCAGCTAAGTATAAAAAGAGCTGGTATATTGGCGGGGTTATTGCGCTTATACTTCTTTTAACTTTTGTATTTTATTTCTTTTTCTCTGGCTCAGAAGAAAAGACGGCTGACCGCTTTATTGAGGCATTAGAATCGAAAGATACAGCTGTGTTAAGAGAGTTATTAGATTCTTCGCAGTCTACTATAGTTATTAATGACACATCTATTCAAGCTCTGTTAGACGCAACTTCCGATGGTTCTATTTTACGAGACGTTGAAAATGATTTAAAAAATAAATCGAGTATCTACTTTACAATAAAAGAACAGAAACATTCACTACTCTTCAAAAAACAGTACGTGGTTGTGCCGTCATCATATTATATCTCCCTCACCACGCCAGAGGATGCAACGGTTACAGTCAATGATACAAAACAATCGATATCCAAGAATCAAACGCAAAAAATAGGGCCTTTTATGATTGGAAATTACCCGCTTACGGCTTCTTATGAAAGCTCTTACGGAAAACTTACAGACCAAACCACTGTAAATTTTCACCGGCAAAAAGAAGAAAATATATCTGTGGTATTTAAAGGGGCTTACGTTACAATCTCATCAAATAGAGATGACGCTATTTTATTCGTAAATGGAAAAAGCACGGGACTGCAGATGAATAGCTCATCACAAATAGGGCCTGTTGCCACGGATGGAAGCGTCACTGTTCATGCAGAAGTGCAAAAAGACGGCACAACGTTCAAAAGCAGTCCCTACACTATTCAAAGTGAAGAAAGTATTATGTTAAATATACAAACGCCACCCGTTGAAAAGGAAAAAACCGTCATAAAAGAACGAGAAGTGATCGTGCCTGGGCCGCGCTCTTATGCTACTTCAAGCTCTTATATTCTTCCTGGTTCGGATTCTTACAAATTAAGCTATAGTGATATTAGCAGTTTGAGCTCGAGTGAACTAAGGCTAGCTCGAAATGAAATCTATGCGCGGCATGGGTATGTATTTAAATCGAAAGATCTTCAAGCCTATTTTTATGAAAAGTCATGGTATACGCCTGATTCATCATTTAGAGATTCCTACCTATCAAGCGTTGAAAAATACAACGTTGATTTTATTAAATCATATGAGTAAGGTGGCCTCCCCTTTTGCACAGGGGAGTTTTTTTATTGAAGCGAGTACTTACTCCAACGTTTTTTTACATACCATAATCCCTATACACGTTAATAAATTTCTTATAGCCTTCTTTATTCTTTTCACTGTAAAATATAAAGTAGATGTACATAAACTTACTACACGCATAAGGAGAGATGGAGAATGAATGGAATTGGACGACTTCCACAAAAGCTTAATGGACATTTGATTTTAGAAAATATTCAAGAAACCATGATCATTGCAGATAAAGACTATCGTGTGCAGTGGATGAATGCAAGAGCAATTGAAACACTCCAGCCAGTACTCCCAATCTACCAGTTATCTCATATCGAAGAGTTAATTGGAAAGCATATGGACTTCTTTCATTCCAATTCTGAAGAAGCGGAAAAATTACTCACCTCTCTTCATACAACTTACAGAACGCGTATAACAATTGGCAGTCAATACGTAGCAGAAGCTGTGATTCACCCCATTGATACAAAAGACGGCGAGCGTTATGGCTACTTGCTTATGCTATTAGACTTTACAGATCAAGCCGAAGCAGAGCTTGAAAAAGAACGGTTAATTGAGGATTTGTCCACTCCTTTATTAAAGATATGGGACGAGGTTTTAGCTGTGCCCATTACTGGTAAGATGGATATAGAACGTGGAAAGAAGCTAACTGAAACGGTATTGGAGGCAGTTGTAAAAGAACAGGCGCGCTATTTGCTTATTGATTTATCTTCCCTTCATTCGTTAGATGAAGAACACGGTTATTATATTAACACGCTCCACGATGCTTTGCGTTTGATTGGTACCACTTGCCTTATTGTTGGTCTTTCTTCAAAAATGGCTCTGTCGCTTGTAGATTCTCAGTTTAATTGGCGAACATTTTCCACTGTCCAACAAAGCATCTCTTACATTTTAGAAAAAAAGAATTATCGTATTGCACCCATTTCATAAGCCCATCATATCATTAAGTAATCCTCTCTCAATCGCTTTTTCCTTCAATCGGAAAAGGCGATTTTAGTTATGAGGAATTGTGAACGTTTAGGCACTTATCATCATAGGATACATTAATCAACCATAGAAAAGGGTGAGAGCCTATGCCAAGTGTTATTAACATTTATAATTTAAAGATCAACAGTATCTCAAGCAACGGTTCTGTCAACATTGGCGAAGCACTCCATAACAGTCACACGGCTCATTCAAAATCCACTGGTACGAACTCTTCTTATGGCGATGTCTCACCTGCTTCCTCGAAAATGCGAAACATTTATATCGATCCTGATACAAATGACCAAACAGATATTGCAAACGTTGATCATGTCAATGGTTATCAGCAGTGATATAGGGCAATGCTTGTCAACAGCATGACGACAAACGGTGAATACATTCTCTCTGAACGCAATAGGCCGTTGGAGTAGAATGAATAAAAACAGTAAGGAGTCTCTTTATGCCTCTTCAAATTAACGTTTTTAATATCGTAACAAACGGTGTCACACAAAACGCAAATATTGATTTCGGTTCCACCATTCAAAACAGTCACACGGCGAACTCAAAGTTTAACGGCGCAAATTTCTCTTTAGGTAACTTCTCTCCTACTTGCTCTCAAATGAATACGGGCGTGTTAGATCCTGACGTAAGCGATCAAGATCAAATTGCAAACCCTTCAGCTCCAATTGGAAATCAAATTTAGATTTAACGATTTTGTCGTTTTACTTGGCACATTACAAGGAGGTGTGTAAATATGTTTCCATTTGGAAAGTCTCCGTTTAAAGGAATGATGGAAAATATCCCAAAAGGAATGGCATCTAAAGACATGAATAAATATATTCAGCAAATGATTTCTTCTACGATGTCCCATTCTTTTCCGGATTTTATGCAAGGAAATGAATTCTTTAAGCAAGCCCAAGACATGATGAAAGAACAGCAGGATGTGGGAAATGAAGGTCATGGACAACAGCTAAGAAGATTTGATTCAAACGTCATTAATACATTAGACGAATGCATTGTTCAGTTAAAAATTCCTAACCGCGATATTGTATCAAGCATTAAAGTCTATCATACTCCATACGTGTGTACGATTGAAGGAATAGATGGAGAAGAATCCTTCAAAGAAGAAATTCAGCTTCCTTGTTCGGTTCGCAAAAAAGGTACACGCGCCGTATATCGTTCCGGGGTGTTGGAAATCCGGATGCCTAAACATGTTAATATTCCTATGTCTCAAATAGACGTCCACGATTTAGATTAAAGTGGACGTTTTTTTCTGTTTTCATGCATACATATAAAATAGAAAGCGGCAAAAGGCCTTGTTTTATTTTTTTAAAGAAGGTGACAAATATGAATCATGGAAAGTTTAAAAAGTGGGCAGAAACGTTACAAGAAGAAAACCATACAAAATTTTGGGAAAAGATTTTTGACGATGATCCTGAAGAAAAGAATGATACGGAAGCAGATGCTTCTCCTCAAATTGTAAATGAGTATCGAGATTATCCTTTAATTGATGTATACGAATGGGCAAATCAACTGTTAGTTGTGATTGAAATACCCGGTGCTAAACGAACAGACGTCGAATTGACCATGCATGAAAATACTTTACACATATCCGGTTCATCTCTTTTAACGATGAAGGATGCAAATGTTCTTCACAAAGAAAGACGTGAAGGAACGTTTCAACGATCAATCATCCTTCCACCTGCTGTAGGGGAAGCGCCGTGTCACGCATCATTTAAAGATGGTCTATTGCACGTGAAATTTGATTTGTAATTTATTGTGCAGAACTATACGTAGCATGAAAGGCAGGGAATTTCATGTTTTCTAAGTGGTTTAAACAATCGCCTAAAATTGAAACAGTCCGTAAAATAAATCCGTCTTCCCTTCCAACCAAAAAAAAAGTAAGTCCCATAGACCAAAGCTCTAATCAAAAGCGGAAAGAATTACCCGAAAAGATGAAAACTAAAAAACAGTCTAATCTAAAGAAACCCCCTCAGCAGCCAAAGAAGTTGCCGAGCCAAACGGAGCCTAAGACATCTGATGAAGTTGAATTCACAAAACCTGTTCATTCGTCAGATTCAGCGCTGAACCTGCAGGGAATTATTGATCAAGTGACGCGTTTAACCGACGCGATTCCTAAAATAGAAGAGCTTCATCAGCAATTACATGAATCAGCTCATCTTATTCAATCATTGTCTCAACTGCACGAGCAAACAGCTCATTTACTTTCGACTATGCAGTCAGCTCCTAATTTCGAAGACATTCAAAATCAGCTCTCTGCGTTAAAGGAAGAATCGTCCAATACAGCTTTATATGAGATGGTGAAAACTCTTGACAAAAAGATTGATGAAGTAACTCAGCCAAAGCAGTCCATTGTTGTTGAAAAAATTATGGTCGAAAAAGTATTGTTAGACAAAATTGATCTTAGTAATAATTTTGGCCAGCTAGGCATTAAAGATTTGACCGGTCACTTAAACATCGGTACCACTTACAGCGCTGACTCTGATCAAGTGGATGAAGAAGTCAAAGACTTATTCTCTGTTAAGCTAAAAGAAAAAAAGATTGATGAACATACAACTGAGACAACGATGAGTTCAGGAGGTGAAACAGAAAAGCCTGATCACTCCGAAGAATAAAAAATGACCGCTACTGCTTATTTAAAGCAATTGTCGGTCATTTTTGTTTCCATAAATAGTTGTAATTCTTTCTGTAGGCGTTCCATTAAGAAAGCTGAAATTTCTTCTTGATTTTCTTCTTTATGATGAGATGATGCTACAACAATACGGCCTGTTTTTCCTAAGAAAGCCCGGTATTCAATTACCTTCATCGCAGCATGAAGTAAGTTCGCGTCCGAAAGCGGTGTATTTGTTAGTAGAACAATATTCATTTCATTCTCTTTTTGTCCATGTGTCAGTACAGTCAGCCACGAGTAACCTTTATCGTCTTTTAAGCGAACTTCATGACTAGATAAAGACGCAGATTTCCACGCCGTGTTAGAACTGCTTTGCTGTTGAACAATTTCTTGACACCAGTCTAGACCTGTTTCATTGGAACCCAGTGAAAGAGTTCTCAAAGGACGAGCAAAGGATAAACATAGCTTGCCCGGTTCCTTTTGCAACTGATACAACTCATGGAAGTCCGTCTCTGGATATTGATACGGCGGCACAAAAGCAATTTGCCGCTTGTTCACAGCGGGATGGTGAAATACATGCAAATCAACGCCATATACTCTTTTTAACGTAGCTGCATCCTGAAAAATGGCATCCATCCCCGTTTCTTCTACTCTTCCATCTTTCAATAATACGGCATTATCTGCAAACAGCGAGGCAATGTTGAGATCATGCAAAATGGCCAGAACCGTCAAGCTCATTTCCTGCTGTAACGTTTTTAACAGCTGAAGCAGTTCCATCGTATGTTTTACATCTAAGTGATTCGTTGGTTCATCAAGAAGTAAGTAGTCAGGTTCTTGCGCCAGTGCTTTAGCAAGTAAAACCCGCTGTTTTTCTCCACCGCTCAGCGATTGAAAGGTATGATTTCGATAGTGCCAGACGTTTGTTAATTTCATCACGCTTTCTACCACTTCTTCATCCTGTGCTGATACAGTGCTAAACAAACCTTTTGCCTGATAAGGATAACGTCCAAGTGAAACAATTTCTTGAACCGTAAATTCTAATCCAATTTGATTTTCTTGCGTCATGACTGCAACTTTTTGCGCCAGTTGTTTTGGTGAATAAGCCTTCACTGACTTCCCTTCTACCTTCACTTCTCCTGATTGAGTGGTTAATACATTCATAATTAAGCGAATAAGCGTTGTTTTTCCGCTTCCATTTGGTCCTAGTAAAGCAACAAAAGAACCTTTGTCTACGGTGAACGTGATGTCACGAACGGTCGGTTTCTGCTTATCGTATCCTCCCGTCACATTATATAGTTCAATCATGATATTCCTCTTTTCCGCATACGTTCTTTTACAAGCAGCAGCGTAAAAATTGGCGAACCAATTAAGGCGGTTACGACTCCAATCGGCAGTTCACGAGGTTCTAATATCGTTCTTGCTAATAAATCGGCTAAAACCAAATAACTTCCTCCGATTAAAATAGAAAGCGGCAGTACATGCTTATGATTAGCTCCCGCTACGAGACGCACTACGTGGGGAATAACTAAGCCAACAAATCCAATTGCCCCAGATACTGATACCGCAGCCCCGGTTAATACGGATGCACCTATTAAAATCATTCTTTTTTTCTTCTTTACGTCTATCCCCATAAATTGAGCGGATTGATCGCCAAATGCTAAGCCGTTCAGCTCTTTCACATGTAACAGCAGCATAATCGTACCGACTAAAAAGAACGGCCCTAAAATTTGAATATGCGACCATCCTCTCATTGATACGCTTCCCATTAGCCAATATAAAACCTGCCTTACATCTTCTTCAGGAGAAAGAGCTACAATTAATGAAATAAGCGCGCTCATAAAGGATGATAAAATAATCCCCGCTAAGATGATGGTTTCATTGGCCAAATTGCCGCTTGCGAGTTTCGTAATACCAAAAACTAAAAGAAGAGTAATAAAACCAGATACGATGCCGACTACAGGCAGCGTGAAGATAGACAAACCAAAAATACTCCAATGAAAATAAATTGCCATGACAGAGCCAAGGGTTGCACCTGAGGAAACTCCGATCGTGTAAGGATCCGCAAGAGAGTTTCTTAATAGCCCTTGAAAGGCAGCTCCTGCTATTGAAAGCGAAGCTCCTACTAAAAATGCCACCAGTACTCTTGGAAAACGAATTTGCCAAATGATTAAATCCATGTTTTCCGGACCGTGATATAAGGATAGTCCGGTAAGGTGGCCAATAATAATTTTGATTGTATCTCCTACGGTTAACGAAACTGTACCAATAAATACTCCCATAATCACCGAAGTACATACAATAAATAAACTGACTATGTATAAAATAGATGCTTTGTTTAAAAAAATACGTTTAAAAATCAATACTTTCAGCTCCTCTAGGAAACGAGGCGTGATGTTTTACATTACATTAACCATTCATTTTCCTGTCCATAAACCATGTTTCCATCCTACATAGTATTGGAAACAATCATCTTTTATTTGTTACGAGTGCTAGACTGTTGAACTAGGCAACGTAGAATAGCGTACTAAAGTTCTCGGTGAAAAAACAAGCGAAAACCTCTACAAGCTACACTTTTTGTGCTTGCTCCGGGCTTTTATAGTTGTCTATTAAATGATACAGCTTTTCCATATCTATAGCTTCTCTCACATATGCTGCTGCTTTTGAAAAAGACTCCTCTTTTTGCAGGCGACTGTTGAATGTATCCGTAATAGGCGGCAATTTTTTATGTTTACGAATTTGATTAAGCAAAGCTCTGCGCAAAGCATCGTTATGAAACACATCATGAACATACGTGCCAATGATGTTGTCTTTAACCGTTCCTTCTTTTTGATCATCTACCACCGCAAAGGCTTTCGTCATGCTTTTAGAAACCGTCTTTCCCATATGAATTTCATAGCCTTCAATCGAAACCTTCTCACTCTCTAACTGAACATATCCAGAAACTCTTTCTGTTTTTTTGCTGGTTGTCATAACGGTTTCCACTGGAAGCAAACCCAGCCCTTTAATAGATTCAATCCGAGATTCTACTGCATCAGGGTCTGTAATTGTCTCTCCTAGCATTTGATATCCTCCGCAGATGCCAATGACGTGAACGTTCGTTGTGTTTAAGACTTGATTAATGGCTAGAGCCAGGCCGCTTTCTTGTAAAAACTGCGCATCTTCAATCGTATTTTTGCTTCCTGGCAAAACAATTAAATCAGGCGTACCTAATTGCGACGGCTTGGTTACAAGCCTCACGTGACAGTCTTCTTCTAAGCTTAAAGGATCGATGTCTGTAAAATTTGAGATGCGCGGGTACGAGATAACGGCAATATCAATTTCTTTTAACGGATTCACAAGCGTTGAGTAATTTCTAAGTGATAACGAATCTTCCGCATCAATTTCCACATTGTTCATATAAGGAATAACTCCTAGAACCGGAACACCCGTGTATTCTTCAAACCACTTCAAGCCTGGTTTTAAAAGTTCTAAATCTCCTCGGAATTTATTAATTAACACCCCGATAACTCTAGACTTGTGTTCATCTGGAAGCAATTGAAGAGTACCCACTAGGCTCGCGAAAACGCCACCTTTATCAATATCTCCTACTAACACAACAGGCGCTTCTGCTATTTTTGCAACGCGCATATTTACGAGTTCCCGATCGTTCAAGTTGACTTCAGCAGGACTTCCAGCGCCTTCAATCACAATTCGATCATAATGATTGGCAAGCTCTTTATAAGCTTCCGTGATAACGTTCAAACCTTCATTAAAAAATTCTTGCCGATACTGAAAAGCAAACATATTACGTAGCGGTTTTCCGTGAACAACAATTTGAGATTCATGATCACGAGTTGGTTTAATTAAAATAGGGTTCATATTGGTTGTTGCTTCTACTCCAGCAGCTTCTGCTTGAATTCCTTGCGCTCTGCCAATTTCTTTTCCATCCATTGTAATGTATGAATTAAGCGCCATATTTTGCGATTTAAACGGTGCAGTTTGATAGCCGTCTTCTTTAAAAATACGGCAAAATGCTGTAGCAATCATGCTTTTTCCAGCGTCTGAGTGCGTTCCTTGAATCATAAGCGGTTTTCCTTTTTTCACTTTTTTCACTCCCTACCACATAAAAAAACCTTAACTGTAAAAGTCAAGGTTTGGTCATGCGCTCATTAACACATTGTCTTGACTTATTTCTCCCACCGAAAAATAAGGGGTTTTTAAAAGCAGGTCTCCTGGCTTATGCTTCATTTTACTTCTGCACCCTTCCTAGTTTGACTAGTGGGTCTTTGCAGGTTCATCCACATTTACAGTAGCGGGGGCTGCACCGGATTTTCACCGATTTCCCTATTATCCTCCTTAGAGGCACTTTTAAAATCATTTATTCTTTATTGTAACGAATTTTATAACCATTCACAATAACGATTTTCTTCTATTATTATATATTACTGTGTTTATACTTATTTGGATCTCGTATGCTATAATAACAATTATTTTCCAAACATCTTATGAAATAGCTAGGAAGGTGCTCACAGTTGCAGAAAAAAATCATTTATATCTTTATTAGTTTGCTTATTCTTTACATAGCAATCATATCTTTTTGTATGTATCAAACCGCTCATCAGCCTGTTCCACAAAACGCAGATTATGTGCTCGTTTTAGGTTCTAAAGTAGACGGAGATCAAATGTCTCCCAGTTTAAAAGAACGAGCAAAAACGGCTTTATTTTATTTAAAGACTCATAAACAGACAAAAGTTATCGTAACGGGCGGAAAAGGATCCGATGAAGAAATTTCTGAAGCAGAAGCAGCCTACCGTTTTCTACGGAAAGAAGGAATTGAAAAGGACCGAATTATAAAGGAGGACCAGTCAACGTCTACTTTTGAGAATTTCACTTTCACTAAAAAGAAAGTTGATATTCAACACAAAAAAGTCGTGCTTGTTAGCAGTGATTTTCATTTATTTCGCGCCTCTATTATTGCCAAACGTCAAGGCTTTGACGTTTATCCTTTAGGCGCAAAGACACCAAATTCAATTAAACTTCAAGCCTACTTTCGTGAGTATGCTGCTATATTAAAAACATGGCTGTTTGATAAATAAATAGAGTAAGTACCTCTACAAATAAAAAACACGGCATGAATTCATGCCGTGTTTTTTATTAATCATCTGTATCGATAACTGCTTTTGGTAAACCTGTGTATTTCGCCCAGTAGAAAATACCGAGTGAAACAAGAGCAATTAAAATTAAGTCAAGCGGGTTGCTTAGCACACCTTGTCCTCCACCAAATGAACCTAGATAAGAGATAACAAGCATAATAATATAATAAGTAACTAGCCACCATGCAGATTTAAGCTGCTGTGCAAATTTTACAACGTCAGTTGGTACATATTTCTTAAATGCTACGTAGATAATAACCATTAGAAGCTGTGATCCTAGCAGCCAAGAAATTGTCGTCCATCCTGACCAATATACGATGTATGAACAGAAAATAAATGAAACAGGAGCAATAACGCTCATGCCTTTTAATTTAAAAGGTTTTTTAAGGTCTTTTGCATTTACTCTGAATGCAGCAGCTGAAATTGGCGCAATCGCATAAGACAGAATAAGTGCCACTGAACATACGTTTACTAGCGCTTCCCAAGAAGGAAATGGCAGTGTCCAGAATACGGACATTCCAAATGATAACCATAGTGACGCACGTGGAATTCCTGTTTTCTTATCTACTTTTGAGAAACGTTTAAATAATGTTCCATTACGAGACCAAGCATAAACTAAACGAGAAGTTGTATTCATGAAGATGTTCCCGTTACCGCCTGGTGATAAAATAGCATCAAAAATAACAAGCGTTACTAACCAGCCAAGGCCTAAAATAAGTGCAATATCTTTAAATGGTAAAGAGAATTGCTCTTGAATTGTTCCCCATCCTCCTGATAGCATATCAGCCGGGATGTTACCAATGAACAATACTTGCAGTGCTGTGTAAATAATCGCTGAAAGTACAATACAGATAATGAGCGCGATTGGAATATTACGCTGCGGGTTTTTAACTTCACTGGCTACAGAAACAATAGGGTGAAGTCCTAGATAAGCAAACATAACGCCACCTGTTGAAATGGCTGCTTGAATACCATTAAAACCAAACGGAGTAAAATCGCCAGTTGTAAAGTTAGCTGATTTAAAGTGATAAGCTAACACGACGATAATTGTAAGAGGAACCGCATATTTGAACACAGATATAATGACATTTGACTTAGCAAATGCTTTTACACTTACGTAGTTAATGATAAAAAATAGCGTTAATAACGCGAACTGAAATAACCAGCCGATTGTAGTAGGCGATTCAGAACCATGTTTAGTTAGACCAGGAAGCCAAAACGCAACATACTGACGTACAGCCGTTACCTCGATGGCAATCAAACTTGTGTAAGCAATAATGGTAATGAATGAAATTAAGTAACCCACTAAATGACCATGTGAGTAAACCGGATAACGGATAATTCCACCGGTACGCGGCAGCGCTGCTCCAAGTTCAGCATACACTAAACCGATAAGTAAAATAATGACTCCGCCAATCAGCCACGAAAAACTTCCGGCTGGACCAGCCTTTGACGCTACGTTACTAACCGCAAATAACCAGGCGGAACCAAAAATAGCTCCCATCCCAATTAACGTTAGGTCAAGTAACGATATTGATTTTTTAAACTTTCCTTGATTTCCTTGATCAGACATAATATCCTCCTTTAAAATTTCCACTCCACATATCTACGCCCTTGCGTCCGATATGGGATTCTTTACATCATCCTCCTCTTACTAAGACCTCACAAGTGGATATGTTAACAAATATTCTCTAAAAAACCAAGTTAAAAACTTTATTTTTTTACAAAACATCATTGAATTGCTTATGTATAGCGCATAAATTCCACAGAAGATTTGAGGACTACTCCCCTTATTTAACCGCATTTTTCTTAGGTTAAACATAAAAGAATATTCAAACTATTTTTCGCAAAAAAAGGGCTGAGACATAACAAAATCAACTGCTAGAAGCAGCTACATACGCAACACCTAGGCTTGCCATACCAATAAAAAAATCCGAACGATTCATCGTTCGGATTTTGCTTTAATTAAAATAATGTTGCCCGTGCCTTTTTTTGCTTATTTAAATACTTTTACACGTTCACTTAGCGGTTGAAATTCTTTTTCTCCCGCTGGCGCCACAGGATTACCAAATGGCATTTGAGCAATCAGCTTCCATGAACTTGGAATATTCCAAGCTGCTTTTACTTCATCGTCAATCAATGGATTGTAATGCTGTAAAGTTGCTCCTAGGCCTTCGAGCTCAAGAGCTGTCCAGATCACATGCTGCAGCATGCCTGATGATTGGTTAGACCAAACCGGGAAATTTTCGCTGTAAGATGCGAACTGCTTTTGCAGCCCTTCAACTACTTCTTGATCTTCAAAGAAAAGAACTGTTCCATAGCCGCTTCCGAATAAGTTCATTTTTTGATCCGTATCTGAAAAATTTTCAGCTGGAACAATTTTACGAAGCGTTTCTCTCGTAATATCCCATACTTTATCATGCTGTTCGCCAAATAAAACGACTACGCGTGCGCTTTGGGAATTAAATGCTGAAGGAGTATGTTTCACCGCAAAGTTAATAATTTCTTCAATTTTTTCTTCTGATATTTTTACATTTTTATCAATTGCATAAATAGAACGTCGGTTTTTAATTGCTTCATAAAAATCTTTTCCAACCTGTTGTTGATCACTTGATTTATCAAATAATTTATCTAAAAAACCCATTTTCCACACTCCTAATAGTTTGTTTTTTTAAGCTTAAATTGCATGTTTATACCCTTCCCCCTGATAAAAGGAGATAAACAAGATATAATGAATTCTTATATCTCTAATTCGAGATATTAAACCAAAAAAATATTAATTGAAATTTAATTACTTTATGTAACTTACTTTACAATGATTATTTTGTTCTGTCAAGCGAAAATTATTATCTTTTTCTTTTCTTGATTATATGAAAAAAGACTGCTAAATACGGCAGTCTTTTTTCGTAGATGCTTAATGTTCATAAATCATCTTTCGCGTCATTCCCCCGTCTACTACGAGGTTAGCTCCTGTTACAAAATCATTTTCGACGTTTGTTAAGTACATACACGCTCTTGAGATATCGGCTGGCGTTCCTACCCGATTAGACGGATGCTGCGTATGATCGATTTCACGAAGGCCATCGTAGTCAGATGTCTCAATCCATCCTGGAGAAATAGCATTTACCGTGATGTTGTCATCACCAAGCGAAATGGCAAGTGCATGAGTTAAAGCAACGATTCCTCCTTTTGTAGCAGCATAGGCTTCTGTATCTGGTTCAGACATTGAAGCTCTTGTAGAAGCTAAGTTTACAATGGAGCCTCCGCTTTCGTTTTTCCTCATCACTTTAGCTGCTTCGCGAGAACATAGAAACACGCTGCGCAGGTTCGTATTGATAATGTCATCCCATTCATCAATGGTTAGCTCATACGGTGATTTCCAGCGGGAAACGCCTGCATTATTAATCAAAATATGTATCGTTCCATACGTACTGAGCGTTTTTTCAACGAGATGTAAAATGTCGCTTTCTTTTCGGACGTCTGTTTTTACAAAAATGGCTTCTCCGCCTTGTCTTTGAATAGCTTCTGCGTGACGCTCGCCTTCGGTTTCGTCCACATCTGCCAATACCACTTTTGCTCCTTGTTTTGCGTATGCGCGTGATACATCTTTTCCTATTCCATTCGCAGCTCCGGTAACAACAACAACTAAATCTTTAAATGACATATCATCTCCTCCTTATACGCTTTATTCACTTTTTTCTTCGTCTTTAAACAAGTGATCCGTGACGAAAAGAGCAAACGTTTCAGCCGTTAACTTGCATCCAGAAGCTTTTGGGTGACCTCCTCCTCCAAGGTGCCCAACAATTTCGGCTAAGTTGATTTCGTCTTTTACTGCACGGAAGCCAATCTTTTGGCGTCCCATGTCCACCATAACGGAAAAGTCGATATCTTCGTTTTCTAGACACAGTGCATTTCCTAGCTCAGACTGATATGTATCTGCAAATACAATGCCTACGTTGTACGCTGTTTTAGCAATTTCAACACTTTCTTTTATGATTTGTTTTTGCTTGTCGTAAATATATTTTTCAATCTTTTTTTCTTCTGCTTCTAGTAAAATTTCGTGTTTGTCCGTAAACGTAAATTCTTGATTTTCAGTATGGTACGATTCACGAAGCGTTTCTAGAATGGTCTCTTTAAATTCTTCATGCGGGATTAGATAATATAGGTGATTGAGGCGCTTTGCTTTCACATTATTTTCATGAAACCAGTCCCACGTATCAAATAAGCGCACAAGTTCTACATATTCATCAAGCAACTCCGTTTTTTGAAGCATGTTGTTGCGCACTAAGTAGTCGTAGAAAAGAGATGTAGCTGCTGTCTTTTTACCGTTTTCGTCTTCTGCAATAACATGAACCCAATCGTATTTCTCAGCTAGTGGAAGAGCAGAGATATGATGGTCAATAAGAGTGATTTTCTGGCCTTTTTTTACCAGTTCATTTAATTTTTCCGCTACTTCATCGTTTACGCTAATATCCGTTATGTATAAAGCTGTGTCTCCATCGTTTTCTTCTTCAATAAAATGCGTCACTGTGTCATTGATGCGGCCAATGCTTACCGTGCTGTAATCAAAGTTGTTGTCGCCAAACGCTAACCGACCCAACAGTGCTGGACTTACCCCGTCTAAATCGTTATGTGAAATTAATTTTATTTTTGTCATCAATCAAAACTCCTTTATTTTCAGTCGCCTTAGTATATGTACCGGCTTGTATATTATAGCAATTTCAACATAAAAATGCTGTTATTTACTTTGAAGAGAAGGAATATCTTCGCAATAAACAAAAGTGAAGTAAACGTTTAGACTTACCTGTATCAAAAGAGAGTGAGACATAACTACATCGATTCAATCAACAGCTAGAAGCAACTACACACATGAAACCTACGCTCACCAATACCAATAAAAAAATCCGAACGAATGTGATTCTCCATCAAGAATCTCGACTCATCGTTCGGATTTTCTTTTAACCAACCTACTTTTGTTTCAGCCTATTTCCACTTACTCTAAATTGCTGTGCTGTTTAAACGCCTGTTCATGATCCGTTTGGTTCAAATTCCCGTATTCTAAGCAAATCGTATCAAACACAACATGAGCACATTGATCAAACAATGAACCAAGCGGCTGAATAGAAGCGGCTTCATTTTCGCTTCGGTATTTGGTTGCAGCGGGAATGTGCATCAGCTCATCAGTATGAGCAGTTAATGGTGATTCTGTACTAGCTGAAATGCCGATAACTGAACATCCTACTTCTTTGGCTTTTTTAGCTACGCTCACCACTTGCTGTGTTTTTCCTGAACCAGATACAGCCACCAATAAGTCACCCGCTGCAATCGAAGGAGTAATGGTCTCTCCTACAACGTATACTGTCGCACCTAAATGCATCAGTCTCATCGCAAATGATTTGCCCATTAACCCAGAGCGACCTTCGCCTATAACAAAAATTCGTTTCGCTTGGTAAAGTGAAAACGCTACTTCTTCTATTTGCGGTTCTTTTATGTGATTCATTACGGCTGTAATTTCATGTAAAATCGTTTGTGTTTTTGTCATTATACGTTCCCCCTGCTCATAAATAAGTCTTGAAATTCAGCAGATGCCTTTGCCACATCCGCACTTTTTGTAATCGCTGATCCAATAATCGCGACGTCCGCTTTCATTTGAAGTAATGATGCTGATGAGGCTGGATTAATTCCTCCTGCTACTGCTATTTGCGCATCTGAATGAAAATACTGCCGCAAATTTATTTGACTCAGCGATTTTCCTTCTTTTTCTTGCTCGTCTTTGCTGATATGATGGCAAAAAATAGCGCTTCTATAAATACTTACTTGCTTTTGCGAGCTGCTTGAAGTGTTTAATAAATCAATCATCATTTTTTTATTCCATTTTTCGCTTACATTTGCACACGTCTCTATCGTGGGTAAAGGTGATACGCCCATTACTGTTGCTATATCTGCTCCTGCTTGATAGCACATGGTAAACTCATACTCTGCGTTATCAATCGTTTTGATATCTGCTACAATCGTCTTGTGCGGAAATGCCTGTTTGATTTTATAAATGCTTTCAATTCCATACTCTTTTATAAGAGATGTACCTACTTCAATCCAATCAACAGAGGGTTCTGCCAGCTTGGCAAGGATAATAGCTTCTTCAATTGTGACGCGATCTAATGCTAATTGTATCTTCATCTTTCTTCTCCTCACTTTCTAATAAACCGGTTTAGTAACAACGTAAAAAAAACGAATATTTTGATGAGCTAAAAAGAGCACGCCATAGGCGCTCTTTTTAACTTAATACGACAACGTTGTTTCTCGAATAATTAATTCACATTCATACTGGTACTCTTCATAAGCTATCTTTTCTTTCAAAATTTGTTTAATAAGTAAATCTGCTGCTTTTGTTCCCATGTCAAAAGCAGGCTGCGAAATCGTCGTAACGGCAGGCGTTGCTACATCTGCGTAAGGAATATTATCATAAACAATTAAAGATAAATCATTGGGGATATTAAATCCGTGTTGCTTAATAAATTTCTGCACTTCAATGAACACTAAATCGTTTCCAGCCAGCAGCGCTGTCGGCGGATTATCGGCTGCAAATAGCTTATCCAGCGCTTTTTGCATGTCCGCTTTTTTGCAGTTAATAATCATGGATTCATTTACAGACATATTGGCTGATATTAACGCTTCTTTGTACCCTTCTACACGTTCAATCCGGGGTGTAATAGTTAAGGGTTCTGTAATAATCGCTATATGCTTATGTCCAAGCTCGAGCAGATGCAAAATAGCCTGTTTTGTGGCTTCTTGGTTGTTCGCCACTACGGATGGAATTTTTCCTTTTACATCATGAATTTTACGGTCCATAATAACAACCGGATATTCTTCTTTGATCATCTGCTCATAAAGAGAAGTATTGGCACCCGTTGGAAATAAAATAAGGCCATCTACTTGCTTTGCTTTTAACATATTAATATATTTCTTTTCTTTATCAGGGTCATCATCTGCGTTGCAAATGATGGCATGTATATCTTGCGAATGGCAATAGTCTTCAATGGCACGAATGACTTCCGTAGAAAATCTGTGCATAATATTGGCAACAATAATCCCAATCATCGACGTTCGCTTTTGTTTTAAGCTCCGTGCTAGATAGTTGGGCTGATAGCCCAGTGTATCAATCGCTTCTTTAATTTTCTTTCGTGTTTCTTCGCCCATATATTCATACCGCTTGTTAATGTATTGTGATACGGTGCTTTTGGAGACATTTGCTGCTTTTGCAACGTCCAGCATAGTAACTTTTTGCATCATGATCCGTCCTTTTCATTCAATCCCTAAAATTATGCTACTCCTAGTGTAAACGAAAAAAACGAAAAAGGAAAAGCCTTCTTGCTAGCAGAAGGCTTTATTTATTAAGCGTACGCAAGCCTAGCTTCTTGAATTTCATGAGTAAAACGTTTCGCTTCTCTTGTTACTTGAAGTAAGTATTCAGGAGTTGGAAGCTGCTTGCCATCTACTAATGTGCTTCCTGCTCCAATAGCAGCTGCTCCAGCTTTAATATAAGCTCCCGCATTTTCAGCCGTAACGCCGCCCGTTGGCATTAATGGAATGTGAGGAAGCGGTCCTGCTATATTTCTAAAATAAGCGGGACCTACTACGCTTGCCGGGAAGACTTTAATCATATCTGCGCCGCATTCATACGCTGTTAGTATTTCAGTAGGTGTAAAAGCGCCCGGAACGCTAATGACTCCGTATCTTTTAGCCGTTTTAATTGTTCGTTCGTTCACCGTAGGGGAAAAAATAAATGACGCTCCTGCCATAATGGCAATTCGTGCTGTTTCTTCGTCTAGAACAGTTCCTGCTCCAATAAACATTGAATCGTCAAATTCATTTTTCAATTCTTTAATAACCTCTACGGCAGCAGGGTTTTCCATTGTGATTTCTAGATTTGTTACTCCGCCTTCTTTTAACGCGTAGGCAAGCGGAATAATTCGCTCAGCGCTTGCTCCTCGAATGACCGCTACAATACCGCTACTTGTAATTTTCTCAATATGCATCTCAATTCTCCTTTTCTATCATTACATTAAGCCGTTGTTTCAACTGGCTTCACACTCTGAACTTCTCTTGGCTTTTTCGTTGCGACAATGGTTAAAACTGCCGCAAGGAATAATGATCCAGCCATAAAGATATAGGAAGCGCCAAACCCTCCTGTTGATCCATTTAAAAATCCTACAATATAAGAACCGGCAAATGAACCAAGTGCCCCCATGCTATTGATTAAAGCCATCGCTCCTCCGGCAACATTACGCGGTAAAATTTCAGGAATAATCGCAAAGAACGGTCCGTACGGAGCATACATCGTTCCTCCGGCGATAACGAGTAAAGTAAAAGAAAGCCAGAAGTTGCTTGTGCCAACTAAATAAGATCCGTAAAAGGCAAGAGCTCCTACTAATAAGAACGGCCATACAAATGCGCTTCGTTTTAAAAACTTATCTGATAGATATGAAACCGTTAACATTAGTACGACTGCTAATACGTAAGGAACGGACGCTAACCACCCTGTCTTCACTATACTCATGTTAGGCGCTGCTTTAATAATAGACGGCAGCCACATAACAAATCCGTAGACGCCAATACTCCATAAAGCATATTGAATGCTTAATAAAATGACAGTACGATTTTTGAAAGCTTCTTTATAGCCTTTAACAGGTTTGATTCCTTCTTGTTCTTTTTGCAGCGCATCGTGTAAATCTGCTTTTTCTTTTTTCGACAGCCAGCCTGCATCTTTTGGCTCGTCGTTTACTAGTTTCCACCATAAAAACGCCCAAATAACAGCTGGAAAACCTTCTAAAATAAACATCCATCTCCAGCCAAATGATTCTAGTAAATATCCAGAAACAATTGACATCCAAAGAACGGTTGCCGGGTTTCCTAAAATTAAGAACGTGTTGGCTCTAGAACGTTCTGCTTTTGTAAACCAGTGGCTTAAAAAAACGAGCATAGCGGGCATGACGGCACTTTCCACTACTCCTAAAGCAAATCGAATAACAAACAAAAATCCGACGTGGCTTACCATACCCGTAGCTGTAGCAAGTGCTCCCCATAAAATCAGAGACCAAAAAATCAGCTTTTTGGCGCTTTTATTTTCAGCATAGTGAGCGCCTGGAATTTGGAAAAAGAAATAACCTAAGAAAAAGAGCGATCCTAATAAAGACGAAATACCTGGCGTAATATGAAGATCTTCTGCCAGCCCTGCCGCTGCTCCAAACCCGTAGTTTGCACGGTCTAAATATGCAAGGCTATACGTAATAAATACGATAGGAATTAACCGAAGCCATCTTTTTTTTGCTAGCTGCTGTTTCATTATCACTTCACTCCTTGTTTTTGGAATTCCATATATTTTTGCAACTGCTGTTCAGTTGGATATCCGTCGTTATCTCCAGGACTTTGTACAGCTAATGACCCAATAGCATTTGCTCTCATGACAGATTGAGTAAGAGAATCATGTTGAAGAAGTCCGCTTAACAGCCCTACTGCAAAGCCGTCTCCTGCACCGACTGTATCCACTATTTGTTTCACTTTAATTCCTTCAACCATTCCTTGCTCTCTTGCTGTCTTAAAGAAGGCTCCTTGTTCACCCAGTTTAATAACGACAAGTTCTACGCCTGCATCTAAATAGTAAGAAGCGATGTCTTCTGGGTTTTCGTAGCCGGTTAAGATTTTTCCTTCTTCAATACCCGGAAGAACGTAGTTTGCTTGTTTAGCAGCTTCGTTGATTGTAAAAATCATTTCTTCCTTCGATGTCCAAAGAGTCGGTCGCAGGTTCGGGTCAAAGGAAACCGTTCTGCCAGCTGCTTTCATCGAGGTAAGCGCGTGTAGAGCAAATTCACGCATGCTTGCTGACACAGCAAGCGGTATTCCTGTCATATGCATGTGTTTTGCCGCTAAAAAATAGTTTCGATTAAAATCGCTTGGGTGCAAGTGACTGGCTGCTGAATTTTTTCGGAAGTAACAAACTTCCGGATCTCCCACTTCCACTTTTGATTTAATTTGAAAACCTGTTGAATGTTCGCTATCTACTAGTACACAATCGGTGTTGACCGACTCCTCTTGTAGCCGTTTCATAATAAACGTACCGAAAGGATCATTGCCTACTTTGCTCACCCACCCTGCGCGCAGACCGAGACGAGCGAGACCAATTGCTACATTTGTTTCTGCTCCGGCTAGCTCTTTTGTATAATGCTTAATCTCATACAGCGGTCCTGGTTGTTCTGCCATGAACATCGCCATTGCTTCTCCGAAGGTAATAACGTCTAATGAATTCATTGCACTTCCTCCTGTTCTGCTGCTTGCACCAATGAAATGAAGCGGGGGATTTGTTCCGGTTCATCGATTGGAAACTCTAAAGCTTTAAAAATCGAATGAGAAAACCCTTTCAAAATATCTTTCCACATTTCATTTGAATCGTTTGATATAGAGGTTGTTACTAGCTTTCCGCTATTTTTTATTACGTGTTTAATATGAATATAGCCTACAAAGGACCTTAGCTTTTTGATTGCTTCCTGGGGTCGTTCCTGTACATAAAGCCAGTTACCAATATCAAACGTCATGGAAACAGGAATTTCGTAAGCGTTATCAAAAAATGCGTGCAAAGATGCTATGTTGCCTCCGTGACTGGTTTGATCGTTTTCTACAAATAGACGTAAAGCTGGAAATGCTTCTAATAGCTGCTGTAAATCTGCCATAGGCGATTGGGGCTGATAAAAACCAAGAGAAACTTTTACCCACTGAGCGCCAAGTGATACGGCTTCTTCAAGAATAGCTTTTAATTCTTGTGTGTTTAACTCTCCATTTTCTCTCCACAGTTCAATTGGAGCCGAATATACTGTAAAAAGCGGATATTTTTTTAATTCTTCGGCAATAAGCTCAATCTCTTGATCTACTTTTTTCATTAACTCTCTTCGAATTTCCACTCCATGTACTTGCTGCTCATGTATTTTCCCAATCATGGTGTGCTGAAAGCCTGTTGTTTCGAATGCATTTAACGGGATAATAATACTATTCATAAATCGACCTACCTTTCTTATTATACTAACTAACCACTTACTAAACCGGTTTAGTAAATCGATTTATCTAAATTATAAGACTATTGAAAGCGCTTTTCAAGCTTTTTTTATAAATTATAAAAAAAAGAAACAACACAGCTTTATGCCGTGTTGTTTCTTAGTGATCATCTGTGCTTTTTACTAGATTGCGATCTTGCTGGTAAATATCATAAATCAAAAAGCTAAAGCCATAGTACAAGACCATGATGACAACTGACTTCGTCATGATAAATAAAGCGCCTAGCCCGATACCAACTAACAGCGTCTGGACACTCAAACGGTCACGCTGAAAAGCTAGCTGTGATAGGAAATAACCAATACCAATTAAAATAGCCAACACCCATGTGTTTTCAATGGCTAATACATAGTGACTATATAAATAAAAGCTAGGAAAATAGACGGTGCTTTCTACGAAGCTGGAAATACCGCTGTATGCAAGCCACCACTTTTGCTCTCTTTCTGTTTTAGGAACGGTTGCCTCAATTGACGTGGGCATCTCCTGTTCCACAAAAACCGTTTCTCCATGATCTTTCATCCATTGAAGCATAATGGAAAGAATAATAAAGCCTGCAAAGATTAAAAGCAGCAAATATTCAATCCATGCTGGATACGGAGCCGTCCGGTGAATCGTATCCAGATATACTCCCTGCAATCCTAACATAGAAATTGGAACCCTATGGTATACCATCACCGCAATATAAAATAGTAAAATTAGCACATAAAAAAAGAACTGTTCTTTGTAGTAGCGAATTTTTTTGCCTTCTGAAGTAATTCGCTTAACAGTCACGCTCTCCAAGTACGGACGAATAATGCTTATGATAATAATAAGACACGTAAATACAATCATATAGTTATGTAATCACCTTTTCAACTTCATTATGTAACATTTTTTCCATCCGCGAGAACAGGTGGTTAACAGCCTCTGTCCTTTCTTATAGTACCAAAAAACTAAACTTTTTGACAATCCTGATTTATCAATTAGGAAGATGAAATAAGCGTAGCTACATTGATGCCGCTAATTGTGACCATAGGAGACCCCCCGCCTGGGTGAGTCGTTCCTCCTACAAAATATAAGTTTTTAACATCTTTTGAGACGTTGCTTGGACGAAGAAAACTATCCATTTTCCGGTTTGAACTCACGCCGTACAAAGCACCTTTAAATGCACCGAACGTTTGTTCAATTTCATATGGAGTAACAATTCGTTCATGTACAAGCGAGGGCTCAATATCTAAACCAAACTGAGAAAGCTTGCGATAGACAACTTTTCTGTAAGCTTTCATTTTTTCTTGATTCTCTTCTTTTACAGCAGGGGCATTCACTAAAATAAATAAATTATCACCCGGAGCTACCGTGTTATCGGTATACGAAGAATTACAAACGTAAATGGTAGGGTCGGTTGGAAGCGTTTTTTGCTGAAATAGTTCATAGAATTCCTGCTTGTAATCCTGAGAAAAGTACACTTGATGATGAATCAGCTGAGAAAAGCGCTTCTTAACTGCTGCCATAATCACATAAGCTGATATGGAAGGCTCAAATTCAGCTGTTTTTTTGTTTTTAAAATGAGGTCTATCCTGCTCTTTTACGAGTGCCGGATAGGCTTTTAGCAAGTCCCCGTTTACAATAACAATATCCGCGTCTATCTTTTCTTCTCCATTCACTTCCACTCCGACAGCCCGTTTATTTTTTATGATTATTTCAGTAACGCTGCAGCTTGTATACAGTTTTCCTCCGGCTTTTTGGAACACATGCCCCAGCCCTTTTGCAATTCTAGTATTTCCTCCTTTTACATAGTACACCCCATCATTCATTTCTAAGTGTCCAATCAGTGAAAACGTAGCGGGTGATGTATAAGGTGAAGATCCGATATAGGTTGCATATCGATTAAATGCATTTCGAATGTTTTCGTTTCGAAAAAAACGCTGATGAAACGTATCTACTGTTTCAAACGGCCTTACTTGCAGCAATGCTTTTAATAATGAAGGGTTTGTGTAATCTTTCCACGATGAAAATGTCCGGTAGAAAAATTGGCTTTTTGCAATGTCGTATATTCTTTTTACTTCTTTTAAATAGGCAGGGTATTGCTCCGCAGCAAAGGGATCGAGAAGTTCAAGCTGCTGAATCATTTTTCTTTCGTCTATAGACATGGAAAATTGTGAGCCGTCGGTGAAAAAATTATTCGTATGATGGGTTAGTTTGACAAGAGGCATATAGTCTTCTGGACGTTCACCCGCTTGCTCAAATAACCACTGAAAAACTTCGGGCATTGTAATGGTATTAGGCCCAAAATCAAAAGAATACTCTCCTAGCTGCACAGGCATCATTTTTCCGCCTACATGCTCGTTTTTTTCCACAATTGTGACATCGAACCCTTTTGTTTGAAGAAGAACTCCTGCAGCTAATCCGCCCAATCCTGCCCCGACTATTAGTACTTTTTTCATTGATAATGCCTTCCTTTCCATTCATATCCCTGCTTTTTTCGTTCACGCTTCATGGAATGATTCATCAGCAGCATCAGCACAATTGCCGACGCGGGCATCGTACAAAACAAAAGCCCTTTTTGCTGAGCCGACCGGTCAATTAAAAACCGCTGAAAAAGCATAATGCAAAAAGGAAGAATCCAAAGCATGTTGCCTGTGAATACTCCTGCTATAAAAAAAGGAAGCGGCAGCACATAGTAACAGGCAAAAAAAACGCTTAGTACCCAAACTGCTTTAGCGGAGCGGCCCAGACCTACAAAGATGTTTTTAGCAAAACCGTTCCATACTTCTTCTGTTGTTTCATACATATAACAGCTAACATGAGAGGTAATATTAGCTAAAATGACGCGATGTTTCTTTTGCTTAAAAAGCTGGGCTAGGTGTACATCTTCTACTAGTGAAGATTTGACGGCTTCATGTCCTCCTACGGCCTCGTAAGCTTCTTTTTTTATAAACATAAAAGCACCGTGAGCCGCTGAAGCTTTGCTCATCTTGTTACGATTAGCTACGACAACCGGTAAATAACTAAAAACAACCACATGCTGAAGAGGAACGACCAATGCTTCTAACCACGTTTTTACGGGAAAACGAGGGAAACCTGTTAAAAGAGCGGCTTTTGTCGCTTGTGCTGTGGCTAAAGTATGTTCTAGCGTACGTTCTTTTAGTTCTACATCTGCATCTACAAACAATAAATAGTCTCCATTTGCAGCTTGCGACAGCTGGTGACAGGCATGAACTTTTCCGACCCAGCCCTCTCTCAGCGCTTTTCCGTCTATGATGGTAAACCTCGGATCAGCGTGAATTGCTTTCAACAGCTGTGTTCGTGTTTGATCTGTGGACTGATCGTCTAGTATGACACATTCTAGATTGCTGTACGTTAATCCTTTAATAGAGGAAATGATTCGCTTTACATTTCGTTCTTCATTTCGCATTGGAATCAAAATAGAAATGAGAGGCTGAGGTGTTTTGGAATCCGGCTCGTATCTTTTTAATTTAGGCATTGCTTGAATATTTACAATGGTTAGAAGCAGCATAAAAATAAATAAAAGCATATAGTAAATCATTATTTCACCTTCGCTTTCCACCACGTTAACCATTCACTAAGCGTCTTTTTTCCTTTTAATAAAACCGTAAATTCCTCATCGTTTTCTTGGATTATTTTCTGTTTTTGATGATCGAGCTGAGCAGTGACTGCACCGCCTAGCGTGTTGGTTATCTCTTCTCTTGCCTTAGCTGAGTCGTAAAAAACAGCTTGCCCTACCCAGATAAAAAGCTCCGGTCGCTGATCATGGCGAAACGTATAATAATACGTAATGGGAATAACTTCAATGTCAGAATGCTTCTTTAGAAGAAAAGCAGGTCCTTCAGAAAAAGTTAACGGTCTTTTTTCAAGATGCTCTTCTTTTCCTTGAGGAAAAATAAGCACCGCTTTTTTCTCTTCTAACAGCTTACTGGCAAACCTTAACGATTCCACCGTATGCTTCGGAGACGCTGCATTTACTGAAAAAGCTCCGATTCGTTGAAAAAAAGGAAAATCCTTCATTCCTTGTTCGGACATCATAGCATATAGATCTGTTTTTAATACCGCGTTATTTAAATAAAATGTCACTAAACCGTCCCACCAGCTGGAATGATTAGCAATTAATAAAATTTTTTTATCTTTTGGGAGCCCTTCTATATGTAAATGAATACGATAAAATTGCTTTTTAAGCTGATATGTGACAAACAATTGAAAAAATCGCTCAAATATTGAGTTTTTCTTCGGGTAAATCATAGGCGAGTCTCCTTTTTATACACAATATAAAGGATAAGAAAAGGAATCATTGTCAGCCATACGACAAGCCACAGGCCATTTACTAATGCTACAATTACAAACATCATGACGACTGCACTATACAAAAACACCATTCTTCTTTCCCATACCGGCTCTTCTTCTTTAGAAACCTTAGCTAAAAAGAAATATACGACCAGCTGAATGAAGAAAGACAATAAAAACCAGCCGGAGAAATTTGATAAAGGAATATTATAATAAAAGCTGTCCCCTTCCCACACCCAATATTGTTTAACAACATAGGCAACGGGATCAATAGCCAAATCCATAATAACAGCAAAAAGCGAACTAATGACTGCATAGGCAATTCCACGGACAATAAACGGCAGTTCCATACGTTTCATAATTCCCAGAGCTAATATTCTGCTTGTGATCACAACCATAAACCAAGCTGAACCAATGGTCAGAGGAACCCCTAAAATTTTGGCGCCAAAATCTTTTTCATAATCGTAGGATCCAAATAAAAATCCATACTTAACACCTAGACTTTCGACATAAATAGATGCGCCTGTCACAAATATTGCAACGAGCAGTGCTCGCCTTACTCCATAAGCTTTAGCTAGATAAATAAGAGAAAGAAGACTGCTCAAGTGTAAAAAAACCGCGTTTGCCCATTCTAACCATAAAGGCAGCAAATCGAAGGAAAGCAAGACGACTCCGCATACGTACCAAACGAGAAAAAAACGATAAATACCATTTGTGATCATCCTCTATCCACCTTCTCTCCAGCTTCTTTTTGTCAAAGTGCTATTATATAAGCTTGTACACATTCTCTCCATTTTCAATGTGCTCTTTTTTATGAGTAGTCCCCGCTCTCTTAAAGTTATGTAAAAACAGCCACTGTTAGTACGTTCCCTAAATAAGAGACTTTATTACTTATTTATAAACAAAAATAAAATAAACGTCCATTAAAATCTACTGATGTATAGATTGTAATGACGTTTATTTTTTCTTATGTATATACACTTCTAATAGCTTTTTGACAATGAGTCCGACAACAAGTCCGGGTATAACAGACAGCATAGGAAGCCAAATTGGTCCTATAAAAACACCGCTGATGGTTGTTACTGAGGAATACATAATGCCTACTGTAACAAAATAAGCACAGGAGACAAAAGGAATAAATGTAAATCTCGATGCTCCGTTTTCTGCTTCTTTAACAGCATCCCAAATTGCAAAAAAATACAAACATGGATAAAACATTAACCACTGCATGTTCATTACCTCTAGGGACTGCCTTGTTTCTCCTAAAAAGCTTAAGCGAATGCCTTCATTAAAATTTGCGCCCATATTAATGAGAAATTCAAGTACAATAAACAAAATTCCTTTTATATGTTTTTTGTTTAGTAATTGGCCAAAGCCCGGTAACGCAATGCTCCATAAAAGAGCTTCTAGTCTAGTCACGTTCTGTCCTAACATTTTGACGTATAAAAGAACTCCACAGCATGATATCAGTAGAAATTTTGTCCATAGTTATCAACCTCACAATAATTTACTCATAGTTTTTGTAAATGTAAAATTTTTATACTACATCTCCTTTAATATTTGTAACTTATTGTAAATTGATAAATAGCTTAGCTATTCGACCAGACATTTTCGTTTAGAATTTTCTGTTTATTAAAACAAAAGCGTACGATATACTAGTTTTATACGTACGAAAGGATGAGAAAGCTGACATGGAAACAAGTTTTTTTTCAATTTTAATACTAGGGTTTTTTTTAGGAATCAAGCATGCTCTAGAACCAGATCATATTATCGCTGTATCAACCATTGCTTCAAAAAGTAAAAAGCTGTGGCGCTCTTCGCTTGCAGGAGTATACTGGGGGATTGGTCATACGCTTACGCTGTTTATTTTTGGCATGATTTTAATGGTGTTAAAAAGCAGTATTTCTGAACGTATGAGCATGTCACTTGAATTTTTAGTGGGCATTATGCTCGTTTACCTCGGTTTCACATCTTTTCTGTCTTACAAAAAACAAGTACATACGCATCACGAAAAAACGTCTTACTTAAAGTCATTGGGCATCGGCTTTGTTCATGGACTGGCCGGAAGCGCAGCGATGGTTGTATTAACGATGAGCACCGTTACTCACGTATGGCAAGGTGCTCTGTACATTATCATTTTTGGAATCGGCACTTGTCTTGGCATGCTGTTATTTACAACGGTTATTGGAATTCCATTCGTTACAACTAAAAAGCAAGTCACGTTAAACCGCTGCTTAATGCAGGTAACAGGCGCTGTCAGCATTATATTTGGCCTTTATTATATGTATAATTTAGGTGTAAGCGACGGATTGTTTAGCCTGTGGTTCTAAAAGCGAATGAGACATAACGAAAACAATTCAATCTAAAGATGAACAAGCAGGATAAATGATCTGAACTGCTTGTTCCACAGCTGTTGATTTCTGTGCAAGACGTCACTTTGTCCTCTAATCAACGGCTAGAAGGAACTACATACAGGAAACCTACGTTCACCCTACCAATAAAAAAATCCGAACGAATTTGATTCTCCATTAAGAATCCAGCTCGTTCGGATTTTCTTTCAACTACAATACTTTTGTCCCAGCCTCTTTAATACTTACGCAAAAGTGATACTTCAGCTTTTAGTAAATGCTGTCGGAACAATCCGTATACTTTAGCGATTATGTCTTCAACTTCTTGTGTACTAGCAGCTAATATTCGAATAGTACATCCGGGGACCGGAAGTGCGGAAGCTCCTACTTTACAGCCTGCCTCTTCGCACAGCTGATGTACTTTTGCTATAAATGCGTCGTCGGCATTTGGGTGAACAATGATAATCGATCCAAAATGAGTATACCCTTCCATTTTCATCATGCCGCGCAAATGGCTTTCTGGCTTCAAGTATAAGTGATCGTATACCTTCAGCTGCTCGTTTACATACAGTTTAAGCTTGGAACGCATAGAGGTATATTGAAACAGCTGCCCGTCCGGTGACCACCCCGGAGTTATGCTGTCACACATAAACAAAGCAGCGTTTTGTGCCATATGAACCGTTATTTCTTGGACAAATGCAGCATTTTCATACAAAATAAGCGGGTCTGGTATATATTCCATGATGGCTTGTTCTTCAAGGGTTATACACGTTTCTTGTAAAACAGCTTCGTTCGGTGTTTTGTATACCTTTGTCGCAGATTGAGTAGTAGCCGTCAGTTGGGCATTTTTCTCTACCGTTATCATCGTTTTATATTTGTCTCCACTTACGTATCCCCCACCTACGTGAAGCATATAAACAAAAGGTGATTCAGGAGTCATGTAAATAGGTCTTGCAACTTTGAAAGCACCGTAATGGTACGTATCTTTAATAACGGTTCGCTCGCTGTTTCTTTCTGCCCGAAGCTCTAAATAACCCGTGTAGCTCATGATTCAAGGCCGATTAAAAATGCCTCTTTTTTAATCCACTCTATCACTTGGTCGAGCCCTTTATCTTCTTTTAAATTGGTGAAAACAAAAGGCTTGTTCCCTCTCGCTTGAATTGTATCTTTTTCCATTACTTCTAAACTAGCTCCTACATACGGGGCTAAATCTGTTTTGTTGATAATGAATAAATCAGATTTAATCATTCCTTGACCGCCTTTACGCGGGATTTTTTCCCCTTGTGCTACGTCGATGATATAAATCGAAAAATCAACGAGCTCTGGGCTAAACGTTGCGGCTAAATTATCTCCTCCGCTTTCTACAAAAATAAGTTCAACATCGGGGTGACGTTCCACTAACTCATCGATCGCAGCAAAATTCATAGATGCATCTTCTCGAATAGCCGTATGGGGGCAGCCTCCTGTTTCTACTCCTACGATACGATTTTTCGGTAAAATACTGTTTTTTACTAGAAATTGCGCGTCTTCTTTTGTATAAATATCGTTTGTAACGACCGCCATGCTTAGCTGTCCTTCTAGTGCACGCGTTAATCGTTCTACTAACATTGTTTTCCCTGCACCAACAGGTCCACCAATTCCAATTTTAATTGCCTTCATTTTTTACGCCTTCATCGTTAGAAGGCCTTCCCTCCTTTTTTATGACATGAACAATCGAACATGCAATTGTTCATGCTGCATTTGAGCAATTTCTAACCCTGGTGTCACGGCACCAAATTCCTCTTGATCTGCTTGTAAAATATGCTGAAGTGCGTGCTGCAGCAGCGGCTGAAAAAGAACGAGCGTTTTTTGTCCATCGGTTTGACCGATCGGTATGCCGCGAACAGCATTTTGAATTAACGAAGAAATACTAGCGTACAAGTGGCTTAAAATTGCCTCTTCTTTTGTGATATTTAACTGCAGGCTGGCTAACGCAAATACAACAGCAGGATGTCCATACGCCTTCTTTGCTTTTACCTCACTCATATACTTTTCTAAATAAGAGCCTTGAAATAACTCTAAGCAAAGTTTTAACATGCGCTGGCCCACGCGTCTTGTCCCTTCTCTTGTTTCTTTTGACAAAGCAAGAGCGTATAATTCATGATCCACTCTCATAATTTCGTTAAACTGGTCATGAGCCCCATACTCATAAGCCAGTCTGCATGCTAAGCCGTCCGTATACGTAAGCTGAACATCAAGGTATGTACGAAGCGCTTCTTGAAAGGTTTCTGTGTTGTAAATTTGATCTCGCTGAATATACGTTTCAAAGCCAAACGAATGTGAAAATGCACCGGATGGAAAATTTGAATCACATAGTTGAATCAGCGAAAGCAATGAATTAGTCATGACTGTGTCCGATATGCTTAAAAGCTTGTTTTACTTTTCTTTTTTCGCGCTTATAGGGAATATCAAGCTGCTGAAGCAATTCTTCGACTAAATAATCGTACTGTACGAGCATGTCTCCACCTTCAAACTGTGCCGGCAAATGTCGGTTGCCAAGCTGATGAGCAATTTCTCCCATTTGCTGAATATCAATCGGCTGAATGGTCAAAATATCGTCTGCCAGCACCTGCACAACAATCATATTGCTTTCATCCATAAACAGCACGTCACCATCAGTGAGCTCGCGATTTTCTTTTAGACGAATTCCTAGTTCCTTACCGTGATCTGTTACAACGCGCTGAACGCGTTTTACTAAGTGATCACTTTCGATATATACCTTTTCTATATGCGGAGACCGTTTTTCTAATGTTGCCATATTTCCGATAATTTTTTCGATTACCATTTCTTTCACCTCAAAATAAAAAGTATCGCTGCGCCATAGGCACAACTTCTGCTGCTTCACATGTAATCATTTGTCCATCTACTTTTACTTCGTACGTTTGGGGATCAACTTCAATTTTAGGCATTTCCCCGTTTAACTTCATATCTGTTTTTTTTAATTGACGAATATTTTTGACCGGTTTAAGCAGCTTTTGCAACCCCAGTTTCTCGCCCACTTTGTTCTCGTACGCTGCTTTTGACACAAACGTAAGAGACGTTTTAGCTCTCGCTTTTCCATAAGAAGCAAACATCGGACGGTATAAAATCGGCTGTGGAGTTGGAATTGAAGCGTTAGGATCTCCCATTAAGCTGTGTGCAATCAAACCACCTTTTACAATCAAGTCAGGCTTTATTCCAAAAAAAGCTGGCTCCCATAGAACTAAGTCAGCCATTTTCCCTGTTTCTACTGATCCTACGTATTCGGAAATTCCATGAGCAATAGCTGGATTAATCGTATATTTAGCTACATAGCGTTTGACACGTGCGTTATCGCCAGCTTCGCTGTCACCATCAAGTTTCCCTCTCTGCTTTTTCATTTTGTCAGCTGTTTGCCACGTTCTTGTAATCACTTCTCCTACACGTCCCATTGCTTGGGAATCTGAAGAAATCATACTGAATACACCTAAATCGTGTAAAATATCTTCAGCTGCAATCGTTTCTTTGCGAATGCGAGAATCAGCAAAAGCGATGTCTTCTGGTACAGAGGGATCAAGATGATGACATACCATAAGCATATCTAAATGTTCTTCAAGCGTGTTGACAGTATAGGGTCTTGTTGGATTAGTTGATGATGGAAGCACGTTTGGAAAGCTTGCCATTTCCATAATATCAGGTGCATGTCCGCCTCCAGCTCCTTCAGTATGATAGGTATGAATGACTCGATCGCCAATCGCTGCAATCGTATCTTCGACAAAGCCGCCTTCATTTAAAGTATCTGTATGAATCGCAATTTGAACATCGTACTCGTCTGCTACCTGTAAGCTTGTGTCAATGGCAGATGCCGTGGTTCCCCAGTCTTCATGAAGCTTTAGTCCAATCGCTCCTGCTTCAATTTGCTCAATTAAAGGCTCTTTCGCACTTGCATTCCCTTTTCCTAAAAAGCCAATATTCATTGGAAATGCTTCAGCGGCTTCAAGCATTCTTTCAATATGCCACGCTCCGGGTGTACAAGTGGTAGCTTTTGTTCCTGTGGCCGGTCCCGTTCCTCCTCCAATCATTGTTGTAACTCCAGAGGCAAGAGCAGTTTCAATTTGCTGCGGACAAATGAAATGAATATGTGCATCAATACCGCCGGCGGTTACAATTTTCCCTTCAGCTGCAATCACTTCTGTACTCGCACCAATGATGATGTCTACTTCATCCATCAGCAGGGGATTGCCCGCTTTTCCGATGGTTTGAATGAGTCCATCTTTTATTTCAATATCTGCTTTATATATGCCTGTATAATCAACAATAATTGCATTTGTCAACACTAAGTCCGCTGCTTCGCTTCGTGTTGCAAGAGGATGCTGCCCCATTCCGTCACGAATGACTTTTCCTCCGCCGAACTTTACTTCATCTCCGTACGTGGTGAAATCTTTTTCAATTTCAATAAATAGCTCTGTGTCTGCTAAACGAACAGCATCTCCAACGGTTGGTCCAAACATATCTGCATACTGACGTCGCGACATTTGAAAACTCATCTTATACATCTTCCTTTCTATCAGAAAGCGATCTGTTTGTTTTATTGTTAAGACCGTAGATTTCTCTTGTTCCGGAGAAAGCAACGAGATCCACCTCTTTTGCATCACCTGGTTCAAAACGAACGGCTGTGCCGGCCGGAATATTTAAATGATAGCCAAGCGAAGCTTCGCGTGGGAACTCGAGCGCAGCATTCACTTCAAAAAAATGAAAGTGTGACCCTACTTGAACAGGTCGATCGCCTCTGTTGATTACAGTCACGCTAATTGATTTCTTTCCGTTATTGCATGTGATTGGGTCTTTTTTCAAGAAATATTCTCCTGGAATCATATCTTCCCCTCCTCTTAACGAATTGGATCGTGCACAGTGACGAGCTTGGTTCCGTCTGGAAAGGTAGCTTCCACTTGAATATCATGAATCATTTCCGGAATACCTTCCATTACATCTTCTCGTTTTAAAATCTTGGTCCCTTCTCGCATTAGTTGTGCTACCGTCTTGCCATCACGAGCTCCTTCCATAATTTCATATGTAATAATAGCTACTGCCTCGGGATAGTTAAGTTTTAATCCTCTTGTCTGACGGCGTCTTGCTAAATCTGCAGCTACGACAATCATTAATTTTTCTTGTTCTCTCGACGTAAGTTTCAATGAAAGCGTCCTTTCTACTAATCTATTTTCTTATTAACATCAAATGTGATATTTTCTAACACAAATGCATAACTAATTATAGTAAATTTTCTGACAAAAAACAAAGAATTTATCTCTTCCGATAAAAAAAGATGAGCATGTTTGCTCACCTTTTACTCTTCTGAAATCGCTTGTGTTTTCCATTTCTGCAGGTGTTTCCAGCCCAAACCTTCAGCTAGCTGACGTTTTGCATAGTCTACTCCTTTTTCAATAGAAGCTTCATAGCCAAATAGATAATAGCGCAAGCCAGCGTTTAATACTACTTGATTATAGACGTAAGTCAGTTCGGAAGAAGATTCACCCTCCAGAATGCGCGTCACATATTCCGCTTGTTTTTCAACACTTATTTTCTTTTCGAAGTGCTCTTCTTCCACAAACAGTCCGTATTCTTTTGGATTGACAATAAACGACTCCATCTCTCCTTCTGAGATCGTAAAAACAAAGCTGCTTCTATGTACAGGTACATCTTCTGATCCTTCTATCCCTTGTACCACGTATACGTGTTTGAAAGGCAGAGAAGCAAAAATAGGCACAATCTTATTAATGGCTGTACGGTGAAAAGCACCCATCATTAAAGAAGAAGCATTCGATAAGTTTAGTAGTTTTTCAACCGTATTAATAAGTGTCCTTACACCAATTTCATGACGAACTTGTTTGATGCGGCTAAGAGGATAAGAGATTGTTTCGGCATTTACAAAGCCAATTTTTAACGTTTCAAACGCATGACCGATGTCTTCAATCGTTTGAGCTTGAGGGATCTGTAATGAATGAAGTACGTCTTCAATCGTTGTTCCAAACTTTGGAGGAAGCGCTTCTGTACAGTGTAAAAAAGCTGGCACACCTCTTTCAGCTAATAAAATTGATACAGGAATGGTCGCAAAAAATGAATTCCTCCCTGCATAAGGGCTTGCAAAATCAATTGATTTATCTTTTAACGGCTGAGACAGCGGTATTTCTTTTGTTTTTTCACGAAAAGCATGAACGAATCCCAATAGTTCATCTGCATTTTCAGTTTTAATACGTTCCGCGATAAAAAAAGCAGCGATCTGAGCATCCGTAGCTTGTCCAGAAGCGATTAAGCGAGCTGCTTCTTTTGCTTGTTCATACGTTAAGTCAGTTGATCCCCTTTTTCCGCGCGCTATTTCTTTGATAAATTGCTGCATATCGTACACTTCCTTTTTAACTGAATATTTGTACATTGTATCACACATTTTCTTTGTTCCTTAGATTATCTTCTACCAGGTACGCAAACTGCTAAAAAATATGAAATTAAAGGAAAAGTACTAGTTCTTTTATAACCTAATATAGTATAATCTATCTGCTATACTATTATTTGGATATTTGGGGGACTTTACAAATGAAAAAAGAAAAACTACTTGTACCATTTATAGCAGCATCCGTTTTAGTAGGAGCATCGGTGACAACGCCTGTTTTTAGTCACTCTGCTTATGCTGCTTCTTCTGTCAGCGTTTATCAAAAAGACGTTAATTCGCTAGCAGATTATTACGCGCCATTTTATAAAACCGTAGAAAAAAAGCTAAAAGAAATTGAAGGAATAAAAGATGACGAAAAAGCGTTAGCCGCATATGATCAGCTTGCGGATCAAATTGACCAGTTTCTAACAAAGACTGATAAAAATTACGCGATGAATCATCTTAATTCAGAAGCTGATCAGCTTCAAGGGTATTTATATGACAGTTTAATTGCTCTTTACAATTACATTGTGGATCTTGAAGACTATGCGTATGGAGATGTAAGTGACGCGGAATTTAATAAGATCTCTGCAAATTTTGAAAAAGAAATCAACGCATACAATACGCAATTTCAGCAAAAAGCGAAGAGCTATAAAACGAAGCTAAAAGTAACGTTTAACGCAAATATGAGTTATTTGCTTGATGAAGATATTCAACCTTCACCAACAGCTCCATCTACACCCGCTGATAGCAATGGCACCTACACGGTGAAAAAAGGAGACACGCTTACAGCAGTCGCTAAAAAGTACGGCATGACGGTAGCTGAATTAAAAAAATTAAACAATTTAAAAACAGATGCGCTAAAAGTTGGACAAGTGCTGAAAGTGAAAAGTGCAAGCGCACCTTCGCCGGCTCCAGCATCTCAAACTTCTGTTAGTGCAAAACAGCAGCAAATTGTATCGTATGCTAAAACGCTAATTGGAAAGCCATATAAATATGGAGGCACGACACCAAAAGGTTTTGATGTATCAGGGTACACACAGTATGTATATAAAAACGCGGGTTCAAATATTTCTATCCCCCGTACAGTAGCAGATCAGTATAAAAGCGGCACGGACGTAAAGCAAAACAGCCTGCAGGCTGGAGATTTAGTTTTCTTTAAAAACGGCAAATCCGTTTCAGTCGTAGGAATTTACCTAGACAAACAAGAATTCATTTATGTCAGCAGCAAAGGCGTTAAAACGCAATCACTTTCAACAGCGTACTGGAAAAACAGCTATGCGGGCGCAAAGCGTATTATAAAGTAAAAAGAGGTGCCTCATGGCACCTCTTTTGCTTTACTAGCTATGTATTTCTATACTAGACTAGCAATTTTATAAAAAGCTTCTTAGTTCATAACCGTGATTTTAACAGATTTTCTTCCGAACTGTTGAGCATCACCTTCAGAAGGAACGAATACATCAATTCGATTGCCTTTAATTGCTCCACCTGTATCGGCAGCTACAGCTTCACCATAGCCTTCTACATAAACTTTCGAACCTAACGGAATAACACTAGGGTCAACAGCGATTACTTTTTGGTTTGGATTTGCTTTTAAATCCACTCCTGTAGCAGTTGTACCGCTACATCCAGCACAATTAGCCGTATAGGCAGTTGCTTCAACTGTCATTGATTTGCCGCTGGCTTGTTGTGACGATTCAGCAGGTTGTTGTTGTTCTTTTTGAGCTTGTTCAGCTTGAGCTTGCTGCTGTTCTTTTTGAGCTTGTTCAGCTTGAGCTTGCTGCTGCTCTTTTTGAGCCTGTTCAGCTTGAGCTTGCTGCTGCTCTTTTTGAGCCTGTTCAGCTTGAGCTTGCTGCTGTTCTTCTTGAGTTTGTTCAGCCGGCGCTTGAGCTTGCTGAGCTTCTGGAGCAGCTTGGGCTACTGAAGGACTTGATTGCTGAGCTTGGCCGTTTGGAGACTGAATTTTTAATTGTTCGCCAGGATAAATTAAATCTGACGTCAGTCCGTTCCATTCTTTAATTTGATCTACCGTCACGCCGTATTGCTGACTGATGGACCATAATGTGTTTCCTTGCTGAACTTTGTGTGTCATTTCTTTTATAGTAGCTACGTTTAATTCTTGATTTGGATAAATAATATTAGATGTTAAGTTATTTGCATCTTTTAGCTCGTCTACGCTCACGCTGTGCTTTTGAGCGACTTTCCATAACGTATCACCTTTTTCTACGTGATACGTTCCGCTTGTAGAAGCAGAAGCTGCACCTACAAATCCTGCTGAAAGGATTGCTGTTGTTCCTAGAGTAAATATAAATTTTTTCATTACGAATACCTCCTTATTTACTCAATGATTGAATGATATCATCCTCACATTTCACAGCCGTTACAGAGCCATGCTACTTTTATTACAAAACTTAACAAAACAGAACGTTTAATCGTAATATTTCTGATAATTTGGGTATATGATGAAATGTTTCTACTTTTTACTGCTTTTTATTGTTCTTTTTCCTAAAATAGCCGGATTTCTTTATCATTGCTGGGGGATATCTCTTCTTTTTTTATTGATTATTTAACGTGTAATTTAAGTTTTTTCATAACAAAAAAGAGGTTGAGACATAACAAAATGAAGCTAAGTTAAAGACGAACAACTCGTATACATGAGCTGAACTGTTTATGGCACCGCCGTTGATTTCCGTGCCAGACTTCGCTTTCCTCCGCTTTTCCAGCAGGAGCCTTCGACTTGCCCTCCGATCAACTGCTAGAAGGAACTACATAAATGAAACCTATGTTCACCATAACAAAAAAAGCGAACCGCTCATCAAAAATTTTGATGAGCGGTTCGCTTTTCAATTCGGCTAAACTACTTTTGTCCCAGCTTTTTTATTTCTTGTTAAATCCTTGCTTTTCAACGAATTCTTTCATATACATACGCTTAGGATTGGAAAGCATTTCAGCCATTTGACCAGTCCATGTGTCTTGGCGTTTGCCATTTGTTCTTTCGTTGTAATAAGCAGAAATTTCTTCGTTATACGCTGTTAATTCTTTTTTCGTCTGCTCATCATTCGGCTCATATGTTTCTTCATGATACACATGTTTAAATGGTAAGCGCGGCTTTTTATCCGTAATACCCGCTGGATGCCCAACCGTTAGACCAAATAACGGGATTACATGATGAGGCAGTTTTAACACTTTGCTTACTTCTTCTAATTCGTTACGCAAACCGCCAATGTAACAAGCTCCAAGACCCATTGATTCAGCAGCAAGCGTTGCATTTTGTGCAGCAAGGGCAACGTCAATAATAGCTACCATAAACTGCTCTGTGCTTTCGAGCGCTGTCGATAAATCTTTTTTCTCCATTTCCGCAATGACATCATGACGATGAAAGTCAGCGCAAAATACAAAGAAGTGTCCATTTGTTTCTACGTAAGGCTGATTTCCTGCTAATTGAGCAAGCTTTCGCTTCGTTTCTTTATCTTTTACTCCAATAATGGAATACGCTTGAATATAGCTTGATGTGGAAGCTGCCTGTGCGCTTTCTACAATCGTCTGAATTTGCTCTTCGGACAATGGTTTGTCTTCATATTTGCGAATAGAACGATGATTTAAAATCGTTTCAATAACTGAGTTCATATTATAATCTCCTTTTACTTCATTTAACCTTCTACAGATGTTATCTCTACAGTTAGTTTATCGAATGTAAAAAGAAATAACCAATGTTCTGCTTAAAATTGATTTTGACTTGTCTCATATCGATACAGCTTAAAATGATCTGCAAGTACGCGGTCTACTTTTACTTCTAAGCTGTCTACATATTCGTCCATTCGTTTTATCAAACGGTTTCGTTTTACATCATTTTCTAAAATGTTCTTAAGCTGCTGTTCAAAGGCTTCAGCATCATTAAGCGGTATCAGCAGCTCTTTTTCTTTTAGATATTCAATGTTAATTTGTTCTTGACCAGGAAGAGATGAGTGAATAAAAATAGGTAGTCTCTTGTGAAGGGCTTCGCTAATTGTCACTCCCCCCGCTTTTGTGACAATGGCATCTGCTCCCTCATATAAATCATTCATTTTCTCTCTCGATTTTACATACGAGACCGCTTTAATTCTCGGGTGGTTTAATTTTATTAGTTCTTGATACAACTTTTTGTTTTTTCCGCACAGCACATAATACATATACGTACAGTTTTGCGGAAGCTGCTGAAGCATTTTGCGTACATTTCCAAGGCCGGAATTCCCTCCGGCAATCAGTATATGTTTCTGTGGCATGAGATGGTCAATCCGTCTTTTTAAAAACGCTTTATGAACCGGAATGCCCGTTACATAAATAGAAGACTCTTTTACACCGTGAACGTTTTGTAAAAACGCTTTTGTATCCTGATCAGGTACGCAGTGAAGTTCAATTCCATTTTTACCCCATACGTCGCTTACTAAGAAGTCGGTGTATACGTTTATAATAGGAAGATCAATGATTCCTTTTTCTTTTAACCCGCTTAATACACAGGAAGGAAAGCTGTGTGTACAAACAATGACATCCGGCTGCTCTGCATCAATTAATTTCTTCATATGGTATTCGATAATCGGCCACTTTTTCACAACAAAGTCATCCATCGTATGGTCGTTTTTTTTGTATACATGACCGTAATAAAATTTTTCAAACTGCTTTGGAAAAACAGAAATCCATTTCATGTATATCGATGAAATCATTTGTTCAAGCGGTTTACTCCAATAGCTTAAACAATCAATTTTTTGACAAATAACGTGCGAAAAACGCTCCATGATGGCATCCATAACGGCGTCTGCTACTTGGTGGTGACCAGATGGCATCTGAAAAAGCGGTAGAAATAAAACCTTCCTCATTGACCATCCCTCCTCTCAAGACGTTTTCGGTTTCTTTTTCTTTTTATAAGCAAGTAAATCACAAAAAAAGCTACAGCTCCCATAATGATATACGAAATATGAATCCGATCTCCTACGTAGTAACCTAGAATGAGAAAAGAAAGGACCCATACTAGACTGCCTACTACCGATAACAACAAATAAAGCAAAAAGGGATAGCGACTTATTCCCGCCATATATGGACTAATTTGACGCAGGCCTGGAATATATAAACCGAATAAAATAGTCCATATTCCATATTTATGGTAGCTGCCGCTTGCCGCTTCAATTTTCTCTTTGCTTAACCCTACGTATTTTCCGTATTTATCAAAAAACGGGGTTCCCGCATATCTTCCTAGCCCGTAAGCAGTAAGCATTCCAGTTATAACACCTAAAAAAGCAAAAAGAGATGATTCGTATAAGTTCAGCTGATGTTTGGCAATAAACATGCCTAATAATATTAAAAATGATTCTTCAGGCGCTGGAATTCCAACAATCCCGCAAAAAAGTACAAGTAAAATAACAATATAACCATAGGAATGTATATACTGAGAAATAATTGTTAAGTCCACTGCTCGCTCCTCTATTTACGATTGATCCATCAATTGCTGCATGGTTATACTTTCGTACCCTTGCTGTTTTAAATAAGGTAAAAATTCTTCTAGTGCTGCAATCGTCATTTCAGGTGCTTTTTCATCTGCTCCAGGGGTATCGCCATTATCGTGTAAAACAAAAATGGCTCCATCTTCTACTTTACGCATTAGTTTTTGAACTAATGCCGTTTTCGTTGTTTTTAATGTCCAATCCTGAAAGATTCCTGTCCAAATCACAAGGTGATATGGCTTGGCCATTGATAAACTGCTCATATTTAAATGTCCCCACGGCGGACGATAAAAAAGCGGCTTTTGATTTGTTGCTTTCTCTATAACCTGTGCACATTGATGAATTTGTCTTTTTAATTGCCAAGGTGTTTGCGTCCATGCACTCACATGACGATGATGATGTATAGCTACTTCATGTCCTTCATCGATCATCCTGTTTAAAATAGACGGGTGTTTTTCTCCTAGTTCTCCCACAATAAAAAAAGTAGCTTTCATTTCATGCAGTTGGAACAAGTCCAAAATTTTTGGTGTATAAACAGGATGAGGTCCATCGTCAAATGTTATAGCTATTTTATGCTTTTTTGCCCCTTTTATTATGACTGATGAATGATAGCGACGGTAAAGGGTTTGCGAAATAATGGTATATACACATATAACCATTAGAACGAAAAGTAAAACAATAAAAAAACGAGTCATATGCTTTTAACCATCCTTTTGAATTTAAATCCTGCATTTATTATAACGGTTTACTCAGACTTTGGTTTCATTTTTTTGTGATAGAAGCCAGGAATTTTAAAATAATTTGATACTTTACCTAAAAATAGCTATTCTGCAAGGATATACCGGAAATAAAATGATATCATAAAATTTCCCTTCATTCAGTAAAAAAAGTACTTTTTACCATTTATATCTATCTTTTGTACGATAACTTTCATTATTTTTTAAAAATAAAAAAACTTCCCGCACGAATGCGGAAAGTTTTTAAATTAAAATTTTGATTGATACCATTTTTCAGCTGCTTCAATTTCTGTTCGTGTTAACTGATGGCCAAATGATTCCCAATGCACCTGTACGTCCGCTCCGGCTTTTTCTAAAAGCGCAGAAAGTTCTTCTGTTTCTGATGCTGGGCAAATAGGGTCGTTTGTGCCTGCACCAATAAAGATAGAAGCGTCGGTCTTAGGCACTTCAATTCCTCTTCTTGGAACCATCGGATGAAGAAGAGCCGCCCCTTTTAAAGAATTCTCATAATGAAATAGCAAACTTCCTGCAATATTGGCACCATTTGAGTAGCCCACAGCTACGATGTTGTGTCGGTCGAATGAATATGTTTCAGCCGCTTCATCTAAAAATTGATGAAGTTCTTTTGTGCGTTCAATTAAATCTTCTATATCAAATATTCCTTCTTGTAAACGTCTAAAGAAACGGGGCATTCCGTTTTCTAGTACATTTCCTCTTACAGATAATACGGAGCAAGAGGAATCAATCATATCTGCCACAGGGAGCAGATCTTGTTCTGTACCTCCTGTACCATGCAACAGCAATAAAGTCGGTTTCGTCTCGTCCGTTCCTTTTTTAAAAATATGTTTCACGTATATCCACTCCTTTTAAATATCTCGAATTAAAGATAATTTTATTATAAGAACTTTCGAAGCATTTGTAAAGGAACTACTGTCAAAGAAATACCTGTATGTTTTGCTGGCAGTATCACATAATACTGAATAACTTCATATGGCCATTGCTCATATGCAGCTAGGTATTTAATTCGTTTGACTTACAGCGTGGAAAGAAATATTCCACTTTTAGCTAAGTGCTCCCGTCAAAAGGTGGATAATGATTAAAACTCGCCCGTCCTCCTTCGTATAAAAAGTGCCCTAGTCTGATAAATTAGTTAATTTTTGCTTTATTTCATTACTTTCAACAGATATCAGCATTTATACCCGAACGTACTAAATCTTATTTCTTATACGTGTTATAACAACTTTTTTCTATGAGAAACAGAACGTAAAATACCAGCTTGTTTTTTCATAAAGGGGAACAAAGCCCCGAATGGTGCTTTATACGACTTTATTTGACAAACACAAATTTATGGGTAAACTAAGTTCAGATGATTGTATTTCACTTCGTTTCAGTTTAATAAAAAAACGAAGCATCTGCGAGTAAGCAAAAAAAACTGCGTAAAGAGCTATTTATGTCAATCATCTTATACCCTAAAAACTTACCTGCACTTGAATAATAGCCTTTATTAAACTTAGCGCGTCAGCTTGTGAACGTTAATACTTTATCACCCATCTCCCTGTTAAAAGGTTGAATGGGTTAACAAACTTCAGCATTCTTTACATAACGACCTTGTAAAGACGAAGAATGTAGCTATGTGTGAACATGGAATTATTACTTAGTGGAGTGAACCAACATGAGGAAATTTATTTTAGCCTTTTTAGTCGTTGTTTTAATTGTAATGCTAGGAGTTACCTATGTATTAAAGCAATTTCAGCAAACGGCTGATTTATCTTACTCGAAACTGCAGTCGGTTCAAAGTACGGTAGTCTATGACAAAAATGACCGTAAGATTGACGAATTGTATAAAACCGTTCCCCGTCAAAATGTTTCGAGCAATGAAATTCCCGATTATGTAAAAATGGCGTTTGTGGCAACGGAAGACCGTCGCTTTTACAAGCATTTTGGGATTGATTTACAAGGTATTGGCCGCGCCCTTTTTAAGAACATTGTAACAATGAGTAAAGCTGAAGGCGCAAGTACCATTACACAGCAGTTAGCAAGAAATCTTTACTTATCTAGTGATAAGACCATTAAACGTAAAGTAGATGAAATGTTTCTATCACTAGGCTTAGAAAGACAATTTACAAAAGATCAAATTTTGGAATTATATTTAAATCAAATTTATTTCGGAAGCGGTGTATATGGTATTGGTGCAGCTTCTCAGATTTATTTTAATAAGCCTGTATCAGATTTAACCGTAGGCGAAGCTGCGCTTTTAGCAGGACTGCCAAAAGCGCCGAGTACGTATTCACCAAGCAATAGTACAGAAAAAGCGACAGCCCGACGAAACGTTGTATTGAAGCTGATGCATGATCAAAACGTTATTAGCGATACTCAGTATCAGCAAGCGTTAAATGAACGTGTAGTCGAGCCTAGTATTCCGGTTAAAAAACCGAACTCAAATCAAGCATTTATTGATTATGTAATTAAAGAAGCTGCTCAACAATATGGCGTATCTGCTGATGACCTTTATAAGGGTGGTTATGCCATTTATACAGATTTAGATCCTAATTTACAGGAATCGATTAATAACTCTGTAGCAAATCATACGTTCCGAGATGATGCCATCAACAGCAAAGTAGAGGTTGGGATTTCAGCTGTCAACCCTAAAACAGGTGGGATTTCAGCGATGTATGGAGGACGCAGCTATGAGCGAAACGGCTTAAACCGTGCTACAAGCGGCTATCAGCTTGGTTCAGCTATTAAGCCTTTAGCCGTATATGGTCCAGCCTTAGAAACTGGAGATTATACACCAACTTCACTCTTAAGTGACGAACGACAAGACTTTGGCGGTGGATATAGCCCTAAAAACGCAGAAGGTGAATATCAAAAGCATGTGACAATGCGTGAAGCACTTACTCGTTCACTTAACGTTCCAGCTGTTTGGCTTTTAAAACAAATTGGTATTGATACAAGCGCAAAATTCATGGAAAAAGCTGGACTTCCTCTTGAAGATGACGATAAGTCAAAATTAGGGCTTGCTCTTGGAGGAACGACCACAACGTTCTCTCCCCTTCAGTTAGCACAAGGATATACAACTTTTGCTAACAAAGGCGTCATGACTAAGCCGTACGCCATTCGAAAAATTGAGATGCGCGACGGTGAAGTGAAAAAGCCAGACATTCAGACAGAGCGAGTAATGAGTGAAGAAAATGCGGATACAATGACATCCATGCTGCAAGATGTGATTGAAAAAAGCTATGGAACAGGTGTTAACGCTCGTTCTTCACGAGATGCTGCAGGTAAAACTGGTACAACCAACGATGTCAAAGATGCTTGGTTTGTCGGGTATACCGATGATGCAGTCGTTTCTATCCACGCTGGCTTTGATAATGCTAATTCTACGCAAACAACGAAATATTTATCAGGCGGCGGCGGACAAGACCCTGCTACACTGTTTAGCTCAATTATGAATAACTGGTAACCAAAAAACCTCCAACTTCACTGTTGGAGGTTTTTTTAAGATAAATGCGTTTTATGCTTAAGTGAAAAAAAGGAAACGTTGATGACTTTGCAAATCGTTACATAATGCAGAACGGTTAAGACAACCACGCCACAGTTCATCCCGATAATAATTCCCTGCATGCCAATATTTGTTTGTGATCCTAAGAAAAACATCAGGGAAAAAGATACAATATGAGACCAAATCGTATGATAAAAAGCATCTTTTACATAGCCAAGGCCAATTAAATAAGCTTGAAGCGGGACGGCAAAGAAGTGAAAAAGAAAATACGGCCATAAAGCCTTTAGATAGTACACGGCCTCTGTAGAATGAAAAAACAAGTTAGTAAGCGGCTCAGCAAAGAAATACATCGCCACTATAGACGGAATCCCATATAAAAATGTCATTTGCATACTTTGAGTCAAAAGTCTTTGAAGCTGTTCTTCCCGATTTTTCGCATGAGCTTCAGATACAGCAGGTATTAGTGCTACTAAAAGAGAATGAGCAAAGAAAGCCGGAAAAAAGCCGATCGACATCGCTACCCCTGTTAGCATACCAAAATGCTGCGTGGCTCCGGTTAAAGTCATGCCCGATAAAACGAGCGCGTGTTTGATTAAAAACGGCTGAACAGCATTACATACCGCATTAAATAAACGCAGTCCCGTGGTCGGAAGTGAGACGCCTAACAGCTTTTTCCGAATCTCACTTGGAGAAAGCAAAGGTCTGTGCCCTCTTGATAAAACACTTAACTGAGTAACATACGTGATAAAAAAATAAAGTAAAATAACAGCTTCGGTTCCAATTAGCGTACAAATCGCAATAAACAGCGACATTTTAACATCTGTGAAAGCAAACATTTGAAAAACAACAAATAAAATCGTTAGCTGAAAGGCTTTGCGGATAAAATTAGACACAGCAATAGTCGTCATATTATTTTTACCCGTAAAATATCCACGAAGCACTGCTGAAAATGAAACAACCGGAATGAAACATAGTACAACCCATTTTAAGTAAGGATGATAGTGACTAAAAAATGGAAAGGCTGCTAATACGGCCAGTGTAATAAAAAAGATTCCCAAGCTCACAGCAGTCGCAAAAATGGTGGCATGCTTCATCATATGCTGATGTTCTTTGCGATGATGTTCAGCAAGAAATTTAGAAATAGAAATAGGCAGTTCTAAGTTAGCTACGGTGGCAATAAGAAAAATGATAGGAAGAACGGTCATGTACATGCCCATGCCTTCCCTTCCTAATTCTCTAGCAAGTACCATATTTACAAGAAATTCAATTAACTCTCCCGCAAAGGCAGCACCAGCTAAAATAAACGTTCCTTTCAAAAAAGTGTTCATCTCGTTATCTCCTCTATTTCCCGTCCTTTTTCATCACTACCTTTTCTCTCTATGTATATGACAAGCTCGATACGAATTATTTGTCTAATTGTATTTTTCGGTGTACAAGTTCTCGTATAATGTTCAACCTATGTGAAAAAAAACCGTTATATACCTTTTTTACATAGGAAATTCATTCATTTCTTATATTTTGGCTCTCAAAACTTACATAGAGAAAACAGGAGACCCAATGAGCCTGCTGATTGCTAACGGGAATAGAGCATGTTGTTTTAATGTAATAAATTCACATATTAGTTAAGCGTCTTTATTCATTATTTCCTGTGGATGCACTTCTTTTTTTGATACCGAGGCGTTTTTGCCTAGTACAACCGAAAAGACAACAATTATTGCTATAGCAAGAGTAAAAAGTGTAATTGATTCGCCTAGAAATAGAGCTGCAAACAGAATCATTAAAAATGGCTGTAAATATTGAACCTGACTAACTCTGGCTATTCCCCCCATCGCCATCCCGCTGTACCAAGCAACGTATGCTAAAAATTGACTCACTACTGAGAGATAAATCAAACTAACCCACGCTTGTAAAGGCGCATGAAGCATCTCAGCTGTAATGCTTAGTCCTACTGGAATCATAAAAAATGGCGCACCGATGATAATGGCCCAAGCAATCACTTGCCAGCTGCCTAATTCTCTTGCCAACACTCCTCCTTCTGCGTAGCTCAGTCCAAGTATCAGCACCGCTGCTAGTAAAGCTGCATCGGCAAACTGCAGTTGACCAAATCCGAGGTGAAGAGCATACACGATAACAGCTGCAGAACCAATCATGCTTGATATCCAGAATTTGAAAGAAGGACGTTCACCCCCTCTAAACATCGCAAAACCGGCTGTGGCTAATGGTAAAAGAGCGAGTTCAACCGCTCCGTGAGAAACAGGCAATGATTTCATTGCCCAGGAAGTGAGCAGAGGAAACCCTAAAACTGCGCCTAAAGCCACTATCAGCAGACTTTTAAATTGGCGAAGAGAAGGAATTTTTTCTTTTCGTACAATCAATATCACAGCTACTAAAATAGCAGCTACAGCTGTTCTTCCTAAACCGGCGACTGTCGTTCCAAAATACTCGACTGCAATGCTTGTAGAAGGAAGGGTTAAGCTAAAACAGATAACACCTACTACCCCGAGCAATAAGCCCATTTTCTCTCTCGTTTCTTTTTGCATCTTACCCTACCCCTGTCTTTTTATTTTTCAGAACTGTACCATTTTTCTAAAAAAAGTTCTGATATAATTAAAAGGATAGCGCAGGACAACTAGTAAAATAAATCATTCTTTTACCTATCTGTACGGGTACAAATTAAAGGAGTAGGACCTATGAGTTTGAAATATCTGAAAATCATGGAAGAAATTAAGCTTGGCCTAGCAAATGGATCGCTTACTGCAGGTGGTAAACTCCCTTCTGTTCGCCGACTCTCCCACCATTTTTCGTGCAGCAAGAATACCGTTATCAAAGCGTACAGCGAACTAGAAAAAGAGCATTTAATTTATTCTATTCCTAAAAGCGGCTACTACGTTGTGGGAGAATTTCAACATAAGACGAATAAAAATGAAGTGATTGATTTCTTGTCTGCTGGTCCAGATAAAAACGTTATGCCTTATCTTGAATTTCAGCATTGTATAAACCAAGCAATTGAACACTACAAAGAAGAGCTTTTTACATACTCTGACCAACAAGGCTCTTACTCATTGCGGGCACAGTTAGTGAAACACTTGCAGAATTTACAGGTGTTCACTCGAGCTGAAAGGTTAGTTGTTGTATCCGGGTCGCAGCAAGCTCTTCACTTATTAGTTTCTATCCCGTTTCCAAATGGAAAAAATAATATTTTGATTGAACAGCCCACTTATTTCGGGTTTATCGAGTCTCTCACGCTGCACCAAACTACTACTTTTGGGATCGAGCTATCGATGGAAGGAATTGATCTTGATCATTTGGAGTACATTTTTCGAAACAATGATATAAAATTTTTCTATATTATTCCGAGATTTCACAATCCTCTTGGGCATTGCTATACAAATGTTGAGAAGAAAAAAATCGTGGAGCTAGCCGAAAAATACGATGTATATATAGTGGAAGATGACTTTTTGGGCGACCTTGATCCCGATGTAAAATCAGATCCTTTATTTTCTTTCAACCCTTCTGGACGAGTCATTTACATTAAAAGCTTTTCGAAAATCTTTCTTCCAGGGTTACGTATTGCTGCTGTCGTGCTTCCTTCGTTAATGAATAGCAATTTTTTACGATATAAATTCAGTTCAGATTTTAATAGTTCAGCGCTTTCCCAAGGTGCTCTTGAAATTTATTTAAAAAGCGGCATGTTTACTAGTCATCTTAAAAAGATAAAAGAGGTATACCATACCAAAATGCAAACTCTTGTAGAAGCATGTGATTCACTGCTACCCGCTCATACACATTTTTCTAAACCAACTTCAGGATTCTATTTATCCATTAGTTTGCCTGAGCATGTGAAAGCAAAACAGATCGTTCAAATGCTAAACGAGCAGCACATATATGTTGATGATGCCTCTAGATTTTTTTTACCAGAATATAAAAGAGACACTCTTCTCCGATTAAGCATCTCACAAGTAAATACGAATACGATCAAACGAGGAATTGAACAGCTGGCTCAGTGCATTACTTTAATTGATGATAGAAAACATCATCCTATTCCAAATAACCTTTTCCCCTTGTAGAATGGGAATTCAATGGACATACTAAACGAAAAGAAGCCAAGGAATTAGCATCCTTGACTTCTTTTATTTAACCGTAACGGTTATAAGAGGCATGTTATGCGTCCCTTTTGCAGAAACATGTGATTGCACGGTATATGTGCCAGGCTCAGAGAAAGATGTTTGTATTTCATATACACCTTCTCCTATTTGTTTAGGTTTTAACATCTTCCCTTTCCCTTCGCCATCTTTTTTCTCTATTTCAAATTCAATCATTTCAACATCATCATTTTTTACTTTTTCATCTCCATATGTAACTTCGGCTTTGTAGATACCGCTTTCATTTTTCTGTAACGCCTCTGGGCCTTGAAGATTTACGTCCAACGGTTTTGGCTGCTCAGCATTTGTGCTTTGAGCAGGTTCCTGACCACAGGCCGTTAAAAGTAAACAAAGACTGATTATAAATATACTTATTCTTTTTTTCATGTATTCATCTCCTTTTTAAACCTTTTGTTTAAATATAACGCGTATTGCAAAGAAAAAAATGAATTTTTCTAAAAAAGAAGTATTTTTAAAGATTTTTTAAGAAAAAAAGTTCATACTGATACTAACTAGTTTTTTCCAAGGAGGAAGAAAATGAATTCAGTTAAATCTCCAGCTAAAAAATCATGGCTACAGACATTAATTAAAAATAAAAGTGAGCGTAAAAAAGTGATCTTTATCTTTACTATCTCTTTTTTGCTAGTTGTAGCAGGGCTTATTTACATCCCTATTTATAAACATTCCCTTCCACTCGATTCTAAAATATATGAAGGAAATTTTAAAGAGCTCGGTTCAATTGCACGAATTGGTTTCTTTGCAGCTTTAGCCATTTATCCTATTTTTTTATTATTGAAATGGAAACCGTTATCCCACATAAAAAAAGGAAATTTTGAGTTAAAACCGCTTATCCAATTTTTAGCCAAGTATGTTCGTCAGTGGCACGTTCCCATTGCTCTTATATCAACGGCCTTGATTATTTTACATGGTTATATGGCTTTAATAAAAGGATTTCAAGCAAATTTTACGTACTTTTCAGGAATTATTACCATGGCTGTTCTAGCTTGTTTACTCGTGATGGGCGTGAAGCGCTACAAGCGTACAGATAAAAAGTGGCATCTTAAATTTGCTATCTCTTTTTTGGTTTTGTTTATGATTCACGCTACCTTTTCATAACTTGCCATTGTTTAAAGTTTTTTTATATAGGGTACAGTTCACAATGAATACATGATATGTATCACTATACGTTTTACATCATTTAGGAGGTATAAACATGGCAAGAGTGTTAGCTGTATTATCAAGCGGATACGAAGAGAAAGATTATCACACAGGTTGGTGGGCAGAAGAATTATTTGCTCCGCTGCAAAAGCTTGAGGACGCAGGGCACACCGTTGATTTAGCCTCACCTTTTGGAGGTAAGCCGGAAGTAGACGTTCGAAGTATTTCAGAAGACTTTGATCCAGACGGAACGTATAAGAAATTATATGAATCAGGAAGAGCGGATCAGACAATGAAACTTGAAGAAGTAGATGCTGAGAACTATGACGTTATTTTAGTAGTAGGCGGCCACGGCGCTATGTTTGACTTAGCAAAAAATGTGGACTTGCATGCACTTATGAACAAAGTGTACGACAACGGAGGTATTTTAGCAGCTGAGTGTCACGGACCTTCTGTTTTTGCTTTCTTGAAAGGATCCGATGATGAACTGTTAATTAAAGGACTAGACGTAACTGGTTATCCTGATGAAATTGAACCGGAAGAAGTACTTCCCTTTTTACCATACAGTTTAGAACAAGAACTTCGTGAAGTGGCTAACTACATCCCTGAGATGGATAAAGAAGCATATGCTGTTTGGGCAAATGATCAAATTGTCACAAGCCGAGATCCTTTTTCTTCTGAGTTAATGGGTGATGAATTAGTTAAAAAGCTAAATAAATAAACTAAAAAAAGACTGCTTAAAAGCAGTCTTTTTTGTTTGTTCTATAGGGATGTTTGAAACTGCTGCTCTACCAAACGCCGGTAAAAAGAATGAGAGGCTAACAGCTCTTTATGCGTTCCGCTTCCTGTAACCTGCCCTTCTTCTATTACAACAATTTGGTCCGCATTAATGACCGTAGATAGACGATGTGCAATGACGAGTGATGTGCGTTCTTTCATTACCGTTTCCAATGACTCTTGCACAAGCTTTTCTGATTCGGAGTCCAAGCTAGCTGTCGCTTCGTCCAGTAGTAAAAACTGGGGATTGCGTAACAGCGCTCGGGCAATTGCAATACGCTGTCGCTGTCCTCCTGAGAGATTGATACCTCTTTCTCCAATCATTGTTTCATATTGATCTTCAAAGGACTGAATGAAATGATGAGCATTCGCTAACTTCGCTGCTTCTTCTATTTCTTCATCCGTCACATGCCGCTCTAATCCGTAAATGAGATTTTCTCGAATTGTTCCTGCTAAAATCGGAGAATCCTGCTGAACATAGCTAAACAGGTGACGCCACGAACGTAAGTTGACGTTTTGACTGTCTGTTCCATCCAAGAATATGCGCCCCGATGAAGGCTCATAAAAGCGTTCGATAAGCGAAAAAACAGTAGATTTTCCAGCTCCGCTAGGTCCAACAAAAGCGGTAACTTCTCCTTTTTTAGCAGAAAATGAAACTTCCTGCAATACTGGTTTATCTTCATATTGAAAAGCAACTTTATCGAACCTTAAACTCCCTACCTGTTCAAGCACTTCTCCATTTTCATAGTTCTCTTCTTTCTCAGCTAATATATCAAAGATTCTTTCTGAAGCTCCTTTAGTTTGCTGAAAGCTCGTAACAAATCGGGTAAGTGAACCAACCGGAACCATAATTTGAAAAAGGTAAAGAACAAAAGCCACCAGCTCTCCTGCAGTGATAAATCCCTCACTCACCCGGTATGCACCAAACCCGACGATGGCAATCATAACAGCGGTCATCACTGTGCTAATAACCGGTGTTATGATTGCTTCAATTTTAGCTCTCTTTACACCGAAGAGGTAGAGTGACTGAAACGATTGTAAGCCGGAATCAACTTCTTTTTTCTCTGAACCGGATACTTTAATCAAGCGGATTTCACTCAGCATTTGAGCTAAAAAAGCTGTAAGCTTGGACATTTTATCCTGCTGCTCACGTGAAATTTTATGTATTTTTCGCGCTAGCGGCATAACCAGTACAAACATAACGGGAATAACCGCTAATAAAATGAGCGTCATGGGTACATCAAGCGTAAATAAAATAACAATGGCAACGATAATAGATAAAATATTTTTAACAAAGTCAATCATTTCTGTTGACAATAAATTCATCACAATGGTTGTATCATTTGTAATGCGGCTTACCATTTCACCGGAACGGTTTTGGTCGTAAAATGAAACCGGAAGCTTTATGAGCTTGTTCCACACTTTATGTCTGAGTTCTTTTACAACACCTTGCCCTACTTGAGCAAGGAGATAAAGAGATACTGCGCTTGTCACCATTTGAGCAGCAAATAAACCAAGGAGCCCTGCTATAAGCTGCGGTGAGACGCCTACTGCAATTTTCTCCATCACTTCTTTAATGACAAGAGGGATAGAAAGCGACGCTCCGGTATTAATTAAGGCCAGTATGAACGAAATGATTAGCTTTCCTGTCGGAGGGTTCGTTAGCAACCATAATTTTTTAAATGAAAAATGAATTCCTTTTTGCGTATTCATCTTAGTTCCTTTCTAATTCTTTTAATAGGTGGTATACACACTTTAGGCAGACACCACACACTTTACCTTCAAAGTTCTATCTTATTTTACACCATTTCCTTTCTCAACCTGAACTTCTAAGCTTTTACCTATTTTTCAAACTCGTCTATACGAAAATGACAAGCTGGTCATATACTATAGTACACTGAATTCTTTTACTAGATGAGAGGTTGAATAAGGATGTCTGTTTATATTAAATCTATTTCTATTGGAACAATTTCTGGCGGGATCGTTATTTTTGGAAACGCAGGAAATATATCGCCTCCAAGCGGCTCTACGTCCGGCTCTGGTTCTAGCTCTAGCTCTGGTTCTAGCTCTAGCTCTGGTTCTAGCTCTAGCTCTGGTTCTAATTCCCAAATGCCGATGTCTCCTTCTCCGGGAAAAGACCCGAGAAATAGTACAGCTTTTAATGGCTAATAAAAAAACAGTGAGATATTTCTCACTGTTTTTAGACTTGAATACTTGTCATCATCGCAATATAAAAAGCAAAAACAAACAAACCCGCACTTAATACGCTAAGCCATACTGTCTTTTTGTAAAAACAAATAAGTAAATACATAAAAAACAGCAGTGCGACAAATAAGAATAGGATTCCCACAATCGTTACGTGAAACGTTAGAGGGAGCGTCACTTGTTTCCCATAGATAAACGGAAGAATCGATGAATCCATTGCCATATGACTTGTATTAGTTGGCGGCGATTGCGTTACCATGATAGCTGTAAATAAAAAAATGATAAGCAAAATAATGCTTTCTGCTCGAATCCACATCACGGGCTTATATTCTGGATGTTTTATCGTTTTTTTCATAAGAAAGCCATTGATGACGGCAAATGCAAGCAGCGGAATAATCGTAATATGCTTTAGTAAAAGAGACTGCCCGTAATCTGTAGCCCATGAATTTACATAGTTGGACAGACCCATGATAATGACCATCGAAATGAACCCACTTAACGAAAGAAGCACAAAACAAGCGATTGCAAAAGGAGTAAACCAGCTTAAGAAACTTTTCCAATTGGAGGTTTCGTTTGAAAAAGCGGCAACAATCAGAACCACCCCTCCCCACAGTCCAACTGCTAAAATATGAAGAGAATGAGAAAGCATGCCGCTAAGCGCAGAAGCGGATGCTGCGTGACTTGCGTAGGCGATTCCTCCCACTAAGGCTACAGTCAGTAATGTATACATATGAGGGTGGCTCTCTATTGAAACAGCAACCATACATAAAATAGCAATCAGCACAACAAAGATCCAGGCGTGTCCCGTTCTTGTTTCCAATAATACAAGACGAACTGTTTCACCTAACCCTCTTATTTTTGAAAAAGATAAAATAATCTCAAGCGAATTTCCAACCGAAAAAATAGCGACAGCCGCTGCACTTGCAAGTAGCCATCGCTTTGATAATAAAATTGTTGGCTTTTTTGTAAGAGGTACATATTGCAGTACGGCAAATCCTAATAATAAGGAAAGACCTACGTATGTGAACCACTCAAAAACAGGCAACAAAATACTCATCTTTTTAAGCCTTTTTCTTTCTGAAGATTAAGAGTAATGCTCCAACCACCACTACAATAGCAATAATCATGATAACAAAAAACGATGAAGAATCATTGTTCTCTGTTTTTTCATCATTTGCTACTGCACTTTTTTGGTGCTGTTCGGATTGCGTGGCATCTTGCTTTTTTTCACTATCTTTTCCGGCTGCTTGAGTATTCTCTTCTTTCGCTTCATCTTTCACATCTACTTTAAAAGCAATCGAATCTTTCATTACATGACCATCTTCCCCTACAATTTCCCAGTCCACTGTGTAAGATCCGTTTTCAAGAGGCTGATCGAGAGAAGCTATTAAATCATGACCCTCTACTTTTTGCGATGCAAGTGAAATGTTTTGTCCATCCTTTGTAACGGTTACAGTACTGATTTTCTCGATATGTGTTTCAAAGGTTAATTTAATTTCTTTTAGAGGAGCTGTAACAATTGCACCATTTTCAGGCACGGTTGTTTGCACATGTGTATGAGCGAAACTAACTGTCGGAACAGCTAAAAAGCATGCTAAAAGTAAACCTATTATTTTTTTCATATTTATGACTCCCTATCTCTTTTTTCTTTTTTCATCATATCCAAAAATGTTTTTATGTAGACGTTTCCGAACACGATCTATTTTCCTAGTAAGTGTACTCCTTTTTTACTCAGTCTCACAATAACTATTACCAATTCGTTATAAAATGTTCACAAATCCTAGGAAAGATGCCACTGTAATTTTTTTGAATATGCTTTCAGGCTATCCTTGAATATAGTAAAATAGTTAAATAAGATGGCTGACTTTTTTCTAGCTTAAAATCCCATACAGAAAGGATAGAAACAATGAAAAAGTATACATGCCCTTGCTGTGGTTATCAATCGTTAGACAGTGATGGTGACTATGATATTTGTGAGATATGTTTTTGGGAAGACGATCCGTACCAAAAGCTGAATGCCAACGAATTAGGAGCCAACTCTATTTCTTTAATAGAAGCTCAGGAAAATTTTATAGTTTATGGAGCGTGTAATAAAGAAAGTTTACAGCACGTGAGAAAGCCTTCTGTTCAAGATGTAAAAGATTTTAACTGGAAACCTATTATAAGTCACGAATAGCAAAACTAGTTTATAAAAAAAGAATGCTTGCGAAAGCATTCTTTTTTTGATTCAGTAAGAAGTGGAAACGAATGTAGAAAGCACATTTGTAAACCTATAAAAAGTTTGAGTTTTAGAAGAAGCTCTTCCTTTTGAAGCGAATGAATGAAACATAGCACTTCGCAGCGGTTGGCTAATCTCTAATTGAATACTTTTCCCGGTACGATTTTTATTTGCAATATTTTTAGGGTTAATGCCTGCAATCTCATCGTGTCCTTTTGTAATCAGTTCCGCCGGAAATCCATTTTGATTTAATAATTGTGTTAATTTTTTTGCGCGCTCCCGGTCAGTCCCGCCCACAAAAATATGTTTTTCGTTCCCAGAATAACCGTGAAGAGATAAAACATTATCATACTTGCTTACCATTTTACGCGCTGTGGGCTCATCAAAATGAGTGCTTGTGAGGTGCAGGTCTCGTGACCCTTTCGACTTTAACGATTCGAATAGGTAAAGAGCATTTTGTTTGCTAAGCTCTTTGGCAATTTCGCTTGTCCCCCCTTCAATTCCTCCACCGTGTGGAGCAAAGATAAGGACAGAGCTTTTCGTTTCTTTAGTCGTCACTTTATAGCTAGCTGAAGACTCGTGCTGTGAGAGTTGCTTGAAATTTTGATATTTATCAGTTGATGCACTAGATGTGTCTTGAAAAGGTGAAATAAATAAAGCGAATAGACAGATACATAAGGTAGAGAAACTTACTAAACGATAACTTTTCAATTTGTACTCCTGCTTTCCATTGTGTAATAAGACCTAAAACATTAGAATGTAAAAAAATCCAAAAATAATATTATAGTAGTCTTATTTACTTATCGTTACAAATTATAGTTTATTAAATAGTTCTTAATACCTATTTATGTTATTTAAAAAAACTTCAGCGCATATTCACTGAAGTTTTTTTACTTTTTTTGTTTTTATTTATTTAAAGCAAGCGCCAAACTAATTTTATCCAGCCAAAGAAGGCGATCCATAAAGGTATGCTCAAAGATGTTCCCCACGCTAAACCAATTAAGAAGTTTCCTCTTTCAATCATACAAACCACTCCTTATGAACATTGTAGGTGAACAAGTACAATTCTATACCTTCACTATAACAGAAAGCGCTTTCATTTAATAGTAACTTACACGTTTTTAGTGCTATATTCATACAGAAAACCGGATTTTAAGTAGATAAAGGGCGATATATAAGAAAATGAATAATTACAAGATGTAAAAGTATAATACTCTACTTAAAAAAAAGAAACCTTCTTTGAAGGCTTCTTTTCTAGGTGTTTTTTATTGTTCGCCGCTGCGCTGCAAGCGATTCTCAATAAATAGGCGTTCAACAAATTTATTTAGCTGGGCTTGATACAAACGGCGCTCATCTAGCGTTTTTGCGTCTTGTATTTGCTGCTTAAAGCGTTTGATTTGCTGTCTTTGTTCAACCGTTACATGATGAGAAAGAAGCATAGGTCCCCCTCCATTTCACTAACGTTTGAATTAAGTAAACCAAGGTTTACCAAAACAAACAACAAACCTGTTAGCTTCTCTTACATAAATTTTTTACTCAGCCTCTTTAGCCCCAACTAATGCCAAACCTGGACCATACGGCGTTGTATGAACATCTAACATTAATTCATTTGTATAAGGCACAATAGAAGCTTCCATTGCTACTTGCACTCCGTCGACTTCATACATTTCATCATTTTCAAAAGGCTTTTCAAAAGCTAACCCAATATTAGGGATTTCACAGCTAATTCCTTTGAAATACAAGCGAATTCCTGTTATCTCCTGCTCTTCAAGTATATTGTTAATTAATTGTTTTGCTTCTGGTGTAATATGCATAACTAACCCTTCTTCCTTTCCATACTCTTGCTCTATCCTATCATATCTTTAAAGTTTTTAAAGAGAATAACTGCAATTTAAAAGCATTCTGATTATCATTTAATAATTATTATAAATAAGTATTGATTTTAATTTGATATTTGATATAATATAAACATAAGATAACAACAACTCATTAGGAGGCTATTAACTATGAATTTAGAAAACGTATTGAACCAACAAATTGCCGATTTTAACGTATTGTATACGAAGCTACATCGCTTTCACTGGTATGTAAAAGGGCCTCAATTTTTTACGCTTCATGAAAAATTTGAAGAATTCTATAATGAGACGGCGGACTATATAGATGAATATGCAGAACGATTACTAGCCATTGGAGGAAGCCCAATTGCTACAATGAAGCAATTTTTACAAGCAGCTACTCTTTCTGAAGATGGAAACGAGCAAACGAGTGAAGAAATGGTAGAAACCTTAATTAATGATTATATGCTACTTGTTAAAAACTTAAAAAATGCAGTTGAAAAAGCTGAAGCAGCAAACGATCACGTAACAGCTGACTTATTCATTGGAACAATCGGCAACATTGAAAAACATATTTGGATGCTAAAAGCTGCTTTACCTGTAAAAACATCCGTAAACGCATAAAAAGAGCCTAACAGGCTCTTTTTTACGTTTGTTGATTTACTTTTTTTTGTCTTTGCAGCCACATAAAAAAAGACATATCATCGTGAATGTCATCTTCTAGCACAGCTTTATAGACATGATCACTCGTATAATAGCGATTATATCCGCTTTGCTGTTTGAAAAATAAAATGCATTCCCGCTTCTTTTCAGTGAGAAGTGATTTTAATAACTCTTGTTTCTCAACTTTGTCCTTCACGATATTTTCTGGAAGCACGGAAATATCAAGCTTCCACTCTTCTCCCTTCTGAATCATATACACGCTCCACTGATGCTTATCTTTTTCATTAGCAAATATCATCTTATAAGGGTTAAAACGTTTTGTAAGCTGATACCCCATGTGAAAAATAGATTCTTCATCCATTTCATCATTTCCTACGTAAAAATTAAGGGTGCGATTTGTCATGACATTTAATGCAAAACTCTCCCCTGAGAGAGGACAACCATATTCTCTTAACAGATTCAATAAATGATTGGATACCACCAGTTGATGCGCTTCATGTTTTAATTCACTTGAGTATGACAGCAGCTCATTCATGTTTTTTGATTCCCCTATCTATAGATCGTGAATTGTTATTGATATTCGCTTTTTTTTTATAAAACCCTTTCACTTTTACTCTTTAATTAAATAACTAGTTGTAAATCAAGTTATGTAGAGCAACATTTTATGAATAAATCAAGTTTGAGTATAAAACCTGAAGAAGTTTAAAGACTATAGTCGATACCGATTTTAAGGAGGACTTAGTATGAATAATCACGAACTTCCTACAAACATGCAAACTGGAGCTATCCCCCCTCAATTGAACCATGGAGGGCATGAACTATTTGACGTTCATGAAACACTTGCCGGTTCGATTAATGTAATGGATCAGTTTATGATGTTTAGGCAATATGTAAAAGAACAAGAGCTGCTTGATATCATTGATCGGCAATATCAGTTTATTTTAAATGAATATAATTTAATCGTAGAAGCTTTTTCTACTGGTCAAAAGCCGGCCGGTTCTACACATGTGTATAACATGAAGCAGTCTAATGCCTTTGTTTATGGCTTAAAGCCTTCGCAGCCTAAAAAGCCGAATCAGTCCGTGGAGGAAATTAATGAAAAAGGCATATCAGGTCATATGCTAGGTCTAGTCAAGTCTCAAGCATCTCTTTTAACCATGACCGCTTTAGAAATAACAAATCCTGTTGTTCGCCGAATATTCGGAGACAGCGTTCCTAATTGGATTGAAATGGCTTATGAAATTTCTCTTTATCAAAATAAACACCATTATTATCAAGTACCGCAGCTTGCAAAAGAAGATATGCAGCAAATGATCACAAGTTTTGCAAAAGCCACTGCCTCTCCTCAGATGCCTAATAACCATAACCTGCATTAATTAAAAAGAGGCTGGGGCAAACGTATTTTAAGTAAAGGAAGATCCGAATGATTCACCGTTCGGATCTTTTCATTAGTATGGTGAATATAGGAGTATGGTGAATATAGGTTATGTTTAGAGCTGTTGATTGGAGGGAAAGGCGAAGACTCCTGCGGGAAAAGCGGAATAGATGAGACCCCACAGGAGCGCAAGCGACGAGGAGGCTCATCGGCCGCCCGCGGAAAGCAACAGCCTTTCACGGAAATCACCAGCAGTGTAACCAAACGACCCATACTAGATCATTTACTCGATTTATTCGTCTTTAGATTGTACTGATTTTGTTATATCTCAATCTCGCTTTGTGTGTATATTTCAGAAAATGACAAAAAACTATGCATTTTGAATTATTTTCTGAATATTTGTAGTATTTTGATTAATTATGTATTATAATAAATTTAACCAATAGAAAGGAGTGAGAGATGCATCATATATATTCGGATTACAGTTAAAGGAGGTGTCATAACAAGCTCACAATACGTTTGCTAAAAGTCAGTTGAACTGTAGAACCGATATGTGATAGACCATGATGGTAAAGTTAAGGTTAATTCCCCTAAATGAACATGTAACATAATAAACTGCTTCTTATTCTTTTCAAAGATAGAAGCAGTTTTTTTATGTGCGTTTTTCTTTTCCGGATTTAATACATGTTTTCTCCACTTTGGCTAACACTTAAGATATACATTTACGTACAAGGTGGTGACTTTAATGATCGCCGTAAAATTACTATTAGTCGCAGTTTTAATTGCATTGACTGCTTTTTTTGTAGCGACAGAATTCGCTATTGTAAAAGTAAGAAGTTCAAAAATCAATCAGCTTCTAGAAGAAGGAAATAAAAAAGCCGTCTCTGCCAAACATGTTATTACGCATCTAGATGAATATCTATCCGCTTGTCAGCTTGGTATCACCATCACGGCTCTCGGGCTTGGTTGGCTTGGTGAACCGACGCTAGATCGGCTGCTTCACCCTCTTTTTATTACCTTCCATACAAATGAGCCGCTTGCTGGTATTTTATCTTTTGTTATCGCATTTGTTGTTATTACTTTTTTACATGTTGTCCTGGGAGAATTAGCTCCTAAAACGTTTGCTATTCAAATGGCTGAACAAATTACGCTGAACTTTGCAAAACCGATTATCGTGTTTTACAAACTTATGTATCCGTTCATTAAAATATTAAATGGATCAGCTCGTATGTTGACTAAGATTTTTGGCATAACGATGATTTCAGAAAATGAAGCTGCTCATAGTGAAGAAGAGCTGCGCATTTTGTTATCTGAGAGCTTCGAAGGCGGTGAAATCAATCAATCCGAATATCGATATATGAGCAAAATTTTTGATTTTGACGACCGTTTAGCTAAAGAAGTAATGGTCCCTCGTACGGAAATTGTGAGTGCTTCCAAAGACGACGTCGTAGAGGTTTTTTTGCAAATCGCAAATGTCGAAAAATATACGCGCTATCCAATTGTTGAAGATGGGGATAAAGATAAAGTAATCGGTCTCGTTAATATTAAAGAAATTTATAATGATATTGTATTCAACGAAAAAGACGGCACCAATACGTTAGAGTCATACGTCAAGCCTATTTTTAAAGTAATTGAAACCGTACCCATTCATGACTTGCTTGTAAAGATGCAAAAAGAACGTATTCAAATGGCTATTCTTTTTGATGAGTATGGCGGAACCGCTGGGCTTGTTACAGTAGAAGATATTATTGAAGAAATTGTGGGAGAAATTCGAGATGAGTTTGATACGGACGAAATTCCTTATGTACAAAAAATTAAAGACGACCATTATATTCTTGACGGAAAAATGCTCATTAGCCAAGTAAATGATTTACTCGGTACGGATATTAGCGACGAAGAAGTAGATACCATTGCCGGGTGGGTGTTAACCGAAAAGTTTGATGTGACCAAAAATGATATCATTCAGCATGAGCAATTTTACTTTAAAGTTCTGATTATAGAGGATTTTCACATTAAGTATATAGAAGTAAAAAAAAGAAAGAAGAAAGAAAAAAAGGATGATCATCATTAATCATCCTTTTTATTTATTCAAAATCCCTTTTACCAATCGTCTCCTCCATCAAAAAAATCTCCATCCAACAGATCCTCCCCGGCTTCTTCAATATCTTCTCCAATTTCACCAAGAGCCGAGTCTTCAAACATATCATCCATCAAATTCTCAATGAGCAGCCCGCCTAACATACCGGCTGCAAAGCCTCCCATTGCTCCTCCTAAACCGCTCATACGTGGGTGGTGTGAATGCTGATCATAGTGAGAAGGCTTATAATACTCATAGTCTCGAGGATTTTCCATCATCTCTTCCATCGCTTCTTCCAGCAAGCGAGCGATAGTGGATGGATGGCTTAGTTCATCATTTGTAAAAAAGAGTTCGTTTTTTATTTCCCTCTCTCGGCCGAAAGAAGGCAAATCTAGCTCCAATAACGCGCGAATACCTTCTCGTTCAATAGCTACCTCAAACTCAACCTCATTTACATACCCCTTTAAGAAGTCTGTAGGAAAAAATGCAAATTCTTGTTTGTATCCGTTAAATTTTCCTGAATGATGTTTTTCTCTAAACCCAAGCGCTTCAAAGCCTTCTACTAGCTGATATAAGCTTTTTGGAGCTTTAATGCGCACAGGGTCCCGGTCTGTTGAGTCTACTCCCCCTTCAATATCTAAGTGTGTCTTAAAGAAATAGCTGACGTTGCTCGCAGAGATTGGAAGCTCCAAAGGTAAATGATATGTAAATGGAATTTCTTTTTTCTCGCCTTCATTAATTGTAAATGAAGAAGCTGCGCGCAGGCTTTCCACACGATGTGTATGCATTTGACCGCTTTTCATTTGAACTTCAAGCCAAAATTCAACATCAATTAAATTAATATGTTGCTGAACGTTTCCACCTTGGATGATAATAGCTCCTTCAATTACATGACCGAGCGTATAGGCCGTTTCATTTAGTCGTAAATCTACTTTGGCAGCTCCAACTCCAATTTTAGCAAACATTTTTTTAAACATTTTTTTTCCTCCTCCAAAATGCTCTTACTATATATACGAAGTATACCGTTTATAAGTTTCAACTTACAAAAAAAGAACTCAATTTCTTGAGTTCTTTCTGCTAAATCAACGCTTCATTTTAATTCAATTATTTATTAAATTAAAACACCCAGCCCCAACAGCAGCGACGTCTTTTACAACCGCTGTGATTACCGCCATGACAACCACCGTGACCTCCGCCATAGTTACCGCCGTGACCTCCGCCGTGGTTGCCGCCATGACAACCGCCGTGATTACCGCCATGACTGCCGCCGTGACCTCCGCCGTGGTTGCCGCCATGACAACCGCCGTGATTACCGCCATGACTGCCGCCGTGACCTCCGCCATGGTTGCCACCATGATCTCCGCCATGGTTACCGTCGTGACCTCCGCCATGGTTGCCACCATGATGGCATTTTTTATGTCCAGAACGATGATCATCATCATGTTTAGGACAATGATCGTTATGCTTATAATCGTTATGACAGCATTTTCCTTCATGGCTACTTCTTGGATCATAGCCAGAAGTTTTGTAATAATACTGATTAGAACACCAGCAACAGTTCTTTTTGTTGTTGTAACTCACATAAACCATCCTTATCTATAAATAAGATTTATATAGGCAATTTTATACCTATATATAAATAGATTATGTAAACTAGTACAAGGAAGTGCATTGCTGTGGGCCATGACCTAAGCCTGTTTTTAGGAGTATGTACGGGGGAGATAAGACAAGAAAAAAAGCCATCTAGAGATGGCTTTTTTTATATTTGATTTTTCACTTTACTTGCGCTTTCTGCATAAAACTCGAGAATTTCTCTTCTTCTCACAATTCCAATAAATACACCTTGATCATCCGTTACAGGAACAAAATTTTGGTCAATTGCTTTTGAAAGGATGTTTTGAACTTCATCATATATAGCAACTGGGTTATAATCTTGATAGCGGTCAATCTCTGTTAATTTAATATTTTCCGTATCTTGAAAGCGATAGTCTCCTAGGCTTTTTAACTTCCAAAGAAGATCTCCTTCAGTAAGAACGCCCACATATTTACCATCATCGTCAACTAGCGGAACTGTAGAATAGCGATGATACTCCATTTTTTCAAGAGCCTGTCTTAATGTGGATTGAATATTTAGTGTTACAACATCACTTTTTGGTACTAAGAAAAATGCAATATTCATTTTTTAATCTCCTTTTCCTTACCCGCTCATCTTACAATTTCTATTTATTTTTTCAGTTTTCGGCTTATTTTAATGTTTTAATCATACAAAATGCAGCTCGCAGTTATCTTACATTTACAACTATAAGCTGTCAATCCTAAGCTATGTAATTTTGACTTCTTATTTTCTTTATTACAGTACCCGTTTTCTAAATAATCAAATCCTAATTTTTAGAAAAACACGTCTAGTTAAAATAATGGTTCCTGCAGCTGCTTCTTTATACTAATAAGGGCCGGAAGAGCTACTTTCAGCTCTTCTTCTCTGCGATAAGAACGCAACTGAACCTCATTATATGCTCTGTTTATACTTTTTGACTCATGAAAAAGTCCCACATGATTCGACTAGCGTTGGGGCCTTTAGGGTCTGTATAGCTGCCCGCTGAGTTCCCTCCTGACCATGCATGCCCCATTCCATTGATAATATATTTATCAATAGCCAATTCTCCCTTGCTGCTTTCGTAGCGATATGTTGTATAATCCCGTCCAAAGAGAATTTTTTCTTCTCTCGTTTTAACCGGGCTATCTTGAATCCATCCATCTATTCTTCCGTTATAAGCAAGATTATTCGTTGTAATCCACTGGTGAACCACTTGATCTGCATTGGCTACATTTACCGTAGAATCAGCGTTACCATGAAATACAATGAGCGGCAGTGGCTTTGCCCGTTTTCCCATTTGCTGATAAGCAATTCTTCCTTGTTTAACGGGGGAAGGGCCTTTACTGGCCATGACAGAATACGCATTAAATACGTTAAGAGCCGCCTGATATTCGATACCTGCTGACACACCTATTCCAGCAAACAGTTCTGGATACGTTACCCCCATAACGATGCTCATTGCTCCTCCTGCTGACAGACCGGCAATAAACACTTTATTTTTCTGAATAAAGTGCATGTTTTGGACTTTTTTTACAATCCCTGCAATAATAGCTGGCTCGCCAAACCCTCTAATTTGATGAAGAGGTTCAAACCAGTTCCAGCATTTATTCATATTTGAGTTAGAAGACTGCTGTGGATATACGACAATAAATTCTTTTTCGTCGGCGAGCTCGTTCATTTGCGTGCCTATTGCAAAATCATCTGCATTTTGTGTACACCCATGCAGCATAACCATTAGTGGGTAAGATTTTAAAATATGATAGGATTTAGGTAAATAGACCTTGAATTTTTTCCCTTTATGAGTATATGTTTTAAATGATTCAGATGACGCTTCTTGTTGTTCACTTGAAGACACAAGCGTTGACGTATTTATAACATTAGGTAGTGAACCCAACATGGTACCCCTCCTCTTTTTGTCAACGTTTTCATTTTTCTTCCCAATTACGTCCTGTATTACAATACTACATATTATTTCGTTTTTTTGCACGTTCTACATACTCTGAGAGTACAACTTGTTTTGGTTTTAAGCCGTTTTTATCTTCTTAAAATTTGGGATTTTTTTGCTATATATATACTTTATTACTATATATGAAAATTGTCACTATAATCATGAAAAAAGGACAAACATGCCGTTTGCCCTTTTATTTGGACCTTGATATTTAAATACCTTTTGCCGAATTAAGCCTCTATACTTTTATTATATGATGCTCCCTATCATTTATATGAATTTATTGCTCTTCATGTTTAAAACTGGAATCTTTTTTGTAGCAGTTAAAGTTTGAGGACATTCTCAAAATATATTTTATTTGCTAAAATCCGTTCATCGTTTGGACGAAATTTACGTGCTGCCTCGTTATGTTCATACCCTTCTTTTTGTTCACCAATTTTATCGTAGCAAACGGCAAGCTGCAGATGTGGAAGCCATGTTGAAAAAGAGGAATCTTGAAGAGCGAATGTTTTCATTCCGTTTTCATCTAATGCAGCTTTGTACCAATAAATAGCTCCATGAAAATTTTGTTTATTCATCAGTAAAAAGCCCAAACGGCAGCATGTCTCGGGCTTAGGAACTCCATAACTAAGGGCGTGTAGCACCCACTGCAGCTCCTGATCTTCTAATCCGAAATGATGGTAGCAGTCAGCAAGCTTATGACAAGCCTGAATATTATCTTCTACCCACCCTTTCCCTGTTTTTATAAATTTTGTATAATACTCAATTGCCTTTTCAAAGCGATGGTGATCAACCAGCTCATTAGCAAAATAAAATAAGTCTCTTGGAGTAAAAATGTGACCTTGAGCCTCCATAGTCTCATATATTCGAATATTGCGTTCCTGATCATGGCTAAGAGGTAGATGAGATACAGAAATGTTACTGTCATATAAATGCCCCCCTACTTCTAGATATTCATGCACGAAGCCAAACCATTTAAAGCCTCGTTCCCTTTTTACAAGGCGGTATCTACGCAGACTAGAAGTAACATGCTGATTTTCGTCAAAGGCCAGATTATACTGCATAGATACAGCATCTACACTTGAGTCTAACGTTTGTTTAAGATTTAAAAGCAGCTCTTGATCAGATTCCAGCAGGACATCATCTGCATCTAACCATAAAATATATTCTTTTGTTGCTTGTTGAAAAGCAAAGTTTCGCGCTGCAGAAAAATCATCAATCCAAGTAAAATTGAACACACGATCGGTAAATTGAGTAACTATTTCTTTTGTACGGTCAGTTGAGCCTGTATCTACGATATTGATTTCGTCCACAATACCTTTTACGGATTCGAGGCATCTTCTTATAACTCCTTCTTCGTTTTTAACAATTATACAAAGGCTAATCGTAATCATTCTTTTCCCTCCTTTTGCTTAAGTAGATGCTATTAGAGTAGATTCCTTTATTTTGCATACATTTTTTAGAAAACTATGGCAAAAATAAGACTTATCATATGGAGGTGAATAAATTGGCAAATATCCCAAAGGATACTGAGCCCTACTGGCGCGATCATTTAAAGTTTCCGACATACCCATCTCTTTCAGAAAATCGAAAAGTTGATGTTGTAGTAGTAGGAGGCGGTATTAGCGGTATTACAACAGCTTATTTATTACAAAAAGAAGGACTGAACGTGGCGTTAATTGAAGCTGATAATATTTTAAATGGTACAACCGGCCACACAACAGCAAAGATTACAGCTCAGCATGACGTTATCTACGATGAGCTGCTTTCACACATTGGCGAAGAAAAAACGCTGCTGTATTATAAAGCAAACGAACAAGCTCTGCAGTTTATGAAAAACTTAATTCAAACGGAAAACATTGACTGTGATTTTTCAGTACAAGATGCTTACTTATACGGAGAAACGCTGGAGTTTGATCATCGAGTTCGTAAAGAATTTCGAGCCTATCAGCGATTACATATTCCATGTGAATTTGCAACAGAGCTTCCTTTTAATTTTGATATTAGGGCAGCAGCTATTATGAAAGATCAAGCTCAGTTTCATCCGTTAAAATACTTGCTTCATTTAGTAAAAAAATTCACAGAAAGCGGCGGATTGATTTTTGAAAACACCGTAGCAACGGATGTAGAAGAAAGCACGTCGCCTACCGTCGTCACAAGAGACGGACATCGAATTTCTTGCAAATATGTAGTGGCGTGTTCACACTTTCCATTTTATGATGGAGCGGGCTTTTACTATACGCGCATGTATGCCAAACGTTCGTATGTGTTAGCAGCAAAAGTTGAACAAGCTTACCCTGGAGGCATGTATTTAAGTGCTGATCAGCCTACTCATTCGCTGCGTTCAACAAAAGTTGACGGAGAAGAACTCATCTTAATTGGCGGAGAAGGCCACAAAGCTGGACAAGGAATTAATACTATGTTCCACTATGAGTCCCTTCAGAGGTTCGCCGAAGAAAATTTTACTGTTCAACATTTTCGTTATAAATGGTCTGCACAAGATTTATTTACGCTTGATAAAATTCCATATATCGGTCCCATTAAAGAAAGCAAGCCAAATATCTTTATTGCTACCGGATTTAAAAAATGGGGCATGACTCATAGCACCATTGCAGCACATATTATTCGAGATGCAATAACCGGAAAAGACAACCCATATGCAGAGTTGTATAATCCATCTCGTTTTTATGCGGATCCTAGCCTTAAGCATTTCTTTCGTCAAAATCTTGATGTGGCTGAACACTTTATTACCGGTAAGTTTTCAATGCCTGAAAAAGGACTGGATCAGCTCCAAAATGATGAAGGGTCGGTCGTATATGTAAACAGCAAACGTACGGGGGCTTATAAAGATCCTCAAGGGAAGCTTCACTGCGTTGATACTACATGCACGCACTTAGGATGTGAAGTGAATTGGAACGCTGGTGACCGGACGTGGGACTGCCCTTGTCACGGTTCTCGTTTTTCTTACGACGGTTCTGTGGTAGAAGGCCCTGCTAAAAAGCCGCTTACACCAGTGGATGTCAATTCAAGCGATAAAAAAAGCACGCCATAGGGCATGCTTTTTTTATCATTATCAATGGATTCACATTTGAGTTTACTCTTTACATCCTTCTTTTCTAAAGTATCGATTATACACCAAAACCATTGCATAAATGACTAAAAAAGAAAACGTAAAGATAATTAACCTTCCAGATTCAGGGACATGATCAAGATAGTCTGTTTCAAAAAACATAACAAACATCAAAAATGGCAATAGAAATAAAAACCAAATAAAATCTCGATCCATAAACATTTTTATAAAAAATAAAATGGCCCCGATGTAGACAATCATCAAAAACATAATCATTCACCAAATTCTATTTAATACTAGAGGTGTTGTAATGATTATATCGGATTTCTCCGGCGAAATATAGAGTCATTGGTTTTAATTTTATAAATTCCTTACAACTTTCAAACTGCTATTTTAACATAATAAGGGAATTTACTGCTGTAAAGACTCTAAGTGAGCAAAGAACTGCGGGTAAGAGACGGATACCGCGTCACGATTTTCAATAATTGTTTCCCCTTCCGCAATACAAGAGGCAACAGCGAGCATCATACCGATACGGTGATCTCCGTGGCTGTTTACATTTGCTCCGTGAAGTTTTGTGCCTCCGTGAATAATCATTCCATCTTCCGTGGCCTCAATATTAGCGCCCATTTTTGTTAACTCATTCACTACCGTATCAATACGGTTTGTTTCTTTGACTTTTAACTCTGCAGCATCTTTAATAACCGTGATTCCTTCTGCTTGCGTGGCAGCTAGTGCAATAATCGGAATTTCGTCGATTAAACGTGGAATTAAATCGCCGCCTACTTCTGTGCCTTTTAAATGAGAAGCTTCTACAACTAAATCTGCATAGGGTTCCGCTGTTTCTTTTGTTTCTTTGACTGTCTCTATCGAAGCACCCATATTTAAAAGCACATCTAAAATACCCGTTCGAGTCGGGTTCATCCCCACTTTTTGAATTTCAATACGGCTGTTTGCAATAATAGCCCCCGCTACTAAAAAGAATGCAGCTGACGAAATATCACCAGGCACTTCTACATGCGTTCCTTTTAACGTTTGACCGCCTTCAATTGAAACCGTTAAGCTTTCTTCTTCGACTTTAACACCAAATGCCTCTAGCATACGTTCTGTATGATCACGTGATTTCGCCGGTTCCGTTACAGAAGTTGTTCCTTCCGCCTGCAGTCCAGCAAGTAAAATAGCTGATTTTACTTGTGCGCTCGCAACGGGAGATGTATAGTGTATACCTTTTGCTTTCCCACCTCGTATAACAAGCGGTGTAAAATTAGCGTCTTTTCGGCCATCTAAATGAATATTCATATCACGAAGCGGACCGGTCACACGCTTCATAGGGCGTTTGGCAATAGATTCGTCTCCAATCAATGTTGAATGAAAGGGTGTATTTGCTAAAATCCCCATCATGAGGCGAATTGTTGTGCCTGAATTTCCAACATCTAAAATATCGGAGGGCTCTTTCAGCGCTTGTATACCTTTTCCTTTTACCACGACGCTTTGTTCATCAATCATTTGAATATCTACACCTAGTTTTTGAAAGCAGGAAATGGTGCTAAGGCAATCATCTCCTGGCAAAAATCCGTTAATCGTTGTTGTTCCTTCTGCAATCGAACCAAACATAACGGAACGGTGAGAAATAGATTTATCTCCTGGAATTTGAATCGTTCCTCGTAAAGCTTTTACTGTCACAATATCTCTCTCCTTTTATGCGTGAAGCGAATCACGAAATTCTTTGGCATCTGAAAAGTAATCAAATAATTCGTGACCGTCACCTTTTTCTACTAATAGTTTTACTTGTTCCATTTCTTTCATCCAGTCATCAAGCAATGTTAAAAGCATAGAACGGTTTTGTTTTAGTATATCTCTCCACATATGAGGATTGCTTGAAGCAATTCTCGTAATATCTCGAAAACCGCCTGCTGCCATTTCCGTGACAAGATGATTCTGTGCTGAATATCCTTTTACTTGTCTTACAAGACTGGTCGCAATCACATGAGGTAAATGACTGACAACTCCAGTGATTTGGTCATGAGTAGCTGCATCAAGCGGTACAAATTGTGCACCTGTAGGCTCTAGCAAATGCATAAGCGCATCTATTTTTTCTTTTTTCTCATTTTCAAACGGCGTTAAAATATAGCGCGCCGAACAAAATAAATCCGCTCGTGCATTGACTGCACCGCTCGTATGAGAACCAGCCATCGGATGCCCCCCAATAAATGAAATACGTTTCTTATTCAGCGCTTGGGCTGCTTTCATAATTTCACCTTTGGTACTTCCGACATCCGTTACGATAACCGTTTCTTTAAGCTTCCAAGTAGAAAGGTCGTGTATCCATGCTGTCGTGTACTCTACTGGAGTAGCAAGCACGATATAATCTGCTTGAGCTGCTTCTGTTTTTATATCTTCAGCTACATAATCAACGATACCTAGCTGGTTGGCTACTTGTACTTCATTTGTATTGATATCAGCTCCAACGACTGTGACGTGACGATGCTTCTTCATAGCTAGCGCTAATGATCCTCCAATAAGGCCGACGCCAATAAGTAATACACGTGTTTTCACCTTTCATTCTCCTCTATTCATTAAAATTGCTTTGCGTATTCTTCATGTTTTTTTACGTTTTCTTGAATTAACTGAATTCGATCTGCCCCAAATTGATCGATAATAGCAGATGCTAGTTCCCAAGCAATCACTGATTCTGCTACAACCGCTGCCGCCGGTACTGCACAGCTGTCTGAGCGTTCAATACTTGCAGCAAATGGCTCTTTTGTATCAATATCTACACTTTGCAGCGGCTTGTATAAGGTAGGAATAGGTTTCATGACACCTCGCACAACAATCGGCATCCCAGTTGTCATGCCTCCTTCTAAACCTCCAGCATTGTTCGTTTTACGCGTATAGCCGTTTTGTTCATCCCATAGAATTTCATCATGGACTTCACTTCCCGGTCTGCGAGCTGCTTCAAATCCTACGCCGATTTCAACGCCTTTAAACGCGTTAATGCTCATAATAGCAGCAGCTAGCTTTGAGTCTAACTTACGATCATAGTGCACGTAACTTCCCACTGCAGTAGGCATTCCTTCTACTACTACTTCCACTACGCCACCAATGCTGTCTCCATTTTCTTTTGCATCATCGATTGCTTTCATCATTTTCTGTCCCGCTTCTTCATCTAAGCAGCGAACAGGTGATGCTTCTGTTTTTTCCTGAAGTTCTGTCAGTGAATCATATGCCGTTTTTTCAGCTTTCACACCGCCGATTTCAAGTACGTGACATGCAATATTTACGCCTACAGCTTTTAGTACTTGTTTGGCAACTGCGCCTGTGGCTACTCGTACCGTCGTTTCACGAGCAGATGAACGTTCCAATACGTTTCGCATATCTCTGTGACCGTATTTAATCGCTCCATTTAAATCCGCATGACCTGGACGAGGTTTTGTAATTTGTCGCTTTACTTCTTCATCATGATCAACTGGATCAGCACCCATAATATTTCTCCAGTGAGTAAAATCTTTGTTTTCAACGACTAAAGCAATGGGTGAACCAAGCGTCTCACCGTGGCGAACCCCGCCTTTAATCTGAACTTGATCTTTTTCAATCTGCATGCGGCGTCCGCGCCCATGTCCCTTTTGTCTTCTTGCTAAATCTTCATTAATCTGTTCGGCTGTTAATTCAAGCCCTGCCGGTACTCCTTCAATAATCGCTGTTAATTGAGGTCCGTGCGATTCTCCTGCTGTTAAATATCTCATATTATCGATTCCTTTCTGTTATAAAAAATAAAAAACTCGCCCCTACGTCATAGGGACGAGTTTTTCTCGCGATACCACCCTAGTTGCAAACATTGCTTGCCACCTCGAATTGTTAACGATCCGCTGACCGCTCTGTAAAAGAGTACTCAAAGAGTGTAATTCGCTCACATTTGTGTACTGACTTCCACCAACCGTCAGCTCTCTGAGACAGGGAAATGTTTGCTACTAGTTTCTCATCACTGTATCACTATGAAATTAAGATAATTTTACTGCTGCACCTTTTAATTCTTCCATGAATTTGTGGAATTCAGGAATGTTCATTTGCTGTGCTGAATCTGATAGTGCTACTGCTGGGTCTGGATGAACTTCTGCCATTACAGCATCTGCGCCGATAGCAATCGCTGCTTTTGCACATGGTAATAGTAAGTCTTTGCGTCCTGTTGAATGTGTTACGTCTACTACAACTGGTAAATGTGTTTCTTTTTTCAAGATTGGAACAGCTGAGATATCTAATGTGTTGCGTGTTGCACGCTCGTATGTGCGGATACCGCGTTCACAAAGAATAATGTTTCCATTTCCACGAGACATAATGTATTCAGCAGCGTTAATGAATTCTTCAATTGTTGCTGCCAATCCACGTTTTAAAAGAATTGGTTTGTCTACAGAACCTGCAGCTTTTAATAGCTCGAAGTTTTGCATGTTACGTGCACCAATTTGAATCACATCTACGTAGTCTAGAGCCGTTTCAATATCTTGAGGAGAAACAATTTCACTAATAATTGATAGGCCTAGCTCATCGCCTACTTGACGTAAGATTTTTAACCCTTCCACTCCAAGACCTTGGAAATCGTAAGGTGATGTACGTGGTTTGAACGCTCCGCCGCGCATTAACGTAATGCCTTGTTCTTTAAGCGCTAAGCCCACTTCTTTTACTTGTTCGTAGCTTTCTACTGCACATGGTCCCATTACAAATTCTAAGTTTCCAGGTCCTACTTTTGTACCGTTGATGTCAACGATTGTATCTTCTGATTTCTTTTTACGAGATACAAGAAGTGCTTTGCGGTGATCGTCTTCTTGAAGCTCTAAGCTTGCTTTGAAAATTTCTTTGAAAATATGCTGAATTGTTGAAGCTTCGAATGGTCCATTATGGTTAGCTAAGATTTGATCTAACGATTTACGTTCACGAACTGGATCAAAGCGATTCACACCTTGTGTACCTTTTACTTTTCCGATTTCTTGTGCGATTTCACCGCGTTTATTTAATAATTCTAAAATTTCTAAATTTATTTCGTCGATTTGTCCTCGTAATTGTTCTAGTGATTTTGTCATTTTAAAAATCCTCCTTTGATTTTATTAACCTTGAACGGATCTTCTCGTTTAGTTTGTATTGAAAAATCCGTTTTACACCTACACAGCCGCTTATGCGGATATACAAAAAGTCCCTACTGATTGTATCAGTAGGGACGAATTGATCGCGGTACCACCCTAATTGCAAGCATTGCTTGCCTCTTCATTAAGATAACGGCTATTGCCGCTTTTGACTATCGCCAAAAGAAAGCTCCAAGAATGTAATTCGCAATCTCTTTTGTACTGATTCGCACCAACCATCAGCTCTCTGAATACAGGGAAGATTTTGCTACTATGCTCTTTTCATCGCTTGTAATGGATATAAAATTATAATGGGCCGAAATACAAAAAGTCCCTACTCACCCTTAAGATTTTTCTTAAGAGTCAGTAGGGACGAAAATTCGCGGTACCACCCTAGTTGCAAGCATTTTGCTTGCCTCTTGATTAAAATAACGGCCAGGCCGTCTTTTCCTGCTCGGAAAAGATGCTCAAGGAATGTACTTCGAAAAAATTTGTGTTCTGACTCGCAGCAACCGTCAGCTCTCTGTTACAGGGAAATTTTTTCTACTAGTGCTCCTATCAACGCTCAGTATTGACTATGTATGTGTACTTGGATAATCAGTTCCGATCGTTTGAAACTGTTTGTCGCTTCCAAGTTGTGTGTAATGTTGTGTGATGTTGATTTGTATTATGAATGGTTTTTTTATCTTCGTCAACACTTTTTATTAATTTTTTTTATTTTTTAAAAACCATAGCTCCTTCAAACCCATCTCTATCAAGAGTTTTGCTACTCTAATTTTTTTCAAACTTGTATTCCATTTCAGATTCATATTCAATAAATCCATGTTTTTGATACAAGCTTTTTCCAGCGGAAGAAGCATTTAACCATATTCGATTTACACCATTTTTTTGGCAGTACTGCATCAAATGTTTTAAAATAGCTGAAGAATAGCCGTGCTTTCGGTGATCAAAAGCTGTATACATATTCATAACATATGCTTCTTTTCCTTGGAGGTTACTCGGTGAAGGCGGACGTATAAAAAAGACGATGCTTCCTGCTGATACAATTTCTCCATCCGCTTTTAAAATAGCCGTATAGCTATGTGGATTATTTATATTTGCAGTAAAATATTCTTCTGTAGCTTTTTGAAACAGCTCCTCGTTCCCGTTTAATTCTCCCAGTTCTTTCATGAGCAACATTCGCAGTTTAACCAAATCCTGAACGTTTTCTAGCGCTGCTTTTTCAACCATGGCTTCCCCTCTTTTCGTCTCTTTTACACAAAAAAACTCTCATTATTTGAGAGCTTCATTTAAGCAAGAAAAACAGCTCCGTATACGAGTGCTCCGACAATAACGAACGCTGGATGCACACGCAATTTTTCCAGTAATAGAAAGCTGGCTGCTACTAAAAATAAAGTTTGCCATATCCCTGAATCACCGTATGAATTCATAAAAAATTCATATGCCATCAAGCCCAGTAAAATGGCGATAACGGGACGAATGTAGTTCGTCATTTTCTTAACATTTGGCGAATCTTTATACTTAAATAATATTCGGAGTAAAATAACTAAAAGTAAAACCGACGGAGCAATCGTTGCAAAAAGAGCAATCACCGAGCCTAAAATCCCTGCCTGCTGATATCCGATAAACCCCGCCATTTTTGTTGCAATCGGACCAGGAAGCGCATTTCCAATTGCCAGCATTTCACTAAACTCTTTGACTGTAAGCCAATGATAGTGATCCACGACTTCTTTTTGAATAAGCGGAATCGACGCAGGTCCGCCTCCATAGCCTAAAATATTTGAAACAAAAAACGCCATAAATAGCTGAATATAAATCATACTGATTCCCTCTTCTGCTTGTGTTCAGCACTTTCGCCTTTTTTTCCTTTTCGTTTTAGCGGAATCCAAGCTGCCGCCATAAGAACAATAATAATGACCGCTGGATGGATATGGGCAAATTCCATTAATCCTAAGCTAATGATCAGTAAGATAATAGCTGGCGTCCATCCTAAACCAGACGTTGATTTTTTAAAAAAGTCCCACGTCATAACCGCGAGCATAACTCCCACTACAGGAACAACTGCTTTGGTCATGCCCATAACCCACGGCTGATCTTTAAATTGCGTTAAAGTTGTTAACAGCAATACCATTAAAAAAACGGTTGGAATAACGGCTGCAAATAAAGCTGTCCCGAGACCCAAAATACCGCCGACTCGATAGCCGATGTATCCAGCCAGCTTTGTAGCAATAGGCCCAGGCAGCGTATTGGCGATTGCTAATAAATCGCCAAATTCATCGTCATCCATCCACTTGTACGTATCGACCACTTCTTTTTTCACGAGTGGAATAGCTGAAGGTCCGCCTCCGTAGCCGAGCATACCTGAGCGAAAAAACGCTATAAAAATATCCAATTGTCGCATTTCTCGCGCTCCTTTCTCTGTGATCTAATAAGCAACGACCGCTCCGTCTGTTCGCGCTTCTGTGCCGCCGTATAATACACCGGTTTGTTCATCTCTTAAAATAATCTGTCCTCTTCCAAACGTATGTCTGCTCGTAGCCACATGAATATCATGCCCTTTGCGTTCTAATGCTTCTACAATATGTGAAGGCAGTTCTTTTTCCACAAGAACCTTTTTATGTTCAATCCACTGCCATCTTGGTGCATCTAAAGCTGCCTGAGGATTTAGATGGAAATCGATCATATTCATGACGACTTGCACATGTCCTTGAGGCTGCATGAATTTGCCCATTACACCGAATGGACCTACAGCGCTTTTATTCTTTGTTAAAAATCCAGGAATAATAGTATGGTAGGTTCGTTTTCCAGGCTCTAATCGGTTATGGTGCTGTGGGTCTAACGAAAAATTATGCCCACGGTTTTGCAGGCATATGCCCGTATTAGGTACGACAAGTCCTGAGCCAAAATCCATGTAATTACTTTGAATGAATGATACCATGTTTCCTTCTCCATCAGCTGTCGCTAAATAGATCGTGCCGCTATGAGACGGCTGTCCGGCTTCGGGAACAAGCGCTTTTTCGCCAATCAGCCCTCTGCGCTTGTTTGCATAAGAATCATTCAACAAATCTTCAACTGCTACTGTCATTTTATCAGCATCTGTAATGAATTTTTGTCCATCTGCAAACGCTAGCTTCATGGCTTCAATTTGCTTGTGATATGTATCGACAGAATCTTTGGCATCGAAAGAAAAGCCTTTTAGCGTATTTAAAGCTAAAAGTGCAATAAGGCCTTGGCCGTTTGGCGGAATTTCCCACACATCATATCCTCGGTAAGAAGTTGAAATTGGCTTCACCCACTCTGCTCTAAAAGCTGCTAAATCTTCTTTTGTTAAAAATCCGCCGTATTTTTTCGAAAAAGCTGCTATTTTATCAGCTAAATCCCCTCTGTAAAAAGATTCCCCATTCGTTTCGGCAATTTCAAGCAGCGTAGCAGCATGGTCCGGTGATCGCCACACTTCCCCTACTTTAGGAGCTGATCCATTGTTGGTAAACGTCTCAAACCAGTGCTTATATTCGTCACCTTTTAACGCATGTGTAAATCGTTCAAACGCTCGTTCCCAATTGTACCCTAAAATCGGGGAGATTGGGAACCCTTCTTGTGCATACGAAATAGCAGGCTGCAGCACTTCTTTTAACGACAGTCGCCCAAAGCGGTTTGACAGTTCCGCCCACGCGCTGGGGGCACCTGGGACCGTAACAGGAACAAAACCGCGAGCCGGCATCTCTTTTATCCCCATGGCACGCAGAGCCTCAATAGAGATAGAAGCAGGAGCAGGACCGCTCGCGTTGAGTCCGTATAGCTCTTCATTGATCCACACAAGAGCGAATGCGTCTCCGCCAATTCCATTTGACGTAGGTTCTACAACCGTTAAACAAGCCGCGGAGGCAATAGCAGCATCTACCGCATTGCCTCCTTTTTTCAACATTTCAAGACCCGCCTGAGCAGCAAGAGGCTGACTAGTTGCTACCATTCCGTTTTTTCCAAACGTACACGTACGCTGCGATGCATAGGGGTGTGTAAAAAAGTATTCGCTCATAGAAAATCTCCTCTTTTCTTTATATGATGAATAAAACGAATCTTTACAGACTAGACAACGCTACCTCTTCCTCGTAAACTTCTAAAGCTGCTTGCAAAGCAGCACCTGCATTCACGCTTGCGCCGTTTCGAATAAGCACTGCTTCAAGACCAGCCAATGTAAAGAGAACGTTGTCTTTTCGACAGCTGTATCCCATTGTACCGATACGCCATATTTTTCCGTGCATCGGCCCAAAAGAACTTGCAATTTCAATTCCAAATTGTTCAAGAAGCGTAGAACGAACTGCCTCTCCGTCAATACCTGGGGGAATTAAAACACAAGTAACGGTTGGAACTTTTGAATGCTCATCTCCGAATAACGATAATCCCATTGCTTTAATACCGGCTACAAGTGCTTTTTCATGGAGGCGATGCCTTGCAAACCTTTCCCCTAATCCTTCTTCTAAAATAACGCGCAGCCCTTCTCTTAAAGCATAGAGCATCGACGTTGCTTCTGTGTGATGATTTAATCTGCGCTCACTCCAATAGTCTTGAAGCTGACTCAAATCAAAATAGTTGCTGATAATATTCGGACGCAGACGAACAGTTTGAGCATCTGCTTTTGTCGCAATTCCTTTTTCAACTTTTTTACGTTCCATAATAATTTTTTCTATACGATCATTGTACGTAATAGGTGCCATGCCGGACGGAACAGATAAACACTTTTGTGTACCTGCAATCAATGCGTCAATGTTCCACTCATCTACTTTTACATCCGTACCGCCAATAGTGGCTACTGCGTCGACGATAAATAAAACATCTTGGTTGCGACATGCAGCACCAATTTCTTTAAGAGGCTGCATTCTTCCTGTAGACGTTTCACCATGAACCATTGCAACAATTTTCGGATTTACTTTTTTTATTTCACGGATAACTGTTTCAGGGTCAAATACTTCTCCCCATTCGCATTCAATATTGTGTACATCAGCTCCGTAGCGCTCGGCAATTTCCGTTAATAAATAGCCGAAGCGGCCGAAAATCGGGACGAACACTTTATCGCCAGGCTCAACTACACTTGCAAGAACTGCCTCAATCCCAGCTCTAGACGTTCCATCAACGGGAAAAGCCCATTTGTTTTTGGTTTGAAATAGTTCACGAAGCATTTCCATGGTTTCGTTCATAATGTGCGTAAATGCGGGGTCAAACTGACCTAAAATAGGTGTTCCTAATGCTCTTAATACGCGGGGATCTGCTTCTACGGGTCCGGGTGTCATAATCGTACGCGGCGGTGTATGAAGCTGTTTTGTTATAGTCATGTCAAATTCCTCCTAGTAGGCAAGTTTATATAATAGTTCTATTAAGACCTTTACTCCTTTTTCTAACTGTTCTCCTTTGGTGAATTCCTTTGGGGAATGGCTGATTCCATCTTGGCTCGGTACGAATAACAAACATGTGGGAACTCTTCGTCCGAATACCTGGGAGTCGTGTCCTGCACCGCTTACTAATTCTCGGGAGGAGATATTCTTTTCCGAGGAAATAATTTTGGAAAGTTCAGATAATTTCTCGCTCATAGCGACAGGTTTTTCATCCATCCAGCAGTCGATATTCACTTCTAAATCCCCTGCTGTTCGCTTTATAATTTCCTTCATTTCTCGTTCTGCTTCTTGTAAAACCTCATACTCATGATGTCTTATATCGACCGTGAATTCTACATATCCTGGTATTACATTCGGTGCATTTGGAGAAAGTGTAATTTTGCCAACCGTTACGTATAAAGCGTTATGATATTTTTCGCTCAATTCAATAAATGCTTTAGCAAGTTTGCAGCTCACATAAAATGCATCTTTTCTGATGTTCATCGGGGTTGTGCCCGCATGGTTACTTTCACCTTTAACAGATACTGTAAATCGTTTCTGCCCGACGATACTAGAAACAATTCCGATATCGCAACGAGACATTTCAAGCTGCTTTCCTTGTTCGATATGCAGTTCAATAAAAGAAGCGATGTCCGTGCGGTATGGCTCGCTGTGGAGGCTTTTTCCGAAATTGAGCTGCTTCATTGCGTCATCCAGCTTAACCCCTTCTTTATTTATAACATGTTTTGCATCACTTTTGCTGTGTAATCCATTCATATTACCTGATCCCCAATACGTAAGAGGAAATCTACTGCCTTCTTCTTCACAAAGTGATACGACCTCTAAGGTTTTTGTAGGGGAGCCATAATGCGCATATAGGTACTGCAGAGCAAGGATACCTGCCACAACACCAAATGCCCCGTCATATTTTCCTCCGTTTATCACGGTGTCGATATGGGATCCTGTTAAAATAACTTGTTGTTCTGAACCCGTTCCTTGCAACCGTCCAAACAAATTTCCTACATCATCGTAATACGTTTTGAGGTGAAGCCCCTTCATTTTTTCTTCCAATGCTTTTTGAGCTGCATTCCACTGTTCCGTATATAAAAGCCTCGTGACGCCTTCTTTTTCATCTAACCCAAACTGTGACAACCAGCTAATGTTTTCTTCGATTTGCTGACAAAGCTTAGATTTTCCCGTCATATCTGCAACCATTGCTACCCCTCCTGCTATCTTCATTTTAAGAAAATGACCGATTGTTTTCATTGACACTTTCTACAATGATTTAGTGTTTTTTTGACTGTTATCACTAAATACGTAAAGTTTTATATACGTCATTTTTTCTAACATTATATGTTATTTACTTTATCTTACAGGATTGAATACACTTCTTCATTAACAATTTATACATTTTTTTCTGAAAATTTTATTTATTTTAACTAAACTTTCTTATAAAATAAAAGATAGATAAAGATATGCGCAGGGAAATGTGAGAATTTTTAACAAAAGGAGTAATGAATAATGGAACTACAAACTCTTTTACGCATTCCAATTTATGAAAAAGCATCTGTAGTAGCCGGGCAAAAAGGAGTCACCCGCAAAGTACATAACGTCAATATGATGGACGCACCCGATATTTTATCTTTTTTAAAAGAAGGAGAATTTTTAATTACAACGGGTTATCATTTCAAAGAACATGAAGAAAGCTTAGCAAAACTTGTAGAAGGAATGGCTAAAAAGAAATGTGCAGGATTGGCCATCAAAACGAAGCGCTTTTTCGAACACGTGCCTGCTTCTATTTGTCAGCTAGCTGATGAACTTCACTTTCCGATCATTGATTTCCAAACGGACGAAACGTTAGGAGCGGTTATTAACGAATCTCTCAGCTTTATTTTAGATAAAAAAACAGCCAAACTTCAGCAAGCGATGGTCACACATCAGCTATTTTCTTCGTACATCTTACAAGGAAAAGGCATTGAGAAAATTATGCAATCTATTCAAACGCTATGCAATGCTCACGTTGCCCTTTTTGATACCCATGGCCATGAACTCTTTTATACAAACAAACGCGAACCCTTTTCACTCCCGATGGAAGAAGCGGTAGCGGGCGCTAAGCAGCTGTTTTTACGAACGGTAAAATATACAACCTTTTCCTTTTTACACACAAAAAAAACCGTTACGCTTTTTCCGATTGCTACTCATACAAGAAAATACAGTTATTTACTTATTGAACACCAAGTTTCTGTATCCGCTTCGGCGCTCCTAACGATTGAACAAGCGACAAACGTTTTATCCTTCGAAATGATGAGACAGCAGGCTTTGTATGAAGCTGAACGGCGACGAAAAAACGATTTTTTCAATCAGCTTGTTAACAATTATTATAAAACGCTTGAAGATGCTTCCTTTCAAGCACAGATGATGGGCTTATCAGCAGGAAACAGCTATATTTGCGCCGTCGGGAAAATCCACTCTACATTCACGCCTTACAGCGATGATGATATGATCTATGAACTCCTTCACTATGAGTTATCAGCAGGTCATACAGAGGCCGTTTTGTTTTTTTATGACAATCTTTATATTCTTTTGTTTACACCTCATTCTCAACCGATGATTATAGAATGCTTGCATCGCTTGCAGGAAGCTGTTTACCGTCATTACGACAAGCGAATGTCATTTGGAGTTGGAAACCAAAGCCAATCCCTACTTACAATCGCTGACTCATATAAAGAAGCTGTTGAAGCTCTTGAAACCATCCATTTTAAAGATCAGTCGAAGCTTATTCAATTTTATCAGCCAAAACAGTTTAAAGAGCTGCTGAGGTTGCTTCCAGCAAACGATTTACAGGATTACTACTCTCAAACATTAGAAGGTTTGCTGCAGTACGATAAGAAAGATCGCTCCATCTTACTTGACACGCTTGAAACATACCTAAATTCCAATTGCCAAATCTCAGAGACTGCTAAGCAGTTATTCGTTCACCGGAACACGGTGATCTATCGAATTGAAAAATGCGAAGAATTATTAAAAAGACCTATTCACACGTCAGAGGAAACTCTTCGGCTGCGCGTGGCTTTTCAAATTTTTTCTCTTGTGCATGCTAATTAAGTATAAATACAATAAAAAACGCCTGAGTGGATACTCAAGCGTTTTTTATTGTATTGCATATTTTTTATTTTGCTTTTAATTTAGACTGTACTGATTGTAATTTCCCAGCCATCGTATGATTTTCTTTATCACGGCGATCATCAATTCGTAAATTTGTACATACGCGCTGAATGCCATTTTCAAAAGGTACTTCATGCATCTCTTGAACAATGTTTAGCAACGTGCTTAATTCCCCTTCAATCAATGTATTCATAGGGGTTAATTGATATGTAATTTCATCTTCATGCTTGGCCAACACTTTTTGAATATCAGCTACGTACTGACTCACGCTTGGCGTTTCCGTACCTACCGGAATAATGGTTACATCTACAATAGCCATGTTATACACTCCTTTTATTTGTTCCCTAGTTATCATACCAAATCGCGCAAAAATTTCCTACTTTTACGTTTATGGTGCATAGAAAAAAGGAATAGTTCTACAACTACTCCTTTTTGTTACACTCTTATAGGTAACGCTTTGCTCCTAAGTAACGTTTTGACCAGTAAGAGTTGCTTAGTGATGTGATTGTCACGCCTGTTGAAGAACCTGCATGCATGAATTGACCGTTCCCGATATAAATTCCAGCATGACTAGCTCCTGGTTGGTACGTTTCAAAGAAAACGATATCGCCAGGCTGAGGTGAGCTTACACGCGTACCAGTTTGATAGATGCTAGCAACTGTACGAGGAAGACTTACACCTACTGCATTGCGATATACATAGTTAAGGTAACCACTGCAATCAAAGCCTCCAGGCGCAGCTCCGCCCCAAACATAAGGTGTTCCCATAAAACGTTTACCATATGAAATAACTTTTGAAGCTGAGCTTGAGCTTGTGCTGCTTCCTGTTGATGTTGAAGGTTTTGAGCTGCTAGAGCTGCTTGAATTTAATTTATTCAGCGTATCTGGACCCGCTTCTCCGTCTACTAATAAACCATTTGCACGTTGAAATGATTTTACTGCACTTGTTGTAATTGAGCCAAAGTAGCCTGTTACACCAGCTGAGAAGTAACCTTTATTTTTTAGTTTTTGCTGAAGGCTGCTTACTGCTGAACCTTTCATACCTTGACGTAAAATAGTTGAGTTGCTAGAGCTAGAACCACCAGTTGAAGCGCTAGAACCGCCATTTTTTAATTTACTTAACGTAGCTGGACCCGCAATTCCGTCCACAGACAGTCCGTTTGCACGTTGAAATGCCATTACTGCATTTTTTGTAATTGAACCGAAGTATTGAGTCGTAGTTCCTTTAAAATAGCCTTTATTCTTTAGCTGCTGCTGTAAAGATTGTACATTTGGTCCAGTTGAACCAACGCGCAGCAATGAACTTGAGCTAATTGATGAACTTGATGAGCTTCCGCTTCCTAGCAGCTTATTAAATGTAGATGGACCTGCAATACCATCTGCAGATAAACCATTTGCACGCTGAAACGACTTTACTGCGCTAGTCGTGATTGAACCGTAATAGTTTGTTGTTGTACCGTATGTAAAATAACCTTTGTTTTTTAATTTTTGCTGTAATTCTTTCACATCTGAATTACTTGTTCCCGGGTGCAGCGTAGCATCTCCTAAAGCAGCTTCACTAATTGTAGGTACTACTGTTAAAGATCCACATAACGCTAACGAATATATCAACTTTTTCATAAAAAAAGGTTCCTCCAATGCCATAATCTACTAATCTATAAGACGTTTACATTGTAACAACACATTATTACAAAATAACATCACTAATATTACATTTATGTTACAGGAAACGACAGCAACACAGCTGTATGGTGTATATTGTCGTAGTTTATTGTCGTTTAGCACTTAATAAGTTCGACAAAAAAGCTAATATATTCCAATATTATTCCTTTTCCTACACTAATAATAGGTAAAAAATCACCCGTAACATTATCTTTATATTTCAAAAAAAAACAATTTATTTTTTTTTGAAATGTGAAACTTTTTTTAAATTTATTCGTTTAGCGGATTTGTTCCCCTCTCTAGTAAAACAGTTTTTCTTCTAAAAATTTATATTATTTCCATATTAATGAATAAAAAAGCGAGGGCTGAAAAAAATAGTCTTGTTATGTTTGAAACAAGGAGGATTATTTTATGAGCCATAAAGGCATTCATGGTACAAATGTTAGCGGATCGGGTGACTCGGAAGACAAACGCTATGCAGCCGGAGAAAACGAGCAGACGCTTACAACGCGTCAAGGTCACCCCATTCGTGATAACCAAAATTCTCGAACGGTAGGAAACAGAGGACCTGCTACTCTTGAAAATTACCAGCTGATTGAAAAACTCTCGCATTTTGATCGTGAACGTATACCGGAACGTGTTGTTCATGCCCGGGGAACGGGAGCTCACGGATATTTTGAAACGTACGGAAAGCTTGGGGACGAGCCCGTTGAAAAATACACCCGCGCAAAAGTTTTTTCAGGAGCAGGCAAACAGACGCCCATTTTTGTGAGATTTTCTACCGTAACTCATGGAAAGGACTCTCCAGAAACAATGCGAGACCCAAGGGGGTTTGCTGTAAAGTTCTACACAGAAGACGGAAACTGGGATTTAGTAGGAAATAACCTTAAAATATTTTTTATCCGCGATGCTATTAAATTCCCTGATTTGATTCATGCTTTTAAGCCCGATCCTGTGACAAACCGTCAAGATACCGAGCGTATTTTTGATTTTATTTCTCACACTCCTGAGGCTATGCATATGATTACTTTTTTATTTTCACCTTGGGGAATACCTGCTAACTATCGGCAAATGCAAGGTTCCGGTGTTAATACATATAAGTGGGTAAACAAAGATGGCGATGCGTTTCTTGTGAAATACCATTGGGAACCAAAACAAGGAATTAAAAATTTGACCCAAAAGCAAGCAGAAGAAATTCAAGCTAAAAATATCAGTCACGCCACTCAAGACTTGTATGAAGCGATTGAGAGCGGTAACTACCCCGAGTGGGAACTTTGTATACAAATCATGGAAGATGGAGAGCATCCCGAACTGGATTTTGATCCCCTTGATGACACGAAAATTTGGCCGGAAGACCAATTTCCATTTCTTCCAGTAGGTAAAATGGTCCTAGATAAAAATCCAAGCAACGTATTTGCTGAAACGGAGCAAGTCGCATTTGGTACGGGTGTGCTTGTAGACGGGCTAGATTTTTCTGATGATAAAATGCTGCAAGGAAGAACGTTTTCTTATTCCGACACGCAGCGTCACCGGGTGGGAACAAACTACTTGCAGCTGCCTATTAACGCGCCGAAAAAACATGTAGCAACAAATCAACGCGACGGTCAAATGGCCTATCATGTAGATGCTGCTCCAGGTCAGAACCCGCACGTGAATTACGAGCCTTCTTCTCTTGGAGGTCTTCAAGAAGCGCATAACCATCCAAAACCTCATCAGCCTTATGTTGAAGGAAATGTAAAAAAAGAAAAAATTGATCGTACAAATGACTTTAAGCAAGCTGGTGAACGCTATCGTTTACTAGAGGACTGGGAACGTGATGAGCTTATTCAAAATTTAGTAGACGGCTTAAAATGTTGTCATCATACCGTTCAAACAAAGATGATTGAGCTTTTAACTCAATGTGATTTTGACTATGGCAATCGAGTAGCAAATGGCATTGGTCTTCTGATGCATGATGATGGTTCCCTAGAAATTGAAATGGGAGCAGAAATGACTCCTACATACGGGAAACTGCCAAAAGAAGGCGGTTCACCGTTAGGAAGCAACAAAGCTGCTGATGCGGTAGAAGAAGCTAATGAAAAAGGACACGATGCTCATCCTTATTAACAAAAAACATCCTGCAGCGACAGCAGGATGTTTTTTGGGTTAAACGCTTATGACCAAGTAACGGCAAACACGTGGTAGTCATTTTTTAACTGTGGCGCATCAATGGGTGTCCCGTGCTGATATCCTTGTTTCACTCTTTTAGGATGTAAGGGTTGAACCCATTCTTTCACTTGCTGTTTTGTACCATTTGCTAAAATATATACACAATCAGAAAATGCCCCGTCATTGTTTGGACTATCAACTTTTAGTACTTCCACTAACACATCTTGGACACACGTTTTTCTCTGAATACACATAAGCGTATGGTAGATAATATCAGCGGACACATCGTTATTTAAACGAAAGCCCACCTTTTTTTGTTCAAAAAAAGACGAGAATGAGACGATTGGTAATGTCTTTTTTTGTTCATACGCTTGAGATAAAATCTTGACAAGAACTTCTCCACTCAAGATGATCCCTCTTTCTAAAAAACGCTTCATCACAACATATGTGAGCATTGATTATGCTCATAGGATAATATATTATCATAGTTTAATTCTGTGGTGTTAGTCTTTTTTGGGGTTTTTACACTGGGAATTATACCCGCCTATTTCTTGCGTTTCCCTGACGTTCTCGCTACTAGCAACAGAATTATTAATAAAATAAATACCCCTGCCCCTACAAACATATCATACAAGAAATCAAGCATCATACTCCTCCTCTTCCTTCAAAAAAACGCTGTTAAAACCAAGCGTTTTAACAGCGTTTTTTCGTTAGATAAAGCCTAGCATATTAATAAATACAATGATAATTAAAACAGGTGCAATGTATCGAATAGCAAGAAGCCATAAAGAGAACCAGCGCTTCACATTCGTTGAACCGTGCTTAAATTCTTCAATTAGCACATCTTTTTTCATTTTCCAAGGAACAAAGATGGCGATTAAAAGAGCACCTAGTGGCATAAGGATATTACTTACAAGAAAATCGAAAGCGTCAAAGATGCTTTTTCCAAAGATCGATACGTCACTTAATAAACCATACGATAGCGCTGAAGGTATTCCTACCACGAAGATTAGCAAGCCCGAAATCCAAGATAGCTTTATACGCTTATGCTGCTCTCCTTTGGCTAAAGAAGCAACAATAATTTCTAACATCGAAAACGCAGATGTCAAAGTGGCAAATAAAAACAGCGCCAAAAAGAAAGTTTGAAACACAATTCCGAACGGAAGCTGTTCAAAAATAGAAGGCAATACAATGAATAAAAGACCTGGTCCTTCCGTCGGTTTTACACCCATTGAGAAGACCGCAGGGAAAATTGCCAGTCCTGCTAGTAAAGAAATCAAAATATTTAACGCTGAAATTGAAATAGCCGATTTTGGCAAGTTTTGCTGCTTAGATAGATACGAACTGTACGTAACCATAACTGAAACGCCTACGCTAAGCGAAAAGAATGCTTGTCCCATGGCAAACAAAATGGTTTGGGATGTAAGCTTTGAAAAATCTGGATACAAAAAGAAAGATACGCCTTCCATCGCCCCGTCTAATGTTAAAGAACGAATAATGATAATAATAAATAAAATAAAGAGAGCAGGCATTAAAATTTTGTTTGCTTTTTCAATACCATTTTGAATGCCTCTTGCGACTACAACAATTGTTAAAAGAAGAAAAACAAATTGAGAGATAACAGCACTTGTTGGATTAGCAATGGTCGAGTTAAATAAACTCCCGTAGTCCCTTACTCCATTCAGCTGACCCGTGACGCTTGCAAAAATATATTGTAAAATCCATCCTCCTACTACACTATAGAAAGATAATAAAATGAAACATGTAATCACACCTAAATACCCGATTCCTTTCCATAGAGAACCGGGAGCAACTGCATCATAAGCACGAATTGCTTCCTTTTGTGTATGTCTACCTAGTACAAATTCAGCAAGCAAAAGCGGCAAACCAATAATTGCTGTAAACAAGATAAACAGTAAAAAAAAGGCCCCTCCTCCGCTTGTTCCGGCTACATAAGGCAGTTTCCAAATGGCTCCGATTCCAATTGCGGAACCGGCAGATGCCAAGATAAAGCCGAGTTTTGATGTCCATTGTTCGTTTTGACTCATTTTTTCTCACCATTTTTCTTTATTTATTCTGATTTGTCATACTATATCATACAACCCTTCTATCGAAAAGGGTTTTTGTTGTTTTAACCCCCATCATGTGTTATGAATAGTATGTAGGTTTCATGATTTATTTTCGTAACTAAAAAAAGTTTGACAGTTAGAGGTACAAAAAATGACAAATCAGCAAGTAATACAGCAACAATTTTTAGATAAGTTCCTTGATTTCATCTTAGTAAAATGTCCAAACTGCGAACTATGTGCGCGAGTTGTAAAACTGGATAAAAAATTGAGCGGGTCAACGCACTCATGCACGTGTCCTCACTGCGGTTATCTAGACGTAACCAATGCTGATAGCCAAGGACCGTTAGAATTTTCTGAAGCATTAGATCCTTTTTTTCAGCTTCCGCTTTACTTAGAAACGATATGCCCTGAACGTCGACTATGGGCTTATAACTTAGATCACCTTCAGTATATTGAATCTTATATTGAAGTTAAAACATGCGGGGCTTGTTTCGACGAGCTGTCGGTTGAACATTCATTGCCGGATTGGGTAATTCATAAGCAGAAAGAAGCATTAAACGAAATTCAACGTTTAAAAGACACCGTCTTTTGCACATTCAAATGAAGATAGAAAAGAAACGTTGCCGAAGAGGCAACGTTTCTTTTCTTACGAAGAACTTTCTTCGGTAAGTTTTCTTCGGTAGTCTCCGGCCTTATCGAACTCTTTTGCGGTGCCGACGAAAAAGTAGGTTACCGTATGATTTTTGTTGCCTTGAGTCGTTCCATGAATCATCTTCCCCTGCTTCAATTGCTTTCGCTCTCCATTTTTATTTACATAGAAATATTTATTTCTTGCCCAGCCGCCGCCGCTTAAAAGCGTTTTGGTTTTCCCGACTCCCTGGTCATTTACTTTAAATACAGTGTAGTCTCCTTCTGTCTTGCTGGGATTTCCGTTATCTTTATCATATTCGACCATAACCCATCCTTTGTACCCTTCTGGTATAAGGAAAATGCTCGGTTGAGACGTTTCATCTGGGCGTCCACATCCAGCTGCGATTATAATCATTAAGCACAAAATGAGCCACCTTTTCACTTTTCCCAACTCCTTTCTTGATAAAAGACGTGCCTCTATACTGCTTTTAGTTTTTGTTGAAGGTAAGATTATATTCTTTTTGTATCCCTCAATTTTTTCCAGTTCATCCAATCAAATATGCTATATTTACGTATCGTTTGTCACACACTATTAGCAGGCGTTTACAATTTACATGGGAGGATAACAAAAATGAGCTATGTTTTTTTATTTATTTTGCTCTTTGTCATTCCGCTTTACACACAGCAAAAAATTGTTCGTGCCGACCGTGAAAATACACGTACATTATTACTAAGTAAACACGAGCAATCTGGATATAAAAAAAGCGATTCCCCGTAAAACAGGAATCGCCTTCTTTTAATATGTTAAGCTTCCGGCCACAATAAGACCGACGGCAACCGACGCTGCAAAAAGAGTTACTCCAACCGCTACATTTCCTTCTTCTACTTTTTTGGCTAGGCTCGTTTTAGGCGTCATGATAAATTCAATAACCCAATATGCCACTACTTGAGTAATGATACCTACTACTCCCCAAAGAGCTGCATCTACCAAATTTAAGCTGTTGCTCCATACAGTAAAAATGACAATAGCAAGCCCAATTCCTTTTCCCCATAACTTCAAAGCGACAGCCACATTGCCTTTTTTTATGAGTTCACGGTCATTAAACTTTGTTGTTAATTCAAATACCATAACTCCGATAAATAATAGCCCTAACCCTACCGCTACGTGAGATAAAAAGCTCCCTATACTAGCCCAATCAATCCATTGTGTCATTTTTATTCCCCTTTTCATTTTAATCCAATCGGCAAATAATACGATTCGTTATCCGTAATTTGATTTCCAGCTCGTATGCCTACTGCGCTTGCTTTTCCATTTAATAAAAAGCACCCGTACATGATATGGGCCTCTATTGTTTGCGTTTGAGTCTTCATCGTTGCAGTTGGCAATGGAATAAACTGTTGATACACAGCCGTGTATTCTTGATATGTCTTATGCTGATCTTCGTCTATTTTGATTCCATCTTTATTATAAATTTCAACGGTATCTCCCTCACGACCAAAAGATGGTTTCTTCACAAATGCTTGTTTTCTTTCAATAAATGGATCTTCTTCTAAATACGTTGGTAAAAAGTACGTTTCAATGATGTGATGCTCTTCTTTAGTGAAGAAAGGGTGATGTTGTTCATACAAAGCCCAAATGAGTGCTTGCACGGCTTTGGACTGCAGTAAAAATGCAGAAGGCGGGTTGATTATGGCTACTTTTTTTTGCTGCGCCAATGTTAAAAGCATATGTCCGACTTTTTCATGCGTGCTCGGATCTTCATCTTCAATTAAATGTTCAAGCGGATACGTTTGGCGATAAAGTACGTCTATTTTTTGTCCATATTGATCATACACGCCCGCTTCTATATGTTCACCTTCTTCCACTGTAAAGGAAGGGACAATTCGAAGCTGCGATAATGGAACGTATGTAGCATCTACATCGGCTAGCTTCATTAAATAAAGAGTCGTTAGCTTATCTTCTTCATATGTATCATGAGAAGAAAAAACGACGTTTGGATAGTTCGTACTATCGAGCTCGTTATAAGCTTCAAAAATGGCGTGTTTTAATGCTAAAGCAAGCTTTTTTTCCTCAAGCTTATTAGGGTTTTTTACTTGAAAATGACGACAGACTAACTCATTTACATGAAATAATTCTTTAATAAACGTAGGCGTATCCGCATTTAGTTCTAAAAGCTTAATTTGATCAGTCGTAACAGCAAAATCAAGGCGCGAAATCACACTTTCTGTTTCCATCGTTTTCAGTCGTAGGTACGGGAGGCTGTCTTTTGGAAATCCTAAAGAAAAAAGCGTCTGATCATCTAACGAACGAAGTAAAGGTGCAGTTTTAAAAAATAATTCCCCAATTTGATTTGCAGCTTCTTTAATAGAATCAATGATATGAGAAGAATTCATATGTACGTCATAAAGAGCATACTCTGTTCCATATAAATCGTGCCAAAAATCTTCAATTTCTTTATAAAACATTTCTCGCTTTTCCTTATGCATTACCCGCCAAAACCGCCTTTAGAGCCGCTCCCAATTCCAGATTTATACGAGCTGCTTGATTTAAATGATTTATAGGCCGATGATGAGGTCAGCTGTTTTTTAGAGCCGTAGTAGCGGCCTCCGTGATAATATGAGCCGCTGTGCGAAGAAGAAGAATCTGAACAGTAGTACGTTTGCGTATCTTCATCCCATTTCCACTTGTCACACGATTTATCTTTCGGTTTAGCTGGTCTTGCCTGATCAGTTGAACTACAGGCAACGAGCGATGTCATTAAAGCTGTGGTCAAAACCCCGGCCATCATTTTTTTTGTTTTTGACATTACGCCTTTCCCCCTTCATACGTTACGCCTGTTTTTGTTACGTATAAACTGTACACGCTGCGATCTTCATCAATTTCCGCAGAGTCTCTTTCCCATTCCCATCCATTATAGTAGGTATACACTGTTCCGATATAGCTTAATACGTCCAAGTGCGTATAAAATGAAGAGACGAATAAAATCGGATGTCCTCGAAGAGAATTCAGTTCGCGGACTTCTAATGTAATCTCTCTGTGATCATCTTCTGCTTGCTCTTTCGGTCCATGTTCATGTTCTTTTACATAAATAATATGTATATCATCTTCGACTGCAGATGAAGTTTGTTTATACGTTAATCCTTCTTTAACAAAAAATTCGCATTCTCTTCGTGCTAAAATTTGTTCAAGTTCAATAGATTGATAGTGATAAATAGATACAAATGTATCATCAAACTTTAGCAGTCGGTATTCTAACTTTCCCATTGTGCAACTCCTTTTGTGACTTTTTTGTGAACGTTCTTTAATAAATACGTACAGATTTTCAAAAAGTTTCAATTTTTCTCATATTAAAAGGTTTAGCTTTAAATAAGCTAAACCTTTATTTTTTTATCACATCTGTCACAACTTCATAACCGCCTGTGTATGGGTCGAATACATATTCAAGCATGCCGTTTCCACGATTGACTTTAAATAGATAACGGTATTTTTTAGGGCTGTCTTTTGCTGGATATACGTATTTTCCTTTTTGGAACTGACTTAGCAAGAGCTGTTCTCTTTGCGCAAGCATTTTTTTTGCTTCATTATAACCATACAGCGGGAGATTTTTGGCATAGAGAACCGGTACAAATACAAGCACAACGACTGAAATCGTAATAAGCCCTTGTTTAAACCACCGCATAAATCTCTTTGGATTTCGAGAAAGTAACATTGTGATGACAATTACTACTAACAAAGGAACAATATATACTTGAACATACGGAATGTTTGCAAATACAGGTCGATTAATCAATAAGACAATTACTTCGATAGCTGCTACTAATACTAAAATAAAATAGACCACTTACTCTTCACACCTCGACGATTCAATGAATTTTATATGTGTTAGAAAGTATTCCCACTCATGAATGAACTCGTCTATTGTATCATAAGACGCAAAAAAAATATCTACGGTTCTCTATTTTACGGAATTCAGATAATAAAAGAGATTAAGGCATAACGAAATCACCCCAATCTAAAGACGAACAAATGGGATAATGCGCTAATATGGATCCCTTGTTACACCGCTGTTGATTTCCGTACAAGGCTTCGTTTTCCGAGGGCGACCACTTCTGCCGGGTCTCACCTGTTCCGCTTTTTACGCATAAGTCCTCGCCTTGCCCTCCAGCCAACAGCTAGAGGCCACTACATACATGAAACTGCCTTCACTCTAACCATAAAAAAATCTGAACACATTTGATTCTCTATCCAGAATCAAACACGTTCAGATCTTTCTTTAACTGAGCTACTTTTATTCCATCCTTTTTATTATGAAACTTCTACGTTTCGATTTTGATTATATTTTTTTCCTTGTAACAGTGAGTAAATGATCGCTGCTGCCCACACGATAAGTATGAATGCATATACAGCTATCTGAGTAGAGCTGCTTGATACCCAAGTGTTTAAGAGTGTTCGAGCATTTGTTAAAATGATAAACCCACCAACAAGTGAACCAAGCAAGTGAGCCGGGATAATACGAACAAACCATGCAGCAATCGGAGCCGCGATAATTCCGCCAATCATAAGGGCGCCTACCCAGAACCAGTTTACCTGCTCCCAGCCAAGAGAGATTAAAAAGCCAAGTGTAGCCGAGACGGCAATAGCAAATTCACTTGTATCCACGGTTCCAACGACTTTCCGTGCTGTTGTGCCTTTTTTAGCCAGCAATACAGGCGTTGCTATCGGTCCCCAGCCTCCTCCTCCTGTAGCATCAGCAAATCCAGCAATTAATCCCAGCGGAATGGACTGTTTCGTCGATAAAGGTTTGGTGCTCTTTTCTTCGTTTGTTTTAAACGTAAATAAAAAACGAAATAACACATAAACTCCTAGGAGCAATAAGAATGTTGAAACGTAAGGTCTTACTGCATCTCCAGGTAAATTACTTAGAAAGCAGGCTCCTACAAAAGCTCCGATGGAACCTGGGATAATTAGTTTTAACACCATCGATTTATCTACATTTCCAAATTTAATATGCGAAACACCAGAAGCTGCTGTTGTTACAACTTCTGCTAAGTGAACAGATGCGGAAGCCACAGCTGGTGCAATTCCAAACGTTAAAAGCAGCGTAGTTGATGTCACCCCGTACGCCATTCCGAGTGATCCATCAATTAACTGAGCTAAAAAGCCAATAAGTGCAAACGTAATTAACTTTTTCATGTTGTCCCTCCACTTTCATCTTCTGTTAGAAAGCACAAAAAGGCCTCCAACAGTTGTTTGCTAGAAGCCTTCGGTATGTCCGATCAGCTGTCCGTTTTATGAATAAGTTGTTTATATTGTAATCCTAACTATTCCTAGAATTCAACTGTGTTTTTAGTTTTTCTTTTAGTCTATGTACGCTGCTTGGTTATAGTATCAGTAAAATAAAATTCTTCTTGTTAAGTCAACAACATAAAAACGACCGCTCACTTAATAAGGGTGGTCATTTTTATGCGTATCTTGCCAGTGAGCTAGCACTTCAGGTGGCAAACTCACATCTTTATCTAATGACGTCACATCCATAGAAGCGGGCTCATCGCTATTTATCACTTTTTCTACCCAATCTGGCTGTACAACTAATGCTTGTTCAATCGTAATTAAAGCCAGCCCTTGCTCAAAAGCTTCTGCTACTTCTGTTGCCGTAAGTCCTCCTGTACCCACAAGAGGGACCCGGTGATTGACGTGCTTAATAATCGAAGAAAGCAGTGAACGATTTTCTTCCTTATTTAAGGTAGGTTCATGCAAAGCACTGATATGTAAATAATCGATTTCTGTATAAACAAGACGATCAATCCACTCAAATGTATCTTCCACTTTAGTTCCTAAATAGCCTTTTTCTTTGGGCGCTAATGTATATCCCACAATAAATGGTTTGCCCGCATGTGCTGCTCGACGCGTCACTTCACGAATAACTTCAAGTGCAAAAGTGAAGCGGTTTTCTGCGCTTCCGCCATAAGAATCACTTCGTTCATTGGCTTGCCTTGATATAAACTGCTGCAGTAAACATTCATTTCCCCCGTCAATTTCTACTCCATCAAACCCTGCTTCCATAGCTCTGGTGGTAGCTTCGCCAAACGCTTGAACCATATAAGTTATATCGCGATCGGTCATTTGAACAGGCTTTTTCCCTTTACGTTTATGAGGCTTTTCACTTGGGCTAATGGCTTGCCACTTATTTTCCATTTCTACACACTTTCTGCCCCCGTGCGATAGTTGAAGAATCGCTTTAGCTCCTCTTCTATGAATCATTTGGGTTAGTTGATGAAGCTTTCGTATGACCTGATCACGATGAATTCCGATTTGACCATGTGCTACTTGGCCATTTTCTGTGATAAACGCGGGGCCGATAATTACCGTACTGACGCCCCCTACTCGTTTTTCGTAAAAAGACATATCAATATCAGATATTTCTCCGTTTTCCCGTGAAGCGTATGTGAGGATAGGTCCCATTGCTAATCGGTTTTTCATCTCAAGAGCATCAACAAATTTAAAATGTTTAAATAATTTTTCATAGGCTGTCTTCAATTAATTCACACCTTTTTTCCTTAGCTTACCCATCTAGAAGCTGAGTAGACATAGGCACAAAAAAAGAAATACCTTTGCCGGCATTTCTTTTTACGTCGTTTTTCTTATTTTTTTGACGGGGTAAAATACAAATTCGCTTTTTCCGACAATCCGTTTTTCATCAATAAGACCTAGACCGTTGCGGCTATCCATACTGTACAGACGGTTATCACCCATTACAAATACTTCGTTTTTAGGTATTTGAACGGGTTCAAAATCTCCTGTTAGCTCCATATCCATGTTGTTGGCAATTTGACGATTCGTTTTTAAATAAGGTTCACTTACTTTTTTATCATCAATATAAAGCTGATCTTTTTTCATTTCGATTTTTTCACCTGGCAGACCGATTACTCTTTTTACATAATGCTTATTCTTAGCCTCATCTTTAATAATCACAATATCTCCGCGGCGAATATCATGGAGCGAATACGACAGTTTATTCACAAACAAACGCTCTCCGTTATGCAGCGTTGGGTTCATTGAAGCGCCTTCTACAATATACGGAGAAAATAAAAATGCGCGAATCATAAATACTAGAGCGATAGCGAAGATAATAGTTTTGAATATGCTGCGTAATTGATCGCTTTTTGTTTTTTCCGTAGTCAATATACTTTGTCTCCTTTGTACAGCTCACTTTTCTTATGTAAAAAAGCAAGAAACCTCTTACTTTAACACTTATTCTAACTTAACCGTAGAAAGAACTGAAATCAAATGTTTTATGTTATGTAAAAAAAGAACCTCTAACAAATGTTAGAGGCTTACATTACGCAAGTTTCGTCTTTACATCTCTTATTATAACATTAATTATATAAAAAGAGACTACCTTTTATGTAAAAATTATGTTTTTTACGTAAACTTAACTAAATCTTCACATTTAAAGGCGCTTCTCCACGTATAAAAAGTTGAGAGATACAATACTCTATAATCTCTCTTCGCCGCACGAGCCCAATAAAAATGTTTTGATCATCTACAACTGGTACAAAATTTTGTTCCGCCGCGCGTGACAAAATACTTTCCATTTCGTCATTAATGGTGATAGGTTCATAATCGCGATGCCTTGGGACCTCTTCAATTCGCAGGTGTTCTAACTCATGGAGTTCTATATGTTCTAGGCTTTTTATTTTCCATAGCAAGTCTCCTTCTGCCAAAGTCCCTACATATTCTCCTTTTTGGTTAATGAGCGGTACAGAAGAGTAGCGATGATACTCCATTTTCTCCAATGCTTGACGGACAGTTGACCGTGTCGACAGGGTAACGACTTCTTTTTTGGGGAGTAAAAAGAACGCAATATTCACTCATATTCTCCTTTTATTATACATCCATTTTATTGTTATTGCTTTGCTGAATCTGAAACAATATGAATGTCGATGTTATGAGTCTGTCTCATAATCGTATTCACAATAGACCCTTTTCGAATCTCTTCCCACCTTGTCCTCGCTGATTGCCCTAGTAAGATTTGAGTAACGCGATACTGCTTGGCTACGTTCACAATCACTGCAGCTGGTTTTTGCTTTTTAGCTTCTTCAACAATTAGCGATGCGTGAAAGCGATCAGCAAATTCCTGCCACTGTTTGATTTGGGCTTTTTGCCTTTCTGTTTGCTCGCCTGTAAAAACATGGAGCAGCAGCAAATCTGCTTTCAATCGGTTTGCCATTCTCCAGCCTCTTCGAATCAATTTTTCAGCTGTTTCACTGTATTGAATGCATACTAAAATACGTTCGCAAATACCTGTTACGCCAATTTCATGGGAATGAATGAGCTTACCGTCCACTTCATCCGCTATTTCTCTAAGCGTTAATTCACGAAGGGCATGGAGATTTGCGAGCTTAAAAAAAGACTGCAGGCTTTGTTCAATTTTATGAACTTCGTATATTTTGCCTTCACGAAGACGCTTTTGCAGCTGTTCTGGCGTAACATCGACAAGCTGAATTTCATCTGCTTGCTGGATAAATAAATCTGGCACTGTTTCACGAACTTTTACCTGGGTAACAGCATATACGAGATCGTGCACGCTTTCCATATGCTGAATATTCATTGCTGACATGACTGAAACACCTTGGTTGAGCAGGTAAGAAACATCTTCAAAACGTTTTTTATGGCGGCTTGTCGGCACATTTGTATGAGCGAGTTCATCGATAATTACAACTTTTGGCCGCCTTCTTACAATCGCCAGCAAATCAAGCTCTTGTAATTCTTTTCCTTTATAAAAAATAGTTTCTTTTTGGATTACTTCTAGATTTCCAATCATCGCCTCAGTCTCATTCCTGCCGTGTGCTTCTACATATCCAACTACGACATCTACGCCTTCTTTGACTAAATCGTGCGCATCTTGAAGCATTTTATACGTCTTTCCTACTCCCGGCGCCGCACCGATGTAGAGTTTAAGCTTTCCGCGCTTCTGATCATGAAGTTCACGCAATAGTTCTTCCGGAGTTTTTCTTCGAAAGTATGGATGAGCTTCTTTTTCTTTCATTGTTCAGGCCCCTTTATCACACTCGCTTCAATACATGAAGCGAGTGCATGTAATTAGCGCTCTCGTTGAACAGCTAAATTTAGCTCTACTACATTTACTCGTTTTGCACCAAAAGCTCCTTGCTGAGTGTGTTCTTTGATCAGCTCTTTTAGCGTGTTGGTGTTAATATGCGCTGTTTTTGCTACGCGCTCTACTTGTGCATATGCAGCTTGTGGCGTAATATCCGGATCGAGTCCAGAAGCCGAATTTGTGACGGCATCAATTGGAATTCCGCCTTTTGGTAACTCGTTTTCTTTTTTCCACGCCGCTACTGATCTTTCGATACGATTCGTAAGATCTTTATTTGAAGGTGCTAAATTCAACGACCCAGATCCTGCCCCGTTATAATCGATACTAGAGACTCTGCCATGAAAAAATGCATTGCTCGTAAACTGCTGCCCTATCAGCTTAGAACCGATAACTTGATGCTTGTTTGAATAGATTAAGCTGCCGTTTGCTTTATTTGGAACAGCCGTCTGAGCAATGCCTGTCATCACAACAGGATAAATAAGACCACAAAGAATTATCATCATAATTGTTAAGCGAACAATAATGCTTCCCGTTCGTTCTGTTTGTATCATCGTTTCTTCTCCTCTACATTACAAATGAAAGTAGTAAGTCAATTGCTTTAATCCCAATGAAGGGAACCAATACCCCGCCTAATCCGTAAATGAACAAATTTTTTCGCAGCAGGGCGTTAGAACTCATCGGCTTATACGCAATTCCCTTCATGGCTAAGGGAATTAACAGCGGGATAATGACTGCATTAAAAATAAGCGCTGACAATACGGCAGATAGAGGTGAATTCAGCTTCATTACGTTAAGAGCTTCCATTTGCGGAATCGCTAAGGTAAACATCGCTGGAATAATGGCAAAATATTTAGCAACATCGTTTGCGATGCTGAATGTAGTTAAGGCACCCCTTGTCATTAATAGCTGTTTTCCAATCGAAACGACTTCAATAATTTTTGTGGGATCGGAATCTAAATCCACCATATTTGCTGCTTCTTTAGCTGCTGAGGTTCCGCTGTTCATTGCTAAGCCAACATCAGCCTGAGCAAGTGCAGGGGCATCGTTTGTCCCGTCACCTGTCATGGCAACTAGCTTTCCTTGCTGCTGTTCATATTTAATCACTTGAATCTTGTCTTCTGGCTTGCATTCCGCAATAAATTCATCTACTCCAGCTTCTTTTGCAATGGTTGCTGCGGTTAATGGATTATCTCCTGTACACATGACTGTTTTAATGCCCATTTTACGAAGTTCATCAAAGCGTTCTTTCATTCCTGGTTTTACCGTGTCTTTTAAATAAATCAAGCCGTAAATTTTATCATCAGCGGCGACGGCAAGCGGCGTGCCACCAGCTCCTGCAATTTCGTTTGCTTTTTGCTGCAAATCAGAGGGAATCTTCCCGCCATTTGACTCTACCCATGCCGTGACGGCGTCCACTGCCCCTTTCCGTACAGATACATTCTGTAGGTCAATGCCGCTCATTCGCGTTTCAGCTTTGAATTCTACAAACGTTCCCTGCGTTTTTCTAAGATCTTCTACTCCCATACGGTTTTGAATAAAATCAACAACTGAGCGCCCTTCTGGTGTTTCGTCGTAAAGAGAAGAAACAAACGCCCATTTGTAAAGTTCACGTTCGTCTGTGCCTTCTACAGTCGTTAATTGATGAGCCATTCGGTTTCCAAACGTAATGGTGCCGGTTTTATCTAAAATAATTGTGTTGATGTCACCAGCTGCTTCTACTGCTTTTCCTGACATGGCAATCACGTTAAACTGCGTAACTCGATCCATCCCAGCAATTCCAATGGCTGACAATAATCCTCCAATCGTCGTAGGAATGAGGCAGACGAGCAGTGAAATTAAAATAGCCGTGTCGAGCTGAAAATGTAAGTAGTTTGTAAATACAGGAAGCGTCACAACAACTAATAAGAAAATAATCGTCAGACTTGTTAAAACCGTATTTAGCGCAATTTCATTTGGCGTTTTTTGACGCTCTGCTCCTTCAACAAGCGAAATCATTTTATCTAAAAACGATTCACCTTGTTCACACGTAATTTTAACTGTAATTTCATCGCTGACAACTCTTGTACCTCCAGTTACAGAGTTAAAATCCCCGCCTGCTTCTTTCATAACAGGTGCCGATTCACCGGTAATGGCCGATTCATCAACGGACGCCAGTCCTTTAATGATTTCTCCATCTCCAGGAATCATTTCGCCTTGTGAAACGACGACGATATCTCCTTTTTTTAGGTGCGATGCCGACACTTGTATCATTTGCCCGTTTTGAAGTTTATTAGCTGTAATGTCACCTTTCGATTGCTTTAATGAGTTTGCCTGTGCTTTTCCTCGGCCTTCTGCTAATGCTTCTGCAAAATTAGCAAAAACAATTGTGAAAAATAACACGAGGGATACGGCAATATTAAAGCCTGCGCTTACTGTACTTTCTCCGAAAAGGTCTGGCACAACAGCTAAAAAAAGCGTAATAACAAACCCGATTTCTACTACGAACATGATAGGGTTTTTTATCATCGTTCTTGGTCTTAGCTTGATAAAAGCCTGCTTTACTGATTGAATAAAAATCGATGAAGTTTGTTTATCTACAGCACCTTGAATGTGACTGTTACGATCAAATTCAAGATTATTCGTAAAATTCCGTTTATTCATTATAATCCTCCGCTTTCTTAATTACAGTGTCAAATACTCAGCAACCGGCCCAAGTACAAGCACTGGGAAAAACGTAAGTGCCCCTACAATAACGGTAGTTCCAATTAAAATGCCGCTAAATAAAGACGTATCCGTTTTAAATGTCCCCGGTGTTTCAGGAACAAGCTGCTTAGATGCTAGTGAGCTTGATACCGCCAGCATCGTAATTAGTCCGAAGTAACGTCCAATATACATAACAATTCCCGTAGAAATGTTCCAAAACGGCGTTGCGTCACCGAGTCCTTCAAAACCAGATCCATTGTTTGCTGCTGACGATGTAAATTCATACAGTGCCTGACTTAAGCCGTGAAAGCCTGGGTTTGATATACCTTCTATTCCTAAATGAGTAGTGAGCGCTACGGCTGTTCCTCCTAAAATTAACAGCGGCTGCAGAATAAGCGTCACGGCGATTAGCTTCATTTCTTTTCCTTCAATTTTTTTACCTACGTATTCCGGGGTTCTTCCAACCATTAAACCTGATAAAAATACGGCGATGATGACGTACATCATGACATTCATAAATCCTGCTCCAACACCGCCAAATACGGTATTTAACATCATATTTCCAAGTGTCAATAACCCGGTAAGAGGCGTAAGGGTATCGTGCATCGCGTTAACCGCGCCTGTTTCACTTGCTGTCGTCACGATGGCGTACAGAGTTGACATACCGACACCAAACCGGACTTCTTTTCCTTCCATATAACCGCTCGCTTCATTTAGATGAAAAGCATCAAGTCTAGGGTTACCGCCCCACTCTGTTACAAACGCTGTGCTTAAGATAACGATAAACAGCATACTCATCGCTACAAACAAGATGCGACCTTGTTTACGCTGTCCGATCATTTTTCCGTACGTAAAAGGAAGTGCGGTTGGCAATAAAAGCATAAGGACAATTTGTAATACATTGCTCAACGCGTTAGGATTTTCAAACGGATGGGCTGAATTGACACCAAAAAACCCTCCTCCGTTGTTGCCTAGCTCTTTGATTGAAAGAAAAGAAGCAACTGGTCCCCTTGCTATTTGCTGTGTTGCCCCTTCTAATGTATGGGCAGTCACCGTTCCGCTTAACGTTTGAGGAACACCTAAAAACGCAAATAAAATGCCTGTTATAAAAGCGATAGGAAGTAAAACACGCGTAATTGATTTCACAAAATCAACAAAAAAGTTTCCCATTTCCTGCCCTGCCAACCCACGAATAAAAGCGATTGCTACTGCAAGTGCCGTTGCTGGTGCAGCAAACATCATAAATACAACGGCGGCCATCTGCGAGAAATAAGACAAACCTGATTCACCGCTGTAGTGCTGCAAGTTCGTATTTGTCATAAAACTAATGGCCGTGTTAAAAGCAAGGGCCGGATCCATTCCTTTAATGTGGCTTGGGTTAAGCGGCAGTACCCCTTGAAACCGGAAGATAAGATACACCACAAAAATCATAAACGTATTCGCCAAAACGAGAGCAAGTGCATATTGCTTCCACGTCTGATTATGCCCTTTAATTCCTGCCGCTTTAAACATCACCGATTCTATCTTCCCTATCAAGCTAGTGTTTTTATCGTTTGAAAACACATTCGCTATATAAATACCTACGGGCTTTGCAATAAGCGCTACAAAAACAAGCAGCAGCGCAACTGATAGTAGAAAAATCCCCACGTTTTATTCCTCCGCTTATTAAAATTGTTCTGGATTTAACAGTACATATACTAAATAAATTAAAACGAGAACTGAAATACCTAACAAAATGAACGACATGTTCACTTCTCCTCTCTTTCGTCTACTACATGAGACGACCAGCAAATAATTCCGTACATAGCAGCTGTTAATATGGCAAGCGTTCCAAGCATGATCATATCCAAGTTGCTCCCTCCTAACTGTTTCTTACCACCAATGATTAAGTGTAGTGACTGTTTCTGTGCGTAAAGCATCACGCCCAAGTGAGCTAGCTGCGAAAGGTTATTTTTGATTGTTTATTCCTCACGTATTGTTGATCTCGTTTTAAAAGCCCTACTATATCCTCTTTACGGTGCAGACATAACCTGCTCTCCTATTTTTTTCATTAAAAAAACCGCAGAAGAGAGTCCTCTTCCGCGGTTTAATGCACGACAAATAAGCCGTGATCGACACGAATTTTTTTACTCCCAAAACGCTTACGGAGTTAGCTGTCGGATTCGGGTTATGGAAGTAACCCTACTCAGTTAAGAGATTCACCCCTAGTACATACGTACAAAATATTGGGTCCCCCGCTCATAATTGATTAAGCGTATATTTGTTATTTAATTTTTAGGCTTAATTATGTTTTTTACTGCTGCGTTTAATACTTTGATTAGCTAACGTAGACAAATAGCGGTTTGCTAGATCAAAAGATTGCTGATCGCATATTGCCCGATATTCAATCATTTGAATCATTTGCTTAGATATATGCATCTTGACGCTCCTTTCACCTATATTTTGAAAGGAACGCGCTATCCGCTGTTATAGAAAACGACCACCATTACACCATCCTCTCTCTTAACGCTTACGAAGTTAGCTGACGGGTTCGGGTCAAGAAAGTAACCCTACTCAATTATGAGATTCACCCCTAATAATTGGGTCCTCCGCTCTTTCCCTCTCTTTCAGGAAAGACTCAGCGTTTCACTGTGGAACGTTTCATGAGAGTAATCTTACTCCTGTTAAATTTTACTGTCAACAACATTTTTTGAAATTTTAAAAGCTTTATTTTTTGCTGTTTATTCATTATTTTAAAATAATAGATTCAAAGAAAAAAAAGCGTTCTTATCTCCTCGATAAGAACGCTTTTTTTAGCTCATTTTCTCAATTTCATTTACAAGAATTGAAATGGCATCCGTTTTTGTTGCTTCACGCATTGTACGCTTCATCGTACTTGCCTGCTGCTGAAGCTCATTTACTTCACGCAAAAACAGCTCTTTTGTTAACTGTTCTTCTTCTACAACCATACAGTAGCCTTTTTTCTTAAAGGATTGTGCATTTAAAATTTGATCTCCGCGACTTTGTGCTTTTGATAAAGGAATAATCATCATCGGTTTATGAAGAGCTAAAAACTCAAAAATGGCATTGGATCCGCCGCGTGTAATCACATAATCAGTTGCCGCTAGAACATCCGGAAGCTGTTCATTTACGTATTCTAACTGACGGTAGCCCGACTCTTTTTCAAGGCTTGTATCAATATTGCCTTTTCCGCACAGGTGTACAATTTGAAATTTCTTTTGCAGTTCAGGCAAGGATTCTCGAACAATTTCATTGATGCGGCGTGCTCCTAAACTTCCGCCCATAATCGTTAAAATTGGGCGCTTATCATAAAAGCGAAGCCAGCTTTCCCCGTTCGCTGCGCTTCCGCTAAATAATTCTTTTCGAATAGGTGAACCAACAACCTGCACTTTTTCTTTTGGAAAATAGTTTGCCGCTTCATCAAAAGAAGTAAAAATTTTAGTGGCAAATTTCTGCGCAATTTTATTTGCCAGTCCCGGTGTTAAATCACTTTCATGAATGAACACGGGAATGTTTAGCGATTTAGCAGCCATTACAACAGGAACTGTGACAAAACCGCCTTTTGAAAACACAAGAGAAGGCTTTAGTTTTTTCAGCACGCGACGTGCATCGCCAACTCCTTTTGCTACTCGAAATACATCTTTTACATTTTCCATATCTACGTAGCGACGCAGCTTCCCGCTTGAAATTGCATGATATGGAACGTTTAATTTTGTAATTAATTCTTTCTCGATACCATTGTGAGAACCGACATAATGGATATCCCATTTTTCACTGTCTAATTCTTTCATAATGGCAATGTTTGGTGTTACGTGTCCAGCTGTTCCGCCTCCGGTAAAAACGATAACTTGCTTACTCATTTTTTCTTCCTCTCTTTACTTCACTTAATTGATCTGTTTTGACATCAATTTTTATCTGATCTTTTTAGCATGCAATCTGACATGTAAAACGATGGTTTTATTATAGCATTTTTCTTTTTACATATGTATGATAAGGCGTATAAAAGCATGCTATACTTTTCATAGGGAGTGATGATAATGAACAAATCTGCACCTGTAGTAAAAGGTGATACGGTGGATTCCGAAACGCGCTGCATGCACTACCGTACGGATAAAGATATTATTGCAATAAAATTTTATTGCTGTAATACATATTATCCATGCTATCAATGTCATAACGGACATGCGGATCATGATATTAAAACGTGGCCAAAAGCTATGTTTAATGAAAAAGCTATTCTTTGCGGAGTATGTAAACATGAGCTATCAATTCATGAATATTTAACCTGTAACTCGACTTGCCCTCACTGTCGTTCTTCTTTTAATCCCGGATGCAGCCTGCATGGACACATTTATTTTGAACAAAAAAGCTGAACAAAACGTCGTTCAGCTTTTAAAATAACTGCTCATCTATATTTAAAATGGAAGGAAGCAGACCTGGGAACAAGTCCTCAAGTTCTTCTAAACGCAAGGAATAATAGTGCTGCGTACCTTCTATACGTAGTTTGATAATTCCAGCTTCGCGAAGTACTTTAATATGATGTGATAGCGTTGATTTTGATACATTTAATTTTTGATAATACGAACAGGTCTGCTCCTTTCTTGTCGCTAAACACTGTACAATTCGCAGCCGGTTAGGATCACTCAACGCGTGTAAAATAGGCGTTAATTTAATTTCAGATTTCGGTGGTTGATAAGGTTTTCTCATGCTTAAAATATAACACAGCTTCTTTTGTGTATCAATGTTCGATAACTTTCGAACTAAATTCCTTGCACTGTTATTTAATCGGTGTTATAGTTTCATTGTTCGATGATATTCGAACTTATCTTCATTTTAATCATAAATTGAATGAAAGATCAAAAACAAAACAAATAATATAAAGCACCATCATTATTAAAGGAGGAATCACCCATGATTCATTTACAAGCTTCAATGAAAGTTAACCCAGCAAAAAGAGAAGAATTTTTAGAAAACGTACAAGAACTAATTAAGCATTCTTTACAAGAAGAAGGAAACAGCAACTATCAACTATTTGAAGATGCTTTTACACCTAACACATTTATGATGATTGAAGAGTGGAAAAGCGAAGAAGCAATTCAAGCACACAATAAATCAGCTCACTTCCAAAGTTTTGTAGCATTTGCTCAAACTGGCGTACTTGTAGCACCTTTAGATGTAAAAACATTACAAGGCTAAGAATAACTTCTTTGAAAGGATGACGCATCATGAATGAAGCAATTCATACAATTCAAGATCATCGTTCTATCCGTCAGTATACAGACGAAGCAGTAAGCGACGAGCATTTAGATACGATTATCCAATCTGCTCAGTCAGCCGCTTCTTCTATTAATGGACAGCAAGTTACTATTATTAGCGTCCAAGATAAAGAAAAGAAGAAAAAACTTTCAGAGCTTGCCGGTAACCAAGCGTGGATTGACCAAGCTCCTCTATTTTTAATCTTTTGCGCAGATTTTAATCGTGCTAAGATTGCAGCTGAGCTTAACGATGCTCCTCTTGGCGTAACTGATGGGCTTGAGTCAATTTTAGTCGGAGCAACCGATGCTGGAATTTCGTTAGAAGCAGCAACAGTTGCAGCCGAATCACTCGGTTTAGGTACAGTCCCAATCGGAGGAATTCGCAGAAAGCCGCTAGAAGTCATTGAACTGCTGGATCTACCGGAATACGTATTTCCAGTAAGCGGTCTTGTGGTTGGACATCCGGCAGATCGTTCTGCGAAAAAGCCTCGATTGCCACAAGCTGCCGTGCACCATCGTGAAAGCTATAATCACGACTTAAAGTCATTGATTCAAGACTATGATGCTGAAATGGCAGAGTATATGAAAAAGAGAACAAATGGTGCTGATGACCGCAACTGGTCACAAACTGTATCAGCTATTTATAAAACAATTTATTATCCAGAAGTTCGAGCGATGCTTGAAAAACAAGGATTTAAATTCGAATAACCAAAAGCTGCGATGAACATCGCAGCTTTTTTATCTACTTTAACAGCGTGCTGAATAGACTAAAAGTAATACTCAATAAATGAGGTGTTGATATGGAGTTTATTTTAATTTGTAATTTTCTTTTAGGTGCAACCGCAGCGTTTTTATTGGTGCCGGCTGTTACAAAAAAGCACACTCTTCACGTGACTTTACTTTCTCTCCTTTTCCTCCTTTCAATTGTCCCGACTTTTCTTCTCGCTAATCCACATATCGGCGTTTTACCTTGGGCTATTCGAGACGGTCTTCTATTGTTCGCTGCTTTCCTTTTCTTTTATTTAACCTTCACTTTAAACAGATGGAAAACGCTTTTGTTTTTTCTTTTCTTTTTACTGTCAATTGCTCCTCTTGCCTACGTCGTATACGATAACTTTGTCCATACGTATGCAGATGCCAATATTGGGCTTGGTTTAGGCTTTTTACTGACATGGCTCTTAACAGCTCTGTACAATATTTTGGCTATTCTTCGATTTTTTCGTCAGAAATCTCAGTAAACACATCAAAAGTTAACAAACAAACGAATAGTTGATTTTATTTAGTATACGCTAACAACTGCACAGTCCTTCTCTTTACATAAAGCTGTGTATACTAAAAAAGGAGTGATACTTGATGAAACGACTATTCGTAATGGTAGCAGTAATTGCCTTCTTGGCACTTAGCCGCATGTTAGTATTTGCCGCTGAAACACCTCCTGCTGCAGATGAGCGAACAGCTCAAAATGCAGAAGTTCGCATCGTTCATGCTTCACCGGATGCTCCGGCTGTAGACATTTTTGTGGATGACAAAGCTTTAGTAGAAGGAGCAAAGTTTAAAGATGTCTCCAACTCCCTGCCTTTGTCAGCTGGTTCTCATAAAGTAGAAGTATACGAAGCGAAGACAAAAGGAACAAAAGATTCCATCATTGAAGCTACCCTTGTTGTAGACGGTGGAAAATCGTATACAGTGGCCGCTGTAAATAAAGCAGAAAACCTTGAACTACAGGCTTTCACGAATAATAAGCAAGGAATGGATGGAAAAGCAAGCTTACGTGTTGCTCATTTATCTCCTGATGCTCCTGCGGTAAACGTAGGTCCTAAAGGTGCTGCTCCTTTATTTAAAGATCTGTCTTTTAAAAGCATTTCAGGTTATCAAGTAGTAAATCCGGGTTCGTATGATTTATCTGTTTCCACAGCAGATGGAAAAGAAGTACTAAGTCTTCCTGGAACAAATCTTCAAAGCGGTAAAAACTATACGGTTCTCGCAGTAAATACTGCTGACAAGCTTGAGACCATTGTTTTACAAGATAATTAATTAAAAAACGTCATTTCAATTGAAATGACGTTTTTTATAGACTGCGCTGAATAAATTCTTCTTTTTTGTACTCATAGGTAGAAATATCGTTCCACAATCGTTTTGAAAGCTCGTATTTCATACCTTCATATTTTTTTCTAGCACGTTCGCTCGAGCGTAACTGCTCCCTGAAATTAATTCGTTCATTCCAGTAAGGTGATTCACTGACCGTTACGTACACATGACTTCTTCTAGCATCATGCGGAATGAGCTTACGGGCATTTTTAGCTGTCATAATTGGAGGGTAGTGTGCAGCTGGAACGCCTTCTTTTAATAAGACAAACATCTCTTTTTCCGCTACATATACGTGGGATTTATTTTTTAATATAGCGCGCACTTCATTTATGTCTTCTTCACGTTTGACTCCGATTAAAATATCAACGATTGGTGAACCTGCCAATCCTGGAACGGACGTGCTTCCAATATGTTCGATGTCTACTGAAAAGTCTTTTAGTGTATTAAGCAACGCTTCTTTTTCCATTTGATACAAAAGCGACCACTTTGTTTCATACTGAACAATCTTTCGCATATCAGTTTCCACCCTTTCACTTTTTTATACTGTACCATGTTTTAAAGTAAAAAGAAAGAATTTTCTAACTATTTACTTTTAGTTTATGCTAAGAGCTTTACACCCCTATAGACAGGCTTTGTATTATTTTATATATTTTTGTTATTTTTATTCTACATGTTTCATAATTGTGGATGTTTCCTCCTTCAAAAGATAGATACGCTTTTATTTTCTATTTTTCCTCTATCATATTCACACTCAGCTGTTTTATACTATTTTACGTTTTTGCTAGTAGAAGACATATCCTCAAAATGCAGATGAACAAAGGATTAAAGGTCTTTAATATCGCTAAATTCCACCTTTAATATAATTATATTTTACATTAATGTAAAATTTTATAGTCAAGGATGGCAGATAGTTCAAATTCATTATACAATTGAATTTCGACATATAGTATGATGGATAATATCGGTATTATGAGATAATAGTAGATTTCACTCAAAATTTTGGACTATTTGCCGATATATGCTTTGTATACCAATAACCTTATGTTGAAATTTGTAATTTGCAAGGAGGAAAAAATGAATAAAAAACATGTCATGTACACAGCCGTTTCTTCTGTTCTTTTAAGCTCTTCATTGCTTTTGCATTCAATTGATGCAGATGCAGCTGAATCGGCCAAAGTAACTGCTACATCGTTAAATGTACGTGCAACGCCTAGTACAAGCGGTGCTATCGTTGGAAAAATAACGAAGGGAAACACCGTTAATATAGTAGATGAAAGCAAAGGATGGGCTAAAATTACCTATAACGGTAAAGACGCTTGGATTTCATCTCAATACATAAATAAAACGCAAACAAACAGTACGTCTACCGAAAATTCAACATCGAAGTCAGCGATCGTTAATGCCAGCTCATTAAACGTTCGGTCTTCTGCAAGCACAAGCGCGTCCATCGTGACGAACTTACCGCGAGGTTCCAAAGTAACGGTGGTAAAAGTCAGCGGATCGTGGGCACAGATTAAAACGGCAAGCGGCCAAACGGGCTGGGTGGCAAGTCAGTACTTACAAGCAGGCTCGGATTCTTCTACGCCGACTAATGATTCAGGTTCTACGTCAGCCAAGTCAGCGACCGTTAATGCCAGTTCATTGAACGTTCGGTCTTCTGCAAGCACAAGCGCGTCTATCGTGACGAACTTATCGCGAGGTTCCAAAGTAACGGTAGTAAAAGAAAGCGGGTCGTGGGCACAGATTAAAACGGCAAATGGCCAAACGGGCTGGGTAGCAAGTCAGTATTTACAAGCAGATTCCGGACAGTCTTCACAAACAGCCCAGTCTATTCAAATTACAAAAGCTTCAAATTTGCGAAGTCAGCCGAGCTTAAATGCGGGAATCATTCGTGTAGCAAGAGCAGGTGAAAGATTCAAAAAAGTAAATGAAACGAATGACTGGGTGCAAATTCAATACTCTGCGAGTCAAACAGCATGGGTATCAAAAGGGTTAACAGCTGCGGCTGGTTCTACACCTTCAGCTAGTTTTCCTTCTCCTTCTGCTGCTTTAAAAGATAAAATTATTGTAGTAGACGCTGGGCACGGCGGATATGATCCTGGCACTTCAGGCAAGTCATCGATTGAGAAAAGTTTAGCGTTAACAACAGCAAAACTTGTGGCAAGCCGCTTAGCTAATGCTGGAGCAAATGTATTTATGACGCGTTCAAACGATACTTTTATCTCACTAAGCGGACGAGTGAACGTTAGTGAAGCAAAGCATGCAGATGCATTTATCAGCATTCACTATAACGCTTCTACTGCATCTTCTGCAAACGGCATCGCATCATTTTATTACAGTGAATCCAAAGATAAAGAATTAGCAAAATACATTCAAGAAAGCATGGCTGAAAACGCGCCTTCTATGAAGGATATGGGGGTTCGTTTTGGAGATTATTATGTTACTCGAGAAAACAACCAGCGGGCTGTACTTCTTGAATTAGGCTTTTTATCAAATGCTCACGATGAGCAAATTGTTTCTTCTAACGCGTATCAGCAGCAAATATCTACAGGTATTTACCAAGGAATTGCTCGATATTTTGCAGCTAATAAATAATAAAAGCCCTCATTATGAGGGCTTTTATACTACCAGCTTGCTTTTTTAACACCTGGAATTTGCCCTTTGTAGGCTAATTCCCTAAAAGCGATGCGTGACATTTCAAATTTTCTAAGGTAGCCTCTCGGACGACCAGTAACGCGGCAGCGATTATTTAAGCGCGTTGGCGAAGAATCTCTAGGCAATTTTTTTAACGCTTCGTAATCTCCTTTTTCCTTCAGCTCTTGGCGCAATTGCGCATACTTCGCTACCATCTCTTGACGCTTTTGTTCTTTTACAACTTTTGATTTTTTAGCCAAATTCTTTGTCATCCTTTCGATTTATTACTTTTTTATTTGAAATACGTAATCATTACGATTTAATTATTTTGAGCAAGTTACTCCTTTAATCTAATCATATTCTCTTCATTCTTTCAACTTATTTGCTTCCACATTCACATGTAGCCTCCCCCCAGGCTGCTGCATAAACATAAATAAAATTGTATGTCAAATGTAATTAATTCCTTCATCTCCTATATCATACAAAGAGCCCTAAATATTCCATATTGTAGGAGGATTTGTATTTACAGATAATATTTCAATAATATTACAGTTCATTTACATATTAATAACTTCGACAAATTTAGCGGTTATCTAGTATATAATCATCTTAGAAATTCCAAAAATAATATTTTGCGTACTCAATAAAATATAAAAGTAAAGGTGATTAAAAATGAAATCGACTGGTATTGTAAGAAAAGTAGATGATTTAGGTCGTATCGTAATTCCTAAAGAGTTAAGACGTGTTCTTGAAATAGATGTAAAAGATCCTGTTGAAATTTTTGTCGAAACAGATCGAATTATTTTAAAGAAATATGAGCCGAACGGTGCTTGTGCGATTACTGGCGAAGTATCTTCTGACAACGTAACAATCGCAGATGGCAAATTAACTTTAAGCCGCGAAGGTATGGAGTTATTGCTTGAAGAGTTAAAACAACGTAATTTCTAATAATAAGAAAAGCAGCTGCTCATATGCAGCTGTTTTTCTTATTGATAAAGTTTTTTCTTCGCTTTCTGATTTTCAAATGCTATACTCAGAAGCGAATACATAATAAAGGAGCCTTTTATCATGACAGTTGAACAAATGCCCCATCACTTTTTAGCACATCGAAACGTAACTAATGAATTAATCAACAAAATTGAAGCAGGTCACTACGAATACAAGCCTGCCCCGACATCTATGTCCGCTTTTGACTTATCTACGCATATTTTAACATCCTTTTATGCATTTGCATCAGTGGTAAAATCCGGTGATTTATCTCCACTTGGTCAAAAAGCTGATTTTAGCGGTAAGTCATTATCAGATCTTTCAGCTGAATATACCCAAAAAACAGTAGACGTATTACGTTCACTAAGTGAAGATGATTTAAACAAGACCATTGACGCAACTGCAGCGTTTGGAAGAAAGCTTCCCGGAAGACAACTTTTACAAATGGCCATTGATCATGAAATTCATCATAAAGGAAATTTATACGTCTACGTACGTGAGATGGGTCATACAGATCTTCCTCTATTTGTTCAGTTCGGTTAATGGTTAGAAAATAGTTCGTGCTTGTAAGCGCCCAAGCTAGAAGTTTGGTGCGCTTTTTCTTTGGAGTTTTCGGCATAATAAGTAAGATATATGGTATAATTCTATCAATAACTTCATATCTACTATTCAAAGCTTGTTTCTTCTTATAAAACGATAGTCATCATCTTTTACAAAGGAGGAATCACTTCATGAGTCAAACTGTTAATCAACAAAAAATTGCTCAAGTGTATCATCTTCCGTTTGTTTCTTCATTTGGAGGAAGTGCTATGAACCTTCTTTCTCCTCAAGCTGGCGAACATATTTTAGATATTGGCTGTGGCACTGGCGAATTTATTTCGCAGCTCAATAAGCTTCATGTCCATGCAACAGGCATCGATTGCTCTGAAAATATGATTGAACAGGCTCGTCATCAGTACCCGACTCTATCCTTTGAACAGTTAAATGCCCTTAACCTTCCTTATTGCGAACAATTTGACGCAGTTTTTTCCAATGCAACTTTACACGACATCCGTCCCCCTCACCTTGTCATTAAAAACATTTACAATGCTTTAAAACCAAATGGCCGATTTGTAGCAGAATTTTGGGGAAAAGGAAACATGGACGAAATTTTCACAGAAATCATTCGTCAATTTAAAACGTTTGATATCCCTTATAACGATGTAGATTTCCCATGGTACTTTCCTTCTGTAGCTGAATATTCTTCTCTTTTGGAATCACAGAATTTTCAAGTCACCACGGCCATTCACTACAGCCGTCCCTTCTTGTTAAAAGGGGAAAACGGCTTGCGTAATTGGCTAGAAACAAATGCAGCCCCTCTTTTTGCTCACGTGACGACAGAAACTAAAAATGTCCTCATTACGCGCTTAGAAAATCGAATGCAAGATAAACTGTTTCAAAATGGATCTTGGCTAGCAGAAGCCAAACATATACGTGTACATGCTGTAAAACGAGATTAAAAAATGGACGTGATTCTATTCACGTCCATTCTCGTTAAAGTGTAGCCAATATCCTTTTCCTCGAATCACTTCGATTTCTAAATATGTTCCTATTTTTTTGCGAACCCGGTAAATCAGCGCATTCAGCTCTTCCGCTGCTACTAGAATTTCTCCATTTGACTCTACTCGTTCAGGCCAAACGCTTTTTTTTAATGCTTCTTTTGAAACAAATTGATTGTTGTATTCTAGAAGATAAGCTAAGCACGCGTATTCTTTATCTGACAGAATATACGTTTCCTCTTTTACTTTTACTTTCTGCAAAATTGGATCTAATGTGTAAAATGGTTTATTTATTTGTTTTAGCAAAGGTCCTAAATCGAGGGTTGCATCCATATCATCATTTCTAAATACTAAAGCTGCCTCTTCATTTGCTAAGGTAATGACATCCTGCTCTTTCAATAAACGAGGGGTTCCAGGCTGTAACTCTTCTCCATTTACTTTTGTCCCGTGTTTACTAAACAAATCTGTAATGAAAAAGGCATTGCTTTCGTAAGTTACTTCAAAATGCTTGCGTGAAATGTAAGCACTTTGAAAGGCCAGATAAGGCTCCCATTCTTCACTGCTTCGTCCGATAATACAGGCTTTATCTTTTGGAATAGGCACGGAAGCTCCTTCATAAAAAGGAGCACCGTTCCGAATAATCAACATACCGTCCATTGTTTGCTCACACTCTTTTTTAAAATTTTCTGACTCTTATCATGTAATTATAACACTCACATTTATTGAGATTTCTTCCAACTTTGGATAACATCATAGTATAGTCAGTTATATGATAAAGGTTGTTGCCATGTAAGTAAACCTTTAGAGCAGTCCTTTTCTAACTGAAAAAATACGTATTCTTTGCCCTGCTGGAACGGGGATACAATTTTTTTGTAAAATAATTTGATTTTTAGTAACTTTGACATATGTTCTCTCTTTTTAAAGCAGAGTAAAATAGGAAAATACGTGAAATATTTACATAATGGAGGAAAACCAATGGGACGTTTGCCAAAAGATAGAGAAATTCAAGCGATTAAACGACGCGTTGCACTGGTATTGTTGATTATTGGATCATTTATTCTAACAGGTGCTAGCTTTAGCATTTATTGGTTTATGATGTTAAAAATATAAGGTTTTTTTATAAAATAAAGAAAAAAGACATGGTTTTGTTGAATTGCTCCCATGTCTTTTTTAGGTTCATTCTTTCTCAGACACTCCCGCAGATTGAAACGTGGCCATATTGGCAATCATCAGTGAAGCCGAGTGCAGCAGCGGAAATGTAACAGCAGCTCCACTTCCCTCACCTAACCGAAGATTGAGGTTGAGGAGCGGTTTCTTGCCAAGAAGCTTCATTGCACACGCATGACCTTGTTCAACAGATTCGTGACTAGCAAACATATAGTCTCTTGCTTGTGTATTGATTTCTGTCGCTAGAAGGGCTGCAACTGTACAAATAAAACCATCTACCAAAATAGGAATACGGTGAGCAGCTGCCGCCAGCATAGCACCTGTCATCCCGGCAATTTCAAGACCCCCTATTTTACTGATAATATCAATTGGATCCTGAGGGTTGATGTGCCTGTTTTGCAGCGCTTCTTCAATCACGTTGACTTTGTGGCGCAGTTGTTCATCAGAAATCCCTGTGCCCATTCCTGCAAGCTTAGAGACTTTTTCTCCTGTCAATACAGCTAAAATAGCCGTGCTTGACGTAGTATTTCCGATGCCCATTTCTCCTACAATCAAACATTTAATTCCTTGGGCAATAAGCTCTTCAGCTTCTTCATATCCGACTTGAACAGCCAATTCTGCCTCACTGCGCGTCATCGCATCTTCTTTATAAAAACTTGCTGTGCCCAGCTTCACTTTGCGTTGTACAAGGTCCTTATGGGAAAGGTCAGAAGCAATGCCGATGTCAATCAGTTTGAACTGTGCATCTATTTGCTGACTAAACACGTTAATAGCTGCTCCTCCCTGCAAAAAATTCAGCGCCATTTGTGCCGTTACGTCTTGCGGATAAGCTGAAACTCCTTCTTTTACAATTCCATGATCGCCTGCAAATACGAGGACTCCTGGCGGCGTGACCGTCGGAAAAACTTCCCCGGTCATGGCCGCTAATTCAACTGCTATTTCTTCGAGTCTTCCAAGGCTTCCTATCGGTTTGGTTAATGTATCAATATAGCGTGCCGCTTTTTCGCCAGCGCTTGTTTGAAGCGGTGGAATATAAACGTTTATCATATGTACAGCTCCTTTATTTCAGCAAATGTCTACCGTTTAATTTAACAGGATTTTGTTTATTCTGGCTAGTCTTTTTTAAAGTAGATAATTGGATAGAGTTCCCAAGACTTAGTTATACTAGTAAGAGTTGCGTATAGGCAGTATTTTGAAAGGAAAGATTTTATGACAACGAAACAGCACAAAAAGGAAAAGGCAGGTCGGCTCATTTATCGCTACATTATGATGTTAATTGGGGCTTCCTTGGCTGCCGTTTCTATTGAATTATTTTTAGTCCCAAATTCCGTAATTGATGGCGGTATTATCGGTATTTCTCTAATTTTAGTTTACTTAACGAAATTGCCGTTCAGTCTTCTTATCATCATTTTTAATCTCCCTTTTTTATATAGTGGATACAAACAAATTGGTCGTAACTTCTGCTTTTCATCTATGTTTGCAGTCGTTGCTTTATCCATTGTAGAATCTCAATTGCACCATGTTCCAGCTGTAACATCTGAACCGCTTCTTGCTACTGTATTTGGCGGACTGCTGTTAGGAGCAGGTGTAGGAACGGTCATTCGTCACGGTGGAGCGTTAGACGGAACTGAGATTTTAGGTATTTTATTAACAAAAAAAATTCCGTTTTCTGTGGGCGAATTTGTGATGTTTTTAAATATCTTCATTTTCGCTTGGGCAGGGTTTGTGCTAGGTTGGGAACAGGCTATGTACTCGATCCTTACGTACTATATTGCTTCTAAAACAATCGATGCGATTATTCAAGGGCTTGATGAAACAAAAGCAGCTTTTATAGTTTCAAATCACTATGAAGAGCTATCAGACGCTATTACGCATCGTTTAGGCCGCGGCGTGACGAAACTGTATGGTAAAGGCGGATTTGAAGGTACAGAAAAAGAAGTCATATACGTAGTTGTGACGCGTTTAGAGATTACCAAGCTTAAAACCATTATTTCCGAAATAGATCCACATGCATTTACAACCATTATGGATACCCAAGAAGCGCAGGGTGGCAAATTCAAATCAGCCATCCACTAACTATACATAAGCGTGGATGTCCCTGAGCATGCTAATAGCTGACTACCCGTAAAGGAGCTCACCACAATGAAAGAACAAATGTCCAACTTATTTCACCAATTAAAACAGTCGGTTTCCGATGTATCTGATAAGTTATATGACAAAGTACATACGCTGCAATCATCACCAGGAGTGAGTGTGTTTGAACTATATGAATGGATTAAAGAAAACCCAAGCACAAGCGTACAAAAGCAAACGCTGCTCGGAATTTCGTACTCTTTCTATACACTCCACGCAGACGGCGTTTTTTTCTATATGGAAACGAAATATGATTATTTACTTTACATGACTATTTATAGTCCAACACGTCATTATTTCACCTATCATTCTTACAGAGATTCTTTATCAACCGTGACTCCCTTGGCGTTTCCTATTACTAAATAATAAAAAGCTCCTCAATCGAGGAGCTTTCTTTATATGATTATCTTCCTTTTCGGACTTTAAAGATAAACAGCGCAAGCAAAAAACCGCTCGTCGCAGTTACTATTTTCCACGCGTTTAAGATTGGATTTTTTTTCAAGGTCCTGCTCCTTCCTTGCGGCTATACTAAAAATAGGATGGCCGCCTTTCAAACAGCTAGTCCAACTTCCCCCTACTATTGATACGATCATCTAACATATAGCCCACCGACATTTTCATCAATTTCACTTTTCATACTATAACATATTTTTGCCATTTAGTAGAAGTCTTAAAAGTAAAAGCTGCACTTCTCTTAAAAAAAACGGTATTGAACCCCTGCATTTTCTTTACCGTTCATTTTTTGAAAAAGGTTTTGAGCAACTTTATTTTCACTGCTGCACTCAGCGGTCATCCCTGCAAACTCATACTTTTGAGAATAGGCCAAGCAGATCTTAAACAAACGTTCACCAATTTTATTACCTCTGTTTAAAGGAGATACGTACAAGTCTTTTAAGATCGCTGTTTCTTTAAAATAATAGGTGCTCCACGATACGTACACCGTCGCAAAACCTACTAGTTTCCCTTCTAATTCAGCAACAAACTGGATACCATAGGAAGGATTATTCAATAAGCGCTTAATATGTAAAGTTAAAGCTTTCCGGGAAGGGGCAGGCTGCTCACAGAATTTTACTATATATTCTTGCATTAACGTAGCCAGTCGCTCTCGATCAGTTTCAACCCCCTGTCGAATGACAACCATTTAATCACTCCTTTTAGCTCAACGCTCTTAACATAATTCGATAGCCATATTTTTTTTCCTTTTGTTTTCGTGAAAAGCTTCCTACTTTTACACAAGGGGTATTTAAAGCAAACAACCTTATACGGCTTATGGTTGAGGAGAGAAAATACGATGTTTTAAAAAAGGTTGCAAATAGCAAGCAACCTTTTTTAGTTAGCAAGCGCATAATTCCGTAAGAATAAACCTACACAGCCGCTGATTACAATCAGTCCTCCTGCTGTTAGAAACGCCGCCGTCACATTTAGCGAAGCAACAGCTCCAAGCAGCAGCACCGAAAGTCCAAACGTCACATATGAAACGCTCAGCGTAGCGGAAAGCACCTTAGAAAGCTTTTCTAAAGGACCGGCCGTTTGTGTAAGCGTGTAAGAACACGTAGCGCTTATTTGAAGGGCAATGCCAATAGCAAAACTAAGTAAAAGTGAAAGAAAAGGAGCAGACATCACTCCGAACAATAATGTAAAAAAACCTGATAAAAGACTGCCTAGTGTTACGATATGATAAAGACTTTTCTCTTGTTCAACTGAAATCTTCAACAAAACGAAACCTCCAAGAACCGTTCCAACAAAAAAACTGCTGTTGATATATCCCCACCAAGCTTCATTTTTATTTAATATCTCTTTCACAAACACGTAGACAATTGCTGATGCCCAAACGCCGGCAGCCATTCCTTCTAAAACCTCCATGACTAATAAAACCCGCAGGCGCGGATAATGCCAAATTAGTTTCCATCCCTCTTTTAACCCTTGTTTTTGCTTCGTTTTAGCAGAATGAGCGTTAATGCGAATGGCCTGCATAAATACAAGTGACAAACTGAATAACGAAAATGACAGCCATAAAAGGCCAGTAGCAGCCCAGCTGATGATCAGAAAGCTTCCAAGCGGATAGGCTGCAATTTGAATCGTTTGATCGGTGACATTAAACATACTGTTCCATTTTAACAGCTTCTCTTTATCTACTAAATGAGGAAGCATAGAGCTTTGAACCGGAGCTGCCCACCCATCGAAAAAAGCAATAAGCGCCACGCAGCACAGCATGCTGATAAGCGACATATGCCACAAGAAAAACATAGACAAAACACTGGTTTTCAACAGCTGAGACACAACAAGAATACGCTTAGCCCTGTAGCGATCTATAAGAAAAGGCACAGTAAAACTGCTCAAAAACTTAGCAGCCGTAATGGTAAACGGAATGCATGAAAGCAGCACAGGAGAACTATTTTGAGCATAAAGAATGCTGATTAACGCAACAATATATAATACATCTGCTAAATTGGCTTGGCTTTGACCAACCCATAAAAAAAGTACGGAACGATTTTTCACGACAATCCCTCTTTCTTTTTAGTATGACTGAAAAGAAAGAGAATCCTACACGTAATCAACCCCTTTATATAGCGGCTTGCTTTTATAGACTTATTACAATCGTATGCTTTTTACAAAACACAACTTATATATATATTAAAAAATACAAACAGTTAAACAGTATCATAAAAAATCAAGAAATTGTCGTGAAAACGAAGTTAGATTAACTATAGAATATCAGAGTTATAGAATCAATACTTTTTACATAATTTTCTTTTTTCTTCTTCTTTACTTCTAAATAACCTAAGCTTGCCATATACATAGATGGACGAGTACTCCTATTAAAATTTAACGTATAGGGTGAGGAATATTTTTTCGAGAGTGGTTTCGATTTGCTGTGGCAGCTTATTAATTGGACTAGGGCTAAACGGATTTATTGCTCCGTATCACTTACTAGACGGTGGACTTATAGGATTTGGGCTTATCGTATATTATGTGTTTGGAACTCCTATCGGAATGTCCATTTTCTTTTTGAACGTACCTGTCTATTTATATGCTTTTTTTCGTCATCGTCAAAACTTTTTTTATGGAAGTATAGGTTTATTTGTTTCTTTTTTTATGACAGAATGGCTGTCTATTCTCGAAGGTACGCTGGAGCTTCCTTTGCTTTTTAGCTCATTGCTTGGAGGCGCACTCGTAGGAATGGGAATAGGACTGATGCTTCGCTACGGGATCAGTTCGGATGGGCTTGATTTAATTGCTATTATTGTATCAAAAAAATGGAAAATCAATATAGGAATAACCATTTTTATCTTAGACAGTACGATTATGATAGTGGGCTTACATATTATCGGATTTACTGCTTTTTGCTACTCCATGCTTGTTATTACGATGAGCAGCATAATGATTATGCTCTTTACTTCTCCACGATGGCTATCTTCATAAAAAAAACGCTGGAAGTTCCAGCGTTTCTTTATCTGTTTCCGACTATCATATTGATGTGATTGTGGAGAACCGTAATCGTTGAAGGTGTTGTCGTTTCTTTTTCTCCATCACAATCTACCGTTTTTTCAGGAGTAGTTTCGATATGGACTTCTTTTGCACGAAAATGCATAAGGTTGCTTTCGGGGTTAAGCTGTTCCTCATCAGGGCTTGTTTGTAACCATGCCATAACCGGCTCGATTCCCATTTCTTTAATAACGAATACATCTAATAATCCGTCTTGAAATGAGCTGTTTCCTAGCATAGCACGAGTTCCTCCTAAAAAAGGACCGTTTCCAATTAACACCATAACAGCTTCTCCTTCATAAGAAGCTTTTTCGCTCGTCATTTTTAGTTGAAAAGGCTCTGCTTGATTTAAGGTTCTACCTACGCTCATGTAGTAAGAGAGCTTACCAAATTTCTCTTTATTTTCTTCTAAAATATTTTCAGATACATCAGCTACGAGGCCGATTCCCCAAAAGTTTAAAAAATAATCTTCGTCATGTTTTCCAACATCCACTGCCTCCGTCTGCTTTTCTATAATTTGCTCCACTGCTTTTAAAGGATTTTGATTCATTCCAATTGCACGCGAAAAGTCGTTGCATGTTCCACCAGGTAAAATAGCAAATACAGGACGTTGCTGCAGCGGAGCAAGAGCATTGATGAGCTCATAAATTGTCCCGTCTCCTCCTGCTCCAATAATGACATCCGCTTTGCCTTCCAATTTTCTTACCAGATCGGCACCATCTCCAGGTTGCTCTGTTTTATATAAAGTAACCGTCTCAAATGCAGTGTTTAACCGATCACATATAAAGTCAATTTCATTCACTAATTTCTTGTTTCCTGCGTTTGGATTCAAAATCACTGCTGCCTTCATCTTTCTCTCTCCTCTATTCATATCTTCCGTTTCACCTTTTTTCCCTTTATTTTAAAAAAACAAACCTTTTCAAATATGAACGTTTTATGAAACCATTCCAATAGTACTTTTTTTACTTTCAAAACCTGCTATAATAATTTTCGGACTTGTATTAACAAAAGATGGTTATTGAGAGGAGCTTTCTATACGTGTCAATAAAATGCATGACGCAGCTATTTGCAAGTTGTTTTGTTTTTTTACTTTCCTCAGTCGCTACCTGGTATAACGGCTCTTCGATGCTTGAAGGACCTTTATCAGCTAGTTTGACCGGAGGGCTAACAAAGTCCTCGGCGGTTCATCACTATTCTCACATCGATTATTTGTTATATACAATTAAATTCCACCCTCAGTTTCCAATTATGATGATGGTGAGCGGAATTTATTTGATTGTATTACTATCTATTATTGGCTTCAAAAAGCGGTATGGATTGATTAGCTCCTGCTGTTTATGTATCACGGCTCTCTTATGCTACAGCAGCTACAAACTTTCACATACCCCTACCGAAGGTGAGCACGCCATGATTACATCTAGCTTAGCTGCAGCAAGTTTATGCTTAGCAGTCGGATTATTCTATTTATTAAAACGATTTTATTCTCAAAAAGAATATATTTAACCATATGAAAAAACGTCGGATTTACCGACGTTTTTTATGTGAAAGCGAGTTTATTTATTGATTTTGTTCAACTGGCGTATAACCTATATAAGCAGACTGAGGTCGGTAAATACGATTATTTTCTGACTGTTCTACGACATGAGCTGTCCAGCCAACTACACGGCTTGCTGTGAAGGTTGGTGTGAATAGTTCAGACGGAAGCTCAACCGCTTTCATAACCGCTGCAGCGAAATATTCTACATTGGTATAAATGCCTCTACCCGGCTTGTATTCATTGAGTAATTCAATGGTTTTATCTTCAATTTTAACAATTAAATCAAATAGCCCGTTGTCTCCTGAGATTTGTTTCGATACTTCTTTTAATGCTTCTGCTCTTGGATCATGTGTACGATAAACACGATGACCAAATCCCATGATTTTCTCTTTGTTATCTAATTTTTTACGAACCCAGGGCTCAATATTCTCTTCACTTCCAATTTCATCAAACATGGTAATAACACCAGAAGGAGCTCCTCCGTGAAGCGGACCTTTCATCGCGCCAATTGCTCCGCAAATAGCTGAAACCATGTCAGATTCGGTAGATGAAATAACGCGCGATGAGAAGGTTGAGGCGTTCATCCCATGCTCAATTGTCAAAACAAAATATGCGTTCAGCGCAGTAACCAAACTTTGATCTGGAATTTCTCCGTTAATCATGTATAAATAGTTTGCTACATGATCCAAATGCTCGTTAGGCTCTACTACTTCTAAATCATTCATTTTACGATACCAATAGGCAATAATAGTAGGTGTGACCGCTGTAATGGCAAGCGCCTGCTCTTTTGTCGGAGGCCAGCTGTATGAAGGGTCTCCTAAAGCTGAGATACATGTGCGAAGCGCGCTCATCACTTCTGTATCTTTTGGCAAACAGTCCATTAACGCAACAATATTAGCCGGAAGCGTACGATGAGTCACCATTTTTTGTTTAAATGCTTTTAACTCATCATGATTGGGCAGCGTGCCGTTCCAAATTAAATAAGAAACTTCTTCAAAAGAATAATTGATCGCCAAATCTTTTGCCCAATATCCGCGATAAATCAGCTGACCTTTCTCTCCATCAACATGCCCTACTTTTGTTTCAGCTGCAACGATTCCTTCTAGTCCTTTAACGTATGTCATCTCAACCACTCCCCCAATTATTTTTAACAAACAGGCCCTTTTTTCTATGTACGGCTCGTTTGCAGAATGAATAGACTCACCTTAGTGGTGCACTATACCATTTTATTCCTCTTTCTTAATTGTCAGAACAGTATACAAAATGAACATTTCAACACGTGTTATTTCTGCGCTCGCGGCTTTGTTTTACGGGAGAAAAAAATATTTTTCTAGAATTTTCTTCGAGGGTGATTTTTTGTTAACGCTTACAAATATGCGGGTTTCTAACGTATTTAGAGGAATTTCATGTGCTATTTTTAGATGAATCACTATTCACTTCCTTATGTAAGAGTTTACATTTATTTGAATCATAAGTAAAATAGATAAATAGAATAAATAGTATGAAAACTAAGAATACTAGTGAGGAGAATTTATGGATATTCGAGAACTGCAACATTTCATGGAAGTAGTTAATCAAAAAAGTTTCACGAAAGCAGCAGCTGCAATTCATCTGTCTCAGCCAGCATTAAGTAAAATTGTAAAAAAACTAGAAGAAGAACTCGGCGTAGATCTTTTTGATCGCTCTACCCGAAAGCTGACTTTAACCGATGCGGGACAGATTGTGTATGGGCAAAGTCAAAAGCTAGTATCCACTCTTCACGAGCTGCATGCTTTGTTAGATGATTTACGAAATCTCCCTACAGGAGATATTAAAGTAGGAATTCCTCCTTTAGTAGGGACTGTTGTTTTCCCGATGATCGCAAAAAACTTTACATCAAAACATCCTCAGGTGAAATTAGAGCTTGTGGAGCTTGGCGCAAAGCGAATTGTCGAACTTGTAGAAAACGAACAAGTAGACCTTGGCATTATCGTGCTGCCTATTCAAAACCCTCTTTTTCACGTCTACCCGTTTATTGAAGAAGAGTTTAATTTATACATTCATCATGAGCATCCGCTGGCAGCTAAATCAATTGTTGCTTTGAGCGAGCTTAGAGAAGAGCCGTTTGTCCTGTTCAGCAAAGATTTCTCTCTTCATGATCGCATTATTCATGAGTGCATTCAAGCGGGTTTTCATCCAAAAATAGCGTACGAAAGTTCTCAATGGGATTTAATTATTGAACTAGTCGCTTCTGAATTAGGTATTGCAATTTTACCGAAGTCCGTGTTTCCAAAGATCAATAACCCTTTTATTAAAAGTATTCCAATTGCCGCACCTACTCCAATGTGGGAGCTAGGCATCATTTTGAAAAAAGATCGCTATATGTCATATGCTACACGGGAACTTTTATCCTTCCTAGTAGACCAAGACATCATTTTGCCGTCTCATACGATGTCAGCAAATTCATAATAAAACAGCCTCTTCTTTTATTAAGGAGAGGCTGTTAGTCATCTTTTATATCTTTCTTCAATCTTTTTTGTCTTGCGATCAACTAAAAACAAGTCAGCAAATGGCGACTTGTTTTACAGCTGCTTTTTGAATAGCACACTTTTTTTAAAATGTACTCTCAAAGCTTCACGATTGGCCATAAACACTCCTATTAAAATAAGAAGGCCTCCTCCAATAATAGAAGGCGTGATAGCTTCATTTAAGACTACATAACCGATTAACATCGCGATTAAAGGAGATACATACAACCAAGTAGATGGAAAAACCGGATTTGTTTGGGCGATTAGCCAATAATATAAGCCGTGTCCAGCAATTGAACCAACAAAAATTAAATATACAATAGACCATACTGCGTTCCAAGGCATAATAGTTGAAACATGGATCTGCTCTGTACATAAAGAAAGCACCAGTAGAAATATTCCTCCGTAAAACATTTGAATACCGTTAATTAAAAACGGTGACACTCCTTTTAGTTCATTTAACAAAGCTTTCGAATAATTGCTGCCTATGCCGTAAAATACCTCTCCTACTATGATAATGATACATCCTAACGTCCACGAATAAGACATAGTAGCTGTCACATTTGGAAGTGAAATACAAATAACACCGGTAAAAGCCAGAAGCAAAGCGAATAACTGCTCTTTTTTTAATTCCATTTTTCTTTGCATCACTTGAATAAGCAATATCATCATTGGGCCAGTAGCAGATAAAACAGCTGCAAGACCCGATGTCACATGTTGTTCTGCCCAATAGAGTGTTGAAAATGTCATAAAGGTCAAACAAAACCCTACCATCATCACTTTTTTTGAAAATAATAACGAGCGTCGAACTTCTTTTTTATATGCAAAGTACGAGATTACTAATATTCCTGCTAAAAGAAAGCGAGTTCCAGCTGAGAAAAGTGGAGGCATTCCCGCTTCAATCCCTAATTTAATAGTTAAGAATGTCGTGCCGAAAATAAAACAGATAAGTACGTAATTAATAATAATCATATATCTTCCTCCTTTAAACATGCCACGAGTATAAAAGAAAGGAAGTATAACAGTAAAACCTTCACTATAACAGTTGCTGTTTTTCCAGTTGCGCCCATGCTTATTTTGAGGTTAACTAAAGAAAAAGAATAGTTAGGTGACACAATGAGATTTAATGTACATAAAAAATCTTCCACCCCCATTTATCAGCAAATCTATGAGCAGATTCGTTATCGCATCCAAACGAGCATGATAAAACCTGGTGATCAGCTCCCTTCTTTACGCAAGCTATCACAAGAGTTAGAAATAAGCTTATTAACGGTACGAAAATCGTATCAGCTCTTACAAAAATCAGGATTAATCGTAATACAGTCAGGAAAAGGAGCTTTTGTTAAAGGGGTTACTAAACGTTCTTCCAAGGTATTAAATAATTTTTCATGGCAAGATGAATTAAACGTAAATATTACGCGCTCTCAGTATAGCTTAAATCGTGATCGTAAATATTATGATTTCTCTCAGGCTATTCTTTTCCCTCGTCTCCTTCCTAATCAGTTTTTAGCGCAAGAAATGCAAAGTCTGTTACGTACCGATGAGCTTGTTTTAGCCACATACGGTCCAATTCAAGGAGATCGTGAGCTTCGCATAGAGCTTTCTTCTTATTTACAGAGAGAGCAAGGAATAAAAGCTGATCCTCATGAAATTGTGATTACAAGTGGCGCTCAGCAAGGTATTGATTTAATTGCTCAAACACTTTTAAAGCCAGGGGATACGGTTATAGTAGAGAGTCCATGCTACGGAGCTGCAATTGATGTCTTCACCAATAAAGGTGTTAACGTCATTTCAATTGAACTAGATGAAGAAGGAATACAATCTGATTTAGTAGAAGAAGTCTGCCAAAAAATAAAGCCTTCGCTTTTGTACGTAAACCCTTCTTTTCAAAACCCTACAGGTATACTAATGAGCAGACAGCGCCGCAAAGAACTAGTTGATTTGGCCGAATTGTATCACTTTTTTATTGTTGAAGATGATTCGTTTGGAGAGATTTATTTCGATGATATATCGGTGCCTCCACCGATCAAAACGTTTGATAAAAATGGGCATGTTTTGTTTTTGAAGGGGTTTAGTAAAACTTTGGCCCCAGGACTTCGAATTGGATTACTTTATGCACAAGGTTCTGTATTTGATTGGCTATATGCGGTTAAAGCATTGATGGATATTGGTAGTCCCTTACTAACTCAAAAAGCTGTGCTAGCTTTCTTACGCACTGAGCGAATGAAACAGCATATGGAAAAGTTGAGGACCGCTTTGCAATTGAGAAGAGATCATGCAAGCGACCTGCTTTCGCCTCTTTCCGACTACGTTCAATTCCAAGTCCCTAAAGGAGGCTTCAACTTATGGTTAAAACTGCCGCAAAATGTAAACACATTCGCATTATTAAAAAAAGCCCAGGAGCATAATGTTTGCTTTTTACCTGGTGAAGCTTGTTTCGTTCACAAACCTCCTCATGCTTACATTCGAATAAGCTACTCCCTTCTTAGTGATACTGATTTGAACATTGGACTTCAACGTCTTAATGCTATCCTTTCAGCTGAAATATAAAAAGAATGTTTAATTGTAAGCGAAGAAGTGTATACAGAAAGAGGAGAAGAAAGTTATTCTTTCTTCTCCTCCACTCTTTTAACTCACATTTTTATTCACAGCAATAATTTCACTCAGGTTATTCATATAAATAATTTGCTCACCAAACGTTCTATTTTTCAGAGCAGCCGTATGATGCGGCTTCATGCCAATAATATAGCATGTGATGCCCATGAGATAGAAGGACTGCATAAAGCCTGCAAAAGCTTGAATTCCTTCGGTCGTTAATATATCTAGTCCCCCAAAGTCAAATAGAAGCGTGGTGTAATTTCCTTCATGCGCAAAGTTTTGCAAAATGGACGTATTTTCAGCTACAAGAGCTGTATCTAAGTCTCCAAAAAGAGGTATAAGTCCTACTTTAGAGGATAATTTAATAAAAGAAGCGGACAATTGCTTAATTTTTTGTAATGATTTTTCAAGACGTTCTTTTTGTTCAAGCAGTTCAAAATCTGTATCTGCTAATCGTTTCCGATGGTCTTGAACAAGACTCGTTAGCTCTTGTATACGCTCATCTTGGCGAATACAAACTAAGTGACCTACATCACCATCCCATTGAATTAAGCATTCAAACAGTGAATAAGGCGAATCATTGGTTTGCATCACAAGTTCTACTTTCTGAATAGCCTGGCCTCGGCTTTGGACAAGCGTTTGCTCATCATGGGGTTCGTCTACAGACAATTCTCGAGAATCTTTTTGGCGCAAGCTTAAAAACTTTCTCGCCTTTTCTTGACTGAATACATCTACAAGATCTAAAAAATTAGCTGAAGGCTTAAATAAATGACCTGATTGTTGGGACCATTCCAAAATATTAAATTCAGTATCCACTAAAAAGTAAGGAACTGGAACATACTCAAGCATCGACATTAACTTCCACTCCTTTGTGATAACTGATTAACCAGTTATTTAGTTGGTGAAGATCCGGAATTAGGCGTGTATGCTCAGAACAGTAAGAACGGAAATCAATTTGAGAAACTAAGCGCCCTCCTACCATTACCGTTGGTCTTGGTTCTAATTTGTCCAAAGTTTTGGTGTATTCAGCAAGCCTCTCAATATGATAAGGGATGCTGACGGATAATCCTACCATGTGAGGCTTCCATTCTATAGCCATTTTCTCAGCGTATTCCAGAGGGAGATTGGCTCCTAAAAAGCGAGTATTCCAACCGTGTTCCTCAAACAATAAAGCCACCATCTTTAAACCAATGAAGTGCTGTTCTTGTTCCAAGCATAGAAGCAGTGCCCTTGGAGCGGTGTCTGAAGCGTGTCCCTGAATTTTTTTATAAAAGCGATAGCGAGTTAGCACATAATCACATGTCGTAGTTGCAACATGCTCATCAGCTACAGAAATGATATTTTCTTCCCACATATCTCCAGTTACTCGCATTGCGGTTGTAATTAAATTTTCATAAATATCTAGGCTGTTGTTTCCTTGGTGGATTTCTTCTAGCACAACTTCCCAAGCGCTGTCTTGATCACCAGCTAATAAATAGCCTACAAATTTTTGTACTTGAGACTTCATTGTTTCACCTCAGTAAACGTAAAGCTTTTAAGAAACTCTAATAAAAGCTTCTCGTCTCTCTTTTTCAAGATCGCCTAAAATGTATACTACTCTTAGACTAACACATGTTGCCAATAGCAACAACATAAAAATAGAATAATAACTTTTTATTTTACTATACTGAGTGAAATATGACTAGTATTTTTCTAAATATTCTCCTTTCCTTTTTATTTATGAAAAACACCTCGGCATCTTGTACCGAAGTGTTTTTCAAGTTGTTATCATTTCGTTTGCTAAAGGAATGTAAGTGCGTCTCTTTCTCTTTTATGCATCTTTTATGCATCTTTTTTTTTCCACGTTCAATAGACTTTTAAACATATGTATTTATGACTCTTCTGCTCCAACCATAATACTGATAAGATAGAGCGCTGTCATAACTGAGCCGACTGTATTGCATATCAAATGAATATATTGGCTGGTAGCCATAAACAAGTATAAACTTAGCGACAGCAGCACCGTTCCGAACAAAAAAGACCATTTGAATAATGACAGTGGCCGCTTGAACTTTATACGCAAACAAAAAATGAGAATAAAGCCTGCTAGCGCCATCACAAAGAAACTAACATTAAATAAATTGATGGTTATCACATTTGTTCACACTCCCTTTGCCCCTGAAATTATTATAACATATTTTTCCTTATCTTCATTCTTTCTCTAGGAACAAACGCGTCGAAAATTGTTTTTTTGATGTGTTTATGTCACAATATTTTTATAAAAATTCCAAGGAATGAGGGAATGCATTGACTACACCTGAAGCTCAAGATTCAAAATGGTCCATTTTAAACAAAGCCCTTCATAGCTCACAATCTGGTATTATCGTGACGGACCCTTCTCTGCCTGATAACCCAATTATTTACCTCAACCAAGGGTTTTCCCTTATGACCGGCTATAAGGAAGAAGAAGTATTAGGGGAAAATTGCCGTTTCCTACAAGGTCCTCTTACAAACCCGCACCACGTCGATGAAATTCGCAGCGCTATAAGCCGCAATCAGTCAGTCTCTGTTACGCTTGTTAATTATCGAAAAGACGGCTCTTTCTTTCATAATCAGCTAACGATTGACCCGACATATATAGAAGAAGAAGATAAATACTACTTTATTGGTGTTCAAAAAGACGTAACAATAGAAATTACAGCTCAGGAACAGCTTCAGCAAGCTTTGGAAGAAGTTGAAAGGCTATCCACCCCTATCGTGCCAATAGAAGAAGGAATCTCTGTTCTTCCATTAATCGGAACGTTAAACGAACGTCGTATAGAAATGCTATTTAATAGCTTCACCTCGCGTAACACAAGCAGCAAAGATCGTTATTTAATCCTAGACGTCTCAGGGTTAGCGCAATTTAATGATTCATTCGGCCGTGATATTCTTAATATTTACAATTGGCTGAAGCTCATGGGAACTCAGCTTGTTTTAACAGGAATTTCTCCTAACATGGCCATACATATGAGCACTATGGAAGATGATATGTCCTTTATTTTAGTCTATCAAAGCATTAAAGATGCCTTACCCAAGCTAAAGTTATAAGCACAAGAAGTGGTTCTGTATGAAAAATAGGTAAAATGCATGAATATGTTAGTTGAAAAATGTTTATTTTTTAATAAATTGGGTTTGAGAGTATACAGTTAGGGAAAACAAGGCGTATAGGAAAATAAATGCGCTTCATAATGGATTTATTTATAAGCATCCTCACTTTAGATCAGGGGATGCTTTTATGCCTTTATTTATAAATCAATTAGACTATACATATATAAGGAGAGTCTTCATGCATAAAAATCAGGACTTATATCATTTTTTCAAAGAACATTCTCTTCAATTAACTGAAGACTGGTACAATCAGCTCGACGATAAAAATGAGTTCTCTGTCTATTCGAGTAAAAATCCAGCAATTGTGAAAGAACTTAAGCAGCAAAATCAAGATTATTTCCAGCATTTATTTGACGTGTTTATAAAGGATGAGGAATATTTTTTTTCGGATTTTCAGCAGTGGTCAATAGAACTAGCGCGTGATCCAAAGCATTTAAGTACGCCTCTTCACTTTATCGTTCGAGAATATTTTAATTCACAAAAAATTGCCGTTAATTACTTAAAGAAGTTTATCTCTTTGCATTCGGATGAGATAAGCGTAGATAAGATATTTATGTGGTATGACATTATTGTTAAAGCGTTTGATTTATCTATTTACATCTTTATTCAAGAATATCATAAAAATACGCAAGAACAGCTGAACGCTCAGAAAGAGTTAATTAATGAATTAAGTTCTCCTGTCATCATGCTTCAAAATAAAGTTGCACTTCTGCCTCTTGTGGGGGATATTGGAACGGTCAAAAGTCAGTTTATTTTAGAAAACACACTTCAGCAATGCTCGGAAAAAGGCGTTGAACATTTATGTATTGACCTGCTCGGTGTAGCTACGATTGACACGATGATGGCACAAGAGATTTTTAATTTGGTAAAAGCTCTTCGTTTAATTGGTGTGCAAACAATTTTATCTGGAATTCGACCGGAAATTTCTCAAACTGCGATTCGTTTAGGGCTTTCATTTGAACATGTTAAAACTACTTCTTCTCTTGCACAAGCGCTTAATTCTATTAGTTAAGCATAAGGCTCTCTATTACAGCATAGAGAGCCATATCTATGGCGTTTCAAATTTTACCGGGGTATAATAGACACGCCCGATTAGCTTTTTTCCTTTGTTATCCTTCCAGTCCGCTACGAGTATATACCGATCACTGCGAGAGGCAGAATCTACTGTAATAGCGGATGTTTTTTTTATGTCCTTTTTTTCTACTATGTTTTCATAAATAGACTGATTGCGAATTTGTTTGTAATAAAGCGCATTAGGTTTTTTACCATCTATTTCAATGGACACTTGACCATCTTGAGAGACGGGAATACTATCTTTCATAACAATTTGTCTAAAATTTTTTCGTTCGCCAAAATCAGCTTCACATTCAGTCCAGCAAAAAAATAAAGGCTTGATGATGGCTTCTTTGCCTTCGGCTATTATTTTTATAGCGGGTGGATAAGGATCTTCAAGCGTTTCAGCTGTAGGAACCTGACATGCGGCTAATGAAAATAAACTAAATAGGATAACCACCACTTTTTTCATACTATGTCCTCCCTTTTTTGTGAACGTGGTGCACGTAAGTGAGTGGGTGCATAATATACTCTTTCGCCTGCAACCAAAAGATTCCTTTTATAATCAACAAAAAAACAGCTGCCTATTTGTTTAGACAGCTGTTTTGTTCTATTTACTTAGCATGCTTATTTCTTTTTTCATATCTTTTTCTACATATTCCATTAAATCAGATACGTAGGTTTGGAGCGGTTTTGTTGCGTCTTTATGATCATTCATCGTTAATTCATAAATGCTATCGATATTATCAATCATCAGTTCCATATCATCGATGACGCCCGTATGCTTATACATCGTTTTCATCGTAGGATCAAGGGAAGCTAATTCATTATATTCATAGTTTATCGTATTTGAAATATCATCGAGTTCATTGATAAATTGCTTTTTGGTTTTTTTTTCGGCCATAAGCTGATTATACTCTTTAAAAGCAGTTTGAAGGTTTTTCTGAGAGGTAGTCAATACTTTCAGCTGTTCTCGTCCTAAATAATAATCATAAATACTAGTAACAGTAAAATATCCCCCAAATGTGAGCGCGATTCCGACAACCAAACCTATCCAAAACGTGCTCGTTTTAAAAAAATGTTTCATAATGACTCCTTTTATCTGTGTTCTATGTACAACACTAGCTCCTGCTGCTTTTTCCTAGGATACACCAAAAACGAAGTGGAAGCTACACTTTTTTAAAATTTTGTCGAATTTTGTCTCTTATTTCGCAAGCTGCAGCACATTATGTTCCATCTCTATTTCTCCATCTGTATACATCAAATTCGTTAACCGCTGTAAAACCAAGTTTTTCATAGGCTGGCTTTCCTGCACTTGTAGCATGCAAAATACACGTATCCGCCTGTTTTTTTGCTTCAGTAAGAACTTCCTTCAAATATGCGGTGGCCAGGCCTTTTCTCCTCATATGTCTGGCTGTAGTGATACAGTACAAACCCGCTGTACCGTCATAAAAAAAGAGAGACCCAGCTACAGCTGGCCGGTTGTGATAAAGACCCAAATATAAGTGATATTGGTCAGTGTGCTGCATAAGCTCCCTAAACCTTTCAAGAAAGTCATCTTGATATTCTTTTGGTTTTTGATAGCCGTCTATGTATACCGTTATCCATTCTTTCAATTCAGCTTCTGTGTGCACTCGCTTACATTGAAACCCTTCTACTCCTGTATGTGCGTATTCTTTTTCTTGAATGTACTGAATCATTCCAATCCATTTTTCATAAGGAACAAATCCATTTTTACGAAGAACTGGCCTAAGGTTATCATATGAAGATGGACCAACAATCCATAGAGGTTTTTCCCCTTCCGCAGGGCATATCCCTAACGCAGGCTCAATATGATAGGTTCCTGCATATACGCCACGATTGTAAGGAGGTGCAGAAATCCATTTGATTTCTGACGTATCCACCTTCACAGATTTCTTCGTATGCTGAAAATACATCCAGTGCTGAATCAAGTGCCGTTCTACTACATCGCTTTGATTTTTTATTTTCACTTCATGTCTCCTTTCTCTTCTAAACTATGTGCCGTTTTCTATTATATACTAATTAGTCTATTTTCTATGACTCTATCGCAGTTCGTATATCCTTTTACAAGTTTTTTTTATTTTTTTTGCTATTCTATGAATAGTTTTCTTTTAAGTGGGGTACTAACCTATATAAGCAATACATCATTAAAAAGGAGGATGATATTTATGTCATTTTTATGGGCACTTATTGTAGGTGGTATTATTGGGTGGCTTGCCGGATTAATTACAGGAAGAGACGTTCCGGGAGGTATTATTGGTAACATTATTGCTGGTTTTATCGGTTCTTGGTTAGGTTCAGCTATCTTTGGAAGCTTCGGACCAGTTGTAGGTGGATTTGCTATTATTCCTGCTATTATTGGATCAATCATTTTAGTGTTAATCGTAAGTTTCATTATGAGAAAAATGCGTGGGAATCATAAACATGCATAACAAATTATTATATTAAAAAAAGAACCTCTGTTGAAAAAGAGGTTCTTTTTTATGTGAAAAATTCTTAAAATTTACTATTTTTAATTTCATAATATTGAAAAATAAACCTATTAATGTTAATTTAATCATAATCAATATAGAAAAACGAGGAATTAACATGCTGCTTTCAACCCATCAAAAAGACAAATCTATGTACCAAATACTAATAGAAGAAATCGAACAGACACGAACGTTGATGATTCAAACGGCTGTCCGTGAAGGAATGACAAGTCCTAACACACTTCAAATTAGTCAGTCATTAGATGCTTTATTAAATAAGCTTCAAATTTTCTTCTACCAATAAAAGCCCATGATATGGTTACATACTCATGGGCTTTTGTGTTGTATTAGTCCGCTTGATTAACGTATTCCACTGCTTGGTGAAGGCTACTGAAAGTCGTAATGTCAGCCAAATCTAACCCCAAATTCACCATTGTCTGAGCAATTTCAGCACGAATCCCGCTTAAAACCACTTGAATTCCTAATAATCTTAAAGCACCGATTACTTTAAAAATTTGGTCCGCTACCATCGTATCAATAATTGGAACGGCGTACAAATCAATAATCAACCAATTTAGCTTATAGTCACTGCCGTGCTGTAGCGCATTTTCCATTAAAATTTGAGCACGATTTGTATCTAAATCGCCAACAAGAGGAATCACACCAATTTCTTTCGTAATGCGTACCACAGGAATTGATAGTTCATCAATTGCATAGCGCGCGGATTGGATTTTATTTGCAAAGTCGGTCATATATGATTTACTAACCCAGTGCACAGCCTTGTCCACTACTACGTTGAAACGAGAAATAACTTGATAAAAGGCATCAAATGTAAACGTCTCAGCTTTTGCTTCTTCTTTAATAATTTCTCCGATAACATTTCGGTAATAGCTGATTTCTTCTAATGCTACATCCAATGGAAGCTGAAGTACAACGAGTAAATTCGCTACTTCTCTTCCCCATTCCTCAAGCACTTCAAAGTTTTTTATATCATTTGTTGAGATAGAATCAGCATATATTTGAATTAAATGAACGCGCCACGGTTCTAATTGTTGTTGAATATCTTTGTCTTCATATTGTTTTTGTTTTGAGAACTCTTGTTTTTTTTCTAGAATTAAATTTGTAATGTGTTTAAGTTTTTCATCTAATAATAATGATTCCATATTGTTCTCCCGTTAAGAATTTGTTTATTTAAAATGATATCACAAATACCGTTAAAAAAAGTAAAACTAAGGGAAAAAGCTTTTAAAAATGAACCAGATGTCCCCTTTTGCGAATAGAATAAGCTAAATTGAATCTAAAACGTACATAAGCTGAACTTCTCTCCTTTATTTTATCGTTACTTTCACAGTGAATTCTCATACATAACTCTTCAATTTAATGTTGGGCTATCTTAGCATATATGATAAATAGATGAAAAAATGTAAAAGGGTTTGCAGCAAGCATGTCGCATGACAAAATGTGTTTTAGGAAAGACTGAAAAGGAATTCCCTATAAAAAGGAGGTTAGGTATATGTCATTTATTTGGACGCTTATTGTTGGAGGACTTATTGGCTGGCTTGCTGGTGTGTTAACAGGACGAGATGTTCCGGGTGGAATTATCGGAAACATCATCGCTGGGTTCATTGGAGCATGGTTAGGCTCTCTAATTTTTGGAGATTTCGGTCCAGAAATCGGCGGATTCGCAATTGTTCCTGCTATTATTGGTGCTGTTATTTTAGTCTTAATTGTGAGTTTTGTTTTACGCAAAATGCGTGGAAATAATAATCATCGACATGCCTGAATAAAAAAGAGAAATCAGCGTTTTGATTTCTCTTTTTCCCTTACTTCTTATAGCAAAATGTTTTAACAATGACGTACCTGTAAGTGTAATTCTTTATTGCTACATTTAAAAATTGCTGCTTGTCACCTCTCACATTTAATACTTCTACACTCTCATATCAAGCGCGCTAGTAATGAGCAGCTTTGTACCTTCGAGATCCTCAAGCATATCGGTAAAGATAACTTCAATATGAACAGGTACAGCTTTTATTGGACATTGTTTTATAGCTGCTTTCTATTTCGGCTCTACTAATTCAATAAATGATCTTGCTTGTTTGCCCTTTAACTGTGCGTAGTGTGTATCTGTAGCTAATTCAACGGTTTCGTTTCCTAAGTTGACCCACATCCGATAAGATTGTACCTTTATATCCTTTTTTGTTTCTACCGGTTCAAAGTGAAGAATGTAGTTAGGTTTTCGAATCATTTCAGCTTTTTCTTCTCTCCATGATACATCTTTTAACCACTGCTGCACTTTCTGCACTTGATTTTGGTCTTTCATTTTAACCGCATGGCCATATTGATTATCGGCTATGTATTTTTCGATTACGAGCTTTTGTTCAACAGTACCGCTTGAAGCACTGCTTTGCTGACATCCTGTTATCACCCAACAAATAGCAATGAGAACAACTAATCCAGACCATACTTTTTTCATTTACATCTACCTTTCTTTTTGTAATTGAAATGAGATGTTCTTGCTGAATGATGCTACCAGCTGCTCGTTTTTAAATCTCTTTTTGCATTCTCTTTTCTTCATATAAATCCCTGCTTCATTTGCCTAAAAAAACTGAATCCCCGAAAGGATCCAGTTTTTCGTTACGATTCGACATCTTCTATGACATGAACAGCGCGAATAGCAGCGTTTACTTTTGTATGTTGAATGCGCTCTTTTGCTTCTTGTATAGTCATTGCCTCTACTTCTTGATAAAAAATCACGTTCGCCCATTCATATTCTACTGAATAACGATTTATTTTTTCCATACGGTACCCTCCTTATTGATGAACTAAAATTTGATCAATCAAGCCATATTCTTTTGCTTCATCCGCTGTAAAGAATGTATCTCGATCAGTGTCTTTTTTAATTGTTGAAAGCGATTGTCCTGTTCGTTCAGACAGAAGTTCATTTAGGTGATCTTTTAACCGCAAAATACGCTTCGCTCGAATCTCAATTTCAGCTGCTTGCCCTTTTGCTCCTCCTAGCGGCTGATGAATCATCACTTCGCTATTAGGAAGAGCAAAACGTTTCCCTTTTTGACCGCCCGCTAGTAAAAATGAACCCATAGATGCTGCTAGCCCTATACACAATGTGCTTACATCTGCACGTATAAGCTGCATCGTATCAAAAATAGCCATGCCCGCTGTAATAGATCCTCCCGGTGAATTAATATAAATGCTGATATCTTTTTCTGGGTTTTCTGCATCTAAAAATAAAAGCTGAGCGATAATGCTAGTAGCCACTTCATCCGTAACTTCACCTGTGAGCATAATCACTCGGTCAAGCAACAGCCTTGAATAAATATCATAGGCACGCTCTCCCTTGCTTGTTTGTTCCACTACATATGGAGTTAAGTTCATGTGACCGCCTCTTTCCACTGAATTAGTACGAGCAAATTTTTTCACTTTTGCACTGATTTCATGATTTAAAAATGAATCCCCTATTAAATCTTCGTCTGTAAATTTAATCATTAGAGAATGCCTTTCTTGCTGCATATGTAAGCGTTCATCCCGGTAAGTCACAGCAACTGCAATCTCCGCCTGTGGATATAAAACGGTCTCTTCTGTGTAAATCTCTATTAATAGAGGTTCATCGTCAATATGCTTTACTTCAATTTGCCCCTGTTTGTTTTCCCGGTATCCATTTAAGTTTGTCGTTTTAAACAGACCTTCGGGGAGCTGAATATCAATCGTGATGTTTTTAATTTTTACTTGTGAACGTTCAAATGTAATACAAAGGTGGTTCATTCCTTCTTCTTTTTCCATCACTGATTTTGCCAAGGCCAATTTAATCATGCGATGAATGATCCTTTAAAATTTGAGTAACGGACTCAATTACTTTTTGCCGTACGCCCGCTGATAAATTTCGATTCATAGCTACAAACACATCTTCATTGACTTGATGCATCTCTTGGTTTTGAATTTGTCTACTTTGATAAAGAGGAAGCTGCGCACCAATGCTTTTCACTTCTTCATCACTCATTGAACGCAGCGTTTCTTGAATGGAAGCTAGTGACTCACCTGCTTTTGATAATGTTAAAACGGCTCGAAAGTAGTGAACATGCTGATCTGTATACACGCGTTTATTCCCTACTAGCACCAGGGGAGGAACCATTTCTATTTGCGTGTAATACCGTACCGTGCGCAAGTTCAAGTCCGCACCTTCACTATTTAATAACTCCGTAATTTGCTTGCCTGTATACGAGTTCAAACAACCCCTCCTCATTAGTTACAGTTAACTGTTACAATGTCATTATACTGTAAATATCTTGTTTTTACAATTAAAACCATGGTAAATTTTAGATAAACCAGCTGAACATATAAAAAGAACAAAACAAAGAGCCCAGGTCATATATCCGGGCTCTCTTTACTAACCGAAAAAACAACTGTGTATACTTAAAAAAGGAGAGAACATATGATGGGGAATCCAAGTGTAGATTGCTTAGGGTGTCGATTAGCAAATAACCAAGAAAAATCGCATATGATATTTGAAGATTCGTTTGTGATATGCCTGTTAGATCACAAGCCATTTAACGAAGGCCACCTCTTAATTCTTCCTAAAACACATATAGTGGAAATCGACGAATTTGATACTGAACACGTACTGGCCGTGATGAATGCAGCGAAGCTAATGACAAAAGCAGTGAAGACACTCTTTGTTCCAGACGGAGTTACTCTCTCTCAAAACGGGGGAATGTTTAACGAGTTAACTCATTTTCACATGCACATCGTTCCACGCTACCAAGAGGAGTGTTTCGGAGATTTTTATACGCAAATTCCCCAGTTTGCTGAAAAAGATGACGCTTTGGCTGCAACAGCTCAGAAAATGCGCCGCGTCATTCAGCAAATGTCTTTATAAAAAAAACGGCTTCCTTATGGAAGCCGTTCTTTTTACTGACGATCAAACAATGAACTTCCTGCAATACCAGGGTTCGTCATTTCAAATGGATTTAAAATGAGATCTAATTCCTCTTCTGTTAACACATCGTATTGAAGGCAAAGCTCACGAATTGGTTTTCCTGTTAAAATCGCTTCACGCGCAATACGCGATACGACTTCATAGCCTAAGTGAGGGTTAACAGCTGTAATAATTCCTACGCTTTTTTCTACATATTCTTTCATGCGCGTTTCGTTTGCTTCAATTCCTGCTAAACAGTGATCTGTAAAGCTTCTGAAACCGTTATTCATAATGCTGATTGATTGAAGCAAGTTAAATACAAGCACAGGTTCCATGACATTAAGCTCCATCTGACCTGCTTCTGAAGCAAGAGAGATCGTTTGGTCATTTCCCATTACTTGAAACGCAATTTGATTGATCAATTCAGCCATAACCGGGTTTACTTTTCCTGGCATGATTGAAGAACCAGGCTGACGGGCAGGAAGGCTGATTTCTCCTAGACCTGCACGAGGTCCAGATGCCATTAAACGCAGGTCATTTGCGATTTTAGACATGTTCGTCATGCAGATTTTAAGCGCTGCAGATACTTCTGTATAAGCATCTGTATTTTGAGTAGCGTCCACTAAATGCTCTGCATGCACAAGAGGCAGACCGCTGATATCGGCTAAGTGCTTGACTACATTTTCAATATAGCGAGGATCTGCGTTTAAGCCTGTTCCAACAGCTGTCGCTCCCATATTTACTTCATGTAAATGGTCACGCGTTGCGCTAATACGCTTAATGTCGCGCGCCAACACGCGGCTGTATGCTTCAAACTCTTGACCAAGACGAACGGGTACAGCATCTTGAAGGTGCGTACGGCCCATTTTAATCACGTGATCAAATTCTTGCGCTTTTCGTTTAAATACATCATGCATATCATTCATTGTAACAAGAAGTTTATTTAATAAGTTCAGCGTTGAAATATGGATAGCCGTTGGAAATACATCATTTGTTGACTGAGACATATTCACATGGCTGTTAGGACTTAATTTACCGTATTCACCTTTATTGTCTCCCATAATTTCAAGGGCACGGTTTGCAATAACTTCATTAGCATTCATATTCATTGACGTTCCTGCTCCACCTTGGATAGGGTCCACAATAAAGTATTCATGCCACTGACCTGCTAAGATTTCATCAGCTGCTTGCACAATCGCATTTCCAATACCTTCATACAAGCGCTTTGTATCCATATTTGCAAGCGCTGCCGCTTTTTTTACAATAGCAAGCGCTTTAATCATTTCTTCATGTACTTTATAACCCGTAATCGGAAAATTTTCTACGGCACGTGCGGTTTGTACACCGTAGTATACGTCTGCTGGGATTTGTTTTTCTCCTAGAAAATCAGCTTCTGTACGATATCCTGCTGTTTCTTGTTTCATAGCTGTACCTGCTTTCTTTTTTAATTAATATCTTCTGCAATCGATGTTTCCATCATCTTTTTAACTTGGTGAGGATCTTTGGTTTGTCCGAGCACCCACATTAATTTAGGAACAATGGCTTCTGTGTTCATGTTTTTTGAGCGAACGACGCTGTCATGATTAATCATTCGGCCTACTTCATAAATGCCCATGTCTTCTCCTTCTTCAAGACACTGAGTCGTAATGACAACGGATACACCGTGATTTGTTAACTCAACAAGCTTGGCTAAAATGTTACGAACTTGAAATGGAATGCCTCCACTTCCATAGCTTTCAACAACAACGCCTTGATATACATCCTTTAATCCATCGAAAAATTCGGGTTTAATGCCGGGAAACAGTTTAACAACCGCTACATCCGTACAAAGAGATGTATTAACCGCCAACTCTTCTTTACTAGAGCGAACGGATTTTGTATATTCCACCGCATTATCATGGATAGACGCCACGTATGGATAATTAATGCTTTCAAATGCATCATAACTTTTTGTACGAAGCTTGATTGCTCTTGTGCCTTGAATCACACGACCGTCAAAGACTACATAGACTCCGCCTGTTTCTTCACAAGCAAAGCGAATCGCATCTGCAATATTGCGCTTCGCGTCCGTTTTACTAAATGAAATAGGAATTTGAGATCCTGTAATCGCAATTGGTTTTTTAGAATGCTGAAGCATGTAAGAAAGCGCTGCCGATGTGTAGGCCATTGTATCAGTTCCATGGGTGATAACAAAACCATCGTATTCATTATAATGCTCTTCAATCGCTTTTGCCATCTCTATCCAACATTCTGGCTGCATATTTGTACTATCAAGATTCATAAGAGATTTGCTGTCAATTTGACAGTGTTCATTTAAATCAGGTATGTAGCTTAGTAATTGATCTGGCTCCATTCCAGGAACAAGTCCATTTTCGCCTTCAAGTGAAGCGACCGTTCCGCCAGTTGATAACAATAATAGTTTTTTCAAAACCGACATCCCCTTTGCTTAATTTTTGTAAAAAAACCTGACAATCTATCAAATAAATTATATTCATTTCGCGTACTTCACCTGTAATTATAGTAACCAAAAATCAATAAATCAAGAGAAAAATTATTCGTTTCGCGTACACTTTTTTCTGCAGCAATGATATAATGAATAAAAATGTAAATTAGCTCACGGTTTGATTACAAAGATCTGCGCGCGAGCTGAATGCCTCGGTTTTTTACATACTACACCTACAAAGGAGCGTCATGAATGTTAAGCAGATTAGCTCAACTCAGGAAAGAAAAAAAATGGTCTCTTCAATATACAGCTGACCAGCTTGAAATCGCTAAAAGCACCTACGCAGGATACGAATCTGGCTATCGTCGTCCTTCTCTTGAAGCACTCGTTACAATCGCAGAACTATTTGATACATCAACAGACTACTTGCTAGGTAAGGAAAAGGAACCTCATTCTCCTTCAGATGCACCCATCGAATTAACATCGCCTCAAACTCATAGAATTACGGTCGACGGTGCGGAACTGTCTCAAGAAGAAATTCAGCAGCTGACGGCCTTTATTCGTGCTAAAAGACAAATTGAAAAAGAAACTGCACCTTCTTCAATGTAAAGAAGATTAGAAGCAGGTTGCTTCTAATCTTCTAGCTGCATTTCTAAATAGCCTACTACTTCTTTTGTTATTTCCTCTTCTGTTTCTTCCATCAGCTCCCCGGTTATCTTGCTGCCTGGGAGCTTCTTCGAAGAACGAATGCCCAAAAATGTGCGGACACAGTGCCAGATAGGAATAAAAAGACCATCTAAAAACTCATCTTTTTCTAAAATACCCACTTGAATAGTGGCGTGATAACCAGGGTGAAAAGGATTTTCCCCTTCACGGATCACATCTACAGAAAGCTGCATCCCTTTTTTTTCAAAAGCTTCTTTATATTGTGCATGTATTGATTTGAGAAGTTCTTGCACAGACCTTTCAACTGTATGTATATATTGTGCTAACTGCGGCGTAAATTGTTTTGCGGTGTATTCCATCTATCTCCCTCTTCCTTCGGTTCCCTATCCCTTATTTTAGCGACTTTCATTTTATTGTATCATAAGAAAAACGCTCATCTGTCTAGCAGAAAACCCCGCTTTTTGTAGAAAAGCGGGGTTCATACATACCTTTACTAGCAATAACTTACATTGCTTTATCTTGTTTAGAAGATGATTTTAATTTTTTATTTTTAGTTGGATCTGGCTCATTAGAAGACATGATAATGTTTCCTTCGCCGTTGCACACTTTGCACTTTATAAATCCAAATTTCTTACCGGCTCCTTGGCATTGTGGACAAACATATCGAATTGGCATAAACTGTACCTTCCTTCTTTCTAATTTATACCTGCGCATTGAGAGCGCCTGTGGTTAGTTTATAGTTTCATTATAAATTGTACCATTCACCCTATCAAGACGTGCCAAATTGCACATCTTTAATGGTAAGAAATCCTTCCTTTCTAAAATTCACCTAAAAAATGAGTCGATAGACAGGAGAATTTCTTTTCTTGTCAAAAGGCAATACGTCAGAGGAAGTTTCTTATTGGATATAATTAGCGAATCGCCGCGCTAAAAATTTTACTCTTTTTCTTGAAGCTAAAGGTTAAACAACCGTTTTGTCTCGAATTTCTTTTGAAATGGTTACGTCTTTCCAAAGCTGTTCGTATTTATAACCCGTTAAACTTTCACAAACCGCTTTCGCTTCAGGAGTAACGTCTTTCGCTCGGCCTCCCTTTTTTCTTCTTTGAATTTCAGTTAATAAGATTTTGTGATTTTCCGGACTTATTTTAAACCATATGGTTGCGATAATTCCAGCGAGAATCAAAATAGCAGGTACAATCATGAACAGCTTTTGCAAGCCGGCTAGTGTAGACACTGACTGCTCAGCATTTGGTACATAGCCAATATTCTTTAAGGCAACACCAACAAGAAAAATCGCAAGCGCCTGAGAAGATTTTCGAATAAACGACATCAGCCCTGCATACACGCCTTCTCTTCTTTTTGTCGTAATCATTTCATCTACATCTGATACGAACGGCAGTACATTCCATGGAATCATAATCGCTCCAGAATGACCGCTTCCTAAGAAAAATGCTGCTAGATAAATAAGAACTAATGAGCTATCTGCTGTTAGGAAACTGAATAAAACAATGCCCGTTCCCCAGATGATCATGCTGAAATTATAGGTTAATTTATTTCCTAATTTGATGGCTATGTACGTAACAAGAGGAATAAATAGTACTTGTGTAATTTGCACAAAGCTCAGGGTATCTGCATAGATCGCTTCGCGCAGCATGTAATAGGCAATAAAATAAAAGAAAAGAGCATTAAATACATCCATTGCAATGTAAGATGCTAAATACATGGCAAGATACACGTTAAACGACTTATTTTTAAATGCACTTCCAAAACTGATAAAAAGCTGCTTAAATTCTAACCAAAAACCGTTTTTCTTTTTTCGTTCCACTACTTCTCCGCTATCCCATGTTCCTTTATAGACAAAAATCCATGGAAGAGCAAAAAGAAGACCAAAGATAATGCCCATGATTAAATATCCTTGTCCACCTGGAAACGCATCAATGATTCGTTTTGGGAAGAAAGCACCTAAAAATGAAGCGCCTTGTGAAAAGACCATACGTATTCCCGTCATTTTCGAACGAATGCTATAATCTGTCGTCATCTCTGCTGCTAGCGTATTGTAAGGAACCATGACCATACCAAACGCCGTGTTAAATAAAAGATAGGCTAAGATAAAATAGGTGTATTTGAACATATGCGAGCCTTCAATAGGAATCCACAGCATACTGAACGTGATGGCAACTGGAATGATTCCAAAAAGAAAAAAGACTCTTCTTCGTCCTTTTTTTGTCTGAAGATGATCAGATATGTACCCAATGGTTGGATCTAACAAAGCATCCCACACTTTTCCAAGAGCTACAATCGTTCCTGCTTCTACAGGAGAAAGCCCGACTACATCCGTTAAAAAAACCATAAATAATGTGCCGATAATAAAAAAGGATCCTCCGCCAAACAAATCCCCAAATCCATACGCTACCATATTACGAAAGCGCACTTGTTTTGTTTTCCCTTGCATATGCAGCCCTCCCCCTGAGTAAATAGACTAGCTTCTTTTGTTATTCACTTTTTTCTATTCTACTAAACTATCCCTTGAAAAATAAGGAATATGTCACCTTTTCTACTCAAAAGAATAAGATACTTTTTGATCCTATACACAGAAAAATGACTGAGTAAACCGTTTTTCTTTATCCTCAATATATAAGTTGACTTTTTTTGCACAGCTGTTATAATTCAACCCATCGCTTGTTATTCGACTATAAAATGCAAACTTGAACATTTGACATCTGAGCTGTTACGAATAAAATAATAAGTATGAAACCTATTGATATCTTCAAAGCACTATCCAATGAAACTCGATTAAATATATTAGAGTGGTTAAAAGAACCTGAAAAGCATTTTAAAGACAAACAAGCACATTTGCCTAAGGAGGTCAGCAGCAGAGGCGGTGTATGCGTGGGAGATATTCAGGAAAAAGCTCAGCTGTCTCAGTCCACAGTGTCCAGTTATCTTTCCATGATGCAAAAAGCAGGTTTGTTAGAGTCAATTCGGCACGGTCAATGGACATACTATCGCCGAAATGAAGAAACGCTTCAAGAGCTTTCTTCATTCTTACGAAAAAAACTTTAACGAGTTTTTTTCACTTAGTATATCTATTTTTCTAGATATACAAATATAAAGAAATATTGGAGTGATAAATGTGAGGTTGTTGGTTTATTTAGTTGCGGTTCTAGGCGGCGCTGCTTTAAGTATGGAAGGCGCTATTGCCGGAGAACTCGGAAAAACAGTTGGAAAACTTGAAAGCAGTTATTATATTTTTATCATGGGAACGCTCATTTTAGGTCTGACCACTTTATTTGCTGGAAAAGGAGATTTACCTTACGTCTTAAAAGCACCTAAGTGGAATTTAACCGGCGGTTTATTAGGTACGGTTTATTTAACAATTCTAGTGATTAGTATCCCCTTTATCGGAATTGGCGTTTCAATGGTTGCGGTTATTGTGGGGCAAATGATTACAAGCATGATCATTGAGCATTTTGGTTGGCTTGGCAGCAGCAAAATTAAAATTAACAAAGAACGCGTAATGGCTATTGTATGTATGGGAATTGCGCTTGTACTTATTTTCTAGGAGGGTTTTACGATGAGTTTATTGATGGTGATACTTACCTTAATAGGAGGATTGACGCTAAGCGCTCAGTCTTCTATTAACGGCACACTAAGTAAAAAAACAGGTACGTTTGAAACAGCTTTTTTAACCTTTGCGACAGGTGCCATGATTTTAACGATTGTCGTTGTCTTCTTTGGGCAAGGAAACATTCTCTCCGTTTTTGATGTCCCTAAATGGCAGCTTACCTGCGCTTTATTCGGAGCATCTTATTTATTTCTAACGGTTTTAGCTGTACCTAAAATTGGTGTAACAGCAGCTAATATCTCAACTGTTATCGGTCAGTTATTTGCAAGTATGATTATCGACCATTTTGGCTGGTTTGGAAGCAAGGAAGTACCTTTTGATCTATCCCGCTGGATTGGTGTAGCGTTTATGTTATTAGCTCTTTATTTTATTTTTAAAGGCAATAAGAAAACAGCAGCATAAAAAGATCATGAAAATAGCCAAGTGTCTCCATAAAAGTGCACTTGGCTATTTTTTTGTGCGTAAACCGCATTTGAATTTTCAATCAATTATTTAGAACATATTTTATTTAAACTAAATTGATTTTAAATAAGGTAAATTCCACAAAAAAATTGTGCATACCTTCCTGCCTTTGTTCAAAAGATAAAGAGGCAGATCTAGAAAATCGGCTACATAAACGAACAGGTAAGGTGGGTTTTTTCGTGGGAAAATTTTTATTTTTAGCAGCATTTGTCTTTTTTTGTTTTACGCTTTCCATTTCCGCAGAAGAAAATATACCAGAAGAAAATATAGAATCACACGTAAGTCAGCCTGTTGTAAAAGACTTTATTTATCAATCTCTTGAACCTTGGGTACATCAAGATATTACTTCTCATTATGAGAAGGTTTACGGTAGACAGCATAAAAAAGTAAAAGTTCGTCCGATTAAAAAAGATGATATCGGGATACAAATGGGTGAAATACAGCCCGGTAAAGGCGGTAAGTTCACTCATATTGTGCGGGTGAAAATCTTAAACTTAAAAGTAAAACCCGAGGGAGAAGATGAATTTTTTGCAACGGATACGCTTATTTATAAAGTGAATATTAACGAACTTTCTGCTGAAAATGATGTAGAAAACGTCGTAAAACTACTTGAGTATAAACATCAAGAAAGATAAAAGTCCAATTCTTCCCCCCTTTTGAAGGTATTTATCCCTCTCTTCAAAAGGGGCTTTATTATGAAGCGTGTTTTCTCTTCAAAATTTCAGGGAATATAACTACCACTTATCCCCTAATTTTTTCATATTGCTAGTGCATAAGGTATGAACTTGATAACTTTTTGTCGGTTTTTATCTATTTCTGTAGGGTTTCCTGTAGGATGAAAAAGAAAGTAAAGCGCTTTAATTACCGTGACAGAAAGGTTGAGGATAGCTGTCCTATATAACTGGAAATCAATAGGTACCAAGAACTTCATGTAACGACAAAAGTTGACAACTAAAGATTTCAGAATAATAATAATAAAGCAACAATGTTTAATTGAAGGACTTATTTTACATGAAAGGTGTTAGTCAGATGAACAATTTACATCGAAGAATGGGAACATTCGCATTAACTATGACGGGACTTGGATCAATTATTGGTTCTGGCTGGTTATTTGGAGCGTGGCGAGCAGCTCAAATTGCAGGGCCGGCTGCTATTTTATCATGGGTCATTGGAATGGTCGTTATTTTATTTATTGCACTTTCTTACAGTGAATTAGGATCCATGTTTCCTGAAGCCGGCGGAATGGTCAAGTATACGCAGTACTCACACGGTTCGTTTATTGGTTTTATTGCTGCTTGGGCAAACTGGATTGCGATTGTATCCGTTATTCCAGTCGAAGCAGTAGCTTCTGTACAGTATATGAGCTCGTGGCCTTGGAAGTGGGCACAGTGGACAAGCGACCTCGTAGAAAAAGGAACGTTAACGGGCGAAGGATTAGCTATCGCTACTGTGCTATTAGTTATTTATTTTTTACTGAATTATTGGACAGTTGGACTATTTTCCAAGGCCAACTCACTAATTACTATTTTTAAAATTGTTATACCGGGACTTACAATTGGAGCACTTTTGTTTGTAGGCTTTCACGGTGAGAACTTCACTTCTGGAAGCAGCATCGCACCAAACGGCTGGGCTAGTGTGCTAACAGCTGTTGCTACGTCTGGGATTGTATTCGCTTTTAACGGTTTTCAAAGCCCCATTAATATGGCTGGAGAAGCAAAGAATCCTGGAAGATCTATTCCAATTGCGGTTGTAGGCTCAATTTTAGTGGCTACAGTCATTTATTTGCTTCTACAAATTGCCTTTATCGGGGCAGTAAATCCTTCTGATATTGCGAAGGGATGGAGTCATTTAAATTTTAACTCTCCATTTGCGGATTTAGCCATTGCGCTTAACATTAACTGGCTTGTCATTGTACTGTATGCAGATGCGTTTGTTTCGCCATCTGGAACGGGTATTACGTATACAGCTACTACTGCTCGAATGATTTATGGTATGGAACAAAATAAATATTTGCCAAGTGTTCTAGGACGCCTTCATCCTATTTATGGTGTTCCGCGTCAAGCCATGTTTTTTAACTTAGCTGTTGCTCTTGTCTTTTTGTTTTTATTTCGGGGCTGGGGCGTGCTTGCTGAAATTATTTCAGTTGCTACGCTTATCTCTTACATTACAGGTCCTGTTACAGTTATGACGCTAAGACGAACTGGCAGCGATTTATATCGTCCCCTTCGTTTAAAAGGATTAAGTATTATTGCGCCACTCGGCTTTATTTTTGCTTCTTTAACGTTATATTGGGCGCGCTGGCCGCTGACTGGACAAGTTTTGTTTATTATTTTAATCGGCCTTCCTATTTATTTTTATTATCAAGCAAAGGCTAAATGGAAAGGTTTTCGACAAAACTTCAAAGGCGGCGTATGGATGGTTGTATACTTACTTTGTATGATGACTATTTCATGGCTTGGAAGCGAAAAGTTTGGGGGCCTTAATGTCATTAAATATGGATGGGATATGGGAATTATTGTTGTTGTTTCTCTTCTCTTCTACACATGGGCTTTAAAAAGCGGCTTTAAAACTGAGTATTTAGAGAATGGAAGAAAAGTAAATGATGACTTAAAAGCAGCAGCGGCTGAAACAGCTGCTTCCAAAGAGTCATAACAAAAAGCACCTTGCTCATGCAAGGTGCTTTTTAGTGAGCAGTTCTAACTTTTTTCAGCACGTCTTCGATCGTCATTTGCTCTAAATGCCTGATTACGCTTTGCTCACTCTCTGTAAAAATGTCATCCATCACTGTTTGAATGTTTGATTTCACAATACAGTCAGCGTCAGGGTCGCCGCTGCACCAGTGAGGCTTCAGTGTTCCTGTCGATATAACTCGGTAAATCAACCCAAGACTTATTTCAGCAGGACTGCAACCTAAAGTATAACCGCCGCCTAGCCCTTCTTTTGTCCGAACCAAGTTGTTTTTTCTGAGTGTACTCATTATTTTCCGAACCCGTGCAGGATTGGTACAGATGTTATAAGCAATCGATTCACTGCTTGCTCTGTGATCTGGTAAATTCGCTAGGAACACTAAGCTGTGCACGGCAATGGTAAATTCACTGTTCATCTTCCATAAACCACCTTTTTTCTTTCTCTACTGTAACGTTAAGTGACACAGTTGGAAAAGTCAAGAGAGCAAGGAGGGAAAGAAGAACTGTAGTTTATTTATTCACGGTCTTCTTTTTCTATACTTCCTACTTCATTAGCTGAGTTGATTTCAAGGTATACCGTCTTTTCTTTTAAACTGCCTTTTTCTTCTTTTTCAAAATCTGTGCTTTTTTGATACGTTTTTTTGCCGTTTGGAACTTTTACCGTTATATGTTTGTTACTTTCTTCTATAAAAGTACCCACAATTTTACGCTCGTCTCCATCTTGTTCATACACGCCATTTTTATCTGCTTTTGCTTTTGGAGTTAATTCAATACTAGTTGCTTCTTGTTTAGCTGCGTCAATTTCAGCTTCTACTTCTTTATTAATCATGTCTTTTAGCTGTGAGCCTTCCACTTCCATCCTAGAGCTTTTTGGTACTTTAACGAGTTGATCATCGATATTCAGCGTCATTTCTTTTTCAGCGTCTTTTTTTAACGTACCGATCAAGTCAAAATCTTCATCTTTCCCCTTTTTAATGTTTGGGTCGCTCGAATACTGCTGTAGCTTGGTCAATTCTTGACGGTCTTCAATTGGCTTTTCTTCTGCTTTATGATTATCGGATTTTGTTTTATTAGCTGGTTCACCTGAACAAGCTGCCGCACTTCCAACCATACACATAGTGATTAAGAACATGATTCCTTTTGTTAGCTGTTTTTGCATATGTATTCTCCTTTTTCTTTTTTATTTCCACCTTTATACATATGTAAAACAAAAAAGTGAGACATAACTACATATAGGAAACCTACGCTCACCCTACCAATAAAAAAATCCGAACGGGTTAAATTCTCTATCAAGAATCAAACCCGTTCGGATTTTCATTTAACTAAAACACTTTTGTAATAGCCTCTTTTTTAAAGCTGCTGTTGCTTCAGTATATGATTTGCTTCTTCTAAGTAAGTCACATACGCCTGTACTTGTTTATCACCATAATTATCTAGTTCAAACAGCGCTTCTTGTATAAAATTAAAATTATCAATAATATGCTGTGTTTTCATGCCTCTGCTTGTGAGTAAATTATTTAACCATAAGGCATAGTCCGTAAAAATTTGCAGGTTGTCTAACTTATATGTTGTCTCAAGATACTTCATATGGTAGTGATTATCTTCATGACATCTTTCTTTGCCGCGCTCTCCGAATTTTTCGAGCAAAGAAGGTTCTAACTCGTAGATTTTCTCCGTTACTCTTTCGACGATCTTATTAACGGGAAGTGAGCTCATCGTGCCACCACTTTGTACTGAGAAACTTTTGGGATAACGGCTGCCAGTTCTTGATCAGGGTACTTTTTCTCTAAATCATGAATACGCTTGAAATCTTCGCTTCGTACCCAGCTTAAATAATTCTCTTTTGTATCAAATGTAAGCTGAACGGTGAGCTCCCCTGCTCGCTTATCGTTTTGAAGAAGTAGAAAGTCTACAAATCCTGGAGCCTCGTCGACTGATTTTGAACGATTTTTATAAATTCCAATCACTTCTTCAGCTTTTTCATCCGGTACATTAAATGTTGAAAATACGGTGTACATCTTTGTTCCTCCCTTTATGATACAAAACCTGGGTTCTTTTCTCTTTATTGTACATCATAAGGGAGATGAAATGGTGTTACGTTTAGATTTCACTGCGATTACAGCAGGTCTTTAACATAAAAAGCCCTTTGAAACAGCGTTTCAAAGGGCTTTTTTATCCGTTATTAGTTTTCGATTTTTGTTAATTGTTCTGTATGTGTTTTTACACGTGCAGGGTCAATTGTAATGCGGGCAACGCCTGAATCCATTGCCGCTTTTGCTACAGATTCTGCTACAGCTGGCGCTACGCGAGGATCAAATGGTCCAGGGATAACGTAATCTGCGTTTAGCTCTTCTTCTGTAATAAGGGCTGCAATTGCTTCAACAGCAGCTTTTTTCATTTCTTCATTGATATGAGTAGCGCGAACGTCTAACGCACCGCGGAAAATTCCAGGGAATGCAAGAACGTTATTTACTTGGTTAGGGAAGTCTGAACGACCTGTTCCAATAACAGCCGCTCCTGCTTCTTTTGCAGCGTCTGGCTTGATTTCCGGATTAGGGTTTGCCATCGCAAAGATAATTGCATCTTCATTCATTGATTTAACCATCTCTTGAGATAATGCATCTGCTGCAGATACGCCGATAAATACATCTGCGCCTTTAATTACATCGCTTAGCGTACCGCTTTCTTTGTTTACGTTTGTATAAGAAGCCACTTCCGCTTTTACTTTGTTCATACCTTGAGGGCGTCCTTCATAAATAGCACCTCTTGTATCACACATAATCATGTCACGTACGCCGTAAGAATAAAGAAGTTTTGTAATGGCAATGCCGGCAGCTCCTGCTCCGTTTAAGACGATTTTTAAGTCTTCCATTGATTTGTTTACAATTTTCAATGCATTTACAAGTCCTGCTACCGTTACGATTGCTGTACCATGCTGATCATCATGGAATACAGGAATATCTACTTCTTTTTTCAAGCGCTCTTCAATTTCAAAGCACTGTGGAGCTGCGATATCTTCTAAGTTAATGCCTCCGAAAGTGTGAGCCATTAATTTCACAGTTTCAACAATTTTATCTGTATCTGTTGTATCAAGGGCAATTGGGAATGCGTCTACGCCTGCAAAGCTTTTAAATAAAATTGCTTTTCCTTCCATAACAGGAAGTGAAGCTGCAGGTCCGATGTTTCCAAGGCCAAGAACAGCCGTACCATTTGTCACAACGCCAACCATGTTTCCTTTCATTGTGTAATCATACACTGTTTCTGGATGTTCATGAATTTCTTTACAAGGTTCTGCTACTCCTGGAGAGTAAGCTAAGCTTAAATCTTGAGCGTTTTGAACTTCAACTTTTGATTTAACTTCTAACTTACCTTGTTTTTCTTGATGCATATGTAGTGCTTGATCACGTAGTGACATAATTGTATTCTCTCCTTTTTTTCTATACATTTAAATTTTTTAATGAATTTATTTAACACTTGCTTTTTATCTCCATAATTGTAAGACAACCTGACCGAATAAATTCACTGCCAAGTGCCATTATGAAACAAGGAATATAAAAAGTAAACTATCTTGCTTAACCTCTTATGCGCTTTGTTAATATAAAGTCTGGACGCGGCGGCGACTCATGTTTGTCTCACTTTAAGTTGTCTGATATACAGACAACTTAGAAAGCATACAGCCGCTCACTATAGCGCTTTCAAATACGTTTCAGCAAAATCGACGGCTTTAGGCATTGAAAAGAAGTATGCACATGCTGAACCGATTTTTTCAGCTTTTATTCCTTTTGCTTCAATAAACGCTTCACCTATCTTTTCAAACAGCTCTTCTCGAAACTCTAATTCTTTATACGTCTTCCATACTCGCTTTCCTGCATCCATAACTGGAGATCCTTTTTGAATCACGTTTCGATATGGAATACGATATTCCGCTAGATGAAAAGAAGTATTGTTCCCAAACCCGACACCTAATAATAAAACAAAGGCATGTTTTTTGTAAAGCCTTTCAAGAGGAGAATTTTCGCCTAAACTGAATTCAAGGGGATGATCTCTTAAGATATCTTCGCTGTCCTTTCCCCAAGCGGCGAATGAATACATTGGATGGCTGCTTCTTCTTACGCCAGGGTATGTTCGAAAAGTTTCTACGATTTGTCCCATCCCGCTTGTTGGTGTGTACACTGGATCATATGCGGGCATCGTTTCCCGAATAGTTTCCCACCACTCTTTCGGCACAGCCGGATTGCCCCATTCTGATGGATCCGAAAGATCGACCGACTGTGACGGCATAACGATCGTTCCTCCCTCTGTCACTGTCTCCATTAAAGCTTGAACAACGGCTACTGAACCTCCGTTTACCCACCCTAATGAAGATAGCGAAGAATGAACCATGATAGTCATCCCTTGTGTTATGCCTAACCTGCGTAAATCTTCTTTTAATGTATCTTTCGTTCTAGGATGATCTGTTGCTTGAACAATGTGCTTCATCGTAAGCTCCTTACTTATAGTGCTGCTAGAATGTGTTGCCGAACTCTAGCAATATATGTAAAACTTATGTTTCCATAATAGTAAGAATAACAACAATTGTCAAATTATTTAAAGTAATAGAAAAACTTAGTTTTATTCATATCAGTTATCATACAACTGACTTGTTGGTAAGCTTTATTTCCTTCAATTATCTTACTATAATAACGGCTGATGAAGCTTTTCAATAAATTAAAAAGAAGAATATTCCTATAAATAAAAGAAATACTAATGAAGCTATACATATTTACCTATCACTATTTTCAGGAGGAATGTGTACAATGAGCACATCAAAACTTCCGCCGCTCACGTCCTCGGAGCTTGCTAACTTATGGATGACTTATCAGGAAAAAACGATGATTTTGAGGTTTTTAGAATATTTTCTAGAAGATAAACAGGATTACAAAGAACTTTTTGAGCTATATTACAGCCAATCTTTAAAAAGTGTAGCGCAAATTAAAGAAATATTTGAGAACGAAGGCGCTGTTATCCCAATTGGTTTTACGAAAGATGACGTGAATGTAGGAGTTCCTAAGCTATACGATCATATGTTCGAAGTTATGTATATACGCTTAATATCTCAAATTGAAACAGGACTGTTTGCTTTGCATTCGACCATGTCTTACCGAGAAGATATCCGGAATTTCTTCGTAGAGGCAACAGCAGAAGCACAGGGCATATACAATCAATCCACACAAGTATTGTTAGAAACGGGTGTCATCGCAAAACCCCCATACGTTTCTATGCCTAAGGAAGTCCATTTTGTCCATGCGCAAAATTATATAGGCGGATTGAGCTGGTTTAGCGAAAAAAGATCGTTGAATACCATTGAAGTGTCGCTTATTCAACATGCTGTTGATACAAATCTTGTAGGAATGCAGTTGATGATTGGTTTTGCTCAAGTGGCCAACAACAAAGAGGCACAGCAGCATTTTGTCAGGGGTATGAAGCTTTCGAAGAAAATTGAAACAGAACTAGGTGATATTCTACGCGATAGCTACATAGAACCTCCGGCTACTCATGCCGGAAAAGCGACGAATTCAACCGTTCCTCCTTTTTCAGATAAACTGATGATGTACAATACGAGTCTTTTAAGTACGTTCGGTCTGGGGAGTAACGCTTTAGGAGGAGCCTTTAGTTTAAGAAGTGATTTGCCATTAAAGATGCTCCAGCTTGCAAAAGACATTTACAGTTTGGCAAAAGAAGGCGGTAAAATTATGATTCAAAATGGATGGCTTGAAGAGCCTCCTCAAATTGAAGATCGCAATCAGTTAACTAAAAAATAGGTTCTTTCCTGCAGGAAAGCTAGCTGCTCTACGTGCAGCTAGCTCTATTTGTTTTTTTAGTATACTGTTTTTAGTGCTAGTACGTAACAAATGTTTGCGTTATTTAGAAGTTGTTTCTGTCTTTTTTTTAGTCGTTTAGCTCATATTTCTACTTAATTTATAACAGAAAAATAAAATAAAAGGTATTTTCCCTGAGCTGACGAAATCTTTCTATATGAAATAGAAAGGAGAAAAGTATGTTTCCTATTCTTCGTACACCTCGCACTACACTGCGTGAAATAACAGAAGCGGATGCAGATACTATTTTTGACTGCTTCTCTCAGAAAGAAGTTATTAGATATTACGGGCAAGAAAAATTCACAACTATTCAAGAAGCTCGGGTTCTGATTGATATTTTTGCTGAAAATTACACAAATCAAAAAGGTATGCGCTGGGGAATTGAACGGCTCGATACGAGGGAATTAATTGGAACAGTTGGATTTAATCAGTGGAGCCAAAAGCATAAGCGCGCGGAAATTGGCTATGAGCTACACCCTCAGCACTGGGGTCATGGCTATGCTTCGGAAGCTGCTTCGGCTGTTATGGCTTATGGATTTGATACCCTTCAGCTAGTGCGGATTGGAGCTGTTGTGTTTCTTGAAAACAAAGCATCACAGCATGTGCTTGAAAAGCTCGGGTTTCAAAAAGAAGGAGTGTTAAAAAACTATATGTATCAAAACGGAAAAGCTCACGATACGTTTGTTTATAGTTCCCTGCCTACTACATAATAAAAAAGGATTCTTTTATTTAAAAGAATCCTTTTTCCTTTTATTTAAATGCCGCATACCCATCATCAGCCATGATGACACTGCCGTTTACAGCTCCCGCTTCTTCTAAAGAAAGCAAATAAACCATATCTGCAATTTGTTTTGGTGCAGTGAGCTCCCTGCTCATCGTTTTAGCTTTCATTCCTTCAATCATACCGTTGTCTTTATAGCCTTGAATAATGGCCGTGTCAACAAATCCTGGTGCAATGGCGACGACGCGAATACCGTATTTAGCGAGATCTAGCGCAGCTGATTTTGTCATCATCACAACGGCTCCTTTCGTCGCGTGATAAGCATAGGTACCGGGTGAAGCTAAAAAGCTAAAAATAGAGGCTGTATTAATAATAACGCCTTTTATTCCTAACTCTCTCATTTTCCTGCCCGCTGCCATAATGCCATATGTAACGCCGTGCTGATTGACATTAATAATACGGTGATATTCTTCTAAGTCTTGATCTAAAACAGATGTTGGACGTCCAATCCCTGCATTGTTGAACATCACATCAATTCGTCCAAATTTGTTCACCGTTTCCTCAATCAGTGCTTCTACTTCTTCGAACTTTGCGACGTCCGTTTTCACAAACAAAGCGCTGCCTCCAGCTGCTTCAATTTGTTGAAGCGTCTCTTTTCCTTTTCCTTCATCGTAATCAGCAATGACCACCGCGTCTCCTTTTTGGGCAAACTTTAAGGCCGTTTCTTTGCCAATTCCGCTTGCTCCCCCTGTAATAACCGCTACTCGTTTTTGCTGCATGTTTCTCCCTCCTTGGTGAAATTCCTTTCTTTTACATTATAGCATTCTTTTTTCTATGAGCCGTTTCTATTCATCACCTTATTGCCATGAAATTGGTTAATTTAAGCGTAGTTAAACGCCTTTTTACTAAAAATCAGGATGTGTACAAGCAGTCTGTCATTTATTGCATTTACTATAGGGTAAGGAGGTGATGGTTATGCATGAACACACAGGTAATGTATCTATTCCCCGTCCTCCGGATGTGGTGACAATTCTGTGGGAGCGAAATCCTTTGGATAGACAAGCTCCTCGTACCATCGTAGAAGCAACGGTAATTGGCCGCGCAAATCCTTGCGGACGTTTGTTAGCTCAAGGTCAGCGCTACCGCACTGCAGCTCATTGTTTACTTGACAACGGCTTTGAACAAATTACTGCTGAAAGATTAGGGGTATTTGGAGTAGCTGTATTTGTTAGAGAATATTAAAATAGAAAAAGGGACTTTTCTGTAAGTTAGAAAAGTCCCTTCATACGTATTACGCGTGGAAATTCGTGCCGTCTGTTACAGCTTCGATTACACCAGCGCGGATGACAAAGTCACCAAAGTGCTCGCCTTCTTCTCTTTCTTTTGCATAGCGAGGAAGTAAGACGCGCAGTTCCTTTAAAATTTCTTCTTCACTGATATTTTCACGGTACATTTTGCTTAAGCGACTGCCATCAAACGCTGCTCCAAGATACATATTGTATTTGCCCGGTGCTTTACCGATAAAAGCAATTTCACCTAAAGCAGGACGTGCACAGCCGTTAGGACAGCCCGTCATACGAATGGTGATTTCTTTATCGCGAAGACCGTTTTCATCTACAATTGCTTCAATTTTCTCAAGAAGAACTGGGAGATAACGCTCAGCTTCTGCCATCGCAAGCCCGCAAGTTGGAAGCGATACGCAAGCTAATGAGCTGCGGCGAAGAGCCGAATAATGCTTGCCGTCAGTTAATCCGTATTGTTCAATCAAGTCGCTGATTTGCTTTTTCTTTTGAGTGGATACGTTCGCGATAATTAAGTTTTGATTGGCCGTTAAGCGGAAATCACCGCTATGAACTTTTGCAATTTCACGAAGACCCGTCATAAGCTTATAATCTTCAAAGTCAGCAATACGTCCACCTTGAACAAAAAGAGTAAAGTGCCATTTTCCTTTTACACCTTTTTCCCAGCCGTAGCGGTCGCCGTTATGATCAAAGTGATAAGATTTTGCTTCGTCTAAGCTCCAGCCTAGACGATTTTCAAGCTCTTCTTTTACCGTTTCTAATCCAAGACGATCAACCGTGTATTTAAAACGCGCATTTTTACGCACAGAGCGGTTTCCATAATCACGTTGAATCGTAATGATTTTTTCCGCTACTTCTAGAATTTGATCAGGTCGACAGAACCCAACCACTTTTGCAAGCTGAGGGTAAGTTGCTTTATCTCCGTGCGTCATACCCATACCGCCGCCGATTGCTATGTTAAATCCAACAAGTTTCTCGTCTTCTAAAATGGCAATAAAGCCAAGGTCTTGTGAATACACGTCAATATCGTTAGAAGGTGGAACAGCTACGCCAATTTTGAACTTTCTTGGCAAATAGAGCGGACCGTACATTGGTTCTACTTCTTCTTCCACTTCCGGTGTGCTGATCACTTTCTCTTCATCTAGCCAAAGTTCGTGGTACGCTCTTGTACGAGGCAATAAGTAATCACTTAATTTTTTTGACCATTCGAATACTTCAGCGTGTACTTCTGACTGATACGGATTCGGATTGCACATTACGTTACGGTTCACATCTCCGCAAGCTGCAATTGTGTCTAATAAAGAAGCATGAATTTCTTGAATCGTTTTCTTCATGTTCCACTTTAAAATGCCGTGCATTTGGAATGCCTGACGAGTTGTCAGCTTTAACGTTCCATTTCCGTATTTTTGTGCTAAATCATCCATCACTAGCCACTGTTCTGGCGTTGAAACACCGCCTGGCGTACGGACGCGAAGCATGAATTGGTAAGCTGGCTCTAGCTTTTGTTTTTGACGTTCATTACGAAGATCTCGATCATCTTGCAAGTAGCTTCCGTGGAACTTCATCAAACGATTATCGTCTTCAGAAATACCTGAGCTGATGCGGTCGAGCATTGTTTCTCCTAATGTACCGCGCAAATAATTACTTTCATCTTTTATGCGCTCAACGTCACTTGGAGGACCTTCGGGCGCTTTTAAAATTTTGTTTACCATGTTGAAAATCTCCTTTCAATCCTCAGTATACATCACGCTGATAACGTTTTTGTTTCTTCATTTCAGCAAGGTAACCTTCCGCCTGTTCACGGCTCATCTTGCCTTCTGTTTCGATAATTTCAACTAGCGTGTTGTGCACGTCGCGTGCCATATTTGTTTTATCTCCGCACACATAAAAAGATGCGCCTTCCTCTAACCATTGGAATAATTCTTTACTATGTTCGAGCATACGGTTTTGTACGTATACTTTTTCTTCAGTATCGCGTGAAAACGCCACGTCCATTTTTGTCAGTACGCCATCTTTTAACCACTTTTGCCATTCTGTTTGGTAAAGGAAGTCTGTTACGAAGTGCTGATCTCCAAAGAACATCCATGACTTTCCTTTTGCTCCTGTTTCTTCACGCTCTTGCATAAATGAGCGGAACGGAGCCACACCTGTACCAGGTCCTACCATAATAATTGGCGTTTCTTGATCTTGAGGAAGCTTAAAGTTTTTATTGCTTTGAAGGTATACAGGAATCGTATCGCCTGGCTGCAAACGTTCTGAACATAGAACTGAACAAACACCTTTACGCTCGCGTCCATGCGCTTCGTAGCGTACCGCTCCGATTGTTAGATGAACTTCATCAGGGTTTGCTGATAAACTGCTTGCAATCGAGTAAAGGCGCGCTGGCATTTTACGTAAAATGGCTACAAACTCTTGTGCCGATACGTTCCATGGGCCGAAGTCACGAACTAAGTCAATCACATCACGGCCTTGTGTGTATGCTTTTAATTCCTCACGATTTTCTACAAGCGCTTTTAACTTATCGTTTCCAGTAAGCTCAGCTGCTTGCTTTAAAAGCGGTTTTGTTAAAACGGTAATTTCAAAATTAGAGATTAGCGCTTCTCTAAGAGGACGCGTTTCTCCTTCTTTATTAACCGTTACACTTTCACTTGCATCCCACTTGAATTCGTTAAGAAGAAGATCAACAAGCTCCGGGTCATTTTCAGGATAAATACCCAAACTGTCTCCTGGTTCATACGTCAAACCTGAACCTTCTAGAGATAGTTCTAAGTGTCGCGTTTCTTTATTTGATCCGCGGCCGTTTAAGTTTAAGTTCTCAAGCACTTCTGCTTTAAAAGGATTTGTTCTTGAATATGGTGAAGTTCCTGCAGGAGCTTCCGCTGGAACAGCTGCCGAAGCGCTGTGTCCTTTTGCTTCGCTTAATCCGTCAATAACACCTTTAAGCCACTTATTCGCGGGCTCTTCAAAATCTAAATCACAGTCAACGCGCGGATACAGTCTTTCACCGCCAAGTTCTGCTAAGCGCACATCAAATTCTTTTCCTGTTTGACAGAAAAATTCGTATGAGCTGTCTCCAAGCGATAAGACAGAGAAACGGAAGTTCTCAAGTTTTGGTGCTCGACGGCCGTGAAGAAATTCATGGAAAGACAGGGCATTATCAGGCGGCTCTCCTTCTCCATGTGTACTTACGACGATTAATAAATTTTCAAGTTTCTTTAAATTATTTGGTTTGAAATCATTCATAGAAGATACAGTTACATTAAAACCTTTTGCTTCAAGCGTTTTGCCTGTATTTTCAGCAAGTCCTTGAGCATTTCCTGTTTGTGATCCGTAAAGAATCGTTACGTCTTTTGAAACCGTCTGTTTCGTTTGATCAGGCGCTGCTGTAGAAACGTCTGGCGTTCCTTCGGCAGACGTAGATTGAGATGCTGTTAAATAACCGCTCAACCACATTTTTTGTGCTTCTGTTAATGTCGGCAGAAGGCGATTAAGCAAATCTGCTTGTTCTTGATTAAAAGGGCTGTTTACTACCTTAAGTTGCAACACTGTCCACCTCACAAAAATATATAATTTAAATATGTATGCTTTTACGAATCATCTTCAACAACATTTAATACCTGTGTCTAATTAATCAATGATGTTTCCCTTCATACATTATTATTCCTATAGATTATATCAAATTTAATTATATAAATCATTAGAAAATTCTTATCAAATTCGTCTACCTGCATTTTATCGGAGAAGAATAAATTAGTAAAATACATATAATTGATAACTAGTATTAAGATCATTAATATTTGAAGCTGTCGTTACGTTTTTTATAAAAGCAGTTACTTCTATATTTGCTCATTCTACATCCTTCACATAAATATGAATATTTTGTAATTTTTAGAGAAGTTTTGTAGAAACGGTTTTCTTTCTCATCAGAATGTTACATAATAAATGTAACATTAATCCTTTTAAAAAACACTATATGAAAAAGACAGTATATTCTGAAATTTAGGACATTTTATAGGTGAGCTAGCAACCTTTTATTCGATCTATTCATACACATTGAAGAATATAAAGGGAAGCTTGCAGTACATACAATTCCCTTTTGCTCATCTCAAATGAAAGGACTGGCTTTTAAATCAGGTAATCTTTTTTAAGGAGGCTTCTTGAATGTTTTTGCGAGAATTAACGAAAAGTGGGACGATAACTGTTTCTTACTATAAAGATGGAACGTTGCAAACGTGCAAAGGCCGCGTGCACAACTTAAATATCCATCAGCAAATTCTATCCGTAAAAGACGAAAATGAAGCCGTTGTTTCCCTTTTGCTTTCTGATATTAAATCCATTCATTAGTATGTAAAATTAAGGAGGAATTACCATGTGGAAAGATAATAAGCAAGCGCTTACAGATTTTGTGTCAGAAGATAGGTTTGAACTGAACTTATATTTAACGTATTTACTTGATCAAATTTCGTATGACACGTCTAAACAATCCCCTTTTCTTCGTAAGCCTAATGAAACCACTAGTTGATATAGAAAAAAGCGCACAAATTTGTGCGCTTTTTTTAATGTGATGGCTCTACTTCAGCAATGCCTTCTTCTGGTTTTTCTTCGGCTTTTTTATTTGAAAGCTTGATTTGCCTTAAGAACAATGTGCATACCGCCCCTAAAACAATAAAAGCTAAGCCCATGAAAAAGACGCTGTGCAATGCGCTCATTAGCGAGGTCTTCAAAATTGGCACAATGCTGTCTGAAAGCGCAGCTGGGATATTCTTTAGCGCCTCAGGGCTAAACAGCATCTGCAGCACACTTTCAGGATTCGTATCAATCGCTTTTTTAAATCCGTCTGCAAAAGCACTTGCTTGAGCAGGCAATGTGTTTAAATATGGAACGAGTTTGTCAGTAAGAAGCGTACCTGATTTTGCGTTCATTACCGCTCCTAAAATGGTAATACCGAACGTTCCTCCAATTGAACGGAAAAATTGACTTGATGATGTAACCACACCGAGCTCTTCTTTTGAAAAGCTTTCTTGAAGAGCAAGCGTTAAAATTGGCATCACAAGACCCATTCCTAAACCGATTATGGCCATATAAGAAGTGGCAACAAGCTTGCTAGTATGAAGGTCTAATGTTGTTAATAAAAAGAATCCTCCTGCCATAATAAGCATACCCGTAACAATTTGAGGTTTGATTCCAACTTTATAAACAAGCTGTCCTCCAATAATACTCGTTACGATCATTGAAATCATCATCGGCGTCATAATGGTACCTGATTCCGAGGCGCTGACTCCAACGATTCCTTGCATAAAGAACGGAACAAACGTAATGGCTCCGAACATGCCGATGCTCATAAAAAAGCCAACGATATTTAAAAGCGTAAACGTTCGATTCTTAAATAAATACATCGGAAGAATCGGCTCTTTCGCTTTCGTTTCCACAATAATAAAGCTTATGATCCCAACAACAGCCAGTGTAAATAGACTAACAATTTGCCAAGAATTCCAGTCGTAGTCTTTTCCTCCAAAGCTCAGGGCCAAAAGCAAGCTCACTACTCCGATAACCATTGTGAACATACCGGCTACATCGAATTTCACAGGTCCCGTATGTTTCTTTCCTTGAAGTCCCAGTGCAATAAAAACGGTAGCGAGTATCCCTACCGGCAAGTTGATGTAAAACACCCATTTCCAATTCAGTGAATCAACAATCCATCCGCCAATTTGTGGACCAATGACAGAAGCAAGACCGTAAATTCCTCCGAATACTCCTTGAAACTTTGCTCGTTCTTTTCCTGTAAATAAATCACCGATTACAATCATTGCCATCGGCATCATAACGCCGCCGCCAATTCCTTGTAATGCACGGAATAAAATAAGCTCTGTCATATTATTTGCCATTCCACATAGAGCAGAAGCAACCATAAAAATAATAAGTCCTGTAACATAAATTACTCTGCGGCCTACTAAATCAGCGAGCTTCCCTGCAATCGGAACAACCGTTGTGGATGTTAACAAATAGGCTGTTGTCAGCCATGTCATCATGCTTAAACCACCAAGATCTCCTACGATTCTTGGCATAGCTGTTCCGACAATGGTTCCATCAAGTGCAGAAAAGAACATCGCAATAATTAAGCCAATTAATAAAAGCGTGCGCTTTGAATTTTTTTGATTTTCCATCGTGTGTCTCTCCTCTTTTTTGTTACTGCTGCTTCTCTTTATAAGAAGCAGCTGACGTTGCAAGCTTTTTCGTAATAGAAGCCATCATGGAAAGCTCTTCTTCTGTTAGATGCAAAAGATAGCGGTCCATAATGGCTTTTCGACTATTCAGCACATCTTCAAGCTTGCGATGCCCAAATTCCGTTAAGGTAATATCAACGACTCGTCTGTCCTCTTTATTATGTTCTCTTACAACAAAATTGTGCTGTTCGAGACGATCTACTAAAAGAGTCACGGCGCTCGGTTTGACATCCATCATTTCTGCAATTTGAGAAACCTTACTGCTCCCTACTTTCTTTAAATAAGAAAGAACAAATAATTGCGTAGGAGTCATCTCATGCTCATTTAAACTCTCCATCATTTCGGGCTGCATTTTTTCAAATAGCACTTGAAGCGATGAACGAATCTCTCCAAGATACTGATTGCTTTTTGTCACATCTATTCCTCCAGGCTTGCTTATTTATTTCATGTTATAAATAGTTAATGCTAATTAAATATAAATGCATATAAACTAAAAGTCAATTATTTCTTTTTTAGTATTGACCCTTACGCTGCGTTATATTTTATAGTAGATTTCAGAAGGGAGATGAAAGAATGAACAGAAAAGTAAAAGAAGTTGCTGACTTAGTAGGAATCAGCGTCCGCACGCTGCATCATTATGATGAAATCGGGCTATTAAAACCTGATGCCGTCAGCGAATCCGGTTACCGGCTTTATTCACCGGCTAATCTCGATATGCTTCAGCAAATATTATTTTTTAAAGAACTTGGATTCCCTTTAAAACAAATTCACGAGATTATAACAGACCCGACGTTTAATCGTACAGAAGCGTTGATACTGCAAAAAAACATGCTGATTGAAAAACGCAGTCGGCTCGATCAAATGATTGTAACCATTAATAAAACGATTCAATATGAAAAAGGAGCGATTGAAATGAACGAAAAAGAGCGGTTTAACGGACTGGATTTTTCGCATAACCCATACGAAGAAGAAGCACGGAAGCGCTGGGGAAACCAGCGGATAGATCAAGCGAATGAAAAAGTACAAAGCTTTTCACAAGAAGAACAGCAGCACATGTCAAACGAATGGGAAAGTATCTACACTCACTTAGCTTCGCTCCGTGATCTGTCACCCTCTTCTACAGAAGCTCAAAAAGCTATTGCGACATGGTATCAATTTTTAAATGAGAACTTTGGAACGTATTCATTAGAAGCCTTTAAAGGTCTTGGAGAAATGTATGTGCAAGATGAGCGATTTACAACTACCATTGACCGCTATGGAAAAGGATTAGCCAAATTTATGAACGAGGCGATGAGTGTATTTGCGGACGCTAAAAATAATAAACCCAAAGACTGAGATATAACTACATCAATTCAATCTAAAGAAGAACAATTAGCATATATGATCTGACCTGCTTGTTCCGCCGCTGTTGATTTCCGTCCAAGGCTTTGCGTTCCGCGGGCGCCGCTGAGCCTCTGAAACCACTAGAAGCACCTATCTATATGAAGCCTATATTCATCACCACAATGAAAAAATCCGAACGATTCATCGTTCGGATTTTCATTCACTTGATATACTTTTGTCCCAGCCTCTTTTTATAAGTGAAGACCCATAAGCATTGTATTATAGTACACGCCATTTATATAGGTGTCTTTTTCTTTTAATCCTTCTGTTTGAAAACCTAGCTGCTTGTATAAAGCAACAGCTCTTTGATTATCTTCCCGCGTCACCAGTTCAATTTTTTTTGTTTGTTTATTCGTACGTGCCCATTCAATCAGCTCAATCATGAGCTGTCTACCTAATCCTAGCCCGCTATAAGATTTCTCTACTACAATACCGAGGGTTCCCACATGCTTATTGCGCGGGTTTTGAGACGAGGTGATGGATGCAATACTAATGATTTCCTCTTCTTTTTCAACCACAACTATAAGAGAATTGTGCTCTCGATTTACAGAAGCTAAAAATACTTCATACTCTGAAACAGGTCTAAGAAACTCCCCTTCTCCAAATGAAAGAAAATCACTTTCTCCGCCTACCTGGTTGTAAAAAGCAATCATTTTCTCTGCGTCTTTTGGCTCTGCTCCTCGAATAGTGACGCCTATTCCGTTCTTTAATATACGTAAACTCATATATCTATCTTCCTTTTAGTTAATCTGGTTTGCCTAGCTTAATTCTAGCGCTGTTTTTCTCTCCACTGATCTAACCACATGCGATTTCCTAAAGCTGTAAAATCATTTTCGTCGGCGTAGCGTTCGATGACGGAAAGCGCGTTGTCCTCAAGCATTGGTGAATAGCTCATGATTTCTAAAATATGATGTGCAGCCCATAGGTCAATTCGATAAGTAGGATTCGTCAGCAGTGTTGCAAATTCAAACAGCATGCCTGGATAATATAAATGAATGAGCTGCGCAATTTTTTTCATATCTTCTGCAGCTCGATTGCCTTTTTTTACAGATTTTTTATTTCGATAATCGATTTCATAATGAATTTTGGCGCTTTTTTGATAAAGATCAACTAGCGTTTCATACGTACGGTGTTTCCGCATTTCTCATCTTCCTTTGCTTCTAGATTTCCTCGTTTGAAGATGCTATAGTTCATTTTTAGGTTTCATATATTCAAATAAATGCAGCAAAAATATAATACTTCCGCCAATACACATCACAAAACTTAACGTAGCAGGATACTGAATAAAGAAACCGACAACACCAAAAATCAGCATAGCAAGCGCTCCTATCATCATAAACAGATGATAAGCCGGTGTATTTTCTTCATTATTCATACATAACTCCTTTTCACTATTTTTTAAGTTATTAAAAAGATATGACGCTTCTTTTGGACTATGATCTTTTATTTTGCTGCCGCTTTATTTCTTTAGCTTAGCACGAAGTAACGTGAAAAGGCCTCCTCCAAACATGACGCCACCCACAATTTGATACAGATGTATGTAGCTTTTTATCGTTTCAAGATAGAGATCCGTGTCTGCGTTCCCTTGACTTTCTAGCCATTTTTGACCCATGGCCTGCCCTGTTGCAACGCTTTTTAACAAAACGACCAGGCCTCCAAGCATCACAACAGCGGCGATAATAAGCTGCACCTTTTCTTTGTCATCTAGCATTTTTTTGAGCTCATCTGCCATATATATCTCTCCCATCCTTACCTTGTTATGTATCTACTTGTTTGTAATCATGCTGTTTTTTCTATTATAACGCTCAACTTGGTCATTATAACACGGTTTTGCCCTGCCTTTAGTCTCACTTTTCATAAATGAAGCCTTTTTGGTTCATACTATCTTTGAAACACAAACGTCTTTAACATCCCTTCATTATTTTTGAAGGGTTACTAATTGAGGTTGATACATGCTTATATTTTTAGGGATTTTTTTACTTTGTGCATCTGTTTGTTTAGTAGAAATACCTTATTTAAAAAAAGTGAACAATAAAAAAGAAAAGCGAATTTTTTGGAGTTTGTTCACAGTAAGTATTTTGATTGTTAGTTTAAAATACGGCGGTGTGGAAATCCCCAACCCCGGAGACGGCATTGCTTTTTTATTAAAACCTTTTAGTGATTTTTTGTTCAGTCTGCTGAAGTAAAAGGAAGTGAACAACGTGCATAGTCAGATGAAATTATCCGCAGCACAGTTTCGAATACTCGTTATTTTTTATAGCTTAGGCGATACTATTTTAGTCGTGCCTGGAAGCTTAACGGCTGATTCTAAACAAGAGGCATGGATTCCAGCTATTTTAGGCGTAGTTGTAGGCGTTTTACTTGTATGGATGTATATCAAACTCTCTAGCCTTTATCCGAATAAAACCCTTATAGAACTAAACGAAGCCATTTTAGGCAAGTGGCTAGGAAAGTTTGTCTCTCTTTTATTTGTCGCTTCTACTCTTCTTTTTTGCAGTCAAGTTTTGTTTTACGTGGGCTCGTTTCTAACAACTCGCATTATTATTCAAACCCCTATGCTTGCTGTTCATATTTTGTTTATGGGAATTGTGATTGTCGGTGTTCGGCTTGGCATTGAAACGATTGCCCGCTGTGCTGAAATTCTCTTTCCTTGGTTTGTTATTCCGTTTTTAATCTTAGTTTTTTCGATCTTCCCTCAAATTCATTATGAGAATTTGCAGCCTTTGTTAGAGGTGGGCGTTAAGCCTATTATCAGATCTATTCTGGTCTTTACAAGTATTACTTCTCTCACCTTTATTGTATTGCTAACCGTTTTCCCTGCTCACGTAGCGGAACCAGATCAGCGAAATCGCGCTTTTTTTACAGGAAGCTTAATCGGTGGAGGCATTATGATTATTATCTTGTTGCTTGGCATTCTTGTACTTGGAAATACGTATACACGTATCGCTTTATATCCAAGCTATGAGCTTGCAAGGCGGATCGAAGTCGCGGATTTTCTAAAAAACATTGAAGTCATTATGGCTATTATGTGGTTTTTATCTCTTTATTTTAAAACGTCTCTCTACTACTATGCGACCGTTTCTGGACTTGCTCAAATTCTTGAATTAAAAAACTACCGAATTTTAACTCTTCCACTAGGCATTATTGCCGTTACATTTTCACTTATCGTGTATCCAAGCATTCCATATGAACAAACGTGGGACCGAGATACGTGGATTCCGTACAGTCTGTTATTTGGGCTGTTTTACCCTCTTGGATTATTAATAGTCGGGAAAATCCGCGTAAAGCATTCGGCGTCTTTATCGAAATAAAAAGAAATTGAGACATAACAAAATCCATCCAATCAACAGCTAGAAAGAGCTACATACATGAAACTTAGGTACATCCTATCAATAAAAAAATCCGAACGATTCATCGTTCGGATCTTCCCTCAACGAAACTACTTTGTTTCAGCCTCTTTTAAAAGAACACGGTTATACTCACTAATCCATTCCACAGCATATGCAGGATCATAGATGGGAAAATAGATTTTGTTCGATAATAAATAATGGCAAAGACAAGTCCCATGACGGTAGCTGTAATCGGAAAGCCAATATGTAAAAGACCGAATACAAGAGCGGAAACGAAAATGCCCACAAGCACGTGGTGGCGTTTGGTTAAGAAACCACATAAAACACCTCTATAAAGCAGTTCTTCTTTAATAGGCGTGATAACTGCTACACTTATAAAAAATATCCAGCTTGAAAGCAGCGTTTCATTAAAACTGCCTTGATTTAAATCTTTTTGCTGCTGATCTGCGCTTTCTACGTTTAAAAATGAAAGCATCACGTACTGCACCGCGGCTACAATTAAAAAGCCTGCCACAATATATACATACGTTTTTCTTTCTTTTAATACTGAGAAGTTCCACATAGGCTTTAAAAATCTGCGCACAGGTCTATAAAGCACCGCAACTCCTAGAAAAAACGCTGCGTCTACGAGCAGAGCATAGGGTCCTTCTAATAAAATCCCTGTGATATTTGAACCCGTAACTTCATCGTAAACAGCTACTCCAATTCCGGCTATGATTTGCAGTCCAAAGCCCAACACGATAAATAGAAGCAATGTGAAGTAAGTAAACTCTTTTTTCTTTTTAGGCTTTAAAACTGGTTCTGAATTTGTTGATAACGTACTCAAAATAGCAACCTCCAAAAATGATTCTTTCTCTCTAGTGCTCTCAAAATTCTATCATAAACTCAGTTTAATTATGTTATTTTTTAGGAAAAAAGTTATATTTTTTCACATTTTATACACAAAGGAAGTGAGTTAAAAAATAAATGGGCTAACCAAATTAGTTGTCAACTTCCTTATATTTGATTACGCTTGAAGAAATCTTACCGAAAGTGAAGTGAAAAAATGGCAAACATTTTAATGATCAACTTTCCCGCTGAAGGTCACGTAAACCCAACGCTTGGAATGGTAAAAGCTTTTTCAGACCGAGGTGATACCGTTCATTACATTACGGCCGAGCGATTTAAAGAGCGCCTTGAAAACGCCGGGGCTATCGTACACACTCACCCAGACTTATTAAGCGGTGTATCCATCAGGCCTGAAACTCCTCAAGGAATCAACGCTTTTTTAAACATCCACATCCAAACTTCTTTAGATACGCTGAAGCTTGTTCATACATTATCAAAAAAAATTGAATTTGATTTTGTGTTCTACGACAAGTTTGGAGCAGGCGAATTAGTGCGTGATTATTTGCGGATTCCCGGCATTGTCTCATCTGCTTCTTTTTTAATGCCAAAAGACCGCTTAGCAATGATGCCTCTTCATCCGGATTCAGGCGTTCCATTTCAGCCGGATGAACAAGCTCAGTACGGGCTCAGCTTGCTTAAAAATCAGTTTGGCGTAGAGCCTAAAAATCTGCTTCAATTTATGAACAATGAAGGCGAATTAACGGTCGTGTACACAAGCCGCTTTTTCCAGCCTCTTCATGAACATTTTGATGACTCATGTTTATTTATTGGGCCAAGCTTTCCAAAGCGTCACAGCTCTCATGATTTTCCGTTAGAAAAACTAAAAGACGAAAAAGTTCTTTATATTTCAATGGGAACGGTACTTCATGATGTAGAAGGCTTTTTCAACCTGTGCATCGACGCATTTAGCGACTTTGATGGAAAAGTTGTGATTGCCGCGGGCGATCGAGCTGATTTTAAAAAAATTAAAAAAGCCCCGGAGCATTTTATTATTTCGTCTTATGTTCCCCAGCTTGACGTGTTAAAAGAAGCGGACGTTTTTGTCACGCACGGAGGCATGAACAGCGTAAATGAAGCTATTCATTTTAACGTACCGCTGGTCGTTTTACCTCATGGCAAAGATCAGCCTCTCGTTGCTCAAAGGCTCGTGGAACTAAACGCCGGGTATCGCTTAGCAAAAGAAACGGTAAATGCTTCTCTTTTAAGAAATGCCGTTGACGAAGTTGTCAGTGAAGATTCCTATAAAAAAGGAATTAAAGAAATTAACGCAAGTTTCCAAGAGGCATCTGGCCCGGCTGCAGCAGCCGAGCAAATTATCAATCACGTAGTGAAGGAACATTCATAAAGAAAAGGTGCACTGATGTGCACCTTTTTCTCATAAAAAAACCCATGTACAAACGGTATATACGCCAATGATTAGAAAACTGACGACTGTAAGAAAAATCAACGCGCATCCAGCTACAATAAGCTTATCCCCTATCGTTTCTTCCTCCGGCGGTTCAATCAATTTTTCTATGACCGTACGCTGAGTTTGTGAGAGCATTTCCTGAATACGTAAATCGTGAATTTGCTCTTTGTCTCCTTTGAATTTTAATGCTCTTGCAATTACAGCTGGATTATCGCCGCACTTCTTTTCAAAGAGCAGACAAGCGCGAGTCATTTCCACTGTTTTTTCTTTTTCTAAATACCAGTAGCGCCCTGCCATTTGAAGGTCTTGAAGACGATAATAAATATCTCCGAGTTCTTTTCGCAAAGACAGCTCATTTGGATATGTAACGAGCAAACCGTGCAGGCGGTCTCTCACTTTTCCTAAGTTCCCTTGTTCAATGTCTCGATGAATATTTTGCCTTGTTTTTTTGGAAACTACATCCCTCATGCGCCTCTCCTTTTTTATCTTTTATACTCATTTTACTAAGCGTACAATGAACGATAGTTAATTTTTGAAAGAGCATGGTCATGAACAAAGACCTCCTACTCCTTTAAAAGAGAAAAAGCTGAAGAATAGAGGCGTTTCTTAAGCTTTATATAGAATATACCCTGCTTTTTCATCTTCTTGTATGTTCAAAAGTAAGAGACCTATAATTTGCGAAAGCATGTTAACAAAGCTATTCAAAAAAATTATGAATACAAATCCATATGACTGAAATAATCAAAAATATGACGTAAATCTGTAATCTTTATGCTATGAGTGCTATAAGCAACGATTATTTCAGCCAGCATAAGAACGAATAAAATGGCCAATAGCACTTTAACAAGCGGAAATTGTCGGAACTGAGGAGAAAAAAGCAGCTTACTGACTGTATACAAAAACAGCAGGATAAAGTAAATCATCATGGCATTTGTTGCCTGAAGGGGAACATTCCACACAAATATGTACACGCTGAATGTCAAAATTAAAATAAACGACATTTCTTTCCCGCTAAAAAAATCACTCATTGCGTAACACCTTTTCTTGTTCATGAATGAATAAGAAGTTATAAACTCACGAAACATTAACGTTATTTTTACAACAGTATACACGATTTTCCTATTAATTTCTATATACGGATGCATATACGGAGTGGCTTTTAGCGGATTGGGGTCATGTTTTTGAGTGCAATGGGTTATAGTAACAGGGAAAGCTAATAAAGGAGGTTTGAATAATGGAAAACACAAATGAATTTGTTCAAAAGCTGAACGATAATCAAGAAAAGCAGCTTAAAAATAAGCAGGGTCAAGCTACTGGCCACCCTGAGAAAAAACTTCCTAACAAACAGCATTAATGTTGTAAAAGTTGGCTGTAAAGACAGCCGGCTTTTTTTGTGGACATTTTTCGGAAGGCGAAATGTTTGAAGATAAAACAAATCCCCTGTTACAATAAACTGAACCCGCTGCAAAAACGTTCGCAGCTACACTTTCCTCTTAAGGAGCTGAATATAAAATGAGTAAATTTGAAAAATTATTCGAACCAACAAACATTGAAGCATTTGATTTACAAACTCGTACAGCAATGGCACCGATGACAAGATGCTTTGCTGATCCAGAGACAGGCGTAGTCGGTCAGGACGTTGTAGACTACTACCGTCGCCGCGCAAAGGATGGTATTGGCTTAATTATTAGTGAAGGAATTGTTATCAGCGAACGCGCAAAAGGAAATCCTGGCGTTCCGGGTATCTATACCCAAGAACAAATTGATTCATGGAAGCCTGTAACAGAAGCTGTTCACGAAGAAGGCGGCACGATTATCGCTCAAATTTGGCACGTTGGCCGCTTGAGTCATTCCGGGTTAATCAATGGACATAAGCCTCAGGCCCCTTCCGCTATTGCAGCACAAGGCCAAGTGCCTCGTTTCCGCAAGCCCTACGAAGAGCCTGAAGAAATGTCAAAAGAAGATATTAAAAAAGTTGTAGGACAGTACGCTCAAGCCGCTAAAAATGCCATTGAAGCAGGATTTGACGGCGTTGAAATTCACGGTGCTCACGGCTATTTAATCGATCAGTTTAATTCAGACTGGTCTAATAAACGCACTGATGAATACGGAGGCGACCTTGCACAGCGATTGACGTTTATGAAGGAAGTGATTTCTGCTGTTATCGACGCCATTGGAAAAGAGCGCGTTGTGATTCGCTTCTCTCCTCATAAGCTTGATAAACCCGACTATCGCTGGGACGACACTGAAAAAGCTATTCAAACGTATACAGAAGCATTTAAAGAAACAGGAATTGAGATCATTCATCCGTCTATGCTGGATTTTTATGAAGATGTTCAAAACGGTCAAAATCTTTATGAAATTACGCGTAAGTACTGGGATGGACCGATTATCGGTGTAGGTGACTTAACGCCTGAATCAGCTGAAAAAGCGCTGCAAGCCGGCTGGATCGACGTAGCTGCTATTGGCCGCCCGCTTATTTCAAATCCTGATTATTTACAGCGCATTAAAAACGATGATGCTCTTGTGGAATACGATGCTAAAAAACATTTACCAGAGCTTATCTAAAAAAAAGCGCTCCTTTCGGAGCGCTTTTTTTATTGGTTTACGTATGCCTGAACTTCTTGTTTCCAAATAGCATAGCCTTGGCCTTTTAAATGAAGACCATCAACCGTGAAATTACTTTTCAACTGATTATGTGTAGATACTTTCGAATACAGATCAATGTAAGAATCGTTGTGTTTCTTAGCCAGACGCTCTAAATAGTTATTTAATGCGATAACATCTTTATTGTCCACTGCGTCGCCACATTTTTTATTGTTAACGGGCAGTACACTTTGAATATAGACTTTTGTATTCGGTGATTCTTTATGAATACGCTCAAGAATTTCAGCATAATTGGCTTTGGTTTTTTTTACAGATTTTTGCTCATTTAAATCGTTAATGCCAATCATCAAGAAAATCTTTTTTGGCTTAGCATCTGTAATACTTTTTAGGCGATGCAATACCCCTTCTGTTGTATCATCAGCTACGCCTCGATTGACAATCTGCTTATTATGAAAAAGTTCGCTCCATTCAGAGCGCTGGGTAATGCTATCACCGAGAAATACGATTGACTCTTTAGGAATACTTAATTGCTTGAACAAAGTGGTCCGTTCAATGTAATAAGGATTATCTCTATAGCTTTGCTTAGACGAATTTTTAGATGACAGCGGATTTTTCATCGCGCTGCTGCTACTTGCATAAAAAGCAAAAACACCTATGAAAAGGACATTTAAGATAATGGAACTGATAAATACAACTTTCTTTGTTGAACTCACGAAAACGACACTCCTGTACTTTGTATGTTTTTTAGATAACTCTACGATGATATAGTAAAGCTTCCTGTTAACACTCTTTCCCTCCATACAAGACATTTAATCATTTTTTGTAAATAATGATTTTACATAAAAAAGAAGCGGCGCTCGAAAGCGCCGCTTCTTTTTCTATAATATAAGGGGTTAAAACGTACTTTTATTATAACATATAGTACATGGTCATATTTTCCTCTATTAGAAAATAGTTCTTATGTCGTTTCTTTTTCCAGCTGTTTTTCTCTTTTTACTTGTCTTGCGAAGAAGAGTTCGTATACAACTGGAATAATAATTAAGGTAAGAAGAGTAGATGACGCAAGCCCTCCGATCACCGTGATAGCTAAGCCTTTTGAAATCAGCGTTCCGCTTGATGTAGTAAGCGCCAGCGGAATTAATGCAGCAATGGTAGCAAACGCCGTCATTAAAATTGGACGCAAGCGCGTTTTCCCAGCTTCAATAAGGGCTTCACGGATTGTCATGCTTTTTTGTTCACGATTTTGGGTAATTCGATCTACAAGCACAATCGCGTTTGTTGTAACAATTCCAATCAGCATTAAGAATCCAATCATGACGCTGACGGACAGCGGTTCTTTTGCAAGTACTAGACCAACTAACGAACCGATTGGCACAAAAATGAGTGACGATAAAATGATAAATGGAATACGCGCTTTTCCAAACGTAACGAGCATTGTTAAATACACAAGGCCGATTGCTGTTAAAATGGCTAGACCTAGAGATTGGAAGACTTCTACTGTCTCGTCGCTTCCGCCTCCTCCGTCCAAGCTCACATCTTTCGGCAAGTCTAGCTTTTTCACTCCATCTACAACATCTTTGGTCACGGCTTGAACATCATCGCCTTTGATGTCTGCTTCTACTCGCGCAAATACTTTGCCCTCGAGCTTTTGAATAGAAGTGAACGTATCAATTGTACGAACGTCAGCGATATTTTTTACTAACACAGGCCCTCGTTCTGTAAATACTTGAAGATCTTTAATTTCTTTTACTGAACTAAGGTCTTTATCGTATGAAAGCTGAACCGCTCGTTTTGTATTATCTAATTTTAAGTCTCCGACGGATACCGGTTTGGTTTGATCAGAGATTGTACCGAGCAGCTGAAATCCAGATACTCCATACTCTGCGGCTTTATCAGGATCTACTTCTACTACAAGCTGCTTTTGCTTATCTGAGAAGTTATTTGTTACATATTTAAGACGTTTATCTTTGTTTAAGTGGTTTTCCACTTGCTTAGCTGCCTTTTGCAAGTCATCTAAGTTAGAAGAATATAAATCAACCGTTACGTTATTATTTGTAGGAGGCCCTCCTGTTGATGCTTCTTGTACATTAACCGTTGCTTTCGGTGATTCTTCTTTCGTGATGCTTTCCATTTTCTTTTGAACTTTATCAATAAACGTATCAACATTCACGCCTTCTTTTACATTCAAGAAATAGCCAACTTGGTTCGGGCGTTTTACACCTGTTGAAAAGTCGCGTGATCCAACTTCGGTGGTCACGTCTGAAATTTCGTTTTGGTCTGCAAACATCTTTTCAATTTTTAAGGATACATCGTTTGTTTTTTCAAGGGACGTAGATGCCGGTAATTGAACGTTGGCTTGAAGCATTTTTTGTTCTTCATTTGGAATAAACGTAAAGCCTAATGAAGGCACAAGCGCAAATGAACCAAACAGTAAAATAAAGGATAAAATTAAAATTTTAATTTTATGATTAAGCGACCATGCAATCGCTTTTGCATACCCGCGCTGCAGCTTTCCTTCTTTTTCTTCAGGCGGTACTTTTTTAAATGCAAACTTTGCTAGAATCGGCACGATTGTAATCGCTACAAGAAGAGATGCTAACAGTGAAAAAACAACTGTTAAGGCAAACGGCAAGAAGAACTCTCCTGTAATTCCTCCTACAAAGCCGATTGGCAAGAATACGACAACCGTTGTAATCGTAGACGAGGTAATCGCTTTTAAAATCTCTTTTGTGGACGATTCGACAAGCTCATTGCTCATGCCTTCTTCTGAACGGCGCACGCGTCTGAAAATGTTCTCAATAACAACAATACTGTCATCCACTACGCGCCCAACGGCTACAGCCATTCCGCCTAGTGTCATAATGTTAAGTGAAATATCAAGCTGGTTTAAGAAAATAGCTGATACTAACAGCGATAATGGAATCGATATAATCGCAATGATCGTAGCTCGGAAGTTACGCAAGAAAATCAGCACGGCGAGTGACGCAAATAATGCTCCGAGCAATCCTTCGCGCACTAATGTTTCAACAGACTTTTCAATACCGTCAGCTGAGTCAAAGCCGATTGCGTAGTCTAACTGATCGTCATATTTTTTCAAAATTTTCATCGTTTCGCTGGCCACTTCAACCGTATTGGCATCTTGTTTTTTTGTGATGGCCATCGACAGCGCATCTTTGCCGTCATAGCGCGTATATTCGCCTTGTTCCGTTACGGCTTCGACTTTGGCAATATCGCCAAGCTTCACAGGCTTTGCTTCAGGATTCATCGTAGATTTCAGCTGGATTTTCTTTAATGCATCGATCGTCGCAACTTTTTCTTCTACTCGCACTGGAATTTGAAGCTCTTTTCCATTTAATGTTCCTGCTGGGAATGAAACAGCTTTTTGATTAATTTGTTTTTTCATCTCATCAAGCGTTAAGCCAGCTTGAGCTGCTTTTTCTTTATCGACCGTAATTTGTAAAAGGTCCTCTTTCACGCCGCCAACTGAGACGGAGTTAATACCTTGAATTTTATTCAATTCAGGAATCACTTCATCGTTTAATACTTTTTCAAGATTTGCATCATCTTTCGCAAACAGTGAAATGTTGAAAATCGGGAATGAACCAAATGAAAAACGGTTTACGTCTACATTTGATGACTCTGGTAAATCTAATTCTTTTATCGACGAGTTAATTTGCTGTTCAACTTTATCTAAATCCGTATTAAACGGGAATTCTAAATTAATAATACCCACGTTTTCGTACGATACGCTTTGTACGCTTTTAACGCCTTCAATTCCTTTCACTTGGTCTTCGATTTTCGACGTGACGCTTTCATTTACGTCATCAGGAGAAGCCCCGGGATACGTTGCTTCAATGGACAGCTGCGGAAATTCGATATTCGGCAGTAAATCAATTTTTAGTTTTGAAAATGAATATAGCCCCGCTAAAATAAGTAAAAATGAAACGATAAATACAGCTACCGCATTTTTTAAACTAAATCTCGTCAAAAAATTCATCTTTTTCCTCCGTTACGTAACTAAGTTATTTGAGAAACCTTCATCCTTTAATAGCTGCAGACCCGTTTTATTTTTTTTAACAATTTTAGAGTACCCGTGGGTCAGTTTTTTGCAAAAAAACTCACCTCCTTTCATGTGCTGATGAACTGTCTATACAAACTGAAATTTGATGGTCGCACGCTCCCCCTGGCAGCGAGATAAAGGAAAAGCCGTCTTGACCATATAAATCCCAACCTTCAAAAAAAGAGCTGTCGTGAAACATATCTAGTGAATACCCATTAGAAAATGTAATTCGAAGTATACCGATATCTTCATACCACTGTATAGAGATAATGTGTTGGCCAAGCAGCAGTGCTTCGACTTGCTGGCGCTGTTCGGCAGAATGCAGCGATTTCCAGTCCGCTTGACCAAGCAAGATGCTGCGTTTGTTTTTTAGTCTCCATGGACATTCTGCCACAAGTCCACCTTTACTAAATCCAAGAGAAAACGGCAGGGTATTGTCAGTGTTCACCTTGGTTACGATTTGCTCTTGAAAATATGAAAAGTTAATTACTGTGCTGCTGTTATTCATCATATCCCTCCATTATCAACCAGTACCGACGAGTCATTTTTGGGTCTCAAAATAGCAGCCTTCAATGTATAAGTTCACAATGAACTCCGCATAGTTCATGATATCTTCTTCTGTTATATCATCATCGGAAACGATATCCATCCTATACCCATTTAACATGCTGCAAAACGCTTGTGAGTGTAAAAAAGCATTTTTTATTTTTTGCTCTTCAATCAATTTAGCAACAAGCCCGTGATAATCCTCAAAAAATTGATGAAGACGGCCCATCATTTCTGGCATTTGGTGAGGGGCTTGCCAAAAAGAGTCCGGATATTTTTTAGTTTCGTAAAAAAAGAGCAGGTGATGCTTCGCAACTGAATACAGCTTTTCATAAAACGTTTGGCATTCATCCGTTCTTCGCTTTGCATGATACAAAAACTCATCAAACGAACGATTGTTCACAGCGATATAAAGCGACTCTTTAGACGAAAAGTACAAGTAAAGCGTTCCTTTAGATACACCCGCTAGTTTAGCAATATCAATCATTTTTGCTTCATAGTAACCTTTGGATCCGAACACTTCAAAAGCAGCATCTAAAATTTTCTCCCGCTGCTGTTTTCGGTTTGTCATGGTAAAAATCCTCTCATACGTTTTCGATACTATACATATAAAATAATTAAAATAACTTGTCAACACATAGTGTGCTCTTTTATCCATTGCATCACAAGAGTATGTCAGTTTTTCAAACCAAACACTTCTATAGAGCAAATTAAAGCGTTTTCGACTTTTTTGTGACAGATACAAATGATGCTTGTATATGAAGAGCTCGCTATGGTACATTTTTGTCATTGATACAGAAATTTATTCCGTCGTTACGGGAGGAGAAAACATGGTTCTTACATCACCAATCGGTCGCCTGCGTTTAGTAGGAATTTTAGAAGGAATTTCATTTTTGCTGCTGCTTGGCATTGCTATGCCGCTAAAATATGCAGCAGGCATACCCGAAGCTGTATCAGTTGTAGGCGCAGCACACGGTGCACTTTTTGTGCTGTACGCTCTTGCAGTCGTTCATGTAAAATTCGCGCATAAATGGTCAATCGGCCGCTCTTTATTTGCATTTCTTATGTCGGTTATTCCGTTTGGCCCTTTTATTTTAGAGCGCCAGCTGAAAAAAGAACAGTAAAAGAAAAGAACGTCACGGACATCATGTTTCCATGACGTTCTTTTTCCTTACTGTTCACCACTGTTTTCGCTGAAATGGTCAATCGTTTTCCACCACTTCAGTGAGTGAGGTTTTAATAGCATTCCAATTTCTTCTGGACTAATTTGCTGATCTATAATCATTTCATGCATTGCTTGAAAGAGTCCTGTTGTAACAGCTTCTTTCACATCAGCTTCACCTTCTATATACAGCTGTTCAATCGCTTCAAATACGTCCGGTTCACGCTGGAGCTGGCCATTATATTCAAGAGAGATTAAATGACCCGCAACACGGCTTAATTCATGCTGCAGCTCGTTTTTATCGTTGAGGTCCACTTCTTCGCTTGGCTCAAAAGAGGGGCAAGCTTCTTTTAGTAATGGAATAACATTTTGTTTTGTAATCATATCTAAATTCCCTGCCTTTGCATGTGTGACAAATTCTCTATTCTTTACCCTTTTCTCTTTTTCTATAAACTTGTTTTACAAAACTTTTCCGTTTTCTACAACTACTTCTCCTTTTTTCACTACGCAGTCAATATGATTTAAACCATACTGATATTGAAGGGTTCGATAACTAGAGACATTAAAAATCGCTAAGTCAGCCTGTTTTCCGGCTTCAATACTACCAATCTTATCTCCTTGATTAATAGCATGCGCTGCGTTAATAGTTGTAGCTACAAGCACTTCTTCAGGACTCATATTCATATTCATACATGCCAGGTTCATCACAAATTGCTGTGAAGTCGTTGGAGATGAACCTGGATTGCAGTCTGTAGAAAGAGCAACCGGAACGCCTAAATCGATCATTTTTCTAGCATCTGGCCATTTCATTCCAACAAATAAGGAATTCCCCGGTAAAAGTGTGGCTACGATCCGTTTTTCAGCCAGTTTCTTTAATCCTTCATCGGAAGCATACAAAAGATAATCTGCTGATATCGCTCCTACCTCTGCTGCGAGCTCCGCTCCTCTGCAGTATTCAAAGGGGTCGGCATGTATTTTAGGAAGCATGCCATGGCTTTTCCCGGCTTCGAGTATTTCTTGGCATTGTTTGAATGAAAAAGCATTTGGAAGACATACAGCATCATTAAATGCTGCAAGCTTATAAGAAGAGATTTGAGGAATCATTTCGTGAATAAGTAAATTGACATATTTCTGCGTATCTTTTTTATATACAAGAGGTACGACGTGTGCGCCTAAAAAGGTACTTACTACATCAACTGCGTGCGTATCATTCAGCATTTTCGCAATTTGCAGCTGTTTTAGTTCTGTTTCTAATTCTAACCCATACCCGCTTTTCACTTCTATAGTTGTGACTCCGTGAGCTAGAAAAGACGTAAGACGCTCATAGCTCTGCTGATAAATCCGGTACGCATACTCTTCCTGTGTTTGAACGACAGTGGAGTGAATACCTCCACCTTCTTCTAATAAATCCAAGTAAGAAGTTGGCCTTTCAAACCGCCTATAAAATTCTTCCTCACGCGAGCCAGCGTACACAGCGTGCGTATGGGGATCAATCAGACCCGGAGTCACAATTTTATGAGAAGCATCAATAATCGTTGCATCATTTCTTTCCCTTTCATATTTTTGTTCTAGCTCTTTTGTTGTACCTACGGTCACAATTTGATCTCCTTCTATCCAGACTGAGCCATTTTCAATCACCGTCAAGTTTCTCATTTCTTTTCCAGCTAAAGGACCTTTATTTTCTCTGGCCGTTACAACTTGCGAAGCATTTTTAATCCATAGCGCTTTTTTTGACATCGTTGAATTTCCCCCTTTTCTAGCGTGTACCACGTTTTGGGGCCTCATGTTTACCGTAAACTCATTTAGATTCACCTACACATTTCGCATCTCTGCCTTCTTTCTTGTAGGTAGAAATTTGAAAAAGCATGTCCATGGTCTGAAAAGCGTGTTTTTAAGTCTTTAAAGCTAGATAACTTATATTTTTTTCAATTATATACGCTTTTAGACCCTTCTTTTCTCCGTTTTCTTACTTATTGACTCTCATTTTATACAAATATATCCTTATATACTAAATCTTTTATCACATGTATTTTATAAACATCACGGCCAGTTCCCCTCAACAGGATAAATAATAGATTTCTAGGAATAGAACGTTTATAATATTCTTTGAAGTTTTACTTTTAGAAAGATTCACTAATGGAGGAAGAAATATGATTGTCAACTATAAAAACCAAGCAACCGGTCATCGCATGAATAACGGCTGGAATCTTTTCTACGCGTCAAACTTAACGATGTGGCGCAAAGACGAAAAGTATTTGCTTTTAGATGAAAACCAAGATGTGGTGATGATCTTTGGCTTTAAAAAAGACGAAATCATTCTAGATAAATTGCAAACGTGGGGCTATACATTTGGTGTCCATCCAGAGAAAAAACAAATTTCCTGCTTGCAGCGTCAAGAAGAAATTGGTGAATAAAAAGAGGGCTGAATTTCTTCAGCCCTCTTTTTTATTAATGAGTTTGTTGAAACATAGCGCTCAGCTGTTTTTTTTCAGATGGTTTGACAACATAATACCATGTACCATCTACCACTTGCCCTTCTCCTTTTACCGTTACCGTTTCGAAATCAGGCCGGCCATTCTTAATGATGTTATACATCGTAAATGCATCGCTGACATCAATATTCGTTCGAATATGCTTCTTTACAAGCGTGAGGAGACTAGGAATGTTTTTCACCGTTGACATGTTCATTCCTTTATCTAATAGGGCTTCCACTACTTGACGCTGTCGATTATTTCTTCCTAAATCTCCTTTTGGATCTTCGTGTCTCATCCGCACATAGGCAAGAGCTTTTTCGCCGTTCAACGCATTTTCTCCTTGAGGAAAGATAAATGAATCAAACACAAAAGGAAACGGGTTCTTAACGTTTACTCCGCCAAGTTCATCTACTACATCTTTAAAGCCTTCCATATTTACTTTCACATAATAATCGACATCGATATCTAAGAAGTTCTCAACCGTGCGCACGGTTAAAGGAATGCCTCCGTATCGATAAGCATGATTAATTTTCTCATCCGTTCCTTTTCCATCAATGTGCACGCGCGTATCTCTAGGGATCGGCATAACTTTTGCTTTATTGTGGCTCGTATCTAAGTTGACCACCATTAATACATCTGAGCGGCCCGTATCTCCTGGCCTTTCATCTACGCCCATCACCAGTACATTAAACGAGTGAGGCTGCTCTTTAGCAGATGTTTGCTGTTGATAGGCAATTCCAAATCCAGCGGTTCCTAAGAGCAAAATACATGCCGCTAAGATCCCTATTTTGTATTTTTTCATTCATACGGTCTCCTTTACACATCACTTACTCTCTATATGCCTTAATGAATGAAAATTTATACCTTTTTAGAGAAATTTAAACACACGTCAAAAAAGCCTGCTTGTTGAGAAGCTGGCTTTTCACTAGTAGATTTTAGCCTGATTTTTGATGCACATCACGCTGTGCCCATTCACTTTCTAGCATACTCATTTCAATTAAGCTCCAGTACTGTCCATCTACAAGCCGAACGTCTCGAAGAAGGCCTTCGCGTGTAAAGCCAATTCGTTCATAGGACTGAATCGCCCGCTCGTTAAAATCAAAGACGCCGAGCGAAATTCGGTGAAGACCCAGTTCTTCAAAACCGAAAGCTAACACTTTTTCAAACATGTGCGAGCAAAGCCCTTTTCCTCTATACTTTTCACCAAGCAGTACTCGGCCAATTCTTCCTGTTTTATGATAATAATCAATATGAGCCAGAGAAATATGCCCAATAAGCTGTTCATTTTCATCTATGACGGAAAAAGCATAGGTAGAAGCACCATCTTCATTTGCATATCGAATGTAGTGTTTTAACTGTCTAGGAGTAAGCGGAAAAGAAAAGCTAGAGCCGCTCCACTGCACCATAAATGACTCGGAGGGAATCCAATCCATTAGCTGTTTAAAGTCTTTTTTGGAGAACGGTCGTAGAGCTATCACATAATTCTCCCCCTTATTATTTCTGACTTTTCTAAATATATTACATTTATCATAATAAACTGTCAACTGTCTATGTAAAAAAAAGCCATCATTTCGATGACTTATAGCTGTAATGCTTTTCTGAGAAGAGTTAAATCATGAGTAAATTCAAAAAAATAGGTTCTATTTTCATTGTCAAATACCATCATGATTGGTTTTTGATTCGGCTCAAGAACAAAAATAACTTCACTTGCCAGCGTGTTGACCGCACTATTTTCAATTTTTACGGCTGGATCAAGAGGTACTTTGACAAGATAGCCTTTTTTAGGAAGCGGACTTGCCTTTTTATATAAACCAGTAATGGACGCAATACTTTTTTCGGCTTCTTTTTGAACACTTGGAGGTTTGGGCGTTGAACGAACGACTCTGCCCGTTTCAATTTGAAATACCTCTACTTTTGGCTGTTCAGCACTTACTGCCTGCGGAAAAATAAAAGCAGCGAATACGACGCATACAGCAACCCATTTTCGTATCATTTTCAACACCTCTTTCCATTGTGGATGAGATGGAGATAAGAATGGTCGTCTCTTCTTATACTATGACCTATTTTTATGTATTTATTTCACTAAATGAATGCCTATACTTCCATGTTTTTGTCATGTTCTCAGAACTTCCTCTATACACTACTAATAAGGACACGCTGTATGAGGTGATAAGATGTCATGGTTTGAAGCATTTATTTTGGGAATCATTCAAGGGCTTACAGAGTTTTTACCGATAAGCAGCACGGGGCATTTGTATTTAGGGCGCCACTTATTTGGCTTAGACGATGCAGGATTGTATTTAGATACGATGCTGCATATGGGCACTCTGCTTGCTGTGTTTGTCTTTTATAAGCGTGAGCTATGGCATATTATTCGTCATCCATTTAGCAAGCTTACAGGGCTCTTAGTGATAGGAACGATCCCTGCAGTTGCAATTGGTCTTTTGTTCAAAGACTATTTTGACAGTATTTCTAGATCTGGCTTAACGATTGGCTGGGAATTTCTTGCGACGGGACTGCTGTTATGGTTTGGTGATTCCGTAAAAAATGGCTATAAAAAAATGGATCATATTTCATACGGAGATGCCTTTTTTATCGGCTCGTTTCAAGCAGCTGCGATATTCCCTGCTGTATCCAGGTCAGGCTTAACGATGGTAGCTGCGTTAATGCGAAAATTAGACCGTGAAACAGCCGCTTACTTTTCATTTTTATTGTCCACTCCCGCCATTTGCGGAGCGGTGTTACTTCAGTTAAAAGATGTAGTCACAGGTGAAGTCGAGCAGCTTTCCGTTTTCTTTTTATTCGTCGCCACCCTTTCATCTGCTTTATTTGGTTATGTAGCGGTAAAATGGATGATCAATTATTTAAAGCATCATTCGTTAAAAACGTTTGCGATTTACGTTTGGGTATTAGGTGCAGTCGTGTTGGTTTGTCAGTTTACGGGGGTGTTTTAAGATGAAGATGAAAGTCCGGACGCTTTTTTTAGTATTGTTTTTTGCCGGCATTTTAGTCGTGACAAGCTATGTTGATAACAATTCCCAGCAGTCGTTTGACAGCTTAGCTCACCTTTCACTTGATGGAGGAGCTGTTGAAACCTCTGCAGATGAAGACGAGGCGGAACAATTAAATATGTCAGTCAAAGAAGTTCATGTTAAAACAGAAAAAAGAGGCGGATACCGAATTGAAGTGTACGAACAAGTAAATGTTTATAGCGATGATAAAGGAAAGGTAGTAAAAAAAGTTCCCACGGGAGAATATCAAACGTTGAAATATAAACTGAATGAAAAAAAATAAACCACTTACCGAAGTAAGTGGTTTTATTTTTAATGGTTAAAGTGAGCTGCAAGAATCCACAGTGTACCAACAACGATACAAAGTGCAATAAAGAAACTGTAAAGAATATTTGCAACTTGTACTTTACCATTTTCACTTTCAGTCATGTGCATGAACATTACTAGCTGCATTGCTGCTTGTAATAACGCTAGGATCATGATAAGAGTCATCGTAATGCTTCTTGATAGATCAGCTAGCACTACTAAACCAAGCGCTGCGAATGTTAAGGCTAGTGAAAGGATAAGCCCAAATACATGACTAAGCGGAAAACCTGCTTTTTGGCCTTGTTTATTTTCCATGTCTTATCCCACCAATCCGTTCAAGTATACAAGCGTGAAGATGAAGATCCATACAACATCAAGGAAATGCCAGTATAAACCGATAATAAATACTTTACGAGCAGTAACTGGTGTTAATCCTCGTCTTACTAATTGAATAATAATACTGATTGCCCAGAATACACCGACTGTTACGTGAAGACCGTGCGTTCCAAGTAGTGTAAAGAACCCTGATAAGAAGGCACTTGTTTGCATTGTCGCACCTTCGTGAACTGCGTACATGTAAAACTCACGAATTTCGTAGAAAAGGAATCCTCCACCAAGCACAAGCGTAATAACGAACCAAACTAAAAGTCCTTTTAAATCATTATTACGCATTTTAAAGATGGCAATTCCCATCGTGAAACTACTGAATAGTAGTAACAGCGTTTCGATCATAAAATCTTTAACAACGAACAGTTCTTCTGCAGTAGGGCCACCCGCTGTGCGCGTATGGTACGTTAAGTACGTTACGAACAGCGTAGAGAACAACGCGATCTCGGCACCTAAGAAAATCCAGAATCCAAGGATATTCAGGCGACTTTGTTCTTCTTGGTATTCTAACGGCAATGATTTATCTAAATGTCCTGCCATTATTTGTCACCCCCTGTAATTCCTTCAACCTTCTTGATTTCATCTACTTTTACATAGAAGCCCGGATCATAATCAAATGAACGAGCAAGCATACAAGCAAAAATACCTGCTAATCCAACGATTGCCATTGGAATCCATTCAAATACTAAGCCAAATCCACCGATAAACCAGAAAATACCTGAGATAAACGGCACACCAGAGTTGCTTGGTAAGTGAATTGGTTTTAAGTCTTCTGCTTTAATTTCTGTTTCATTACGTTTTTTCATGTGCCAGAATGCATCCATTTCTTTCACATGAGGAATTACTGCAAAGTTGTAAGCTTGAACTGGTGATTTAGTCCACCACTCAAGTGTACGACCATCCCAAGGATCGTTTGCAGTGTCGCGTTTGTTTTTCCATGCACTGTATAATAAGTTAACTACTAATACGAAGAAGCCAAGACCCATTAAGAATGCACCGATTGTTGAAACTAAGTTTAATCCGTTCCAGCCAAGGTTGTCTGCATAAGTTTGCATACGACGAGTCATACCGTCTAAACCTAGGAAGAATTGCGGGAAGAAACATACGTTAAATCCAACAACAAAAATCCAGAATGAAATTTTTCCTAATTTTTCGTTCAACGTGTGACCGAAAATCTTTGGATACCAGAAGTATAAACCTGCGAAACAGCCAAACACTGTACCAGAGATTAATACATAGTGGAAGTGAGCGATTAGGAAGTAACTGTTATGATATTGATAATCGGCTGATGCCATCGCAAGCATAACCCCTGTTACCCCACCGATTACGAAGTTTGGAATAAACGCTAATGACCAAAGCATCGCAGTCGTAAATTTGATACGGCCTTTATACATTGTAAAGAGCCAGTTAAAGATTTTAACTCCGGTTGGTACGGCGATTAACATCGTTGTGATTGAGAAGAACGAGTTAACTGACGGTGAGTTACCCATTGTAAAGAAGTGATGCACCCATACAAGGTAACTTAAGAATGCGATACCGACCATTGATACAACCATTGCTTTATAACCGAATAAGTTCTTACGAGAATGTGTACTGATAACTTCTGAGAAGACACCGAATACCGGTAAAATAACGATATATACTTCAGGGTGACCCCAAATCCAGAATAAGTTAGCCCACATCATTGGAAGACCGCCGTTAGCCATTGTGAAGAAGGCTGTTCCGAATACACGGTCAAGTGTCATAAGTGCAAGCGCTACTGTTAATACAGGGAACGCGAAAATAATAATAATTGATGTGATGAAGATTGACCAAGTAAACATTGGCATTTTCATCATTGTCATGCCAGGGGCACGCATTTTTAAGATTGTTACAAAGAAGTTGATACCAGTCATCAATGTACCAGCACCAGCAATCTGTAGTGAAACGGCATAGAAGTTATTTCCAATACCTTCACTAAATTCTTTACCTGCAAGCGGGAAGTAACTTGTCCAACCTGCATCAGGAGCTCCTCCGATTACGAAAGAAAGGTTAAATAGCATTGCTCCCATAAAGAATGTCCAGAAACTAATTGCGTTTAAGAACGGATATGCTACGTCACGCGCACCAATTTGTAATGGAACGATTACGTTCATTAGTCCGATAATAAATGGCATTGCCATGAATAAGATCATGATAACACCGTGAGCCGTGAAGACTCCGTTGTAGTGATGTTCATCTAAAATGTTCATACCCGGGAATGCAAGCTGCATACGCATCATGATTCCATCGATTCCGCCGCGGAAAAGCATTAATACAGCTGAAAGGATGTACATGACACCGAGTCTTTTATGGTCAACTGTTGTTAACCATTCTGTCCATAACCATTTCCATTTCTTGAAATATGTTAAGACAAAAACGATACCGATGACCGTCATAGCGATTGCTGCATCAGCAGCGTAAATCATAGGTTCGCCAGTGACGAAAAATTCATCTAGCTTCATTATGTCTTCCCCCAATCATTACGTTATTTAGTGTAATAAATGAATGTTATTCATGATTTGAGTGATCCATGTTTTCCATTTCTTCATTACTCGTTTTTTCGTCTTCTTTCATCTTGCTGTGATCATGTCCTGTACCACGTTCTAGCTCTTTGCCAGGAATGTATACATCTTTTGCATGGTCAATCCATTTTAAATGTGTACCGTTGTAAGTTTGACGACCAACAACGCCCGGGCTTAGGATTTGATCATATTTCTTTTCAGTCAATTTACCAGCTGTGCCTTTTACGTCACTAACCCACTCTTTGAAGTCTTTGTCCGTTTGAGCTTGAACTTCGAACTGCATTTGAGTGAAATGTTCACCAGAGAAGTTAGCACTACGTCCCATATAAGAACCAGGTTTATCAGCTTCTAAGTATAATGGCATTGACATGTTGTTCATCGAATATTTTTGTCCGCCAAGTTCTGGTACCCAGAATGAGTTCATAGGCCCTTGAGCTGTTAACTCAAATTTCACTGGCGTATCCGCTGGAATGTTTACGTAGTTAACCGTCTCGATATTTTGTTCCGGATAACTGAAAATCCATTTCCAGTTTGCAGATGTAACGTGAATCACGATTGGATCTTTATCCTTTGATTCTGCCGGTACTTCTTCTGCAGAATAGATCGCTTTAACAGTTGGCACTGCTAATAGAATTAAGATGATGATTGGGAATGCTGTCCAAATAACCTCCATCTTTAAGTTACCTTCTTGCTCAGGTGGCTCATAGTCCATGTTTTCAGGTTTTTCACGATATTTGACAAGAACAAATATAAAAATAGCAAATACGACAACAACCACGATCAACATCATCCACATAGACCAAATGATTAAATCAGATTGCGTTTTTGCAACAGGACCTTGCGGGTTCAATACAGCAAGCTTTGAACAACCGCTCAAAAATACTAGTGAAAGCGCAGATAGTAAACCTACTAGCTTCCAAAATCCTTTTTTTGGTTTCACTTAAAACTCTCCTTTCTAACAACACATGATGCGAAGCCTATATTGATGAACATTCAAAATGCGCTATCTTTCGCTAGATAACGACATTTTTATACAGACTCTCTTCCCCCTTATTTGTAGGCCACTACTATTGTAATACAAAATGACATTTTTTTCGTCCCTTTTGCTTTATTTTTTTATATTAAAAATATTCTAATATAGTGACTGTACCAATGGGGTTAGAGTGCTTCAACCTTGCGATATTCTATCACATAATTTGGTATGAATAAATGTAAATAAAAGGATTCAGCTCCCATTTCTTAACTATTTCTTTAGGAATAACTGCAAAATTAGCTTTGTATGTTTGCTTCAACATTGATATATCAATACACATCGACATAATTGAATATTTTGTGACAAATTTTCAAAGAAAATGTGACGCCTTGTATGAAACTTATTTTGCCCGTTAATTCCCCTTTACTTTGTAGCAAATATTTGATTTTTTTGCTTAAAATTCTTTCTTTCGAAAATATGAACAAAACGTGAATTTTTTTAAAAAGCTTTTATTATAGAAAAAAGCTGCGTGTTATTCACGCAGCTCTTGATCCATAAATTCTTTAACCGTGATATCATCCCCTGCTTTATCTAGCAGCGTTGTCGTTGCTGGAAACGGATGTTTAATATGACTCGGTATCTTTTCATACAGCACAAAATAATCACTTTTTGGAACCGCGGCATCAATTGTATATGTATCGTGCACCAAAGCCGCCTTTACTCGCTCAATTTGTTTACTTCTATTTGTTCCGGTAAACAGCGCATATGTCCCTTTATTTGTATGGATATCATCATAATCCACTAAATTGCTCATTTTGGTACTGACTTCAATACGCAGGCGTTTGTTCCATCCTTGCTTCAATACGGCCATTCCTTCTTTATCACCAGGTATGGAGAATAAGGCTATGTATGTATTAGAGTGATCAACCCGTTTAAAATCTTGCAGCGTAATCTTTGCAGAACCATCAATACTTTCTTTATGCTCCCAATTTCGCAAATGCTGCTGCACACTTGCAGCATTGTTTTCAATCGGATATCGAATCATCTCATACGCAACAATTACAACCGCTATACAAATGAACAGAAATAGCAACCGCTTTATCTTTCGCACATCTATTCACCTTCCTTAGCTTACTCCCCTTTTATGTAATTGCCTAAATTATAACTTCCTATTAAACCTCTGTCTATGCACTAGGAGAACTACGTTTTTTTTTACCACAAAAGGGATTTTTCAAACCTTTTGTCATAAAAATACGCTAAAAGACTCAGTAGCTGTTGAACCAAAAGAAACCGGTCCCTGCCCCTCTTCTTATCTTCATAACAAAAAAAGATACCCATTTTGACACAGGTATCTTTTAGCTTATATATCACAGCTTTCCAAAAGGAAACCCTATAAAGGGTCATTTGCTGTTCTTTTTATTACACACATCTTTCCGCACACATGTATCCCTTGACCTGATACCCATGTTTTTTGAGCTGCCGAATGCTTAAATTTCGGGAAATGCTGTCAGGAACAATTACGACCACTTCTTTATATGGAATTTCCTCATGCTGTCTCTCTAAATAAGGAAGCGGAATATGAATTGCTTTTTGACAGGGGTTTTGTTTCATTTCATGAAAATGACGAACATCTACATACGAAACCGTTGTAGAAGCACAGTCGACGGTCGTCACTTTCTTTATTCCCTGCACCGGCACATAGCGTTTATAAAAACTGTAACAAATTAATAAAAGTAAAATACCTATGCTCATATATAGTATCGCCATGTTTTCCTCCCAATTAATTTCTATACCCCTGTATGTATACTATATTCAAAAGAAAGAATCAACACAGAAGCACTCTATCTCATTTCTCTCTGTAAGAAAAATGGTCTTTTTACACTTTATTATGAAACCACAATAAAGTGACGAAATCAATCATTATTTATTTTGATTTTTCGAAAGATTTAAATACTAGTAAACAGATCGTTTTTTCTTATTATAATGAAGAAACGCAAAATTTTTATTTTCATTTCCCCTTTTCTTTCCCGTTAAAACTGCGGTTCGCTTATGAGTAATATAGTAGAACCAATGTTGCAAGAACGTTAGAAAAATGATCCTAAAAATGAACGATGCGAGATAGGATAGTATGAACACGTGAAGCGAGAGACTATATTGTGATTGGCTCAGAAAAATACGAGTTAACTTAAAAATGCGCTATACACAAAAAAGGAAAGCTTCGGAAACGAAAGCTTTCCTTTCTTAGATTAATCTCCATCAAGGTTTGCCCGACAATTGTTATGAGACAAAGAGGTACTTTGTGCTTCATGCTGGTTTTTCTCACCCTGCATTGTCATATCATCTTTTTCCGTTCTCCCTTTAGCGATGTGTTTAGTTTTATTTCCTTGGTTTAATGTCATGTTCATTCCCCTTTCTGGTGGATATAGTGTATGAAAATAACTCACACGCCATAAGAGGAAATGATATGAAAAAGCCACTCTTAAATTGAGTGAGCTTTCTGCCTAAAACTGCTTTTTCTTTTATTGCTGAATCCGCATGAAAGGATATTCTCTATTTTAAACGTTCGTTTCTCGTTCCTTAGTAAGCACCAAGCTTTTACGCTCTGAGGATAAATTTTATACACAATAATAAATCGCTGGGTCAAACATCCTTTATCGTCCATATAAATAATTTCAACAGGTCGTTTTGAAGAGTAGCTTTCTTGAAGTAGCTGTCGCATAGAATTCGCTCCTTTAATTTTTAGTTTACCGAACTTATGTTCTTTTTTTCAAGTGTTTTAAACTGAATAATTCTTTAGCTTTTACAGCTTAAAACGGGGAAAAGCATGGGGAAAATAATAAAAATCATACAAATATTAGGTAATTGTGATATGGTAAAAGGGATTACTTAAGTTGGGAGAGGTGCATGATGGAAAGTAACATACTTAAATGGATCCCCGTTCCTTACTTTCAATTAAATCAAGAAGGTGAAATCCTTCATTTTTCTAGTCAAGCACATTCTTATTTTTCTTCAGTCTCCAGTCTGTGGAGCATTATTCATAAAGACGACCGGAAACAAGCAATGTGGATGCTGTCACAGCACTCCTTATCTAACCCCATCATCAGGCATTTGCGTTTGAGAACGACCGATGATACATTTGCGAATTTTAAATGCACGATTCATTGGAAAAATGGTGTAGGGCATTTAGTATGTACCGAAAAGAAGAATGTCAAGGATCCGTTAGATGTTGTATTATCTGCTCAATCCTATTTAGAAAACTCGGACAAACGATTAAAAGAGTCGGACAAGGTGTTAAATAATTCAGCAGATTTATTATTTAACCGATTAAAACGCTAATTAAGTAAACAAAGTCTAAGCTGTATTCCATTATTTCTATCATTTTTAAAATCATTAAAAGGCTACCTACAGGGGTGGCTTTTTGTTTTGGCCTCATGTAAAGTCATTCTCTTTTCGCCCGCACCATTTAGTACAGAGTACATACACTAATAGGCATACTTTCCATATTTATTCTTCCTATATTTATGTTTTGCTCAGAAAAAAATTCCGAATAATCAATAAATGTTTGAACATTTTTCAAAATTGACATATATTATAAACAAACAATCATTTGAATGTTTGAATGAAGGAGGAAATTATGCCAAAAGACCGCTGTGATATTTATTGTTTTAATGAAGAAAAAGTGAATCGTATTAAGCCTGCTATCGATGCCGAAGCTGTTCAAGGTGTTTCTGCCCTGTTCAAAGCGTTAGGAGATGAAACGAGGCTTAAAATCGTCTTGGCTCTGTATAAAGGCGAGGAATTATGTGTATGTGACGTAGCCAATATTGTAGGCTCTACAGTTGCGACTGCTTCTCATCACTTAAGACTGCTGCGTAATATAGGAATTGCCAATTATCGCAAAGAAGGAAAGTTAGCTTTTTATTCTTTAAGAGATGCACATATTAAACAAGTAATTGATATCATGTTTGCTAAAAAAGAAGACGTAACTATTTAAGTTTTTCTTACCGTATAGGGAGTGGGACACAATGAAACACGAAGATAAAAAAAATCATCAGCATACCGGAAACTGCTGCAGCGGATCTTCTTCACCAGAAATTGAAAGCAAGACCTGCTGCTCCTCTTCTTCAGAAGCCGCATCTACTGAAGAGCCTTCTTCTTGCGGCACAAAGAGTCATGAACACAGTCACAGCTCCTGTTCAGATACGATTGCGTTAACGACCGATAAAAGCCAGCATTCCTGCTGCGGAGACCATGATATAGCAACAGGCGGCAACATAGAAGAAACGGCTGAATACCGCGTGTATGGAATGGATTGCCCTTCCTGTGCTGCTACCATTGAAAAAAGTTTAAAAACGTTAAACGATATTCAACATGTAGCAATCAACTACAATACAGGAAAGCTTCAAGTGGCGGCAACAAGCGAGTCAGCTCTGTCACTCATTCCAAACTCTGTGGAAAGACTGGGGTTTAGTATTGAGCCTATTCAATCAAACAAGAAAATGAAAACGTATTTGATTGAAGGAATGGACTGTGCAGCTTGTGCGAACACGATTGTGAATCATTTAAAAACAGTTCCTGCTGTCAAAGACGTACGCGTTAACTTTTCAACGGGAAAAGCACAAATTGAGCACGATAACGAAGCGGATGACATTATTAAAGAAGTATCTAAAGCTGGGTATACCGCTACTTTAATAACCAGCAGCAGGCAGCCTGCTGAATCTAGGCATCATAAAGGCCAAAACGGACCGATTGTTTTTTCGGGTATTCTCATCGCCTTAGGTTTTATCGGTTCTCATACAGGAATTGCTTCTTATATGACAACTGTACTGTACGCTATTGCTATGATTGTTAGCGGATATAAGCCGGCTAAAAGTGCTTATTACGGAATTAAAAGCCGTTCTTTAGACATGAATGTTTTAATGACCGTTGCAGCACTTGGAGCAGCTGTTATTGGTGAATGGCTTGAAGGTGCTACGGTCGTTTGGCTATTTGCTTTAGGCGTTGCTCTGCAAACAAGGTCGATTGAACAAACAAGAAACTCAATACGAGGTTTGATGGATTTAGCTCCTTCTGAAGCATGGGTGAAAGAAAATGGCCAGCTGATTAAAAAAGCAGCGGAAGATATTTCAATCGGTACTACGATTGTCGTAAAGCCAGGAGATCGAATTCCGCTAGATGGTGAAATTACAAACGGCGAATCCAGTATCAACCAAGCTCCTATTACAGGTGAATCTATTCCAGTTGATAAAGTAATCGGTGATGCTGTTTATGCAGGCACCATTAACGAAAGCGGATCGTTAGAAATTAAGGTAACAAAGCTAGTCGAAGATACGACGATTTCTAAAATTATTCATTTAGTGGAAGAAGCACAGGAGAAAAAAGCGCCTACTCAAGCATTTGTTGATAAATTTGCAACCATTTACACGCCTATCGTCTTTATTTTAGCTTTATTCATTATGGTCATCCCTCCCCTGTTTGATGGTGCATGGAGTGAGTGGTTTTACAAGGGGCTTGAATTATTAGTTGTGGCTTGTCCATGTGCGCTAGTCATTTCTACTCCTGTCGCTATTGTATCTGCGATTGGAAACGCGGCGAAAAATGGCGTGCTCATTAAAGGCGGGACGTTCTTAGAAAAAGCGGGTGCAATCAATGCGATTGCTTTTGATAAAACAGGAACACTGACAGAAGGCAAACCAGCCGTTTCAGAGGTTGTTTCCCTTGCTACTGAAGAAAATCAGCTTTTAGCAATAACAAAAACGCTTGAAGATTATTCGAATCACCCCATTGCCCGCGCTATCGTGGATTATGCAGCGGAGAAGAAAGTCGTTTCTTTACAAGGATCAAATTTTAAAATCCTTACAGGAAAAGGCGTGCAAGCAACAATTCAAGAAACGGTTTATTACGCAGGTAATGCAAAATTATTCTCAGATTTAGAAACACCTCTATCCCACTGCTGGTCTCATATTGAAAAGTTTCAAAACGAAGGCAAAACGATTATTATTGTCGGAACACCTAAAAGTGTTCTAGGCATTATTAGCGTAGCTGATACGATCAGACATACAACCGTATCTGCTTTAGAAAGCCTCAAACAAAACGGAATGCAGCAAATTGTGATGTTGACCGGTGATAACGAAGGAACAGCTAAAATGATTGCCTCTGAGTCTCGGGTAGACCGCTATTTCGCTGATTTGCTGCCTGAAGACAAAGTAAAAGCCATACAGCAGCTTCAACATGAAGGGTATCAAACCGCTATGGTTGGAGATGGAATTAATGACGCCCCTGCCCTCGCAACTGCTGATCTTGGCATTGCAATGGGCGGTGCTGGTACTGATACGGCCATGGAAACAGCTGATATTGTCCTGATGGCAGACAATTTAGAAAAGCTTCCTCATACGATGAAGCTAAGCCGCAAAGCGTTAGCTGTCATCAAACAAAACATTTGGTTTTCTATTATTGTTAAAGTCATCGCCTTAGCCTTTATCTTCCCAGGGTGGCTTACTCTATGGATTGCCGTCTTAAGCGATACAGGAGCAGCGCTACTTGTTATTTTAAACAGTCTTCGCTTACTCAAAATGAAAAATTAAATGTAATCCATAAGCTTTCCAGCAGGCCTTGGAAAGCTTATTTTCTAGGAGGGTTTACGTGAATAACCGCTGGAATCAATTTATTTATAAGTGTTGGGCTCCTTTTTATGATGCGTTTTTTAATAACGGGATGTTTTATCGAGCCAGAAAAAAGTCTTTCATGACGTCCACTTTTCATCTGAACAGCGCATTTTATTTGTAGGTGTTGGAACGGGGGCAGATTTAGCTTTTATTCCTCACGAAGTAAATGTAACAGCCATCGACTATTCCAGTGAAATGCTTCAAAAAGCAAAAGATAAATACAAAAATCGATCTATAACCTTCCACCAAATGGACGCTCAGCAGCTAACATTCGACTCTTTTTCGTTTGATGTAGTGGTAGCAAGCTTAATTCTTAGCGTAGTACCTGATGCAGAGCAAGCTTTAAAAGAAATGACAAGAGTAGTAAAGCCTAAGGGAACTATTCTGATTTTTGATAAATTTGAAACTAAAAAGAAATCAGCGGCTTTTCCTAAAAAAATATTCCGCCCTTTCGTAAAATTACTGGGAACGGATATTGGACTCTCTTTTGAACATGTGTTTGAAGCAAGCCGGGATCAGCTTATCTTGAAGGAAAATTCAAGCGTCATGTTGAAAGGTATGTATCGGAAAATTATTTTGCAGAAAGTTGATGAATAAATTCAAAGACGAATGATGCCTGTTTAACATGATGGGTCTACATATTATTGTCTAGCTTTAATTGAAGAAAGGATGAACATTTTGATGATGAAATCAAAGGTCATAACAGTTGTCCTTGCAGCGAGCATGGTCTCCGGCTGCGGAAACGAAAGTGAAGAAAGTTCAAGCAGCAAACGTACAGAAGCAACACAACATGAAGAACATCAGCAGCACACATTAGGTGATAAACGAGAAGAAACAAAAAATAGTGAAACTCTTCCCTCTTTTCTGAGTGACAAGCCCGAAGATATGCAGCTTATTTATGCAGCCGCTGCTAAGCATCAAACCTTACTTGAAAACATTCCTTGCTACTGCGGATGTGGAGAAGAAGCTAATCATCAAAACAACTACGACTGTTTTATTTTTGAAAACAAAGGAAACGGCGCAGTGACGTGGGATGATCACGGAACAAAATGCGGCGTCTGTTTAGAAATAGCCGCTCAAGCTGTAGTAGACTACAGCAAAGGCAAAAGCATCGAAGACATTCGTCAAGAAATCGACGATAAATATAAGGAAGGCTATGCCACGCCTACTCCTACGCCCGAAGTATGATGTTTCAGTATAAAAATCAGTAAAAGACTTTGATTTCTTTATTCAAAGTCTTTTTTGTCCTTTTATTATCGGTTGATAAAATCTTATTTGACCTCACCTTTTTAAGTCCTTCTAAAACGCCATAATATAAAAATAACACATTCGGACGTTTATTTACTGAACCCTCAGGGAATATGCTTTCTAACACCTAAATATAACCATGAGAGGAGAAAAAAACTATGAGTAATTCTGTAGAAACAAATCATTCAGCAAAAGTTGAAGGAGCAATTAATTCTATGAGCGAGGAGAAAAAAGAGGATATTCTCTCTAGCTTCGAAGGATTTAAAAGTTATCTAGGGGACAAGGTCTCAAAAGGTGAAAAGTTAGGGATGAATGAGGAACAGCTGGCTAAAACAGCTCAAAAAGTAGCTGATTACCTTGCTAAGCATGAAGAGCCGCGCAATCGAGAGGAAAACCTGCTTCACGAACTGTGGAAGGTTGGAGACAAAGAACAGCAGCATCACCTTGCCCATATGCTTGTAAGATTAGTTCAATAAATAAAAAAGATGACACGCTGCCGTGTCATCTTTTTTATTTACAGATATTAAACAGCGGGAATGATAATTTGCTGGCCAATTTGTAATTTTGCAGGATCTACGCCGGGGTTTGCATCCTGCAGCTGCTGAACGGTCATGCTATATTTTTTCGCAATGCTATAAAACGTATCTCCTGCTTGTACAGTATACGTAGTGACAGGAAGAACAATTTGCTGACCAATTTGCAGTTTTGCAGGATCTACGCCAGGATTTGCATCCTGCAGCTGCTGAACGGTGATATTATACTTCTTTGCAATGCTATAAAATGTATCTCCAGATTGAATGATATAGAATGTAACTCCATTAGAAGGTAAGTTTAAATACTTAGCAATTCCACGCGCATGCGCTTCTCCCACTTCCCGAAGAAACGTCGCGTTTTTTAATTTTTCAGCGTCGGCTGCCGTATCGATAAACAAGTTTTCTGTTAAAACAGCTGGCATATTTGTTTCACGCAGTACAGCGTAATTAGCCGTTTTTAAACCGCGATCTGCAATCGTCCCAAATTTGCGCATGGTTGGTAAAATCTCCGTGTGCAGCTCTTTTTGTAAAAGAGAAGATTGACTTCCCTCTTGTGATGGATACCGATACGTTTCGAATCCAGTACCTTCTCCAGCATTGATGTGCATAGAAACAAAAATATCCGCTCCCCATGCATTAGCCCGGTTCGCTCGATCTGATAATGAAACAAACACATCGGTTGAACGAGTTACTTGAACATCTACGGAATAGTTATGTTCTAAATACGCCCGCGCGTGTAGTACAAGCTGCAGCGTAATATCTTTTTCACGCAAATTATTTCCTAAAGCACCTGAATCTGTACCGCCGTGTCCTGCATCTAGCCATACTTTTTTCATATGAACCTTTCCTTTCAATCATAATATGAAAGAACTTGTGATTAACACTGGCTTTGCCTGATGTTTTATCTCTCATTCTATATATATATGTGATTGGACAAGAAGGGTTCGTCCCCTTAAAACATTCGAGAATATTCACTCAAAAAAGCAGGATTTTGCTAGGCACTGCTGTTTTAAAGCACAAAATAAAGACGGCTAAATGAGCTAGCGTGAATCTCGTTACACCGCTGTTGATTTCCGTGCAAGACTTCGCTTTCCGCGGGCGGCCGGGGTGCCCCCTCGTCGCTTGCGATTCTGCGGGGTCTTACCTATTCCGCTTTTCGCGCAGGAGCCTTCGCCTTGCCCTCCAATCACCCAGCTAAAAGCGACTATATACATGAAACCTGCTTTTACCATAAACATAAAAAATCCGAACGAACTAGATTTATCGTTCGGATCTCCCTTTAACTAACCTATGTCCACGCCTTTTAATAGAGATAAAAAGCAGGTTCGCCATCTTATCTTCTGCTATTTCTCACTAAAAGCGATTTTCAAGCCAATAAGCGTAAAGATAGAGCCTTGCACGAGATTAAGCCGCTTAGACAGCGCTGGAGATTTCCGCAAAAACTCCCCTACTTTCCCTGCAAATAGACTAATTAACGTAAAAATAATCAGCGCTTGAACTAAAAATACAGCTCCATAAACAAGCATTTGCTGTGTGGCGTGTCCGGTTGAATGATTAACAAACTGAGGTAAAAGAGCAAGAAAAAAGAGCGAAACTTTTGGATTTAGGAGATTCATAATCACTCCTTTTTTATATAGCACCTTGTACTCAACAGCTTCTTTGTTTTCAACAGCGAGAGCGGAATCTTTTGCTGTAAACGTCTTATAAGCCAGATATAATAAATAAGCTGCTCCAGCGTATTTTACAATAGCAAACGCTAAAGCCGATTGATAGATAACAGCCGATAGACCCAATGTTGCTGCAGCTATATGACCAAGCAAGCCCGTACAAAGCCCTAATGAAGTCGAGATTCCTGCATATCTACCGTTTGATATGCTTTGTGCTAAAACAAATAAGTTATCAGGTCCAGGCATAACCGTAAGCAAAGCGGCTACGCCTAAAAAAGAAGTGATTGATACGATATCCATAAGTCGTTCTCCCCCTGCATGATTTTGCCCACCATTATAGCATTTTTTACTATCTAGTATTCAAAAAAATAAAATTTATCCACAAAAGAAGAGGCTGGAACATAACTAAATCAATCTAATCTAAAAACAAACAAATTGGATACATGAGCTGGACTGCTTGTGACACCGCAGTTGATTTCTGTGCAAGGCTTCGCTTTCCGCGGGCGGCCGGTGAGCCTCCTCGTCTCTTGCACTCCTGCGGGGTCTCATCCCTTCCGCTTTTCCCGCAGGAGTCTTCGCTTTGTCCTCCAATCAACTGCTAGAACCAACTATACACATAAAATCTATATTCAACATAACAACAAAAAAATACGAACTACCAATCAAAAAATAATTAATAGTTCGCATTTGACTTCAACTGAAATACTTTTGTCCCAGCCTCATTTTTACTACTTATTTAATTTGTTTTTCTATGATCTGTTCTTTAGCTGAGGCTGTCTGTGCTTCCGCTGCTTTCATTTCATTATTAACATCGATTGCTTCTTTTAAATACTCGGTTTTGTATCCGCTTTTAAGTGCCCAAGCATAAAAGAAAAGTGCAACAATTGCAATAAGACCCATATCCCAGCCGTATTTAATAATATTAAGTCCCCCGAACTTTTCACTTCCTATCCAAGAGATTGTCATCATACATAATAAGTAGACAATCATCCAAACGCCGGCTCGGAAGTTTTGACCAAAGCCTTTCCATTTTGATTTTGCTTGGTAGTAAAAATAAATTGGTAACCCTATTAAAATAATAAATAATACCTGTCCAGTTAACGGCCATCTTGCCCAGTAAAGAGTAAGTGAAGCAAAGATGAAGCCAAGAGGCGCTATTACATTTAACCCTTTTATACGTAAAGGTCTATAAAGCTCGGTCCCCGTTTTTCTTAACGTCATAGCTGTGATAGGACCAGTAAGGTATGAAATTAACGTAGCTACAGAAATAATTTCGGCTAATATTCCCCAGCCTCTAAATAAAAATAAAAAGATGAATGAGACAAATAGATTAAAAAACATGGCTTGACGAGGAACTCCATAAAGCGGATGAACTCGTCCCAATATATTCGGCAAATATTTATTTTTTTCCATACCATAAATCATGCGTGACGTGGTAGCTGTATACGTAATACCTGTTCCTGATGGCGATACAAAAGCATCGGCATATAACACAATAACAAGCCAGTTAATATTTAACGCAATTGCTAGATCGGCAAACGGCGAATTAAAGTTAAGATGACTCCATCCTTTTACGATTTCTGAAGGATTTACCGCTCCAATAAACGCAATTTGAAGCAATACATAGATCACGGTTGCAATTAAAATTGAGCCTACTACTGCAATCGGAATAGAGCGACCCGGATTTTTTGCTTCTCCCGCCATATTAATAGGGCTTTGAAAACCGTTAAAAGCAAACACAATCCCAGACGTAGCAACAGCTGTCAAAACGCTTGCCCATCCATTTGGAGCAACGCCTCCTGCAGAGGAAAAGTTTCCGCCGTGAAACCCTGCGAATAAAAGAGCACCAATTGTAAGCCCTGGAATCACAATTTTAAAAACGGTAATAAGTGAATTAGCTTTCGAAAATAAGCCTACGGTCCAGTAATTTAAAAGAAAATAAATGATTAATAGTCCTGTAGCAATAGCTAAACCTTTTCCGGTAAGAATCCCGTTTTCTACTAAACTGGCTGTCCATTTCGCCCACTCCCAAGGCCATGAACTCATATACTGAACAGAAGCAACGGCTTCAACAGGAATAACCGATACGATTGCAATCCAGTTTGCCCAAGCCGCAATAAAGCCCAGAAATGAGCCGTGCGAGTACTGCGTATACTTAACCATACCTCCTGCTTCTGGAAACATTGATCCTAGTTCACTGTAAGAAAGAGCTATAAATAAAATAACAACCATTCCAATAATCCAAGAAGCAATTGCTGCGGGACCTGCAATTTGAGCAGCTCTCCATGCCCCAAACAGCCATCCTGATCCAATAATAGATCCAAGACCAACCATCATGAGAGAAAACGTTCCCATTTTTCTATGTAAGTTATTCATGTATCTAACACCTTTCTTCTATATATTCTGAGAAGTGAGTCGTTAAGCGCTTTCATTAAATTTTAAAAAATAAAATTCATTTTGATCTCTAAAATGCTGCTTAAAAGTACTAACCAAAAGCTTTTACATTTATTCACACGTCCCCTTTCTTCATTTATTATTTGTTATTATATCATCATCAAGTTAAAAAGTACGCGTTTCGAATAAAAAATATTTTTATTTTTAGAATTTTATGCGTTTTCCCAATTAAAAGTGCGCGTTTAGAACACTAACATTCATAAGGGCAGCCTTTTCATTAAAGTGATATATAAACGATTTTGTTGCAATAACCAGAAAAAAAAGCAAGATAAAATGAAGCGCTCATTTTACCTTGCTTTTTTAAGTTATTTCACAACAGCTAATACTGTTTCTTTAAAGCTGTTATAAACATACGACCACAGAGCCGGTTCCTCTTTATATCTTGTTCGTAACGAAGAAAAGACTTCTTTTTGCTTTTCTTCAAACGAAGGATCTTCTTTTGAAGGAAGTTCGGCGCGAAGCTCATCCACGATTTGCTGAACTTCGGGAGCACGGGGGCCCCACTTTCCAAGTAACGTACCTTCATTATTAAAAATTAAAATAATCGGAATAGCACGTCCTCTGTTTGTTAAGTGACGGTCAATTAATTCAGTGTCTGCATCTCGCAGTGCAACGCGCACATCAATACCGGCAGCTTCAGCTACTTTACGAATGATTGGGTTAATCATCATCGCATCTCCGCACCAATCTTCAGTAATCGCTAAGAAGTGAAGCTTGTGAGCCTTTAATTTGTCAGCCAGTCCATCTTTAGGAAGCTGAAATTGTTCATAAACAGCTAAACTTTCTTCTTTTAATGTACTCATGTCGTTCATATATGTTTGAATTGATTTTCCTTCTTCAAAATACTGCTGTTCTGTTTTCATCAAAATCCCTCTTTCTTTTTTGTATACGAATAGATGAGATGTAAAAATACGGTTTACTCTTTCCTATACGCACTACTAGTATAGCTTTTAAGCACAGCGAATCAAAATATAAAAGCCAGCGCGTTTTTTTAATTCCGTTTTTTAGCCTGCGACACGATTTACAAAACTTCAATTTAAAAACAGCACATTGAGATGTTATAAAAAAAGAGAATGGGGTACATGTACACTATCAATGTAACAAATTTTAAATCTTTGTGAATATTTGAGAATGTTTATTGTGTAACCGCCATCTTTTGATTATGATAATGATATGTTAGCTACTTGACTAAATATGGAGGATGAGGCAAATATGAATCAATCCCCGCATGAAAAGCGAAAAAAACGCAAACAGTTTGTAGAACGTTTAAGGCTAAAAGGAATCAAAATAGAGCTGACAAAACCGCGCTCTCACTTTTCTTCACTATCCTTACTAAAATCATAACTCGTAGCCACCTTTTTTTAAAGCGGAACGGTATCGAATTTCAACTATCTATGCTAATGCTTACATATCATTTCAAAAAGAACAGCTTCTAAGTGCTGTTCTTTTTTGATACTTTTTTATATTTCTGCTCTGTCAAAAAAAATTATAAACCTTTTTCTTTATTTCCTCTTTTTCTATCTGGGGCTTTCCTCTCCCTTTTATACGGGATTCTCAAAATCTATAGTTCTATAATTCCCTTAAATTACCACTATATTCAAGCTATATATAATATAAGTATATATTGTAAATTTATAACTCTTACTATATAATCTTGTAGAAAACGTAAAAAAAAGGAGAAAATTGATGAAAAAACTGGGGGCAATACTATTATCATTTCTGCTGTTTGTTGGCGTATTTCCAACGTCTTCATTCGCAGCCGCGTCAACATTTGACGCAGACTTCAACAAATATTTAAAATCGGTAAGCCAAACGCGAGGTTTTGAAGTAACCAAAGACGACGTTGAATATTCACTTTCACTGTATGACGATAGTCTTGAAAACTACGATACAATCGCAGATTTAGAAGATTTTCTAGGTGAACCGATTGCAGCTGACTTACATAACCTGCAAGATGTGTATGCAGATTTTGACTTAGACAAAACAAGCTTAAATGCGTTATTAAAAGAGAACGGCCAAAGCTTAGACGATTATGTGTATCTAGATGATTTATATGAGGATGTTGGCTTCTATCTAGAAGGCGACGACTGGTATGAAGATGATGAGTCATATGACGAAGAAGACGCTTCTTACGATGATGAATTAAGCGAAGAAGATTTAAGCGGCTTACTATCATTTATGCAATCCGAATTAGGCTTAACTTCAGAAGAGTTAAATCGAATTGAAGCACATTTTACATCGTTAGAAGATGAGCTTTCAAATGAAGCAACGCTTAACCGCTTAGATCAATTAGGCGAGCGCTTAGCGGCATTCGAAGATTTTGATACAGCAACCGAATTATCTGCTGATCAAATCGCTGAATTAATGTCTATTTATAAAGAAATGCTATCAATCTTCCATTTAGACGCTAAGTTTTCACTTGTACAAGGCGGAAATGAAAGACCGCTTTCTCTTACTGATTTAATCAACTTAGAAGAATTAAAAAATGCAAGTCTAAAAATTTCTCTTTATACAACAGACGGTAAATTTTTAGCAGACATGGTGATTACAGGTGATATGTTTAATTCTGATATCATCACAGACACAGGAAAAGAAGTAGAAAAATCTGCTGAAGCTGTAGCAAAACCAGCTCAAGCGCAAAAACCAGCAGTAGAAAAGAAACAAGAACCTGTAAAGAAACAAACGAATGGCGCTGTACAAAAAACCGTTAAAGGCGGAAAGCTTCCGGAAACGGCTTCTAATTATGTAACAAATGCATTAATTGGATTAGTGCTTGTAGCAGCTGGCTTTGTTCTTTTCCGCAAAGTGAGACGCGCATAAAATGGAACCAAGAAAAACAAGAAGAACAATCAATCGCAAAAAGCGGTTGATTGTTCTTTCCCTTTTAACCGCCGTCATTTGCTTTGGTCTTTGGTTTACAACAACAAACGCCTATAAATTTGCAAGAGGCTATTTGGCATTTAAAACAATGGATACAGAAGAACCAGCCGCAGCTTCAGTTTCTAAAAGCAAGGATTCTACAACAGCGGACTCTTCTGCTGAAGCTTCTTCTGTTGAAGCTAAAAAAGCGGTACACTCTCGTACTGCTGGATCGGAAAAAAAGCCGAAAGTGTCAAATGTGTCTTACCCGAAACAGCCGAAAATCGGTGATTTAATGGGAGAATTATATATTCCTAAATTAAACGCTAAGCTGCCGATTTATCACGGTACGAACGAAGATGAATTAGAAAAAGGCGTGGGTCATTTTGCAGGAAGCGTGCTGCCTGGTCAAAACGACAATTCTGTTCTATCAGGACATCGCGATACGGTTTTTCGTAAGCTTGGAGACGTGGGTGAAGGCGATTCGCTCGTGGTGAACACGGCAGCAGGCACCTTCACATACAAAGTGAACAAAGTACGAATCGTTGATGCGGATGACCGGACTGTTATTGTACCAAAGCCTAGAGCCACTTTAACCGTCAGCACCTGTTATCCGTTTAATTACGTTGGTTCAGCACCTGAACGCTATATTTTAGTCGCTCACCTTGTGTCATCAACAACAAAATAAAAAAGCTGTCCTTAAAAAGGCAGCTTTTTTTAATGAATAGATTTCATTAGTAAATCAAACCATATTTTCAGCGAAGTCGCCGTAATAACGATCGCTAAGATAACTTGCAGCGACGCTACCTTCGTCTTTTGCCCAACAAAAGCACCGATTGGAGCTGCTAGTAAGCTTGCTCCAATAATCATAAGCGCCGGAAGCAAAAGGACTTGATGCGTCATTACTTTACCAAATGTTGTTCCCATAGACGAAATAAACGTCACGGCTAATGAGCTTGCAATCGTTACGCGCACAGGAATTTTTAATACGGTAATCATAATAGGAACAAGTAAAAATGCGCCCCCTGCTCCAACAATCCCCCCGCAAATTCCAACTAAAAACGCCAGAGCTGCTGCCAAAGGTTTTGAAAATGTCACTTCGAATGAATCGGCCGCTGGATTATTTTTTTTGGGCATAAACATTAATCCTGCAGCAATTGTTGCCATCACGCCGTAAATGAAATTGATCATTCCTTCTGAAAACGAGTTTGATAGCGTTGAACCAATGAGACTGCCAACTAAGACGCTGATACCCATATATAAAATTAACGGTTTATTCAAATAGCCGCCCTTTTTGTAAGCAAGAGCTCCTGAAACAGACGCAAACAGCGACTGTACGGCTCCTATACCAGCTACTTCGTGCGCGCTGAACATTCCCACTCCTACAAGAGGCGGAACAAATAGCAGCAGCGGGTACAAAACAACTGATCCTCCAATTCCAAGCATACCTGCTAAAAATGACCCGAAAAACCCGAGTGCAAATACCGTTATTAATAGTTGTACATCCATGTTTTTACCACCTGCTTTTATCAATCCAATGTCATGTTTGTTAGAAAGTATGTATACATACAACGCCTTATCTCTTCTTCCATTGTATCACTGTATATGCTTCTTTTCTGTAAAAATATTGATAAAAGTGCTTTCAATTATTAATTTTTTTAATCATTAAAATCCTATCGACTTGATGCGTTATTTACTTTTAGCTCAAACTTCCTCGTTCTCCTCTCTGTTACTTGTGGTAGAATAAAGAAAAACTAGATGTTAGAACTGCCTACACGCTACGCTTATCTCAGCAGGCCCATCATCACAGGAGGCTTTCGTATGTTTGAATACAAAATTGATGACGAAGTTAGTTTGCATTTGATTGAATCAACTGACGCTTTCCCCTTGCTTTCTCTTATTAACGAGTCAAGACCTTACCTAAAAGAATGGCTCCCATGGGTAGATAGCATGCAAAGTATTGCTGACTATGATGAACTCATCCCTGAATGGAGAGCTCAATATTATAATAACCAAGGGTTCCAGGCCATCATTCGGTACTACGGAGAAATCGCCGGGATGATTGGTTTTCACGGAATTAATTGGGGAAACAAAAGTACAAGTCTTGGCTATTGGATTGGACATGATTTTCAAGGAAAAGGTATTATGACAAGAGCCGTACACGGATGCCTGAATTATGCATTTAATACGTTAAACCTTCATCGAGTCGAAATACGCTGCGGCGTTAATAACGAAAAAAGTAAAGCCATTCCTACGCGTCTAGGTTTTACAGAAGAAGGCATTTGCAGAGAAGGTGAATATCTATATGATCACTACCATGACCTTGTGATTTATGGCATGTTAAAACACGAGTGGAAGCAAGCCCCTTATGCTCCTTGGCTTCTTTCTTAAAAAGCAGGATCATTTGGACAAGCTATCGCTTGAACTGACTATATTGGAAAAATTAAAAAGAGGTTGAAGACATAACGAAATGAATCCAGCCTAAAGACGAACAAATGAGATACATGAACCGAACCGCTTATGACACCGCAGTTGATTTCCGTGCAAGGCTTCGCTTTCCGCGGGCGGCCGCTGAGCCTCCTCGTCGCTTGCGCTTCTGCGGGGTCTCACCTGTTCCGCTTTTCCCGCAGGAGTCTTCACCTTGCCCTCCAATCACCTGCTAGAAGGAACAAGACAGATGAAACTATATTCACCATAACAAAAAAAACGAACGGTTGATCACATGCTGATCAATCGTTCGTTTTTCACTTGGGTTAAAATCCTTTTGTCCCAGCCTCTTTTTTTTAGTTGAAATACTGAAGCTGTTCGCGGCGAAGCTTATCTTTTTGTTTGTCCGAAATCGAGTAGTCGTAGTTATAAATAGCTCCTTCCCAATCTCCATACATTGGATTTGGAAATACGATCAGCTTTTGGCCAAACGCTTCTTTTTGCTCCTCTACAAGCTTATTTCGATCGTTAATCGACTTTTTATCAAAGCCGCTAAAATCAGATAAATTATCCCCAAATAGCAGGACTACATTATGATTTGTCGCTACTTTTTGACGGCGCGTTTCTTTTCCTTCATCTTTTGGACCCGTTAATAGCACATGGTCTTTGGTTGCTTGAGGAATATGTAAATTCTTTAGGTTTTTAATTGTTGCCTCAAGCTGAGAAGTTGTACGGCCCGAAATATAGTAAATATCTACGCCTTTTTGATCCGCATACGTCAAGAAATCAACAGCACCTGGTACTGCTTTCGCTTTTGCTGCTTGCACCCACTCATCCCACTTATAAGGAAATCCTTTTCCAGTTTTGATTGCTGATGCTTGAAATGGACTATTATCAAGCACGGTCTCATCTAAATCCAAAATAATGGCAGGCTTTTTATCGGTACTTTTTGCAAGCGCCTCACCTAAACGAAGCTTTCCTGTATTATAGCCTTGGTAATACAAAGCTTTCATTTCGCCGGATGTTTGGTACCAAGCGTCGGCCATGATTTGCTGATCAGCGAGGTGTTGAGCGGGTTCTTTTTTCTCAGCAGACACTTCTTTTTCCTGCTGAGGGGCACATGCTGTCATTGAAAAAGCAAGTACAGCCACCCCTGTCAACGCTGATAATTTCTTATTCATTTCGCATCCACTTCCATCTCTATATATTTTCATGCCAATGATGTTATATATTACCTCAATTAAACAAAAAATCAACGCAAATCCGAATTATATTTTGATTTTAGTTAAAATTGTTCGTTTCAACTAATGTTTCCTCCCTTTTTTTAACCGTTATCCAAATATTTGTTTATACATTTTCCAAATTCCGTTTTTCTCATTCTTTCTTTGTAATCTTTTTTTAGAAACATATTGGTTTATCAATCATTCGCTTCAAAAAAACTTAATAAATCTGAATTATCTAACTTTTTATCTTATGTTAGATTCTCTCACAAAAGTGCTTTTTTTTGAAAAGATATATAGTAAAATAGATTTTGTGAATTAAAAGACGGTGTTTTCTATCGAAAGTATTGTATAAATATACAAAAGGGGATGGAGATATGAATCACGTAAAACAATGGGGATGGATTACCTTTGGCTGTTTGTGCGTTGCCATCGGAATTCAATTTTTAACCGCTTCTAACCTCGTTATTGGCGGAACAGCAGGACTTGGAATCGTCCTGCAGCATTTAACCGGTATTTCATTTGGGGTATTGTTTTTTATTATCAATTTACCATTTTATTTTATGGCTCTTACACAAATTGGACTTCAATTTACGATAAAAAGCTTTATCAGCGTTAGCCTGATGTCAGTGATGTCCGATTTATTAGCTGCCAACTTTTCTTTTGCGCTTCCGCATCCGCTTGTAGCTGCGGTTGTGGGAGGCGTTATTGTCGGCATTGGACTGATTTTTTTGTTTCGCCACGGCTCTTCTCTTGGCGGAATCAACATGCTATGCGTGTTTCTTGATAAACGATTTGGCATTAATCCAGGTAAAACAATGCTTTTGACGGATGTGTTGATTGTAGGCTCTGCAACGGTGGTATTCGGCGTAGTTCAAGTTCTTTATTCGTTAATTGGTATCTTCATCATGACAGGACTGCTTGGACGCTACCACAAACGCTCGCCAATCGAACGAACTGGTGAACATATGGAAGAAGAAGCGAAACAGCAAACGGCTTCAACCATGTAAAAAAAACCGTGCGGAAATGATCCCGCACGGTTTTTTCCGCTTATTCTGCTACTTTTACAAGCTGTTTTCCTAAGTTTGCTCCTTCAAATAAACCAAGGAACGCTTCAGGTACATTTTCAAAACCTTCTACAACGTTTTCGCTGTACTTGATTTTCCCTTGCTGCACCCATTCGCCTAACTGCTTAATGCCTTCAGGGAATTTCTCTGCATAGTCCGCTACGATAAAGCCTTTCATTAACGCACTGTTAATTAATAAAGGTGTTTGAACACGTGGCCCAACGTCTTGTTTTTCTAAGTTATACAGTGAAATTTGGCCGCAAAGCGGAATGCGCGCAAATTTATTTAACAAGCTAACAACTGCATCTGAAATCTCTCCGCCGACGTTTTCAAAGTAAACATCAACGCCATTAGGACACGCTTCTTTCAACGCTTCTTTCACATTTCCTTTTTTATAATTAATCACTTCATCAAATCCGAGCTCATCTTTTAAATAAGCAATTTTATCTTCAGAACCTGCGATGCCCACAACACGTGCGCCTTTAATTTTAGCGATTTGACCAACAACAGATCCAACAGCACCTGCTGCACCGGAAACGACTACTGTTTCGCCTTCTTTTGGCTGACCGATTTCAAGCAGTCCAAAGTAAGCTGTGAGACCAGGCATACCAAGAACGCCGATAGCCGTTGTAATTGGCGCTAGCTCTGGATCAACTTTCTGTAAGTTTTTTGCTTCTGCAGCTGAATAGCGTTTCCAAGGAAGCATACCTGTCACGATATCGCCTTCTTTAAAGCGATCTGATTTTGATTCCGTTACGCGTGCTACAATGCCGCCTGCAAGCGGTGCGTTTAGCTCAAATGGAGGAACATATGATTTTGTATCGTTCATGCGTCCTCTCATATACGGATCAACAGAAAGGTAAAGTGTTTGAACAAGTACCTCGCCTTCTTTCGCTGTAGGCATTTCAATTTTTTCGTATTTAAACGTATCTCTTGTTGGCATTCCCTTTGGGCGTTCTGCTAATAAAATTTGTTCATTCATCGATATCGCTCCTTTTTATTTCTCTGTTTTTTGTAAAATGTGCTAAACTTACCTTTGTTATTTTAAATTATATATTGTGCACAACGCAAAAAATATGATTGTGCAATAACACCGAAGGAGAAAAAGACATGGAGCTAATTCGCTGTAAAGAAGATGTTGTAAAAAAACTAAACGAGTTTGTTGAAGTAACTCCCCCCGTTATTTTGTTTAAAAAAGGAAATATGTATCCGATTAAAATGGATATCAACTACAACTGGATTGCCACGGACGAACAAGGTCATGAGCATATTGTCGCTTCAAACACAAAGAATGTGCAGGACGACTACTGGTTTAGCTACCATTTTGACTTATATTAAGGAGTTTCCCGGATTTACTCTTCATAAAACGTTATATAAATAAAGTGTTGCATCAGCAAAAACAGCGCGCGAATTCCCGCGCTGTTTTTATGTAATAAATAGAGCAACTTAAGCATGGGTTTAAAGCTTTGCTTATGTTCCATTTTCTGCATCGATATCTACTTAAGATTATGTTACAATCACGGTAAAGTAATTTATGATTGATAGAATAAAAGCTAGAGCTTGAAAAATTCGAGGTGGATTATGCAAGGTAAAGTTGTATATAAAGAAGGATTTTCAGTGATAGGCATAGCAAAAAACGGAGAGTATCAAAAAGAGAATCTTTTGAAGCAAATACTTAAAGAAAAAGAAATGATTAGCACTTCAAAAGAACCTCATATGGTTACAGGCATTTGCATGGCTCCGAAAAAAGAAAACTATTTTTATATTGCAGGGACAGAAGTTGCTGATACAGCTTGTATTCCAAACGGTATGAGCGTTCATACGTTTCCTTCGTTTACATACCTGCAGTTTAAACACAGAGGCCCCATTACATCGCTCGGGTCGACGTACAACAGCATCTGGAATGAATGGCTGCCGAACTCTCCTTACAGCATGATTGAAGGTCCTGCTCTTGAAATTGTAAATACAGCTATACACAGCAATTTATATAGTGATACATATGAAATGGATATTTATATTCCCATAAAGCTGGGACAATAAAAAAGGTGAACTTATGTTCACCTTTTTCCTATTTTTGCAGCTGTTTATATAAATGATAAAGAGTAAAAACGCACTCTGGATGACGCTCTTTATGGTTAAAAAAGCCGTGGGGAAACATGAGTGAAAGATTCCCTTTTTCAATTCCGGTCACATACTTGTTTTCCATAAGCGGATATTCTTTTACAACCCAGCGCGCTTCGTCAATAGTAGACGTAACCACTTCACCAAAGTATACGCCCATACACTCTTCGAATTCTTCTTTTGTCATCGAAAAATAGTCAAAACAATTGCTGTCTTCTAGATCATAGTAAAGAAGCTCTAATATTTTCAAACTTTCATCTGTAAAATCAACGGTGAATTCATCTACCGCTTTGCTTATTTCATGAATGTAATTCATGCACTGTTCGCGCACTTGATGATAGTAATAGCTAGCTTCAAACTGATGTTCACACGTTACTAACGATTCTCCGTATGATGCTGTTAGATCATGATGCTTGCTCATGCTGACACCTCCACGCTAAGCTTATGGAGCAAGTATAACATTAACCAAGCTGCTATTGAGCATCTTCCATCAACAACCTATCCGTGGCAAAATTAGGTTCACTTTTTGCTCATTATTCTGCCGTACACAAATCCTCCGCTAACAAGAAGAATACCGCTAATTAATACGCTGCTTAGAAAGATTTGCGAATGCATCAAGTGATTATACATCATCCACACGCTCATTTCGTCATCTCCTTTTGGCTTTTTTAACTAGTATCCCCGATTTTCTTGGCGCACATGCCGGCATTTTCACTGTTTTTTCATCAATTTTCTATATAGTTAAAGCCGTGAAGCCAACTATCTTTTTTCATCGTTTTACTCCTTAAAAAGCCTGCTTATGACTCTAAAGCAGGCTTTTTTTATAGAGTGAAACAAGTAATTAAGCCGTCTATCCCCACTAATTGTGCATAGTAAGGTATAATTAAAGATAGTTTCACTTTTCTAAAGTGAGAAATACATAGGAGACATCAAAGGAGACATGCAAATGACAGAACTCGAAAAAGCGAAAATTCAGCACCGAAAGCTGTCCAAGGGACAGGTATTTGGTAGGGCCATCGCTATTGCGATCGGTGCCCTGCTCATGGCCACAGGACTTGAAATTTTTCTCGTTCCAAACCACGTTGTCGACGGAGGAATTACCGGTATTTCCATCATGCTTTCGCATATTACTGGCGTAAATCTAGGAATCTTTCTTTTTGTACTAAATCTTCCGTTTGTATTTATCGGATACAAGCAAATGGGAAAAACATTTGCCCTTTCCACTATTTTTGGCATACTGGTTGTATCCATCTTAACTTCTATGTTTCACCATGTCCCCGCGTTTACCGCAGACGTTCTTCTTGCTACCGTTTTTGGAGGGATTATTCTCGGAATTGGAATTGGACTCGTAATTCGCTACGGCGGAGCGCTTGACGGTACGGAGATACTTGCCATTTTAATCAGTAAAAAAATTCCGTTTTCTGTAGGAGAAATTGTGATGTTTTTCAATTTCTTCATTTTAGGAGCAGCGGGATTTGTGTTCACGTGGGACCGCGCCATGTATTCCATCCTTGCGTACATCATTGCGGCCAAAGCCATTGATACAGTTGTAGAAGGATTGGAAGAATCAAAATCAGCTTGGATTATTAGTGATCATTCTGATGACATCGGCGATGCGATTAATGCGCGTCTAGGTCGAGGCGTTACCTATTTGCACGGTGAAGGTGCTTATACGGGCGATGATAAAAAAGTGATTTTCTGCATCATTACGCGCCTTGAAGAATCAAAGCTAAAAACTATTGTTGAAGATTTTGACCCTACTGCCTTTTTAGCCGTTGCAGATATTACCGAAGTCCGCGGCGGACGCTTTAAAAAACGAAACATTCACTAAAAAAACGCGCAGAAAGCATGATGCTTTCTGCGCGTTTTTTATGTAAAAGAGACTTTTTGAACCCGCTTAAACCATTCATAACAAAGAAGCACAATTAAACATAAGTCGATTAAATCGCCTCCGTAATACATCAGCATAGCCCCTTGCTGCGCCCCTTCCGCCGAGACGTACATAGGCGGGTGAGCGTACACATATTTTGATAAAATACCGTGAGCGGCAAGAGCAATTATTAATACGGAAGCTCGGTGCGTAAAGCTTTTCTGATGCGGCGAAGGGTCGATTGAAATCATCGATACGGTGAATAAATAGCCGGCTAAAAATAAGTGAATATGTACAGCGACATGCACGAAAAAAGAGTGATGCATCATGCCATACAGACTTGTTGTATAAAGAATCCAAAGTCCTCCTACGTTAAGAACAGAAGCTGTCACCGGACTGCTGATGAATCGAACAAACTGTCCTTTTAAAAGTTTTGACACTTTTCTGGCTGCATGAACCGGCAGCGTGCGAAGCAGCAGTGTAAGAGGTGCTCCTAACGCCATTAAAAGCGGAGCTAGCATACCTAAAAGCAAATGCCCCGTCATATGCGCGGTAAAGTCCATATGAGCACGGGCTGCGAGCGGTCCGGCTACAGAAGATATAGCGCATAAAATACCAAGTGTCCAGCTGGACGTCCTATATAATGACCATTTTCTATACGTTGCATTTGAAGACGCTACAGCCCACATGTATAAAAAAAAGGCAACGGCAAAAGGCAGAGCTAATAAGAGCTGAGACAATACTTCATATTTAATCATGATGTGCACCTTGTTTACGTGTAAACCATATTAAAATGATGCCAATAAGCAGCATCAAACATGCAAGTACATTCCACGTAATGTCGTAAGGTGCAATCTTCACTCCGTACCGGATTTGATGAAGTCCCATAAGCTTATGCTGCACGGTCCCGTCATAAAGCTGAAACGCCCCGGCTCCAAGCAATACTCCTCCTATCCACCTTTTCACCCACCAGCCGCCTCGGCGCCTGAGATCTGCCACCATAAAAAGTGATGCAATTGTAGCGAACCAGCTGAATGCATGAAACAAACCGTCCGACACTAAACCAGCGGCCGTTGTGGACTTATCATAAAAATGATGCCAATGAAGCAGCTGATGAAACACTGCTTCATCAATAAAAGCAACTAACCCTACGCCAAACAAAAAGCCTGACCAGCTATTTCGAGTGCGATGAACCACGCGCTGATTTGCAGTTGCTTCGTGTTTCTTTTCCATATATATACCTCCCTGGCAGCTCTTTAAGTTTATATCGATTCTAATGAACGTATACCCTATTAAAGAGAAATGAATCTATAATGTGGAAAAATAGGAGCTATATCCTAATATCGTTTTCACTATCTTTTCACCATAAAGGTATAGGATAGTATTTGCGAAGCCAATTAGCATATTTTTTCATAGTTTTACTTCCTTTCTAATGACCTGTTTCCCCAAAGCAGGTCTTTTTTATATCCCACTTCTCTTTTCACCATTTTTTCACCATAAAGGTATAGGATAGTACTTGCGAAGCCAATTAGCATATTTTTTTCATAGTTTTACTCCTTTTGAAGACCTGCTTCCCCAGAGCAGGTCTTTTTTTATATCCCGCTTCTCTTTTCATCATTTTTTCATCATAAAGGTATAAGATAGTACTTGCGAAGCCAATTAGCATATTTTTTCATAGTTTTACTCCCTTTCTAATGACCTGTTTCCCCAAAACAGGTCTTTTTTATATCCCGTTTCTCTTTTCACCATTTTTTCACCATAAAGGTATAGGATAGTACTTGCGAAGCCAATTAACATATTTTTTTCATAGTTTTACTCCTTTGTGAAGACCTGCTTCCCCAGAGCAGGTCTTTTTTTGTTTGATGTTTCTTTTCACTGTTTTTTCACTATTGGGCGTTAAGATAGTATATGTAAAGCCAATTAGCATATTTTTTCATAGTTTTACTCCCTTTCTAGTGACCTGTTTCCCCAAAACAGGTCTTTTTTTATTTTTTCTAAAAGCTTCCATCTTTTCACCGTTTTTTCACTTTTCTTTTGTATACTAAGTTTGTCAAAGCAATTTCATCATTTTTCATAAATGACCCCTATTTATTCCCCGCTTTTTGTGAGCGGGGCTTTTTTTATAAGAAAAGCATATTTTTCCCCTTATTTTTAAAAAAGCTTTTCTCTTTTCACCGTTTTTTCACTTTTCTTTTATATACTGTATCTTGTCAAAACAATTTCATCATTTTTCATAGATGTACCCTATTTGCACCCGCTTCTTGTAAGCGGGACTTTTTTTGTTTTCATACAAAAAAGCTTAACCCGTAGGTTAAGCTTTTTTCGTCTGCTTGCGAAGAACAAGCATCATAATCGTAATAATGGTAAACGCAATAAACGCTAAAAAAGGAATGGTGATAAATCCAAGCCAGTTAATATATTGACCTGAGCAAGGAACCCCGCTTGTACACGTTTCAAATGCTTTAAGAGCCGGTATCTTCTGCAGGCAATAATGATAGCCTGAAAGCGCCATACCAATCACCGAAAACGGCAGGACGTATTTGTAGATGAACGTATCATTCCGGTACACGGCTACACCTAGCACAAACGCGAGCGGATACATTAAAATTCGCTGATACCAGCAAAGTTCACACGGGATAAAGTGAAGAACTTCACTAAACGTCAAGCTTCCAAGCATCGCGATAAGCGCTGTAATCCATCCGAAAACCAAAGACTTGTTCATTATTTGTTCTCCTTAGCCGCATCTTTGACCATTTGATCAAAGTCATCGATTGTTTTTCCTTCGAATTTTTTGCCGTCTACATAAATGGTTGGTGTACCTGTGATACCTAAATCATTCGCTGTCTTCATATCTTGATCAAACCCAGCTCTTCCTTTTCCGTCTTTAAATGCACTCGCTACTTTTTTCGCATCAGCATCGCTAGATACTTCTTTCAGCGTCTCTTCTAAGTAAGATTCCGTTAAGACATCTTTCTTTTCGTCCGCTGCGTTTTGCTTTTTATAAAGAAGTTCATGGAATTTCCAAAATGTATCGTTTCCAAGCTCTTTGTATACCGTTTCAGCAAACTCTGCTGCACGAGAAGAGTCGTTGTTGATAAACGCATAGTTCATAAAGTAGAATTTGACTTTGCCTGTATCTACATAATCTTTTTGAATCAGCGGGAAAAAGGATTCCGTGAAGTTTTTACAAGCGGGACATTTGTAATCTCCAAACTCTACTACTTCTACCGGAGCTGACTCTTTTCCAAGATACGGCTGATTATCATATGTAAGAGCGGCCTTTTCATCTCCTCCGCCCTTTGACATATTAGAAAGGACGATTAACCCTAAAATACAGACCGCAATAATTCCAATCACCCAAAAAATCCACTTGCTCGAGGACGTTTGCTGATTGGGCGTTACTTTTTTCTTTTTCTTTGCTTTTGACACAATCTCATCTCCTTCTTTTCTTTCTCTCTTACAAACTTACAAAGCTGTTAGAGCTGTAAAAATTAGCGCACACAAAATAAAAAACACGTATAGCGACGTCAGCGTTAAAACAACAGGAGGCTGCATCGGCATTTTCGTTTCCGGATTTAAAATATATTGAATGCGATAATTAACCGACGTATCAGCAAACGACACGTGCGCACACGAGAGACTTGTCTGTCCCGTTTTAACCATTTTTAAAAGGGCGCTGCCGATGTGAGCAGATGTGCCATTTTTCACAATGGCATCTTGATCAGCCAGCACTTCACGCATGACTTTGAAACGTTTATGGCTCCATTTAATAAATGGAATATACCATAATGCAGAAGCAAGCGTGCTGAGTAAAAACGTTTTGAGCGGATCTTTGTTTGCAACGTGTGACTGCTCATGGTAAATAACAGCTTCTAGTTCATTTTCATCAAGCACCGAGAGCAACCCTGTAGACAGAACGATATGCGGTGTAAACAATCCCATTGTTAATGCAATGGGCTGATCTGTTGTTAAGACTGTTAAATTCTTTCCGTACGCTTTTTGCAGGTGAGCCGTTGTTGTTTCATTTCGCAGCTTCGTAATCATTTTACGGACTTTCCGCATTTGAATCACTTGCTTTACAGCTTTAATGAACAGTACAAACATCGTATGAAAAATAACCGCATTCAGCATGTATTCAATAAAAAACAAGCCGAAAAAGTGGGCTACTTTGTTACAAAGTAAAATTAAGTTAAACGATAAATTCCATCCAAACAGCAAATGCAGCACATACATGCCCATTTGCATAAGCAACGTCACGGCAATAAAAAAGCACAGGTTAAAAATAAGCTTAGAACGCTTTAGTATTCCTTGATTCATTGATTATTCATCCTTTTTTAACTGTTTGACTTTTGATTCGAGCATGCTTAACAGTGAATCATCCACTTCTTCTAGCGCATCAAGCATATGAGTAACAGCAAGCGAGCCAAATTCGTCGATCAATTCGTGCGTTAACTCTTTCGACTGAGCGTCTATAAATTCCTCTTTAGACAGAATCGGCTGATACATCGACGTACGTCCTTTTAAACGCTTTTGCAACACGCCTTTTTCCACCAATCGATTCATAACGGTCATAACGGTGTTGAAGTTCACTGCTTTTTCTTTCTCAAGCACGTGCTGCACATCTTTAATGGACATTTCACTTCCGTCCCATAAAGCCGTCATAATTTTTGCTTCAAGCGGGCCAAAAAAGCGATTAAGGCCGGTTTCGTTAAATTTGAATTTTTCAATTTTCATATTTGACACCTCACACTACTAATTGTAGTGTGAGGTGTCAAATCCGTCAACTTTTCCAAGACAACTGCCTTACAATTGTCATAATCACTTTTTTACTTCGTCGGTTAAATGCTGAATGGATAGCACAACTGTATCGAGCTTGGCTTCGATTCGGTGAAGTAAATAAAGCGTCACCACAACGGGAAAACCAACGTCTGAGACAAGCGTAAACCACTCTGTCATCTTCCTCTCTCCTTTTAAAAAAGCCCTTCGCACCGAAGTGGAAGGACTTTCATTTTTAAATCGTAAATTCGGTTACATTTCGCTCGACAATTTGGGCGCCTTTTCTGGCAACGAGCGCTCCGCCGCTTGAAGTAAAGACATCGCTTGCGATCAGCGCGTTCATTGCTGCTGCAATGACTGCTGCGTCTAACGTATCTTTTGGTGATTCAATCGATAGGCTTACTGCTTTTTGGGACTCATTTAAAAACTGCATCGTTAAAGTTTTCATACTCTACCTCTTTTCTTATTTTAAAAGTGAAAACGTGACAACTTCGTTGATTTCAACAAGCGGCAGCGACTGCAGGCTGGCAATGGTTTCACTTGCTGTAATAAGCGCATCTGCAGAACTTCCAGGCTGAATGTTCATATAGGATTTTGTCTTTAAATCGGGTTTTCCATCCTCTTTTATTCCTTGTTCTAATACTAAGCGAAGCTGGCTTGAATGCTGAATTTTTTCTGCCATCTTTTATTCCCCCTTTCACTTTATATATAGAAATGGAAATAGGAAAGAGGGATGATGGAAACATAAAATTTTTTGGTTTATAATGGGAGATAGTCTGAGTTAGAAAGAGGCTTTGGTAATGAGAAAGTGGAGCTTTTTATTTTTTGTTCTAGCATTCATGCATCCAGCTTCAGCACTTGCTGATGACGGTGCAGATGAAAAAAAGCTTGGTCCGTTTTACTACACGGTTTCTCATGATTATAGTCGAGAAAAATGGGATGTAGGGGTGTTAAATCAGCAAGACAAAACGAACATTCCTGAGACTGATTTGAACGATGAAACGCTAAAATTGTTTCAGCGTACGGTTGATGATTTAGCAGACCTCGCGATTCGATTTGCTGCTATGAGCGTACTGCTTGTGTGTTCACTCGCTGTTTTTACGTACTTTCGCATTCAAAAAAAACGCCCTTTTCTCCGCTTGTTTTTTATTTTTTCAAGCGTTGGCTTTCTATTTTGCGTCTATACATCATTGGAGTTATTTAAAAAAACTGAACAAGCAAAATCTTTATTTTACTTACTATGACTTGAAACCCAAAAAAACCAGCCGATCGGCTGGTTTTTTCATGCATTTCTTACGGTTATGTACTTCTGTTCATACGTCATTTCTTCCGTTTGCTTTTGCTGCTCCAAATGGTAATAAGCAGCGCATACTCCTCCTAACCCAGCCAGTGCTAGGACAATTAGAAGTATGGATGTCGCTTTTTTCATTGCCTTTTCTCCCCTTATGTTTAACCCTACCTAGCAACGGCATCCGTAAAAAAGAGTCCCCTTTCTCTTCTTTACTTGCTCATTACTTACGAAAGATATTATCATACTTTTTTTCACTTTTGTCATTTTTTTAGTTATTGTCAAAAAATTGTATATTTTATCCTTGATTTAACGAGTGTTTAAGAAAGTCAATGGACTGGTTTTTTGAAAGGCCAAACGCTGTCACGATATAATCAACGTAGGCAAGAAGCTCCAAATTCCCTCCCAATTTTGTCGTTTTAAATGATCGATTAAATCGGTATTGCTTTTTATCTGAAAAGACGAGCCCTTCTTCTTCTAAAAATGTTTGAAATTGCTCATGCGGAAAGTAAAGCACATCGTTTCGAACGTTCTCTAAGTCAATCACAATAATCATATCTTCCAGCTCTGCTTTTAATTCCATCATACAATCAATGTATCCGCCGATGCAGCTGATTAAAGATGTGAGAAAAAAGGGTCCGTTTATATATTGAAACTGCTCAAAAATCGTCTCATCGATGTAGCTTGAAATACTTGACTTTAATACGTCATGAATTTGTTTTGATTCTTCCATATACGGAATAGGTATATGAAACTTAGCTGATCCGTTATAAAACTGCTCCCACGCAATTGTTTTATCATACGCATCAATCACATCTGTGCTTCGAAAAATGATGGATTCCGCTGAATAAGAGGCTTTAACAAACGGTGTATGCAGCATCACCGTACTCTCGTCGTCCAACCGATAGTGTTTTGGCTCGCTAGACTTGCTTAAAATATATTGCTTTAACCGTTCTTCTTCCATTTGTTCAACTAAATGCAAATCATATAGTGGCAGCACGTACATATTACACATCCCGTAATGAATATAGCTTTTCCCGTGCATCGGCCATTTTCTGTTATAGATAGACAGTTCTTTTGTACAAAATTCCTCTATTCGCTGCGTTTGATCCTCGGATTTTTGATAGAGTCGATCTAAATGATAGCGATCATCGATTTCCGTAACGGGAGATGTGCCGCTTCCAATTCTTCTGTAAATTTTCCCGTAAGACATGTACGGAGGGTTCGGACCTTCGGGAATCCAAATAACAAAAACACCTTGCCCGGTGTGATCTTCAGGTGATAAAAAACGCGTAACGATACGAGGAATGGGATTGGTGACATCTTTCAGCATATTATTAATAAACAGCTCATATTCCTTGCGCTCGAGCAGGTTAATGGAATGGTCGTCTTCATCTACGCCAAAAATAAGCCACCCTCCTTTTTCATTGGCAAACGAAGCGATGATATTTGGAATTTTCCGTTTGACCGTTGAGCTTACTTCGCGCTTGAACTCAAGCTGATAGCCTTCTTCTAAATGTTTTTCCATCATGCGCTGCACATCTGAAAACTCAATTTCTCCAATTGTTTTTTTCTTTCCGTCTTCGCTTATAAATGGTGAATAAAACGATTCTTCGTTCACTTGTTTTCCCCTCCTCACCATTTCTATTTAACTTATCCATATGATGAGAAGTAAAAAGACAGTCATATTTCTTTGATTTTTTTCAAAAAACAAAGTTTTTACCAAATTAATCCTGTTTTATATTATGATAGAAAAAGAGGTGATTAACATGATTGAAGCAATATTTTTAGATCGAGACGGAACCATTGGCGGCAGTAATGACATTCAATATCCAGGTGATTTTCAGCTGTTCCCCCAAGCAAAGCAAGCGATTAAAGACATAAAGAAACAAAACATTCCGCTGTTTTCCTTTACGAATCAGCCCGATGTTGCAAAAGGAAAGGTAAAGAAATCACAGTTTATCTCTGAGCTTTTAGCTTTTGGGTTTGATGATGTTTACCTTTGTCCTCATGAAGATTCAGACAATTTTTCGTGCCGCAAACCAAGGACGGGCATGCTGCTACAAGCAGCCAAGGAGCACAGCTTAAATTTGGCTAACTGCATCGTGATTGGGGACCGGTGGAAAGACCTCGTAGCGGCCGATGCAGCAGGAGCACAATGTATTTTAGTGTTAACAGGAGCTGGACACGACACGTTACATGCACGGGAAAAATGGGCTGACGTACAAGCAGCTTTTATTGCATCCAACGTGCAGGAAGCTGTTGAATTTATTTTCACATCACAGAGTTCACAGCCGATACTACCGCATTCACATACTCGTTAAACAGCTGCTCATCCTGTAATAATTGTTCATACTGCGGAGTGGTGATTTCAAGCTGCAGTCCTTTATGCCGTTGATTGCTGTTGGCGATATTTCGAGGTGAAACGCCTTTTAAATGGACGGGCGTTTCACTGATCGGAAAATTCGAAAGCGCTTGACGCACCGCTTTTTCTAACTTTTCGTCTCTTCCTCCGATATAAGTTGTGCAGGCATCGCTGTAGGCACCGTGAAGAGAAATGGTGATCTCTGATTTTTTAACGAGATGACGCGCCATTTCTTCATCGTAGTTTGCAGACGTAATATGTAATTCAAACGGATTTTCTGCTTTCAGCGTTTTAAATACGTACACCGTTGCGTTCAGCTTTTCCGCTATTTTTTCCGCTACTTCTTCTGTCCCAATTTCCATCGTTCCCCCGTGAATCGCAAGCACGACGATTTCCCTCCGGCGAATGACACACTCTATTTCGTAATCGATTCCGGCTCGTTCACACTGAGATAATTCTTGAAAACTTTGATACACATCCCTCATCTGTTTCTTCACACCTTTCTTTGTTCTTTCGAATACCCAGGCTTTATTTTTCCTTTTTCTTCATATAGTAAAGAGATAAATCCTGTAATTCATCCTTTATTTTTCTTTTTATACTTTACTTGTTAGTGTGCGCAAAAAAAATTTTTGAAATTCGAAATAAAAGTATTGCCAAACAAACCGTCCAGACGGTAAAGTATTCTAGGGAAAATCAAAAAGGAGGAAATTCATGTGTCTACATATGATGATATATTGCTTGCGGCCACTCAGGTCGTACAGCGTGACGGCGTTGGAAAGTTAACGCTTGAAAAAGTAGCAAAAGAAGCCGGCGTCAGTAAAGGCGGTTTGTTGTATCACTTCTCTTCAAAAGATGAATTGATCAAGCAAATGCTCTATTCAGTCACAAAGCAATATGATGACGGGCTACACGTACAAATTGAACATGATGATGCTCCTGGCAAATGGAGCCGGGCTTATCTCGCTGAGACGCTTCATGACCTTCAGCGTGAACAAGCGATGAGCGCAGGGTTGCTTGCAGGTATTGCAACCAATCCTGAACTCCTGCAGCATTTTCAAAAGCAATACGAAAAGTGGCAGCAGCACATTGAACAAGACGACATTGATCCAGTCCTTGCTACCATTGTGCGCTTAGCAGCTGACGGATTATGGTTCAGTCAAATGTTTGGGCTCGCACCCGTGGATCCAGACATGCAAAAACAGATTCAACAACAACTTCGGAAATTAACAGAGGAGGGTTTTCGATGAAAGCCTATTTATTTTTAGCAATTGCAATTAGTTCAGAGTTATTTGGTACATCTATGTTAAAAGCATCAAACGGATTTACAAAATTTTGGCCTAGTCTTGGTGTTTTATTAGGATTTGGTCTTGCTTTCTATGCGCTTTCCACATCGCTTCAGCACATTCCACTCAGCGTTGCATATGCCATTTGGTCTGGTGTAGGAACTGCTGTGACAGCTGTGATTGGTGTAGTCATTTGGAAAGAAAGCGGCAGTCTTACGATGGTATTTGGCATCGTATTAATCATTGCAGGAGTCATTCTTTTAAATTTAAAATCAGTGGCTCATTAAAAAAAAGAGCCAGTAAATACTGACTCTTAAGCAAAGGAGGAAAATCGACTGTCTACTTATGAAAGTAGTATGTATCGTTTTCCTTTTTTTATACTCTTTTATAGATTAAACGGGTCTAGGAATTTAACAGATGGATATTTGTCCTGGAACAAACGCCATACAAAATCGTTTTCAAACATAAGAACGGCATGCTTATCACGATCTTCTACTAGCATTACGCGAGAATCTAGCATGCGATCTTCAATTGTTGATTTGTCTACCCATTTTGCAATGTTATGAGACATGCGCGTGAATTCAAGATCGACATTGTACTCACCTTTCATACGGTGTTCAAACACTTGGAACTGAAGTTCACCGACTGCTCCTAAAATATAGTCTCCAAAGAACGGCGTACGGTAAAGCTGTACGGCTCCTTCTTGTACAAGCTGATTAATCCCTTTTTCAAAGTGCTTGGATTTCATTGCATTTTTCGCACGAACTTTTACAAACAGTTCAGGCGGGAACTTTGGAAGAGCGTCAAATTCGAATACTTTTCCCTCTCCTACAATGGTATCGCCAATTTGATACGTGCCTGAGTCATACAAGCCAATGATATCCCCTGGATACGCTATGTCTACTGTTTCACGGCTTGATGCCAAGAACTGATGAGACTGCGCTAGCTTCATTTTACGGTTCGTTCTTGCTAACGTCACGTTCATTCCACGCTCGAATTTTCCTGAACATACGCGTACGAACGCAATGCGGTCGCGGTGAGCCGGGTTCATGTTCGCTTGAATTTTAAAGATGAAACCTGAGAAGTTTTCATCCGTAGGCTGAACGGTGCCATTTGTTGATTCACGAGGCTGCGGCGGTGATGTTAATTGTAAAAATGAATTAAAGAAAGACTGTACGCCAAAGTTTGCAATCGCACTTCCGAAGAAAACAGGCGTTAATAAGCCTTGCTTTACTTTTTCGATTGAAAAATCATTACCTGCTTCGTCTAATAGAGACAAATCATCCACTAAGCCTGGTAAATACATTTCATCGACGTGTTTTTTAATTTCATCGTCGATATTTTCACCGTCAAAGTCTGCAAAATAAGACTCTTTGTTTCCTTGATACACTTCAATTTGCTTTGAAAAACGGTCATACGTTCCTTGGAATCGTTTCCCCATGCCAATTGGCCACGTTACAGGGTATGATTCAATACCGAGTACATCTTCAATTTCTTCAAGCAGCTCAAGCGGCTCTTTTCCTTCACGGTCTAATTTATTGATAAATGTTAGGATGGGAATACCGCGCATACGACAAACTTTAAAAAGTTTAAGCGTTTGTGCTTCAATCCCTTTTGTTCCGTCAATAACCATGACCGCACTGTCTACAGCCGTTAAGGTACGATACGTATCCTCACTGAAGTCTTCGTGTCCTGGTGTATCCAAGATGTTAATAAAGTGATCTTTATACTCAAACTGCATAACACTTGATGTAACCGAAATTCCACGTTGTTTTTCGATTTCCATCCAGTCAGATGTAGCAAACTTGCCTGATTTTTTTCCTTTAACCGTTCCGGCTGAACGAATCATTCCGCCCAGTAACAGCATTTTTTCTGTTAACGTTGTTTTCCCGGCATCCGGGTGAGAAATAATGGCGAATGTACGACGTGAATCGACCATCGTTTCTTGAAGTTGGTTGCTCATACGTTTTAAAATCCTTTCTGCTCTACAATTCCTATTTTCATCATTTCATTATACGCTTTTTTTATACTGCGTGACTAGTTTTTTTCATATTTGAATACTTCTACAAAATCAAAGAAATCGTCAACAAGGTGTAAAAAGCGAACAAGAAAAGACCCCTTTTATAAAAGGGGCCTTCTCCCAGTTTAGTTTAACGAACGACCAGAGAAACGTTCTGCTGATCGGCTTAAACTTTATAAAAAAAATTACTTTTGAACGTTAGCAGCTTGTGGTCCACGGTTGCCTTCAACGATTTCAAATGTAACTTCTTGACCTTCTTCTAAAGTTTTGAAACCTTCGCCTTGGATAGCAGAGAAATGAACGAATACATCGTCTTGTCCTTCTACTTCGATGAAACCGAAACCTTTTTCAGCGTTGAACCATTTTACTTTACCTTGTAACATATCTCTTTTCCTCCTTGTGTGACAATCCACACATTGTGTATTACTCTATTCCTGCTCTTACAATAAGTCAAGACGAACACTTCGAACTATCCTTACCGAACAAAAATAAGCACCTTTATTGTAACAAATCCTCCAAAAAAATTCAAAGGAATTTGCACATTCTTTTTGTTTGCTTTTATCCCTTACCTACAGCCTTTCTGCCCCTTTTTAAGCAGCTGAATGTGAACGCATTATCAGCACTTCTTCTTGATGTTTTTTCTTGTATAACGATCCTTTAAATGGATAACGCTATAGAGATAGATACTCTTTCTATTTATGAGAAAGCAGGTGACATCCCAACTTATGGAAGACATTCTCATGTCCCTTCTTAGAACCTTTGTTTCTTTTATTATCTTGAGTGTTACAACTTTCCTGATTGGAAAACAAATTAACACGCATAATAATCATTTTACATTTGCGATGTCCATCATCATTGGGTCGTTCATCGCAAATATGGGATTTGATTTAAAATTAAAATTTCTGCCGATGTTCGCTTCTTTTGCTTTTCTTGTGGCCACTCATTTTCTTTTAGCATCAACAGCTTTAAAAAGCAGACGCTTGCGAAAATGGATTTCAGGTCGCCCGACGGTTATTATGGAAAAAGGAAAGCTTCTTGAAGCAAATATGAAAAAAGTCAAATATTCTATTGATGACTTGAATCAGCATTTACGAGAACTAGGAACGTTCAATATTGCTGAAGTAGAATTTGCTGTTTTAGAAGTAAGCGGAAAACTGTCGGTATTAAAGAAAACTGCTTATCAAAACATTGCCAAACAGGACGTTTTGTCTAAGCCGTTTAAAGAAATGAATTTACCGGTAGAGCTCATCATGGACGGAGAAATTATTCATAAAAATTTAACATCTCAATATACCGAACAGTGGATCAACCTTGAGCTTTCAAATCGTCAGCTTCAGTTGAACCAAGTGCTGTATGCAGTTGTGTCAACAAACGGCATGCTCTATGTAGATGAGTATAAAGATCAGCTGTCCGCTCCTACAGACAGAGAATAAGATTGAGACATAACTAAACGAGTTTGATTCTCCATCAAGAATCAAACTCGTTCGGATAAAATACGTTTGTCCCAGTTTCACTGTGCCATCTCTTCAATTGTTCCTTCTTTTAAGCCGTAGTAGTTCCGTTCAAATCGCTTTATTTCTTGATCATAGCGGCGTACTTTTGCATCGGCTAGCTGGCGGCTTTGTTTTGTTTCTTCAAGCAGCTCGACCTGCTGATTAATTTGAAAAATAGTCGTCGTCAGCTCGTCTTGATAATCATAAATTTCATTTTGAATATCCACGCATACGGGCAAGCGATTTGCTAAAATAAAGTCCGTCATTTGCATAAGCACTTTTTTACGCTCTACTTCTTTCACTTTGCTTTTGACGGCTCGTTCTGCAGAACGGAACGTCAGCCTTACTTTAGAGAAGAAGTCACCTTTAATCGAAAGCTTGCGCTGCAGTTCTTCTACATCTTGTTTTAATGATTCATGCTCTTCAATCATTTTTTGAAGCACAAGCCCTCCGTTTAATGATGTGAGCTCCATTTCATCAAGCTGATGGCGAATGGCTGTTTTGAGCGTTTCAATTTGCTTCACCGTCTTTTTCTCCGTAGCGCGGAGCTGCTTAACATACTGCTCTGTTTTGTAAATAAAGCTGTCTAACCGTTCACGGTCAAACAGTGACTGCTCTTTCTTTTTCATATAATCTTGATACGCTGTGTGTACAGATGACCACTTGATCAGCAGAGACTGATAATTCAACAGCTCATCCTGATGCTCAAGCTTGTACGTCCACATCAGCTGAACAACTACTAATAACAGCGGTAAAAAAGTTCCAGCTTCTTTGCGTTTTGCAATAATTTCATGACTTTCAAAGCTCGCCATTAAAAACAGAGGCGCATTCATACTAAATAGCAGTGCTGGCGGATAATTAACGGGAATAAAGATACTCATTACGGTTGCCATAAGGCTTGAAATAGCAGGGTATGCGTGCGGAGGAAGCTGTTTGTATAGCTCGATTGTCCCTTTTTTTTGCAGCAGTTTTACAAGTGCTTCCTGCTGATATTCTCCTAATGCATCAATCATTCTTTCCTGATACATGGGGGGCAGCTGTTCAATCCAATTCATCAGCTGCTGCTGAAACACAGCTTGCTGACGATTTGTAGCAATCATGTATTGCGAATCAATTAGATGAAAGAACAGTCGGATTTGATGGCGCATTACGTCTTCTAGCGTATGACAGCGTGCAATTGAAAACAGCTCATTGTATTTAGATACAAGCAAATTTCCAATGTTATCGCTTAACTCGTACAGCTCGCCATTTGTTGTAGCATGAGAAACGGGAAGTTCAAAAAACTTCGCCATTTCAAGCAAAATATGCAGATGCATGTCTACTTCAGGCTGTTTTTCAAGCAATTTCATTTCTTCTACCAATGACGCTTGAAAATCCGTATGCTCCGTTTGCTGATACTGTGCTGACATTTCCGTATAAATGCGGTGGTCACATAACACATAAGCAGCTCTTAGGATATCGCCTTTAGACGTAAGCAGCCCATACAATAACTGTTGTCCGTTCATCTTCACACCGTCCTTCATTAAATTTTCTTACTATAGCTTTCTATCATTTTATACTTTTTCTATAAATTCGATGCAATAGTTCAAATTTCCTGTTATCTTTCTTCTTGCTTCCTTAATACGAAGAGTGCCGTCCAACATGACATCAGTGCAGGCGGGATCATCCAAGTCATATATCGCCACTCACCCGTCACAAGTGCCATAATGAGAAAGATGAGCGGAAAACCTATTAGTACTATGATAACACGTGCTCGGCTTACCGATTTTTTCATAGTGCATCGCCCCTTCTGTTCGTCCCTTATTCCTATAATACCCTTTCGCTTCTATAGCATTAAACACCTTTATAAACCGTTCGTACATTTCTTTGTTTTCTAGACAGTCTATGACATAAGTTTCAAAAAAGAACAGAGGATACCTCTTACTTTGATGAATCTCGTAAGTAGCTTTTATGTTTTGACAAGCTAAATCGAGAAAAATGTGTTATGGTAAAAGAAAATTTCGTTTTTACTACCTACATTGAAACGAAAGGGTTGATCGTATGAACATTTTTTTGATTGGCGCAAGCGGCAGGACCGGACAAGAAGTGATCAAGCAAGCGATTAAAAACGGACATTATGTAAAAGCTTTTGTGCGAAATCCATCTAAGCTTAAGGTAACGCATGCGAACGTACACATCATACAAGGCGACGTGCTTGATTATTATGAAGTATGTCAGGCTATGCGAGGGTGTGATGCAGTAATTTCTTGTCTTGGAACCGAAAATCTAGGGCATTCTACCCTTTTAGTAGAAACGACAAATCTGCTGATTCAATGTATGAACGAAAACGGAATTCAGCGTATCGCCTACACGGCTTCTGCCGGAATCGACGGAGAAATTCCAGGCATGACGGGCTGGCTTGCTCAGCGTATTTTAAAAAATGTGCTTCGCGATCATCACGAAGCCGTGAAGCTCTTGAAGGTAAGCGGACTCGACTGGACCGTTGCTCGGCCAATGGGTCTAACGAGCGGTCCACTAACTACGTATTATCGTATAGGAGAAGCTAGCATACCAGAAAACGGACGCAACATCAGCCGTTCTGACGTCGCTCATTTTCTCCTTCAAGCGGTAGAAAACAACAGGCACATAAAAAAATCACTAAGTCTTTCGTATTAAGTGTTCTAAAGGAGTGTTGATAGTGAACCTATCAAAAATTTTTCTAAAAATAAGTCTTGTACTTTTAATGGCATGCGTCTTTATTGAAGGGAATTTTCAGGTGACGCTTGGCATCTTTGCTGCTGTTTGCATGCTTGTCATCATTTTTGCCAAGCCTCTTGCAAAATCGCTGCTTCCTGCTAATAAAAAATCCGGAAAAAAAGACCGCGAAACATTAATGATGGTTATTGGTGTCATCGTTTTTATTTCAGGAAGCTTTTTTATTGCGTAGTAGCATTGTAAAGAAAACAGGCTTACATCCACATTTTTAATCATATAAAGGGCTGTGCTGTAAGTCGAATGTTCGGCTTATCACGCAGCCTTTTTTTAGTTTCATGAGGTCTCTTTCAGCAATAGCTTCTGTACCATTCCATTATTTAAGCAAATTACCTGCCAAACCCTCTTATGCTTTTTTCATCAGTTCACATAATATATGTAGAAGATGTCATAAGACAAGCGTCAAACGATTTCTATCTAGAAAAAGGAGGAAGATAAATGAAATGCCCCCATTGCGCTTATTCTAATCCGGAAGGGGTAAAATTCTGCTTAAATTGCGGCCATGAGATCGTGAAACATGACGAAAACTACAGCATATTCTACTTGTTTGCCCATCGTGTTGATAAAATTCCAAGAAATGAACGTTCGGTTGAACCTAAATTTCGAAATATATTCTCTCGAGTCTTTCGACAGCACAGTGAAATGGAAGCTGAACGGCTTTTTATTGTAGGAACAGGGCTTACGACTCCTAAAATAGAAGAAGTTGTAAATACATGGCCAAAGCCATGGCTTTTTGCAAGGGTCTTTCTTATTGCGCTTGTTGCATACTTAGGGCTGTATCTAGGCGTGAGCTTGTTCGAAAATATTAACTTCATACCCGGTCTTATTGTAGTTGGTGCTTTTGCAGTGCCATTTACTACGCTCATTTTCTTTTGGGAAATGAACGCTCCGCAGAATATTGCTATTTACAAAATTGTTTATGTCGTTTTTATTGGCGGAATCCTCTCACTTTTATTAGCACTTGTGTTTTACGATATTCTTGGAAATAACACAAACGTGATCGTAATTGGAATATGTGAAGAACTGGCCAAAGTTATCGCTGTTATTTATTTTGTGCGCAATCTTAAATATAGATATATCCTTAACGGCCTTCTTTTAGGAGCTGCAATAGGAGCTGGTTTTGCTGCTTTTGAAACCGCTGGCTATGCTTTGCGAGCACTTCTTTCCGGCAGCTTTCACATGCTTTATTCTACAATACTCTGGCGCAGTATTTTTGCTCCTGGAGGACATGTGGCTTGGGCTGCCTTGACTGGAGCTGCCGTCTGCATCGTGCAAGGAGATAAGAAATTTCAGTGGAACATGTTGATAAAACCAAAATTTCTCGGTGTATTTTTGCTTGTCGTTTTTATGCACGCTCTTTGGGACTCACCTATACTAGGTATTTTTCCAGCGGGACATACGATTTTAACGGTTATCTTATGGATTTTGGTATTCAGTATGATTCGTATTGGTCTAAAAGAAATCGCGAATAAAAAGTTGGAGTTGACCCACTACAAAGAAAAGCCTACACCCTCATAGGAAATATTCAGCGTGCGTTAAGCTGCTCGTTTTAACTTTTTATTACCTTTGTGTTTCATTTTAAAAATTGTTGTTACAAATTGTAAAAAACAGTATTCAAATTACCTGTACATGGTATGATAACCTCAATAACATGAAAGGGTGACTTGGTGGATGAACCTAACTGAAATTAAGCACATGATAGCAAATTTATTAAATTATAAAGATAGCGACATTACTCATACTCTTGCCAATAGGTTTACACTAAGTTATTCAAAACAATTAAACAGTTTTCAAATCTGCGATATTGAAAACAATTTCATTTATCGTTATGAAGAACCAGAAACAGCTGCGTTAGCTCTGTTTAATATGATTCATAATCTTCCCAAGATCATGTATAGACATACTAATTCGTTTGAACAAGTTTAAAGCAGGCAAAAAAAGCTCATTTATTAACCAACATGAGCTTTTTTCTAGTTTTTGTCTATTTCAGTTATTTATAACCTTCTTCAAAAGAAGAATATCCTTTTTAATTGCCCGTCTAATTTCTTCAACTTTACAGCGTTTGTATTCTTGTACTAAGCGATAGAGCTCTCTTTTAAATAAAAATTCATCTTGTTGACTACTCATAGCAGCATGCCCCTTATTAGCTTTCAATTACAAGCGATTAAAGAAAGTATTCCCTTTTCTTCTTGTAAAAAACAATTAAATTAACAAATAGATGTAGAACAAACATTTCATCCGGAGCTTATGCAAACGACGAGATGTTCTTACCTTTAGAGGAATGACAGTTGAAGAAACATAAAAAAACATTGACTACTAGCTCTCAGTCAATGTTTTTTTATTTACTTTAGCTCTAATTCATTAAAGCTAATTCGCATATTTTTATGCGTTCATGTCTCCTAAACCTGGAGCGTGCTCATTTGGCATTTCAGATAAGTGAGGAACGGGAAAAGCTTCCGGTGGAGGCGTTACGCTCAAGTCTCCGCCATTTCTGCTTGGCGTCTGTCCCTGGAATATTTCTCCCATTCGGTGCGGATCTAACCTAAAATCAAATTGCGTGTTATGATAGCCCATCTCCACAAATTTTCTGCATTCAGGGTATTTATTAATATCATAATTTGGTACAGGGAAAAGCTTGCCCCAGTCGATGCACAAAAAAAGAGCTGATTATAACCAGCTCCTTTTTCTCTATTACTTCTCTATACCTGCTTTAATTTCTTTAATCATGCCTGCCATTGACTCAAGGCCTCCTCCAGATAAATACCAAAGACCTGGATCAAGATACACAACGTGGTTGTTTTTCACTGCATTGACTTCTTTTACATACTCATTTTCAACAATTTGTTTGGCTGATGATTTTTCACCAATTGCTGCACCGCGGTCAACCACGAATAAGTAGTCCGGGTTTTGTTTAACTAAATATTCATATGCAATGCTTTGACCGTGCTTAGCCGATGGATCTAGGCTGTCGTCTGCTGGCTTGATACCGAAGACATCGTGAATTAATCCGTATTTAGAACCTGGACCAAACGCTGTCATTTTGCTATCATTCGCCATCATTACAAGCGCTTTTTTATCTAGTTTGTCCGCTTGTTTTTTCAAATCTGCAATTTGCTTATCAATTGCTGCTAGCTCTTTTTTCGCTTGATCTTCTTTATCAAAAATTTGTCCTAGTACTTTTGTGTTTTCTTTAAATGACTTCATATAGTGCTGGTTGTCCGTATCGATATAGATCGTCGGGGCAATTTTTGAAAATTCATCAAATGAATCTGCTTGGCGGCCTTGAATAATAATTAAGTCTGGCTTTAGTTCTGCAATTTTTTCAAAATCTGGCTCTTTTAAGCCACCTACATTAGCGTACTTATCATCTTGATACTTCGATAAATACTCCGGGATCGCTTGTTTTGGCAAGCCCGCTACTTCAACGCCTAGTTTATCTAGCGTATCAAGTGCACCCATGCTGAATACTACAACTTTTTTAGGGTTTTTTTCAATTTTAATTCCGTCTTTATTGAACTGATCGGTTACTGTTACCGTCTCTTTTTGCTTACTTTCTCCACCTGTTGTTTCTTTTGCTCCTTGATTACCGCAAGCAGCTACAACAATCGCAGTTAAGACTGCTACAAACATTACTAACACTTTTTTCACTTTTGTCACCTCATGAATAAATTTTATGAAAAATACACGCAAATACGCTGTCCGCCAACCGTTTCGATTGGAATATCCATATCGTATATATCCTTTAATACAGACGTTTGAATGATGGTTTCTGTTGGGCCTTCACGGATCACTTCACCGTTTTTAAGCGCCACGATGTAATCCGAATAGACAGACGCAAAATTAATATCGTGAATGACAATCACAATGGTTTTGCCTAAATCTTCTACGAGACGTTTCAACAGCTTCATAATTTCAACAGAATGCTTCATATCTAAGTTATTGAGCGGTTCATCTAAGAAGATATACTCCGTGTCCTGTGCGATGACCATGGCGATAAAAGCTCGCTGACACTGTCCCCCGCTCAGTTCATCTAAGTATTTATCTTGAATACTTTCAAGCTTCATATAGCTCAGCGCTCGATCAACCGCTTGTTCATCGCTTTTTGTTAACCGTCCTTTTGAATAAGGAAACCGGCCAAAATTGACGAGTTCACGCACGCTAAGCCTGATATTGAGCTGATTGGACTGTTTTAAAATACTCATTTTTTTGGCTAAATCCGAGCTGTCAATATTCTCTATATTTTTTCCTTCTATTGATATTGATCCTGAGTCGGCTTTAATGAGACGGCTCATAATTGAAAGCAGCGTACTTTTACCCGCTCCGTTTGGGCCGATAAATGACGTGATTTTCCCTTTTGGAATCACGACGGATGTTTTTTCTAAAACGGTTTTTTCTCCGTATGTTTTACTGACATTTGTTACTTCTACCATGATTTATTCTCCTTTAGCAGCAAATAAATAAAGTAAATTCCGCCGGCAAAGTCAATGATGACGCTCAGCGTGGTGCTGAAGGTGAACACTTTTTCAACGATAAACTCTCCTCCGACGAGGGCTATAACACTAAGCAGCAGTGATCCCATCATTAAATAGGTGTGCTTGTACGTTTTGAACAGCTCTCTCGCAAGGTTCACAACAAGCAGTCCAAGAAAGGTGATCGGTCCAACTAACGCTGTAGCCACTGAGACAAAAATGGCAATCACAATCAGCATTTTTTTGACAAGCCTGTCATAATCAATCCCTAAATTTACTGCATGTTCTCTTCCTAGCGACAGTACATCAAAAATGGATGTAAAACGCCATACGTAAATGCCAAGCAGGATAAATATGACGGCTGCTATGTATAGCAAATCAGTATTGACATTGTTAAAGCTTGCAAATGATTTATCTTGTACAACTTGAAATTCATTGGGATCAATCAGCATTTCCATAAATGAAGACATGCTTTTAAATAACGTGCCGAACACAATTCCAACCAGTAAAATAAAGAAAATATTCTTACCGGCTTTTTTGAACATCAGTATGTAAAGCAAGACCGAAAAAATAATCATCAGCGAAACGCAAAGAAGAAAGTTAAGATTTTTGTTCATGATGACAATATTCGTTGAGCCAAAAATGTACACAATAAACGTTTGCAGAAATAAATACAGTGAATCCAGTCCTAGAATACTAGGAGTTAGAATTCGATTATTGGTAATCGTTTGAAAGATAACGGATGAAAACGCAATGGCTCCTCCAGTTAAAACAATCGCAGCGACTTTTTCAATTCTTCGCGGCAGCGTGTACTGCCAGTAGCCTAAATCGTAGCTGATAAACAGCGCCGCTGATAAAATGGCCAGCGCGGCAAGAATGATAATTTTATGTTTGTTATGCATAACGACCTCTCCTTATCAGCATAAAAAGAAAGATCGCACTTCCTATTACACCTACCATTAACCCAATAGAGATTTCATAAGGGAAAATAATGACTCTGCCTAAAATATCGCACGCAAGTACGAACACAGCTCCAAGCAGCGCTGTATGAGGCAGGCTTTTGCGCAAATGATCTCCACGGTAAATCGATACGATATTTGGGATGATTAATCCTAAAAAAGGCAGCATGCCAACGGTCAAAATCGTAATCGACGTAATAAGCGAAACAATGACTAATCCAATGTTTACGATTTGTTTGTATTTCACGCCTAAATTGATTGAAAAGCTTTCTCCCATACCAGCAACCGTGAACTTATCTGCGTAAAGATAAGCAATTATTAAGAGCGGTATACTAAGGTATAAGAGTTCATATCTCCCTTTGACTACTAGCGAAAAGTCGCCTTGAAGCCATGAAGAAAGGTTTTGAATCAAATCGTATTTGTAGGCAATGAAGGTAGCCAAGGAACTTACGATACTGCCGAGCATTAAACCGACTAGTGGAATATAAATCGTATCGTTAAATTTAATTCTGTCTAGTATTCTCATAAACAATAGATTGCCCGCCAGTGAGAAAATGAAAGCAATGCTCATTTTTAATAGAGGACTTGCTGAAGCAAATACTAGTAGAGAAATCAACACACCAAGCCTTGCCCAGTCCATCGTTCCTGCCGTTGTTGGAGATACAAACTTATTTCGCGTAATTTGCTGCATAATTAATCCGCAAATACTAAGGCTCATTCCCGCCATAATAATACTCAAAAGCCTAGGAAAACGACTAAAAAACAGCGTTTGGCTTTCTTCTTTTGTTAAATGAAATAGATCCATCGCTGACAGATCTTGTACTCCTACAAAAAGAGACAAAATCGATAGTACAGCAAACACAAGAATTAACTGATAAAACTTCAACTTCCCTTGCTCCTTTCTTTCATCTAGAAGTCTAGTTATCTCCTCCTCTATCATATGTAAATGATTATCATTATCAATTGACTTCCTTTATCATATCATTATTCTCTAAATAATCAATGGTTTTCTCGAAATTTAAGCAAAAAAATACCTTAACAGATGGATCTGTTAAGGTATTTTAAGGTTCAATTAGACTTAAAAATCCAAACTATTAATATTAATAGTTTGGATTTTACTTTAACCAAGATACTTCTGTAGCAGACTCTTTGCATCAACATTACATATATATGAAATATATGTTTATATTTGAAAGAAATCTACTTATTTTGCAAATACATGGTTTCCGATAACTGCCGTTACTTGCTGCGTTGCAACCCATTGGCTTTCAGCGATTTTCGGATTATAGAAAAACAGCGCATCGTTTTCATGCGGGTTTGATAATGCTTCGCTTACCGCTCGTTTTGATTCTTCTGATGCAGGCTGATTAATTGCTCCATTTGCTACTGGTGAGAATTGATATACGCCGTTTCCTAGCTGCTGATAAATAACGTCGTGAATGTTATTTGGGAATTCTGGTGAAGCTACACGGTTTAATACCACAATTGCTACCGCTACTTTTCCTTGGTACGGCTCACCTTTTGCTTCTGCCTCTACTAATCTAGCTAGTAAATCTTGATCTTGTGCAGAAACCGATGTAGACGGAGCAGTTTGTGCCGGCGCCGGTGCTTCTCCTTGAAGTTTTAATGTTTGTCCGATGGTAATGATATCACTTTGTAAACCGTTAACAGCTTTTAACTGATCCACAGTCATGCCGTTTTGTGTTGCAATATGATATAACGTTTCGCCTTGTGCTACTGTATGTACAGATGTTGCCGGACTAGCGGCAGGTTGTGCTTGTCCCTGGTCAGGAATCGTTAATGTTTCTCCAACGTAAATCATGTCGTTTTGGCGGTTATTAGCACCTTTCAGCTCATCTACCGTAACCCCATTTTGTTGGCCAAGCCCCCACAAGGTATCTCCTTTTACGACTTTGTGCGAAGCTGCTGCTGATGCTGTTCCTTGACTTGCTAGAAATGCTACAGACGCTGCAGAAGCAACTGCCCATTTTTTTACACGTTTTTTACTCACAAAAACTACCTCCTAAAATTTGAACCTGTTATTACCTTAGCACATAGATTCGCCTTTTCATTAAAAAAAACAGTAACATTTGTTCTAATTGGATTAAGTTTCTTACAGTGCCATTCATTATGTTACAACTTTTACATGACCCTTAAAGAATATGTAGAAATATGACGATTTCATTGCGAAACGAGCTTTTTATCTGTTTACTTACATTCCTCTTTCTGTAAAAAACTTGTTTTAATTATGATTAATCTCAGAGATTAAAAGGAAAACAGCAGTCAAATAGAGAAATAGTGTAACTATTGAGGAATGATTCAGCGCTTCTTTGTCAATTTACGTTTGTTTATTAATAAAGGAGGTCTATTTGGATGTGTGCAAATAAAATGTATGTGACGTATAACACGGAAAAACCGGCTATTACAATTCAAGGAGCTTTTTATCATACGGGAGGAACGCAGGAAGAGTTTTTGCGGGAATTCAAGTACTGGCTTGAATCTCACGGCTGGTCATTTATGGGCGTAACAAATGAAACAACGATGACAACGGCGAACAAAGAGTTAAAAGAAACGATGGAGCAGCACAAAATAGAAGGCAAAAAAGTTCAAAGACTAGAAGATTTATAACGATTGCTTCTATGACCCTTCACACATGTCCAAACGCCAATACGTAAAAAAGCCTTTAGATGAGCTAAAGGCTTTTTTACATTAACGAGAAAGTGCGACCACCTTCTGATTTTCTACTCTCTCTTCAACAGGCTTTCTCATTTCTTTTTCCGTCCATACGCCAATGCGTTTTTGTCTTTTCCCAAGAGGCTGTTTTTCACATGCATAGCAAATTTCTGAAATATCATCAAAATGAGCTAACGACATCTTTATCCCTCCTTTTCTAAATATACACAGGCAAGTTAGTATGCTTCTTCCCTTATTTTCCAAAGCTAAACTGCTTCATCTTATATTTAAACAATTTATAAACAAACGGAATAAATAATTTCTACTTCATTATCATTTAGATTGTTTTATTTAGATATAGACGGGTAAACAAAAACTATCCCACCTCACACCCTGAAGTTTGAAACTGTCACATAAAAAAGCTGCTTTATATAAAGTAGCTTTTTTATGTTTTTACTTTTCCCAGCTCCATACGCGATAAAATTTATATAACATCTAAAAAAGCATTCTCACGATTAAAATTGCTGCTTGATGTGCAAATCCTGTAAGTGCTCAGCAAGCTTGTTTTCAAAAGATTCCAGTTAAACAAAAAACACCTGTAGCATTTTAAAAAAGATAAATGCTACAGGTGTTTGTGCATGAGTCATAATAACAGGCAGCGCTAACTCACATCTCTTTTACAAACATCGCGCTATGTTTTTGATACATCCCCGGTATTTGTTATAAAGCAAGTATGACAAATATCTTCAATGCCTGTACAACTGGTGATGATGTCTTTCTTTCCTTCTTTTTTAATAGAAGAAAGTTCTAGATTTACGAGCCGATCCGTCACAGGGCAATAGGCAACCCAACGTTTATTTTCTAGTCGTTCATCCATCCCATACCTTCACCTTCTTAGACTTTAAAGTAAAGATACGTGTAAGTACTGCTTCATAATTCATTTCATATCGGAGAACTATTTACTTTACCCTTTCCTTAAACATCCAAAACATGATTTTTAAGGAAATCATTTGTATAAAAATTTTAAGAGCAGCAGTTCATTTTTTGTATCGGTGAATAGTATGCATGGATTCGTTAAAATCTTTTATTAGACGATAAGGCTTGCTCACTAACCTTATAGGAACTCCAATTAAAAATTTATTTATATCTTTTTTATATTCTTTTGATACTCGGTTAGGTTTCGTAGAGACTGATTTTTAATGCCCCTCTCCTATTCCAAATACTTCTGCTACATGATTTTCTAATTTATGCTTGTAGTGATCAATGTTTGGATGTTTGACTACATCATGAATAGAGTAAGTGGGAAGTGGACTCATACCGACGTACTGATTCATTTTATGCAAATGCATAATGGCTTCGTCTAAACTTTCTCCTTCATAGAAAGCTTCGTCATTGTCGAAAATAGCTTCCGGCGCGTTCCACGTGAGAGAAAACATGTATTTTTTCCCCGTTAATAAGCCGCCTCGCCCGTATTGATTTGAACCTTTAAAGAAAATGTTATCCATATACACGCGATCAATATATTGCTTAAACTTTCCGGGAATGCTGAACCAGTAAATAGGCGTCTGCATAATCACAACATCAGCCCATAGCCACTTTTCAATTTCTTCTTCTACTTCGTAGCCTTTATCAACCACCGTTGTTTTAATGTCAAATTGATTAGTGAGTAAATGCTGCATTTCGTTAAAAATCGTCTGATTTAACTCTCCTTTTGACTTTTTATAATACTCGTGTCCATTAATCATTAATACGTTTTTCATGCTGACCTGCTCCTTTCCCAAATCCTTGCTTCTTTATCTTCATATATCTGTATACCCATAAAAATCACTTACCTATCAGTACTACCTCTTACTTTGAAGTAACATAAGGTCTAATTTACTAATTCTTTAGAAGATGTTTAACTTGCATAAAGCAAATCGTTTTTTAAAAATCAGTCCTTTTAATCCAATAAAAAAGGCCGGCGAATTAAATTTCGCCAGCCTTTTTCCCTTTTTTTATTTCGGTTCGCCTACTTCATTTAACGGATAGTAGCGAAACTGCACTTTTCCGATAACTGATTTTTGTGGAATGAAGCCAAAAGCTCGTCCATCATGACTTACAGGACGGTTGTCCCCCATTACAAACAGTGAATTTTTCGGTACCTTCACTTTGCCATCAGTTGCAGGCAGCGTTTGAAGCGTAAAATCTTCCGTGAATTTTTCATTAGGTGCAAGAGATTTTTTAGATTCTTTTAAATACGGCTCTTTATAAGCTTTGCCGTTAATATATAGAACGTCGTTTTTCATTTCTACCGTATCTCCTGGCAGTCCGATTACACGTTTAATATAATTTTCATCTGCATCCGGTGCATGAAATACAATCATATCAAAGCGATCAACATCACTGATTTTATTTAAAATAACGCGGTTTGAATCTTCAAACGTTGGATACATCGATTCACCGTGAACCGTAGTTGGTGCAAATAAAAAATGGCGAACTCCCACTACAATAACCAATGCAATAACAATGGACTTAATCCATGAAAACACTTCTTTTTTTACGTTATTTTTGCTCATCTCAAAACATCCCTTACGTCAAAATATACTTTCATCATAGCATCAAATAGAGGGAAAGTATAATAATAACCGAATAATCTTATTTATTGATCACCATTTGTCACTGTGCCTTGATGGAAAAACAAACGCCACTTTTCTTCTCTTTTTCGCCAAATAGAACTGCGAAGCGTCTTTTTTTCTGCCGTATGGTTCACAAGATGATAGGTAGTTAATACGCAGTCAGGAGACAATACGTCTATATGAAAATGAGAGATTTCGAATACATCTGGCGAAAGTACATGATTGGTATTGTAATCTTTTCGTTTCCATACCGTGCCCGAGCTGCCAAACTCCACGTAATCATCTGCTAGAATGTTTGAAAGCTCTTTAGCAGAGGTTCGTATGTCTGATTTTAAGTGCATGCATTCTAGCTCATAAAATGTTTGGATAGCATTCTCCATTTTTTATTCATCTCCTCTTACGCCTATTATAAAGAAATAACGCGTTATTTTCACTACAACCTCCATAATGAATACTGTCAGAAATGAATAAAACACTTTGTATCTATTTATTGTTTTCTATCTGTCTAGTAAAAATTTTCTGCAGGAGCTTTGCTTTTCATCTCAGAACCTATTGACTATTATTTTCATTTCATACAAAATTAACAATTGTGCATGGTTTACATGTTAATACAAGCAAAAAGATACTATTTTGCAATATTAAAGGAGGAACAACATGAACATCGGTACGATTAAAAGAGAAGCTAAAGCTTCTTTAAAAAATCGCTGGGGACTTGCGATTCTACTGACGGTGGTGACGTACGGAGTATATACGCTTCTGCCTATTCCATTTGAAATTGTGGCAAGCGGCGGCTATGACAATTGGATGAAAGATGAATCTGATTCGGCATCATGGATTTCAACTGCCTTTGCCATTGTCTTTTCGCCTCTTCTCATGGCGAACTACTGGGCATTTTTAGGTTTGGCGCGAGGTGAATCTGTCCAATTGGGACACTTGTTTAAAACATTCCAAGACTTCGGTCTCTATGTAAAGTCATTAGGAATATATGTACTCATGACTCTTTATGTGATGCTGTGGTCACTACTTTTACTAATTCCTGGAATTATCAAAGCACTGGCATATTCACAAACGTACTATATTTGTAAAGACAATCCTACTTACTCGATGAATCAAGCGATTACAGAAAGCCGCAGGTTGATGAATGGTTATAAAGGACAGTACTTCCTGCTGCTGCTAAGCTTCCTTGGCTGGTTTTTATTAAGTATTATTACACTAGGAATCGGCTTTTTATGGTCTATTCCATACCTTTCTGCTTCACTTGCTCGTTTTTATGAAAATTTGTTAAACGAACGCTCATCGCATGCTGAATAATAAAAAATCCTCTTCATCGTGAAGGGGGTTTTTTTATAAGAACACGGTTTGCATAAGTGAAGCTCTTATGTCATAAAGCTTACTAAGAGTATAGAAGAAAGGCAGGAGCTTATATGTATACTACAAGTGAAATTTGTCAGCAGTTTGGCCAGATTTTAAACGCTAAAAGCAAAGTTAGTCCAACAGGATGCTCAGTGTCGCTTAAAAGAAGCTTTCAAGCTCATGTTCAAGGGCGGAAAAGCAGCTCTGTCGTTCCTGTTGGTGTATCATTTGAGGCGATAGACGCACAGGGAAACGCGTTAAACTTGGCTGAGATTGCTATTTTACAAGAAGAAATCCCTCGTTTTACAGAAGCTGCTGCGCGGCAAGGTCTTATCGTAAGCGCTTTGCATAACCATTGGCTTTTTACAGAACCGGTCCTTATGTATCTTCATATTCAATCTGTAGAGCCTCCTTTACATTTTGCGAAAAAAATGGCTTTTTGTTTTACAACGCTCAAGAGTCTTCCCGTTCCCACAAATGAATAATTTATTGAATGCATCTCTCAAATACACTAGGGCGGTAAAAGATGTTTTTTGAAAAGCTACATAAAAACAAAAGCCCAGCACTTTCCTACAAGTGTTGGGCTTTTGTTTTACCTATTTTTCCGTATATCTTTTTCAATTTTCCGCAATGCTTTTTTTGATCCTCGCTGCAGATCATGCTGCTCTTTTCGATCTTTATAGCTAATAAATAATGAATCGAGATCATAGCCTTCGGGATATAATTCAGCAGCTTTGATTTCAAGAGCTACTCGCTTAACGTTTACTTCAATTAACTCATTCTGATAGAGTACGACTATATTGTTTGTGTTGTCTTTAGACTTATACACAATCGCATGATTTTCATAATCTAACAGCTTGACTCGATCTCCCATTTGGTATTCAACACGGTCTTTTTTCTTTTCCTTCAAAATAGTTGGTTTTTTTATTTTATTTTCTCTGACAACTTCTGTATCATAGGATTTGCTTTCCATATAGAACTTTGCTTTTTGTAAAATCTCTTCTTCTACCTTCATTTTCTTTGAAATCCAAAGCGCATTGCTTTCACCAGATGTGCCAATTAACAGTTGATACAGCGGTTCTAATGTTTTACTGTTGAACTGCATCGCGGCATTCATAAAGTCAGGATGAATTTCTGAGAAACGCTTAATTTCTCCGTAATGCGTAGTCGCGACCGTTATGCAGCCCATATGATAAAACTTCTCTAAAATTGCAATCGCAAGTGCAGCTCCTTCATTCGGTTCGGTGCCGCTGCCAATTTCATCGAATAGAAGCAGCGTATTGTTCGTTGCTTTTTGCAAAATAGCCGATATATTTTTCATGTGTGAGGAAAAGGTGCTCAGCGCATTTTCAATACTTTGGTTGTCGCCGATATCGACAAAAATATGCTCAAACAATGCAATTTCTGTTCCTTCATCAGCTGTAATATGAAATCCTAACATTGTAGCGAGCGTTAGTAGCCCAATCGTTTTTAAGACAACGGTTTTTCCTCCTGCGTTAGGTCCCGTAATAATTAAGCTTCGATAATTCTTGCCAATTTCGAAGTGAAGCGGAACAATTTTACCAGTTAACAGCGGGTGATATGCGCCTTTTAAATGAATATATCCATAATCATTAATTTTAGGTTCAACTCCATCTGCCTTTTTACTGTATTTTGCTTTGGCAAACACCATGTCGTATTGGCTAATTAGCTCTAAATTAATATGAATATCAGCTAGCTTCTCTAACACTAAACCTGTTAAAGACGCTAAAATTTGATATTCTTCTACCTCTTCTTCTGCTTTCAAAATCGCTAGTTCCGCATTCAGCTTTGTAATAGACGCCGGCTCTATGAACACTGTTGACCCTTTAGAAGATGTTTCAACAATCGTTCCTCCAACATGATTTTTATAGGATGCCTTGATCGGAATCGTATAGCGGTCTCCTTTTTTACTGATGAAGAAGTCTTGAATATACTCTTTGTTTTTACCGTTTCGTAAAAATTTCGCAAGCTGTTCTGAAATCTTAGCTTCCGTTCCTTCTATATGTCTTCTGATACGCTTAAGCTCTTTGCTTGCCGCAGCGTCTACTTTTCCGGCTTTGATCGCAAAATTAATTTCCTCTTCTATACCTGTCAGTTCTTTCATCGAATGGGCATAGGAACTTAAGAGCGAAGCAAAAAATTCTTTATCCACCATATATTGTTTTACTTTTCTACAGCCTTTTAAAAAATCGGATACGCGCATTAGCTCTTCGGGCTCTAAAATCATGCCTTTTTCAAGCTTTTCGATGACTCTTCCTATACCTGAGACACCTGATAGCGGAAGTGATTTCTCAGCATCTAGAAGTCTTCGTGCTTCCGTTGTTTCTTTAAGTCGGTTTTTTACTGTTTTAAGAGATGTGCTCGGCTGAAGTTTATCCATTAATTGTTTTCCCAGCTCACTTACGCAGTGAGATTTTACGATTTCTTTTAATTCCTGATACTGCAATTTTTCAAATGTCATCGTATTCATGGTTTTTCTCCTCACTATGATTTGTCATCACATATGAAGATACCTATTTATTAGAAGGCAATGAAAAAGGTAAATAAAAAAAAGCTGTGGTGATCCCACAGCTTTTTGCGTTCATAAGGTGTCTAAACACATATCACAAAAGAAAGCTCTGTAAAAACAAACGCCTCTTTCGGGACAAATGCCGAACCCTTTATAAAGCATTGTAGGTATCTTCATAGGCAGTGAAATAAATCCATAAGCAAATAAAGGGTACCTTCACTCTCCAAAAAATACCCGTCGTGCTTATTTAATTTATTTCATTCAATTGTTCCTATTTAGATACTACTCCGCTCATAAAAGCACCTCATCTATATTTTAGTTTTCATTGGCTTCTAATTTACACTCTTATCATACTATATGAAAAAGCGTGCGTAAAGGAGACAGTAAAAAAGCTCAAGAGCATAACTTGAGCTTTCATGACCAAAGAAAAAAACGAAGCAGCGCCATCATTCCAACTCCGCTAATAACGGTGATGGATAAGCTTTTGGTTTTCAGGGCAATCAGTAAGGTTGGAATGACTACGATAATGACGGGCCAGTTAATCTTTACACTGTCATTTGCTTGAATGATAAAATTTTCTACAACAAGTGCGGTTAAAATACAAATAGGAATATAGGATAGCCATTTTAATACGGGTTCTGGCAGCGCGATGTTACGTACAACTAAAAACGGAACAATGCGCGGAACTACGGTAACAAGGGCACACCCTAAAATAACGATGAGTGTTGGGTAGTGGATGCTCATTTATCCGTCACCACCCCAATTGTCGCTACAATAATTGTTGAAATCAATACAGCCACATGTGAAGGTACGAAAAAAGACAGCACAATCATAAGAATCGCCATATAAAGAATCAAACGTAAGTAATGATTAAGCTTTGAAGGTAACACGCTTTCGATTTGTAAAACAAGCAGAGCTAAAAACATAGCTGTTAAGGCAAAATCAAACCCAAAGGCTTCTGGATTTGATAGCAAATGGCCAAAAATAGCTCCTGTCGTACAGGCGATAATCCAGCTGACGTAAGCCGTTATATTTAATCCGTTCATCCAGCGGTCATTAATTGGCTCACCTTTTGCGATTTTACTTGAAGACACCCCAAATGATTCGTCCGTTAGAAGGGCTCCAATTCCGACGTTTTTTAATAACGAATATTTTGTAAATTTAGGCGCGATCGTAGCGCTCAAAAGAAAGTGTCGTAAGTTTATAATAAATGTTGTGAGAATAATAGCTGAAATCGAACTGTTTGCAACCATCAGTGCACAAATAATAAACTGTGCTGCCCCGGCATACACGAGCGCTGATAATAAAGTAACTTCCATAACGGAAAGATGCGAGGATACTCCAACAATTCCAGCCGCAAGCCCTATACTTATGTAACCGAGTAGCGTAGGGATACAATCCTTAGCCCCTTGTCTGAACGTTAAGTCCACCTTTTCTCTTTGCTGTACTGCTTTTTCTGCAATCACCGTACCCCCTCCTTTTCTGCTATATTATACATCTATACGTTATATTAAACAACGGTATGTTATACTATCTTTATAATCATTAAAGGAGTACAACAATGGACGCGATTCAAGATATTATTGCTAAAAATCTTGTTAAATTACGAAAAAATCGAAATATGACGCTTGATCAAGTTTCCGAATTAACCGGTGTTAGTAAAGCAATGCTTGCACAAATTGAAAAAGGTAAATCCAGTCCCACGGTTACCACGCTTTGGAAAATCGCCAACGGCCTTCAAGTCTCTTTTTCTGTATTTATGAAAGAAGACACCCCGGATGTGCAGAAAGTAAGCATAAAACAGTTAGATCCCATCACGGACAACAAAGGTGATTACTTGGTCTATTCTTTTTTTCCTTATCATCCGGAAAAAAAGTTTGAAATTTACATCGTCACATTAAAGCCTGGATGCGTGCACGAAGCCAAAACTCATTTAGGAGATGAATACTTACTTATTAAAGAAGGCGAATTAACGGTTCGTTTTGAAAATGAAGAACATGAATTAGTCTCAGGAGACGCTCTGCATTTTTCAGGAAACACCTCTCACAGCTATATCAATTCTTCTGAAGAAGAAGCAAGCTTTTTTTTGCTTATGCACTACCCCGAATCATAAAAAAAGAGCGTACGGATCATCCGTACGCTCTTTTTTATGCTGCGTGGGCTTGTTCTTTTTTCATTTTTTTGTTTTTCATGTACCCAATTCCTACAACTGCAACGGTTAAGATGATTTGAACAGCGAGATGTAAAGCTGTGCTTGGAACAAATCCGCCGATAATTTTATCTTCAACAATCATTTTTCCAGCAGACCATGCGAGCATCGCCGCTCCAGCGTAAATGATAATCGGAAATTTTTCCATTGCTTTCATAATAAAGCTGCTTCCCCAAATAATAATCGGAATTGAAATTAATACACCAATCATAATCGGGACAAATTCGTGAGCTACACCTGCTAGAGCTAATACGTTATCTAATGACATGACCGCATCTGCGATAATGATCGTTTTAACCGCGCTCCATACCGTTGCTCCACCTTGAGGATTGTCGCCGTGATCGTGATTGTCCGCTAATAATTTATATGCAATCCACACTAGCATCAAACCGCCGACCGCTCCGATTAATGGTATTTTCAATAAAGGGACAATAATAGCCGCAAATAATAATCGAAGACCAATCGCGCCGCCTGTTCCAATTAAAATCGCTCTTTTTTGTAAATCTTTTGGTACATTACGAGCCGCCATTGCAATCACAATCGCGTTATCCCCGCTTAAAATTAAATCAAGAAAAATAATTTGCAGCAAACCTTGCACTGATACGCCAATTAGTTCCTCCATAGTTACCTCCACCTTCTCTTTTTATGTAACGTTTCTCCTCTAAATGTCCGAGCCTTTTCCTCCTTTTTTATAATTGAATACAAAAAAGACCCTTACCAAATAAGCGGTAAAGGTCTTGCTAACAACATAATGTCGCCAACAAAGCCGAGAGATAATCTCTGTAATGACGACTTTGCTGTTAAAGCTACTCCCCTTTAGGAGATACGTTCAATTATTTGTTTGTATTTACACCACTTATACTATAGCATCTCCTACATTATGTCAATCGTTTTTTATGTAAAACGATTGTCAACGCTTTCTCTTTCAATCAATTCATAGTTAGAAAGTGTAAGCTTTTCGACTTCCTCTCCGTTGACTAGCTTAATGATTCGCTGTGCCCCCATTTGTCCCGCTTCTTTATAGTAATATTTTACGGTTGTTAAGCTGGGATGAATCACACCTGTAATTTCGTAGCCTCCAAAGCCGGTAATGGATACATCTTCTGGAACGCGCAGTCCGTTTAAATAAGCTGCCTTTAATGTGCCAAGCGCAATGTTATCGGTCGCACATACAATAATAGACGGATTAAATTCTTTCATCACAGCCGTAGCGGCCCCGATTGCATCGCTCATGTTAAAGCTTGTTTGATAACAGCGGATCTCGCAGTCTCTGTCTTTAAGACCTTCCTTTACGCCTTCTTTTCGCTTTACACCTACAGCTATGTCTTTTTCGGTTACGCCTAAAAAAGCAATTTTTTTATGTCCTTTTTCTCCTATGTACCTTCCAATGTCGCATGCAGCCTCGTAGTCTTGGTGAATTAAACTGTGGACTTCTTCATGCTGCTGTCCAATTAGCAAAACGGGAATTGAAATTGCGCGGAACGCTTCTAAATGAGCTTTAGTGATTTGAACGGCAAGCAGGATAATACCAGCTACCTTCTGCTTAGCCAGCGTATAAATATTTTCGATTTCTCTTTCTAAATCTTGATTAGAATTCGAAATAATCATTTGATAGTGGTGGTCTCTAAGTTCTTGGTCAATACCATCTAATGTGCGGGAAGTCGCAAAAGAACCCATGCGCGGAACAATTACACCGATGATATTTGTTTTTTTTGCTTTTAAGCTTTGAGCAAAAGCATTTGGGCTATAGTTTGTTTCTTTAATAATTCCTTCAATTTTTCGTTTCGTCGCATCGCTCACAGACCCTCCGTTAAGGTAGCGGGATACAGTGCTTTTTGCTACTCCTGCGAGCCGAGCGATATCTGCAATAGTTGTCATTCTCTCATCTCCGTATTTTGTTGCTGCTTCTTTCACAGTATACACGAATATCACGTGCATATTAAGTAACTGCTTTACTTTTTGATTCCTAAGCGGTATGATAACCTAAAAGTGGACAATCATTATCCACTTTGTACACATATAGAAGGAGATGATGTTTTTGCATATGAAAACAGGCGTTGAGCAATCGGTGTATGCTATTTTGCTGCTGACGTTTTTACCTGAAAAAGCGGTGCTGCCAGGAGATGTCATCAGCACTCAGCTTGGGGGTTCGTCTACGTATTTTCAAAAGCTTCTTCGCAAGCTGGTTAGCGCTGATTTACTTGCTTCCGTTCCTGGTAGCAAAGGTGGATTTCGCTTAAAGAAAACGCCGGAAGACATTCGTATTTATGACGTATACGTAGCCATTGAAGGTAAACAGTCTCTTTACTCATCAAGCGGTATTTTTCACGACATGCTTAACTTAAAAGACAAAGATATTTGCTTATTATCCGATTTAATGAAAGAAGCCGAATCTTCGTGGCAGTCTATCTTAAAACGGCAAACCATTGCTACGCTCACAAATGAAATTAACAAAAAATGTCCAAAAGAAAACCTGGACATGTTAAAAGCAACAGTAGAAGAAAAAATGGTGCTGTAGCACCCAAGGGAGATTATCATGGAAAACTTAAATAGATATTTTGATTTATTCGATCAATCACGTACAAGCGAACAAGCATTTGAAGAATTGGTGAGCCTTTTTTCAGACGATATCGTATTTGTCTTAAACGGCCACGAAAAGCAAGGCATTGAAAACTGGAAGCTGTTTGTGAAAATGGTGTTTAAAGAAAATGCTGATATTAAGCATATGTTCGAAGGCTGGAAAGCAGTTGAAGGTACTGATACGTTTGAAACGCCTTGGGCAGTATGCGGAAAACGTGCATCTGGCAGCGTCTTTACTCAAACGGGAAAAGATATTGCTAAGCTAGATGACAGCGGAAAAATCAGCTACTTAGAAAACGTACCTGATGATACGAACATGTTTGATACGTATAAGAACTAATATGTAAAAAGAAGGGCTCTTCTAGCCCTTCTTTTTTTACGGGGCAAATCCCTCTTGAGAAAGATAAATCATCGAAGAAGGATAAAATTTTTCAAAATAACGAATGGCTTTGACATGAATGTCTTTGTCATACCAGTCTAGGAAACCGTACTTCTCAAATAATTCCGGCATTCCTAGCCTTTTAGACGTTTTCCCTAAGGAACCGTCTCCTAAGTACAAGGTATCAATGCAAATTCGGTCCATCATTCCTTCTATTTTTTCAGGAAATTCAGGCGTAAAAGGAAGCATTGGAGCAATGGTTACTTGCGTTGAAATTCCGCTTTCTTTTACTTTTTTTAACGCGTTCATACGAAGTTTCATCCCCGGAGCATAAGGAGAAAAAATTTGTTTTACATCTTCTCGGTCCGTTTCAACAGTCATCGATACGCGAAGACCACATACGTTTTGAAGCTCTAAAAGCAAATCAATATCCCTCGTCACAAGCGGCGACCTGGTTTGAATCAATAAAAAATCAGGCGGATGATTGATCATCGTTTCTAAAAGGGCGCGCGTGATGCCTGCTTTACGCTCAGCAGGCTGATAGGGATCTGTCGCTGAAGACATAAAGATGCGCACCGGCTGCTCTTTTTTTCGCAGTTTTTGTATTTCTTTTTGATAGACTTCAGCTGCGTTGACCTTCAGCTCTAGCCATGTCCCCCACTCCATCTCTTTAAAGCGCTGAATTGGGAGCTCTCGCACGTAGCAAAATTTGCAGGAAAATGCACATCCGGCATACGGATTCAAGCTATGAGTATAACCAGATGCCAAAAAGCCGGTGGCTTTTGTTAAAATACTTCTCGAAACCACGTCTCTTTTGTTCATCTTTCTCACCTCGTTGTCCAATATATCAAGTTCACAAATGAAAAAACTACTTTCCACATGGAAAGTAGCCCTTTATGTTTTTCAATTCATCAACTTTGATTTTCTTTCTTTTCACTTGTCGTTTCAAGTAAAGAGGTTAAATATGAATTTAACTCAAATTGGTCCTTCTCAATAAAATCAGATAATACCGGCTGCTCTTCTTTTCTCATCTTTCTCCACTCCTTTTGTTTTATATATATGTGTTTTCATTCATCAATGGATAAAAGTAATGTACTTAACTCTACCCGTATTAAAACAAAAATAATCATGGTATTTTATACTATTTTTAATTTATGCACGTTTTATTTGTATATTTTTTACAATATGACGCACATTAATAGCAAGATTAGTAAACGTATAAACTTGATTAACAGCTCACTTTATATAAGGAGGAATAACAAACATGAATCATGAACAAAAATCCACGCTGTCTCCTGTTTCACAAGAGCAGCAAAGCCCCGATACTCAGCTAACGGAAAAAGAAGAGCGTATGCCGGAGTATACGCATACTTCGCTTAATCCAGACTCATAGAACGAAAAAAGAAATGCCTCGGCATTTCTTTTTTTATACTTTTACGATTTTCTTCGTTGATTAGGACATTGGAACAAATAGAGGTAAATACAATGAATACGACGAATGAGTACCATTATCTATTAATGACAAAGGAGAACGTGCATGAATAAAAAAGTAGTGGGGTTCGTTTATGCTCTTTTAACGGTGATCATTTTAAGCGCCTGCAGTACCGAAGAAGTTACGACAAATCACTCAGACCCGCAAGTTTCTGTTTCTACTACAGTTAAACCGCTGACGAAAAAAGAATTTAGTGAAGTTGGAACATCAGGGTTAACAAGCCCTTCAAAAAAAGATTTTCACAAAGTACATATGATCCTTACTTTACGCGGCACGGATTACCTGTCGAATATTCAAGTTAAGCTGCCTAACTATAAAGAAGCTTTTAATAACATCAAAGATGATCAGCAAATAAGATATTGGTTTGGCAGCGGTGCAGATGAAGAGCAAGAAAATAAAAACATCTATACAAGGGAATTTGTCCTTTATACGAAAGGCTTAAACGATAAGCAAATTAAAGAAATTTTAGCAGCAGCTAAGGTAAAGACGTCCTGGGTGGTAAAGGATACAAAAACGAAGAATCAAGAGGAATTTGCTGCTGGTAAAAACATAAAATTTGAAGCAAAATGATGAATGCACCAATTACCAAAAGCCCCCTTTATTAAAAGAGGGCTTTCTCTTATTATATGAAGAACGACTACCTTGTCTCCTGCAGCTAAAGATTCGGATGTGAGGCCCAACCTTCAGAATGCAGCATATTTCCCAGGCTATCTACCCGTTATAAACGCTAGCGCATGTTCCGGGTTTTGGCTCATAGTAACAATGATTTTTGTATTGACCAGAAGCAGGTTGATCGTACCAGGTTGGAGGGCATGGAGCGGATGGGTTAAAGTACCACAGGGCATATTTCCCCGGATGTTCTCTCCAATAATCCAAATTCTTTTTGGCTAACCTTTTTTCAACACTTCTTGCTCTTTGATAAAATACATTTCCTTTTTGAACAGCTTCAAACGAATAGTTGCCACCCTGCACCTGATAAATAACTTGCGGAACGGATCTTAAATTCTTGAAATCTAAACAGTTTGCTTTAAGACGATTGACAATGACATTTCCAACATACAGCATTCCTTGTTTTCCTTCGCCTTCAGCTTCTGCTCTCATCATCCTTGCCATTAAAGCAACGTCTGAATCTCGATAATTTACTCTTGGCATTTTCTCACCCCAAAAATATACTATGAAAAAAAGCCTGTCTTGATGTCACTGTCCCTAAAATAACAATAGCTGTATGTTAAATACACGATGAGCACACTGACACTACAGAAAGAGTTTTTATTACGAATAAGCTTATTCTTTTTTATAATAAAGCTGAGCAATTTGCCCGTACTGCTTCATATGAGTTAGCTTCAAGTTCATTTCGGGAATTCCTGGCTTAAACAATGGAATACCAGTTCCAAGCAAAACGGGAATAACCGATATAATAAATTCATCCACCCTCTTTGCTTTTAAGAAATCAGCCAGAATATCAGCCCCTCCCACCAGCCATATTTTTTTCGTATCTTGACTGAGGTTGTGGAGAAATGACGCCACGCTTTCGTTTATAAACTCTGCATACTGATCTTTTCCTTGAGCTGAGCGGCTAAACACGTAGCACTTTTTATCGAGATACGGAAACTCAGGTGTGAGCTTCAGCACGTGATCGTACGTAGCCTTTCCCATAACGACCCCATCACACGTTTGATAAAACGCTTCGTAGCCATTGTCTCCCTCTCCTTCTACGCTTTCCAGCCAGTCAATCTCTCCGTTTTCTCTTGCGATATACCCGTCTAAGCTTGCGGCAATATATACGGCGATTTTTTTCTTCATTCCCTTTTCTCCTTTCAACTTTACTGTTTCTGTATGATATCATCTTAATACGACACTTTTTGTCATATTAAAAGAAAAAGGTGAAAATAAATGGCTAAGTCTAGACGGCTTGTTGATATGCTCATGTTTATTAATACAAAAAGAACGTTTACGGCAAAAGAACTAGCGGAGGAATTTGGTCTTTCCGTGCGGACCGTCCAGCGCTATTTACTGGACTTAAGTGAATTAGGACTGCCTCTTTACAGTGAAAAAGGACGGAGCGGCGGTTACAGAGTGTTAAAAAATCGTATCCTCCCTCCTATTTTGTTTACAGAAGAAGAAGCTATTTCTATCTTTTTTGCTTATCAAGCTCTGAACTATTATCATGACCTTCCGTTTGATGCAGAAATTCATGCAGCTCTTCAAAAATTTTATGTGTACCTGTCTGAGGAAACAAAGAAAAAAGTAGATAAAATGAGTGCTCATATTGCGTTTTGGAATCCTAAAAGAAACCTAGATACTCCTTATTTAAAAGAGCTGTTAGAAGCAAGCCTTGCAGGAAAATATATTGAATTTCTTTATGATTCAAAGGCGGGTCAAACAAGAAAACAAGTCAAACCCCTTGGAATTTATGCTCATAACGGTTTATGGTACTGCCCTGCCTATTCTTACGATAAGCAAAAAGTATTATTGTTTCGAGCGGATCGTATTCACTCGTTAAAGGTTTTAGAAAAAGACGAAAATATGTCTCTTACGTTAAAGGAATGGCTTGAAACAGAACCGGTAAACTCACAGCCGATTTCGTTAAAAGTAACCTTGACGCACGAAGGCGTACGTCAGTGTAAGGGAGTTCCATGGCTTGAAAATCATGTGAAGGTGGCGCGTGATGGGAATGGCTATATCGATACAATAACTGATGGAAATGAATTAAACTACATGGCTTCTTTTTTCTATACCTTAGGTGCTCAGGCCCTTATTGAAGAACCTCAGGAGCTAATTGAAAAAATTTGCTGTCACGCAGAAGAAACGCTAAGGCGCTATAAATGAGGTGGGGACAAAAGACGAATAAATGGGAGAAATGAATTTCGTATGGCTTGCATGTGACACCGCGGTTGATTTTCGTTCAAGACTTCGCTTTTCCCGCAGGAGTCTTCGCCTTGCCCTCCGATCAACCGCTACAAACCACTAAATAGATGAAATCTACGTTCACCCTATCAATAAAAAATCCGAACGATTCATCGTTCGGATCTTCCTTCAACCAACTAAACTACTTTTATCCTAGCCTCTTTTTAATTTACCCAGCCCACACGTCTTTTGCGTATCGGCCCTTTTCTTCTAGCTGCTGCAGCCATAAGCGAGCGTCTGCTTCACTTACTTCATAAACGTCAGCATAGCTTTTCATAAGCGTTGCTTCAACGTCAGGTGCCATTTGGCTTCCGTCTCCGCAAATATAGAAGTGCGCTCCTTGATCAAGGAGTTCAATCAATTTCTTCCCGTCTTGTTCCATCACGTGCTGAACGTATGTTTTCGGCTGATTTGGTACGCGAGAAAAAGCGGTATGAAGCGTAATGATGCCTTCATTTTGTGCATTTTCAAGCTCTTCTTGATACAGATAATCTTCATGAGGTGAACGGCATCCAAAGTATAAATGCGCTTCTCCAAGCGACTGTCCTTGTTCTTTTAACTGCTTGCGAGCCTGCACAAAACCTCTAAACGGCGCGACGCCTGTTCCCGGTCCGACCATGATAAGCGGCGTTTCAGAGTCTTTAGGCAGCGTAAATCCTGACTGCGGTGTGGAAACAAAGCACGTAATCGTATCTCCTTCTTGCAGATTGGCAAGATAGTTCGATGCAATTCCTTTATACTCTCCATATCCGCTCCATGCTTCTCCTGAAACAACGCTGACCGTGATGCTTGCTTGTTTTTCATCGACACGAGGTGATGAAGAAATTGAGTAATAGCGCGGGCGTATGCTTGGAAGAAGGGCAATAAATTCGCTGAATTCCATTTCACACGCCGGGTATTTTTCAAGCAGTTCAAGCATTGTTAAACGTTTTGCCAGCACTTGTTCTTTGTACGCTTGCTTTTCAAGCAAGGCTTCAAGCTCTACTTTATGCGGCGGGCAGACCGTTTTAGCAGCCATTGCGCGAAGCTGCGTGCGCGTAACAGGATCTTGAAGCTCCACGTATTGCAGAAGCTCTTCTACTGATACTGTTTTACCGAGTGGCAAATGAGCTAATTTTTCTTCTTCTGCTTCCAGACGGATTTGCTGTGATGCATCTAGGCCAAACCTTGCTGTTACACGGTTTACTATTCCTTCATAGTTGCGAGGAATAACACCTAAATGATCTCCTTCTTGATAAGAAGCTTCTTTTGGAAGTGCAATTTCAAGGTGTCGCGTGCTTCGTTCACTGCCTAGCTGTTGAAGTTCTTTGCTTGCTACGACGTTCGCTGAAAACGCACCGTGCATTTTCGCAAGCGGCATGTCCGCGGCGCTGTCGACAAATTGAAGTGAAAGAGTAGATTTATTATCTTCACTGTTTTCAATGTCGAGGTTAAAGTAGGCTGCTACATCACTCCACATATGTTCACGCCATTCTTCATATGTGCCTTCAAAGTCGTCGCTTGCATCTGCTTCACCGCGGTCAGCGATGTTTTCTGCTCCTTTAGCGGCAAGCGTTTCATCGATAAAAGCAGGCACTTTTTGATACGTAGTAGCCCAGTTTTTATCGCCGCATCCAAATACGGAGTAGCGAACGCCTTTTACGTCATCAGCAGACGCTTGGTCTAACCAGTCGACAAATTGCTTTGCGTTGTCAGGCGGATGTCCGTTATAAGAAGCCGTTACAATTAAAACAGCTCCTTCGCGCGGAAGATTTCCAGCGTGCGAATCAAGGGTAGCGACCTGTGGTGCAAATCCTTTGCTCATCGCAATATCTGCTAAATCACGCGCCGTTCCTTCAGCTGTTCCCATGTTCGAACCGTATAGCACAAGCAGCGGCGTATTATGAGCATTTTCTACCTTTTTGCGTACTTTTTTAGCAGACTGTTCAGTGCTAGGTGAAGGAATTCCCCCAAGCGGAATTTTTTTCGATTTTGCTTTTACCACAAAGCATTCAGGCTTTAACGTTAAGGTTTCTTTAATATCCAGCTCGTAGTTTGTATGGTCTTCAAAATCAAAGTGTTTTAGCATCATACCAAGTACCAGCGTTGCTTCATGAAGAGCGAACTGCTGACCGATACACGCACGCTGACCGTTTCCAAACGGTTTAAACGCATGCTGCGGAATCGCACTTGGATTTTCAAAACGCTCTGGGCGGAACTCTTCTACATCTTCTCCCCAAATTGTTTTATCACGGTGAAGCTGAGGAATCAGAACCATTAGTTCGTCGCCTTTTTCTAACGGATATTCTCCTCCAAGCACCGTATCTTCTTTTGCATATAGGGAAAACGCAGGAGCCGTTGGCCATAAGCGCAGCGCTTCGTTTAAGACCATGCCCACATATTTAAGCTGTTTGACTTGTTTGTAGCTTGGAACAGGATCTACAAGAACTCGTGTTGCTTCTTCTGCTGCTTTTTGTAATACATGTGGATTTTTCACTAAGAAATACAGCGCAAATGATAAAAGACCGCTTGTTGTTTCGTGTCCCGCAATTAAGAACGTAATAATTTGATAGCGAATGTTCTCGTCATCAAGCGGTTCGCCTGTTTCTGGATCTTTTCCATTTAGCATATGCGTTAACAAATCATCGCTTTGTTCACCGCTTGCTTTGCGATCTGCAATAATTTTATCTACTAGGTCGTTCATCACTTTGATATCTTCTTGAAACTGGCGCTTATTTTCATCGTAAGCTGGATCATCTGGATTTGCTCGCTGCAGCTTGTTCATCGCTTCATCTAGCGCACGAACCATACTTGTAATAAACGGATGCGGCTGATCTCGGTAAAAGCTGTTAAAGCGATAGTTAAAGCCGCAAAGACCGATTGTATCAAGCGTTAAACGCGTCATATCTTCCGGTACTTCAATATGCTCATCTGTATTTAGACGCTCCCACTTTTGAATAAGCTGTACGGCGATATCTACCATCATCGCATGATAGCCTTTCATTGCCTGCTGACTGAAGCTTGGAAGTAAGATATTATGCGCTTTTTTCCAATTTTTTTCGTGCGTCCAGCTTGTAAATAACCCATCTCCTGCAAAATCACGTACAAATTTAAGCGCTTGACTCAAGTTTTTATCAAAGCGTGATTCATCGCATGCTTCTTTAATTAGACGCTGACTTGATAAGTAACGCGTTACACGGCCAGGCGCTTCGAATTTAAAGATTTCTCCTAGTTCATCCGCAATTTTCATCAAAGTTTGAATCGGTTTATCTGTGTTTAATAACGGTAAGTTTTTAAGCTCTCCAAACGTTTTTGGCTGAGGCATTTCTTTAATTGTCATGTTATCCCTCTTTCACTTGTTAAGTTTCATGATTGTCTGCTAAGTGCTGCCCACAGACTCTCTTCTACACCTGTAAGAAGTTCATCAGTTAAAGATAAGTAGTCATTTTCAATCATTTCATATACTTCCATGAAACTTCCAAATAAAATAGCAATTAGCGCATTTTCAGGAAGATTCCTAATCACACCTTGCTTTTGTCCTTCTTTAAAAAACGTACAGACAAATTCTACTAGGTTTCGGTAGGCCGAATGGCTCTCTTCCGTTAAAAAAGCTCCTTGGCTGTGAGTTTTGATAAATCCGAGAGCGCGAGGATGGTTTTTAGTGAATGTCACCATACCTTCAAAGATATGATGAAACCCATCTCGGTATCCGTCCCTTTCGTTTGCCAGTCCGCTTTCAATGCACTGTAAAAACTCGTTGACATGCTGTTGAAATAATTCATTTACAAGGCTTTCTTTATTTTTAAAGTAGCGATAAATTGTTCCTGCTCCTACTTTGGCATTCTCTGCAATCATTGGCATCGTTGTTGCATCAAATCCTCTTTCTGCAAACAGCAGAAGTGAAGCAGAAAAAATCGCTTTTTGTTTTGTTGGAGTAGATTCCACTTTATCACCTCTTTCCAAAAACGGAATGAACGTTCATTCCGCTACAATTACAAGTATAAAAAACTGCTTCTTAATAGTAAAAAGATAACTAGACAAGTGGAAAGAAAAGGTTCTTTCACTCTAATTTTATACCATTTAAAGGTAAATAATGGAGTCTTTCAGAATATTTTATGCTTACAGAAAATTAGTCCACTTATACCCTCTATTAACATAATTTAACACAATCTATTAAGGGCAGAAGTTTAAAGGAAAAGCAACGTGGAAATAGAAAAGAGTTACACAAGGCGTAAAGGAGGATTAAAAATGAACCAAGCAAGAGTTATAGAATACGAGGAAATGCTTCGTTCAGCCATGCTTTCTAATAACGTAGAGTTATTAGAAGAATTACTTTCAGATGAGCTTATTTTTGTGAATCACCTTGGGCAATGGTTGTCAAAAGAGCAAGATATCAATGCTCATCGTTCAAAAAGTCTTGATATAGCGGGCATCGAAGTGTTGGAACAAGAAATTAAACTGTTTCAAGAACTTGCCGTTACCGTTACAAAAGTAGCGTTAAACGGGTCGCTTGCAACCAGTGAATCTATTGGAGGCGAATACTGCTATACGCGAGTTTGGAAAGATGTTGAAGGGAAATTAAAGGTTGTTTCTTGTCACTGCAGTTCTAGCGCATAATCATCGCTGCCATAATAAAAAACATCCCTCCTGTACTAAGAGGGATGTTCCTTTTGCTCGTTAAAAGATTTTCTTTCTGCCTCTGTCATCTTTTAAAATCTCAACCGCCTCACGGAACCGCTGTGAGTGAACAATCTCTCTTTCTCGTAAAAATCGTAAGCTGTCGTTTAAATCAGGATCATCTGATATATCAATTAACCATTGATATGTAGCTCTTGCTTTTTCTTCTGCCGCTATGTCTTCATAAAGATCTGCAATCGGATCTCCTTTTGCCTGTATATAAGTAGCTGTAAACGGAACCCCAGCAGCATTATTGTAATAAAGCGCGCTATCGTGGTTTACATAGTGCTCTGTTAATCCAGCTTCCTTTAGCTACTCTGGCGTTGCATCTTTTGTTAGCTTATAAATCATCGTCGCAATCATTTCAAGATGAGCAAACTCCTCTGTACCGATATCGTTTAGCAATCCAACAACTTTATCTGGAATCGTGTAGCGCTGATTCAAATAACGCAACGCTGCTGCAAGCTCTCCGTCCGCTCCTCCGTACTGTTCCATTAAATATTTGGCTAGCGTTGGATTACACGTACTTACTTTCACTGGATACTGCAATTTCTTTTCATACACCTACATATAGTTCCCGCCTTTATCTGCTTATATTTGCCATGGCCAAGGGCTTGTTCCCCAGCTCCACTTTCCGTCTGTATAGCTGTTTCCATACTGCTGAAGCGGCCCGTACTTTGTCTCGAAGGTTCTTTTTAACTGCATAGCCTGCTGCGTGTATTCGTTAAACTGCTGCATAGCCTGCTGGTCATTTGGATGAGTATCTAAATACAGCGTTAATTCTACTAGTGCAAAATCAACGGCCTGTATTTCTTCTAAATCCCGGTAGTACTCTGGAGATAGTTTTTTCATTCTTCATCCCTCTTCTTATCTTTGTATGGATTTTCATAGTAGTCCCAAAAAGGCGGCCACAGCGTTCTTTTTTTAGCGCTTTTTCCGGTGGAAATTGCTGAAGATTCGGCGGCTGAAATCCCATGTATAAGTGAGGCGGCGTAGAATAATATTTCACTCCTATCGGCCGGCAAGAATCATAGATACTATGGAAAGGTTGATAAGTCTTAACCGGTGTAAACATCTTTTTTGGATTGTTATCCACGAAAAGTCCTCCTCTAAAAACACGCTCTGCTTTATCCTATTCAGCTTTTAGAGAGTTCATAAAGGAATTTACTTCCGACTTAGGAACGAACCTTTTCGTCATCAAAAAGGTTTATATAAAAACATGATAGTTGCCCAATCCCTTTAGGCAGCTTTCTCATATCTTATAAAATAGTGATAAAAAAAGAGGTGTTAAAAAATGGACATTAATTACATGGATTTTTATTCTTACTCAACAAGATTCCCTGGCCCTCAACTCCCTCCAAGCCCTCCTAGACCACCGGGCGGTTTACCTACACCTAGCCCGCAGCAAGCTCCGACTTCTCCTCCTCCGGCATTTATTCCGGCTCAACAAACGGCAACTCCATTTGCTGTTGACCCAGGAGCCATTTCTCTATGTCTATTCCGCAATACGTTCATATGGCTTAGAAACGGCTCTAGCTTCTGGTATTTTCCTATTTTTGTAGGACCGCGATCGGTTGCAGGATTTAGATGGAACGGACGTTTTTGGACCATTTTCGGTGTAGATACACGACAAATTGTTTCGTTTACGTGTTTTTAAACGTTAAGAAAAGATATTGAGACATAGCTAAATCAATACAATTTAAAGACGATAAAATTGAATACATGAACTAGTATCGGTGGCTTGTTACACCGCTGTTGATTTCCGTGCACGGCTTCGCTTTCCGCGGGGTCTCACCTGTTCCGCTTTTCCCGCAGGAGTCTTCGCCTTGCCCTCCAATCAACAGCTAAAAGTAAATGGATAAATATACGAAGGCTATGTTTACCATACTAATAAAAAAATCCGAATGAGTTTGATTCTCCATCAAGAATCAAACTCATTCGGATCTTCTAACTAACATATTTTTATCCCAGCTTTTTTTGCTTACTAACCACTATTACACTATTGTTCTTATTCCAAAACCGATCAGCAGCAAGCCACTGCATCTCTGAAAAGCTTTTTGAAACACCGGTTTTTTAAACCATTTTTTCACGTAATCTATTACATACACCAAGATTAAAAACCACCCTACTGCTATAAGCGTCAGAAGAAAACCAAGTATCAGCAGCTGTTGATTTATGTGTGCATCCAAGTTAATAAACTGTGGCATAAACGTAATATAAACTAGTACCGTTTTAGGATTAAGAAAATTACTAAGAGCCCCTTGCATATATGATTCTTTATAGCAGCGATTAGATGAAGACTTTACAGTTTTTGTTTCTTCTGAAACGGCCTCCAATGAGAGCGTATTTTTTGTCAGAAATATTCTGATGCCTAAGTAAAATAAGTACGCTGCCCCTATGTATTTAATGGCATTAAATACATACACCGACTGCGCAATAGCAACAGACAAGCCAAGCACAGCAATTAACGTCCAAAACGTGAGGCCTGTAGCCATGCCGAGTATGGTAAAACGTCCTGCTTTTGCTCCGTGATGAAGCGTATTTTTCATGATAAGAATTGTATCAGCACCAGGTATCATCGACATAACCAGCGCCATCAGCATGTAAGCAGCTAAATGATCCACAGCTCTTCTCTCCCTTTTAAGCTATTACTAGCATCCTGTTTTCTTTTCACTTTCAAAGATTTTCATGTATTGTTTTGGTGTTAATCCAACCTGGCTTTTAAAAAATTTAGTCAAATGACTTTGATCACTGAATCCCGTTAAAAAAGATACGTCAATCGGTTTTTTTCCTTGCTCTAGCAGCTTTTTAGCCTTATTGATTCGAATCGTTTCCAAGTAGCTGTATGGAGAAATTCCTTTTTGCTTTGTAAAAGAGCGCAGCAGCCGGTATTTGCTCCATCCAATTAGCTGACTTAACTCATCCAGCGTGATCTTGTTTGTATAGTTGTCTTCCAAATAGCTGCAGATTGTTTTGATTTCATCAGATGTGTCAGCAGCTGACGAAAGAAAAGAAAGATTTGAATGATCCTGCATGAGTTCTTCTAGCAAATATAAAAATAACTCTTCTTTCTTAAACTCCCGTTCACCATTTAAAATTTGCAAATGAAGCTCTTTTAAACTAGAGACAGCATCACTTATTCGTACCACACTGCTGTTAAAACGCGGAAGACTTTCACTTCCGTTAATGTCAAAAACAGCTTTTTTCATCGCGTTTGGCGTCACATTAATACAGCGATAATCAAGTGTTTTGCCGTCTATTTGTTCACAGCTATGGACATCATACGGATTAAACAGCAGCAAATCGCCTGGATTAATGATGTATTCTTTGCCTTGGCAAATTAAATGACGCTGACCTTCTTCAATAAATCCAATCACATAATACTCGTGAAAATGAGCAGGAAACTTTTGCATAATCCCTTTAAAACGATAAGCTTCAATATGTAAATCGGCGTCAACGTGCGCCGTGCGAATTTCTTTTACCATCAATGACCCCTCCTTGTCACATACTAAGCTTTTTAACCATACCATTCACTCAAAAATTTTTCTTGTATGATATTGCAGATGAGACTTTTTTCCATTACTTTTATCCGTTCAGCTACCGGTGGTACTAATCACTCTTAAGAGTGATTTCTCTTCTTTCCTCTAGTAATTTTCCGCTCAAATGATAAAATATAGACACATTTTATGGACGAAAGAAGGGATACCGTGAAATATAGACAAATTAAATGGCTGATTTTGCTTCTTCCAACTCTGACCATCGCGCTTTGGGAGTATGTTCGTCATGCCTTTTTGCTCCCTTACATCTCAATGGATATGGGAAATGTGCTTTCTCCACTCCTTGTCTTTTTTGTAACGCTCGTGTTTGTCCGCTATTTATTTTCTATTTTAGAAAAAATGCAAGAGGAACTAAGACAAGAAAAAGAAAAAAAAGCAGCACTTATTGAACGTGAAAAATTAGCTCGTGAACTGCATGATGGCATTGCGCAGTCGCTGTTTCTCCTATCTGTTAAAATGAACAAGTTCGGAAGAAAAAATAGATTAGAACAGGATTCTGACTTTATCCGGATGAAACAAACCCTTCAGCATGTCCATGACGATACGCGCCAAGCGATTACGAATTTAAAACACTCTCCGTCTGACTCTTCCGAAAGCTGGACCGAAAGCATTCATCAATACGTCGATGATTTAACACATACTCATTTACTAGATGTAAACCTAGATTGGAGACTGTCAGAAACAACGCTGTCCAGAAAAGAAAAAAACGAGCTGTTTGCTTGTGTAAAGGAAGCGGCTATGAACGTCATTAAACATGCAAAAACGAATAAAATCTGGATTACAGCCACTGAAACGGCCGGGGGATGGATTTGTGAAATTACAGATTTCGGTACAGGTTTTACGTCCGACTCTCTCAAGTCCGGTCTTGGTTTGCAAATTATGAAAGATCGTGCCAAGGACATGAACTGGAACTTTTCCATTGAGCGAAAACAGAACCAAACCATTGTTAGCATTAAAAAGGAGGTTACGTAAATGCAGCCGTTTCGTATTTTGATTGTAGATGATCATGCTCATGCGAGAGAAGGCATTCGCGATATTTTAGAAGAATATGAAGATTTTATTATTGTTGGCGAAGGAACCAACGGGCAAGAAGCCATTGAACTGACTGAAAAGTTAATGCCCGATATCGTACTAATGGACATTGGAATGCCTGTTATGGACGGTTTAGAAGCAACTAAACAAATTAAGCTTCAGTTTCCGTACGTTAAAATTGTGGTCATCACGGTTTCAGACGATATTACGGATTTATTTGATGCGCTGAAAAAAGGCGCACAGGGTTATTTGCTTAAAAACCTGCGGTCTGAAGTGTGGTACGACTATTTGCGTGCGTTCGCTTTAGACGAAGTTCCTATGTCAAAAGAAATTGCGTTTCAAATTTTAAAAGAGTTTCCGCAGGAAACATCGATTACAAAGCCAGACATTCCCCTTTCTGCACGGGAGCTTGAAGTGCTTCAGTTAGTGGCTAAAGGACTGTCAAACCGCGATATCTCGGCGCAGTTATTTATTTCTGAACACACGGTAAAAAGTCATTTGAAAAATATTTTAAGCAAGCTTCATTTAGAAAACCGCGTGCAGCTGACAAGCTATGCGTTTCAAAATGGCTTAATGAACTAACAGCTTTCACGAGCTGTTTTTTTATTAGCACCTTTCTCTCATAAGCCCCAACAATCACTCTAAGGAGTGATGGCTAATTCTCCCTTTCCTTCTATAATAAAAGCACGTTAGTTAGTAAAAAGGAGGAAAAGAGAAAAATGATGCAGGAAAAGAGAGAAGAATCAGCGAGTACAACTAAACAAAGCACGGGGCGTTCTCAAGGCCTGTACAAAACCATATGGCGCTGGCATTTTTATGCGGGTTTAGTGTTTACTCCGTTTCTTCTTATATTAGCTGTTACTGGGGGCGTGTATTTATTCAAGCCTCAAATTGAAGAAAGACTGTATCACGACTTGTATCAGGTGCAAGCTCAATCACAGTCCGTATCTCCTTCAGCACAAGTACAAGCTGTAAAAGAAAAGTATCCTGGTGCTACCGTGTTGACTTATCAACCAAGCGATCACTCTACTCGTTCTTCAGAAGTAGGAATTTCATTAAAAGACGATACATATACGATTTTTGTTAACCCTCACAATGGTCACATTATAGGAAAACTGGATGATTCGAGTCGCTTCATGAATCAAATTGAAGAGTTTCACGGAGAGCTGATGGCAGGAACAGCGGGTGATCGTATTGTAGAACTTGCGGCCTGCTGGGCAATTGTCTTAATTGTAACAGGCGCTTTTTTATGGTGGCCGCGCAAAAAAGACAAAATAAAAGGCGTGTGGATTCCTCGTTTTTCAAAAGGTAAAAATACACTGATACGTGATCTTCATGCGGTACCGGCCTTTTGGATTTCAGCTGGTATGCTTTTTCTCGTACTAACGGGCCTTCCGTGGTCAGGACTGTGGGGCAATGCCTTTCAGCAAATCGCCACAAACGCAGGCGTTGGGTACCCTCCGTCTATTTGGGTAGGCAGTGCCCCTACTTCAACCGTGCAAACAAAAGATGTAGCGGACGTGCCTTGGGGAGCCGAAACGTTAGAAGTTCCAAGCTCCACACCTTTGCAATATACAAAAGTATCGCTTGATGACATTGTAAATATTGGAAAAGAACAGCATATGCACGACGGCTATACCATTTCTATTCCTCAGGAACCTCAAGGCGTCTATACGCTTTCTGTTTTTTCACCAAGAGCTCAGGATGAGGCAACCGTTCACCTTGATCAATACACCGGCGCTGTGTTAGCCGATTATCGGTACGACAACTATGGATTTATGGGAAAATTGATTGCACTTGGTATTACGCTTCATAAAGGTACACAGTTTGGGTTTATAAATCAGCTTATGGGCCTCATTGTTTGTATCGGAATTGCTTGTATTGCTATCAGCGGAGCCTTACTATGGTGGAAACGAAAACCAGCTAAAAACATGGGGGCTCCTAAAGTTCCTGAAGGAAATGCAATGCGCATCGTGACGTGTATAATCGTGGTGTTTGGTCTAGTCTTTCCTTTAGTTGGACTATCCTTGATTGTCGTGTGGCTTTTAGATTTCTTTGTCATCAAACGAATTCCAGCATTGAAGCGGTTTTTAAACGCATGATTTATGAAACGATGTGAGGTGCAGTAACAATGAACAAATGGAAAATACCCGGATTGGTCATACTCAGTACGATTTTACTTTCCGCGTGCTCTGTAAACAGTAACGCAGACAAGCTCTACAAGCAGCCAAAGCCTCTGTCTGCGCATGTGATGATTCCTGAAAATATAGAGCCACAGAGCACACAGGTGTTAGAAGTGCACGTAATGCAAGAAAATAAAACGGTGGATGATGCCAAAATCGTTCAGTTTAAAGTGTGGAAAAAAGATGCTCCCGGTAAAGTCGAAACAGCAAAGGCACATTATGACGGCAGTATGTATAAAGCAAAAGCAACCTTTAATGAGGATGGTATTTACTATATTAAAACGGATATTAACGCGCGCGGTGAGCACATCCTTCCTACTCAGCAAGTCGCAGTAGGCAAATTATCGAAAGAAGAGTTACGTTCACTGCAGCCAGCTGAAAACGCAACCCACCATCACCACTCTCATCATTAGGCATAAGCTCACGTTCAGCAGCTGTAAGTGAGCTTATGTTTTTCTTATGAATTCTAGCTAGTTCCATTATATGTTTTTACATTTTTTTCTTATTACTTTAAAATAAAAGTGATAAACGTTTTATAAAGGAGTTTTACAGATTGAAAAAAATTGTTTCTGGTATTTTAATTTTAGTATTAGCCGTTATTGTTATGATTGAAGGAAATCCGTTAGAGCAGAACTCTTCAACGAATACCTCCTACGATGAAGTAATTACCTTCCCTGCTGATCGTTACCCTGAAACTGCAGCGCACATTCAACATGCAATTGATAAAGGAAAATCGGCTGTTTGTACAATCGACCGAGACGGAGCTGAGGAAAACCGCCGTGAGTCTTTAAAAGGCATTCCGACTAAAAGCGGCTATGACCGAGATGAGTTTCCGATGGCCTTTTGTGAAGAAGGCGGAAGCGGTGCAGATATTGAATATGTAAAGCCTTCAGACAACCGAGGCGCCGGTTCTTGGATTTCACATCAAGTAGATGAGTTTCCAGACGGTACGAAGGTTTTAATTGAAGTGAAGTAAAAAGAATGGTCGTGATGACCTTTCTTTTTTTATATTAAAAGTCTGCAAAAAATGAAAAATTGCTCTTGCCTAAAGATACTCTTCACTTTTAAAATAAAAACGTGTGTGTTACATATATGCATCATTGTTTTATAGGAGGAATGAGTTTCTTGGACAATCTATGGCAGCAGCTACTCCCTGCCTCATGGCAATTAACTTTATTTATTTTCTTTTTTGTCTATATCTTGCGCTACAAACAAGAGAATAAATTCAGCATGCAGCTTCACGTGCTGCTTAAGTTTCTTTATGCCGTTATTTTGATTTTAAATGCGGTGTTGTTTTTAGTGGAAAGTCAGCGCGATTTTCTTTTTTATGCAACGCTTTTCATGAGTATCCTGACAATTATTTTGATGGAGTTCACGCTTTCTGCAAAAAAACAGAACGAGCTTGATTTTATTTCAGCCGTTTCTTGCTGTGTTCTTCCGATTTTTATTTCTTTACTTGAACTTAGTTAATGAACCAAAGGCCTCTGGTGATTCAGAGGCCTTTTTGATGTTATTGATCTTTGTTGTTACGGTCCATCATATCTTTTGGATCTTCTACAATATCTTCTGGGTCACGGTTGTTATCTTTTTCATCATCTCGATACATCTTGTCATTTTTATCTACGCCAGGCACGTTATTGTTGTTGTTCATATTGTCTAAGCCCGTGTTTACAAACGCTACGTATACTTTGTCGATTTTACTATCTGCTTCTCTCACACGATCCGCAATTTTTTGTTCAAAATCAGTTGAAACTTCATGGTAAGTATCGCCGTTATACGTTACGTTGTTGACCTTGCCCTTATCATTGTTGTCCGCTGCGTCATTTCCAGCTAGATCTACCGTTACATAGGCATTATTATTATCGCGAAGCACATATGCATCATCGACTTCCTTCATATCTTCTACATTTTGCGCTGCTTCAACTGACTTGGTCGGCTGATCTGTGTTATCCATTGGGATATTGTTATCAACCCCGTCGTTTGTAGAAGTGTTGCGTAAGTCATTTTGAGTATTGTCCATTGCGTTATTGTCCTTATTTCCTCCGCACGCAGCTAGGCCTGAAAGGAAAAGAACCGAAGAAGCAATGATAAGCCCTTTTTTCATTTTTTCCATCTCCTTAAATATAGTTTGCAGTCGTATTATGCTTAATTTTTGCAAAACTATTCAAAGCGAGACGGAGAAGTGACACACCATTTTTCTAAACATACCTAACACTGCTGGCAATACTAAGAGGAATTTTTAAGGTTGCAACTGTATTTATTCTCCTAACAGCTTTCGGACGGCTATTGACAGCGTGTTTATATGACGCTCTACGTTTGTCTCCTCTGCAGCTTGTTTCTGTCCATCTACGTTGTAGACCAGCGCTGGATTTTGCGTAATTCCGTTGATTGTCGTAGCCATAAAAGCTAGCAGATCAGCTGTTGGTACAGCCGGAGAGAAATTTTTCACTTCGATTTGTTCGGCGATAAAGTCATGAAGCTTTTTTTGAATATATTTAAGGTTAGATACTTCAACTAGCTGATCTTCAATTTTCATAAAACGCTGAGGGTCTTTTGAATACAACGCTACTAGTTCAAAGTAAATTTCTCCTCCTGCTGTCATTGATTCTTGGATATGCTCTCCAATATACATAATAAAATCATGCAGCATTTCAAAGGGATCTTTATTGGTCTGAAGCAGGGCTTCAATTTTATCTTTTACTTTATGGCTGACACTTTCTTGATTAAGAAGTCCGACAAATACTTCATCAAGGTTTGAAAAATATTTGTATACGCCTCCTTGACTCATTCCAGATTCCAGAACGATATCTCGCATGGCTACATCATGCACCGGTTTGCTCTTGCATACTCTTTTGGCGGCTTCTAAAATCTCTTGCTTCTTTTTTTCAGCGTATCCTTCCCTTACTTTTGGCATTTTTTTCACGCTCTCTTACTTTTTTATTTATTCCTGAATCTCTCGAGTGTATTAATAATTACCTGAGCTGCTTTTTCGGCTCCTTTTTCAGCTCGGATTTGTTTTCCGATTTCTTGTGCTTTGGATTGAATTTCATTAACTTGCGTATAGGAAATAGCTGCGGATAATTTTTCAGCCGTCAATTCTTTTCTCGGAATGGCTTTTGCTCCAGCTCCAAGCTCGTGAATTTTTCTTCCCCAAGCGAATTGGTCATTTCCATAAGGAATAATAACACTTGGAACGCCAGCTCGAAGGCCTTCGGCTGTTGTTCCTGCTCCTCCGTGATGAACAACGGCAGACATTTTAGGAAACAGCCACTCATGAGGAATATCTTTTACAAAGAAAATGTCTTCTGCTATCCCCTCCGTGTGATTCATTCCACTTCCTCCTGTATTGATGATACCTCGTTTCCCGGAGAGTTTTAAAGCTTTAATCACTAAAGCAGTCGTTTCGTCTGCGTTTTTTTTATCACCAACACTTCCAAATCCAATATAAACTGGCGGTTCTCCAGCCTTTAAAAATCTTTCCAGCCTCTCTTCCGGCTCATAGCTATGGTCACTGTCCATAAACCAATTTCCGTAGGAATGAACGTGTTGAGGCCAATCTTTAGATACGGAAAATACGGCGGGACTTGATGAAACAATGGTTGGGTTAGCTGCTGTACGCTGCTTTGGGTACGGACATGAAAAATCGTTAGGTCCTTCTCCATGCTGCTGAACCCAATATTTTTTTAAAGGACCACTTACTACCTTCCAAAATCCCCATTCAAAAATACGGTGCGTCAGCTTGTTATATGTTTTTCCAAACCGTGGTCGATCATAAAAGATCAACGCTGGATAATCTTTTGTTGGTGTCATTGGAAAAGGGCTCGCTAGAATGCTTGGTATATTCATCTCTTTAGCAGCAAAATAACCAATTGCTGCGCCTGGATGATATACAATTGCATCGGCTCCTTTACATGCTTTATGCAAATCTTCTTGTATATTAACCATCATACCCATCATCTTTTCATTTTTTAAGCTTGAAAAGAATTTGAGAGGATTGTCTGCATTAATCGCATCGTCTGCTGCTCCGCTCTCTATAATTTTAGAAACATCACCTCGAAGCATGGCATATTCGAATCCATACGACTCTATGAAATTTTGATAAGCTTCTGAAGCCGCAATTCGTACACGGTATCCTTTCTTTTTCAACTCTAATCCTAAAGCCATAAAAGGCTGGGTATCTCCTCGAGTTCCTGTTGTTAACATCGTAATAAGCATGATTTCAGCCCCCTTATATTAAAACGACAATGTTGTCGTTTTAATATAATGTACCTTTCTTGAATTAATTCGTCAATAAAAAACGACAATAATGTCGTTTTTATTGCTATCCTTTATTTTCCTAAGGCTCTTTTCGTAAAGATTGTTGCTTTTAATTATAACAAGGAAAAATTTACTTTTTATAGTAGTGTATAAAGAGAGGTTCATTCAGCAAACGGACAGTAATGTTGAATAAGATAGGGTTTACTTATCCTTGAATAAAATTTTTTCAAAACATCATAAAAGGAAGTGTGTAATATTGGGCAGTGAAAGTAAACTCACTATTTCTCCATTAAATAATGACTTAATAGAGGATATCAATATGACAAATGATTATTTTAAGCTATATGGTAGAGTTGTCCCCAGTTTACAATCAGGAAAGTGGTCTTATAAAGAAGTTCTTTTTGATGAAGCTAGAGAAACACGTTTTCCAGATGACAAACTTGATTGGAGCCGATATATAAACCGAGAGGATAAATCTTTGTTTTTAGCTTATATGAATACTACTTGCATAGGACAGATTAGAATAAGTAAGGATTGGAATCGCTTCTGTTATATTGAAAACATTGCTACTAAAAAAGATTATAGAGGCAGCGGCGTCGGAAAGTTGCTCTTAAATAAAGCAGAAGAGTGGGCAAAACAAAGAAAACTTATAGGAATGTCCTTGGAAGCACAAGATGATAATCTTGGTGCATGCAGATTTTATGTGAAACAAGGATTCATACTAGGTGGAGTTGACACACTAAAGCAGTCATATAATCCTACTATTGAAACCACTTTATACTGGTATAAGTTATTCAAGTAATAGAGGCTTTAGCGGAATAAGTAATAAAGTCGTGTCAATATAGGAATTTTAAAAGGTCAAGCTCGTCTTTAGTGAAGTCCGAAGACCTAGCATAGATGTTTTTAATCATTGAGCAACCGCCTCCTGAAAGAGTATCTTATCACCTCTTATCAGGAAATAATCTATGCGAAAAGAGCTTTCCCTACAGATAAGCCCGCTCTTTATAAAGAATGAAAAAAAGATGCTTCGCGTGTTAAACGAAGCATCTTTTTCTATTGCAGCTATGAATGTCTACCTACTTTTTTAAGTTAAACTGATCGTGAGGCAGCTAATTTCTCAATCGGGGCTTGTTCAATGTCTGCTGCTGATATATTCAGCAATTTTTCTAAAACAGCCGTTATGCCCTTATTTGTTTCATTACTTTTTTTGCAGTCATTAATATGCTGGTTTAATTGTTTTTTATAAGCCTCGGTATGAATGAGCCACTGACTTAAAAGCGCTTTTGTCGCCTTTCTTTCATCTTCGCTTTTAGCTCCAAATAAGCTCTCCATATCAGGTTCTTGAATAATTAGCTTACTAAAATCTTCGCTTACTGCAAGCCAAAAATAGTGCTTTTCGTATTCGTAATACCTGTGTTCTTTTATTGAACTACCCCCACTTAGCAAGCTTGAAGTGGGGGATTCCTAAAATCTCCAAAGACTTAGGAACCCTTCCTGTTCAACGCGGGCGGTTAGCCATACAAATTACAGAAGTGTCCGTTCAGGACAACCACGCATACAGCTCTTTCTATGTAAGCAAGTGCTTGTAGCGGGTACACCAACCTTCATTTGTATGGAATCGTTTGAACATCCTTGTAATGCACCCAAATCCTAGAAAATCGCTATCTGCTCCGGTAGCGTTAGTAAGTATTTGGTACAAGAAGTTCAAGGTATATATTACTTATGCAAAAGCTTTCTTTAAATGTTTACTTTCTTTTTCTGTTAATTCTTTATGTGTAAGATTGATGTTACCAGATGGTTTATTTACATCGAACAGTTGATAGAACATTTCCGTTCGCACATGTAACTTTTTATTTAGTGCCCACCACTGTTTCCAGTAGGGTAATGGATGACGTACAATATGATGACGAAGCACCTGTGGTGCTTTTTCTTTGTAGCCAAGACCTTTTCGCCCAATTGTATAACTGGCTGCTTGATGAATAGAGATACCAAATTTACGCATATATTTAAGTTTTCCCGTAATCGATGTGTACGCTGGATTCACTACCAGTACAGCTACCCCCATCTTTTGAGCACGACTTTTAATGGCTTGCGCCATTTTACGATAAGCAAACACACTTTTTAAACGGTTTGCCTTTTTGTTTCCATAGGCATCTCCAGTCTTAGAGAGTGTCGTGTCAATGTCTTCCATTATAATTAGCTTGTTCTTTTGAATAGCCACATCTACCAAAGCTATTGCTTTTGCTTCTAAAATTTTAGTTGATTGACCGTTTGTTTTTTTATTTAGCGTAAACGAGAATGTCCCACTTTCTAAAAAGTTGCCGTCCTTTGAAACATCTGTCCACGCAAAGTGGTCCGCGTTGCAATCTACACCAATGACGCCATCAGACGTGGAGAAGTTCACTAGTACTTCTTCTTCGACATCAAGTAAACATTTAATAATATAATAGTCGCCGTGATTTTCAACAGACCAAGAAATAGGCTTACCGTTCGCTTTTTTGTCCTTGCACTTCCGTTGACGAAGAACGGTTTGATTAACCTGTTCTTGCCCATAAGGGAAAACGACATTTGAAAACGTCACAACTTTTCCCGAAAGAGAAGTCATACGTAAGTCGTGTGTATCCGGCTGATAGGTAAAGACAAAATTGCCAGCTGCGGCATCTTTACGTCCCGAAATCAATACTTGTTTGTTTCGTGCAGCTAAAAAGAGTTCTTTCCAAGACTGATGATCTTGTACAAACTCTTTTTTCGTAAATTGGTGCTTAAACAACTTTTTCGAGCCAAAGACCACGCTAGAAATATGAGTGGCCAACTTCTCTTTTTTTTCTTCTAGACGAAAAAGGCGGTGTTCTAAACGCCCAATCTTTGCTTTTAGTTGTTTAATTTTGCGATCCAGATATTGATGCTCAAATAAGTAGGTATTCATCCAAATGAGAGAACAACTCTTACATTCTAGTGAAATAAGTCCACTAGAATGTAAAGCGTAGTTTGTATTTTTAGGAAACCGTAGGTTTCCTTCGACACAACTATCTTTTATCTTACGAAGAGTGGTCAAAAAGGAACGTTCTTTTTTTAGTTTGTTCTTTATCTTTTTAATCTTTTCGTCTGTTTGCTTGATATACAGCTTATTTAGTTCGGTTTGAGCTTTTAGGAGAGCTTGAGATTCGCGTACAATGCTGTTTGCGATGTAATCATTGACGCCAAACTTTCTCTTCACGACTAAGTGAATACTTTCCTTATGTAGTTCGCGTCCCCACCGTTTTTGACGAATGAGTGTTTGAAACGCAAAACGCTTGGCGCAATTAAATACCTTGCTTAACGTTACCATTTCATCTACTGTAAGGACGTTTATATCCTCTTTCCAAATACGCTTTGAAAAATACGCTTTCTTCATTTGTCTCCCCTCCCGAACTTACGTTCTATTATTTAGTTAATAGTTTATAACAAGATAGGGAAACATTTCAAACTCAAAGTCAAAAAATATTAAACAAGACCGCTTCATCCCCCACCTACTCGCTGGGCTACGCCTATTCCGCTCCTTGAGGTGGGGGTCTTCTCGGCTAAAATGATAAATTTGATAGAATTGTATGAAAGTAAAAACACACACAATATTTACATATGTGTCAGGTGAAAAATATCAAAAGGTGGAAGTACTATGAAAGCTCAACTAATGAAAATGTTTGAAGATCTATCTGCTTTTCGCATAAAAAAATCGCAAAACACTTTAAAAGCGAAAGGAAGTTTGACCTCTTTCTTTTAAGCTGCACATACGCCTTTAATGCGTAGCTACAGCAAGAAGTGTAAGCATCATATAGAGGTTAAAGACAGCCAATAAAACAAGCACAGTATAAACTAATTTTTTACCTGTTTTTCCTAAAAAGTAGACGTTTACTAAACTAAAATACACGCTTGCTGCGCATAAAACGAACGCAAGAAATTCCTCGCAGTCATTGGGCTTCATTTGAAAAGCTGGATTATAGTAAATTTGAAGATCGTTACTAACAGCGAACGGAACAGTCCACCACCTGATTAAAACCCCTATAAACATAAATATTCCAATTACATTTAGTGTAAACTGCAGCGTTCTCTCCTTTTTCACGCTTCTTTTTGTAGATTCTTTAAAGTTTGCCCGCATGCATTTCCCCCCTGATGTTTTTAACACAGTAACTGATTTGAGCAGACCTATATAGACGTTCCTTCTTTTAATTTTATACACGCTAGGTCTTACAGATGACATGATTGACATAGGAAAAGCTTCTTCCATTCATAAAGGAAGAAGCCTTAAATAATGAGACTATATTGATCAATGCTTTAGTTCACCTCTGTATTTTTTTCTATTACAGCTCTTACTACGATGACTTTCCCATTCCCTTCGCAGAATGCCCATTTTAATGCTGTCAAAATAGTTACCGTTTACGATACGTGCTTCTTCTTTTATGCCTATTTTTACAGCTGTTTTCATCATTCTGATATTGCCTGACCATGTGGACATACCAAGCCTGTGTAACGGTGTAGACTCAAATAAAAAATCAATCCACATGCGGTAAGCTTCCGTTCCATATCCTCCGCTCCAATAGTCTGAGTCGTAAATAACAATTCCGGTTTCCAGCCAGTTTGTATGCTTGTCCACCCAGTAACAGCTTACGGTGCCCACTGCTTTTTCATCAATGATGACCGCGAGGAGTCGAGGAACACCTGGAAAAAGTTCATACTCTTTGTCCCATGAGTTCATATATTCTTCTCTTGTCAGTCTTCCTTCTGATATATACGGAGCATTCCACTTTTTTGCTTCTTGGTTTTTTTCTTCGTATTTCCAGTAATAAAGTTCATTAACATCTTCCTGTGTCGCTTCTCTTAGCAACGTTTTTTCTCCTATTAGTTTTATCATGAGAGGCATCACTCCTTGATTTATAAAACAGCTCATTACGTTCTGTAGAAATAAAACGAATATGAATACACGTGTGTACAAGCACACCTTTGCATAACGAATAAAATATAGTAGTTATGATGAAAGGACTGAATCCTATAAAAAAATATTATTGCTACTACAATTCAGCAGATGGAAAATATTATGTAGAAAGCGATTATTCTTCTAAAAAGCGTTCTCGCAAGAAAAAACCATGCTGTGTAACCATTAATTATTATACAAATATTGCATATGAAGGCGGACAAATTGCTATAAACGGCGGGCAAAATGCGTCTCAAGGTGGACAAATTGCCAAAAACGACGGGCAAAATGCCAATCAAGAAGGACAAATAGCAGGAAAGTACGGGCGAAATAAACTGGTTGAATTTAATTTCACTAATGACAATGACGTGTAACTCATCCTGTTTTACATGTAAAACACCGAGAAAAATATATGTGCTCCCGGTGTTTTTCTGTTTCCTCTATTTATTATTCGCGTTTTCCATAACTGCAAAGTAGTTATCTTCACTGTCTGAAAAATTAAAGACTCGTCCTGAAGGCATAGATACGATTTCTCCCACTGTTACGCCTTTAGCTGTTAAATCTCTGTATAATTCATCCACATTCTCTGTAAAAAACATCAGTGAAGGAGTCCCGACATTTAATTCTGGCTGCATTTTTGCTATTAGCTGTTTGTTATGAAGGATAATGGTTGTTTCAGCATTCGCTGCCGGTGCTAGCTCAATCCACTTCATACCTTGTTCATTCTCTTGTTGGGAAATTACTTGAAATCCCATTTTATCTGTCCAAAACTTTACTGCTTGATCTTGATCGTTTACATACACCATAATTTGACCGACTTTTGTAATCATTGCTTTCACTCCTTTGATATAGATGAAATAATTTCTTTTGCTACTGTATCTGCCGACTTTTCCCTTGTGTAGATCGTTTGCTTTGCTAACTTTTGATTTGACGGATGCGTTACAAAATGTTTGTTAAGCTCAAAAACATCTTTATCATCTGTTATTTGATGCAGCCTTTGATGTAATATCTGTATGGACTCTTCTTTATCAACACTCGGAAGCAGTAAAAATAGAGACTGGTAAGGTTTTAACGTCTTTTCTACTTGTTGAAACAGCTTTATGTCTTCATACACCGAGTGACCGGCGCCAAAATCAATGACCGCATGCTTGTGCTCTTCTAGTATTCTTTTAACAGCATAGGCTTCAAACGGTTTCCAATAGGCGTACATGCCTTGAAATCCTTGTTTTTCTCGAATTTGTTGCTGTGTTTCTTTGCTGAATCCTATTTCCCGGTAGTAGGAAAATCGCACTTCATCCATTGAGCACTGAGGAATATTTAGTTTGGTTGCCACTTTTTCACCGACCGTCGTTTTTCCAGCGCACATAGGTCCAATGAGAATAATAGGGGTTTGCATATGCTCTCTCCTTATTTCACTTTCAATACAAACGCGTACGATGCATCTCCATTAGATACATTTTGTTGACTTTCATCCATCCACCACACTGAATATGAGTAGTAGTACGTGCCTGATTCAGAAGGTGCTTTCAGCTTATTTTTCTTCAGTGGTATTTCCACTTCATGGCTGTTTTGTATTTGTGCCATATGCTTTTCGTTGGGCTGCCGCTTATACTTGATAACAAGCGATAGCGATTCATTTGCTTTTACTTTAATCGGCTGTTCTGTTTTTAACAATTCTAAAGGGCCTGCTTTATCCACACACGTGCTTTCCCAGCAGTAAGTGCCAACTTTTGTTTCATAAAGATGGTTGCTTGCTTCGAGATACGCTTTTGGCGGGGATTCTTCAAGAAATCCACTGCTTGAACATCCTGTAAAGCTTGCCATGATAAGTCCACCTGCAGCTGTCTTCCATTTCTTCATCATTTCATCACCCTTTTACTATTTCTTCATTGTTCTGTTATCTCCTGTTTCTTACTTTCTAAATAGCATTGCTTTATTTTCAATACACGCTTTTTGATAAAATGGAATATGAATACCTAACTGATTTACTAATAAAGGAGTGAACGTATGGAGGCGCCAAACCGAGACGACAAATATGCACATGATGAAGAATGCAAAAAAGTGCTGCTCTTGTCAAGAGCAGCACTTTTTTAGACTTGCACGCTATTTGATTCTACTAATTTCCCATCTTCCATCCACACAACGCGATCGCATAAATCCAGCATTCTTTGATCATGCGTAACCATTACAGCTGATTTGCCCCTCAGCTTCACTTCATCTGCGAGCATTTGCACAACTGCTCTTCCTCGTTCTGAATCCAAGCTTGCCGTCGGTTCATCTGCAAAGATAATTTCAGGGTTATTCATCCACGCTCTTGCAATCGCTACCCGCTGGCGCTCTCCGCCGGATAGACTTTCAGGATAGTGATGTTTTCGATGGGCAAGCCCGAGCTTTTCAAGCAACTCATCCGCTCTTTGTTTTGCTTCTTTGTTTCGGTTTCCTTCTAGTTCCGTGACAAGAAGCAGCTGATCGCGAACCGTTAAATACGGGATTAAATTAGCTGATTGAAAGATAAAGCCAATTTTTTTAAGACGAATGCTGTTCATTTGCGCTGAAGACATGTTATTAATCTCGTCTCCGTCAATAATCACGCGTCCACTAGACGGTGAAAGCAGCGCGCCAGCAATGGATAAAAAGGTACTTTTCCCAGAACCAGAAGGACCGACAATCGCCACAAGCTCTCCGGCTTTTACACGCAGCGATAGATCATTTAACACGTCTACAGCGTTTTCTCCGTCTCCAAACGACTTGCTAACACTCTCTAAAACTAATTTTTCTTCACTCATTAAACAGCCCTCCCAATCGCTTCAACCGCATCTACTTTTGCTACGCGATACAGCGATAATAATGAACTCAGTACAGAAACAGCTACAAACAGCGCTGAACACCCTGCGATTAGCGATACGTCTAAGTGAAACGGCATCGAATCCGGCAATACGGCTGCTACTCCGTATGTCAGTCCAATACTAATAGCAAGACTGCATAAAGTTAACACAACTACTTGAGATAAAATCGTTCGCGCTAAATAGCTTGTTTTTGCTCCTATCGCTTTTAACACGCCAAACTGATTCATTTTTTGAAGCGTCATCACGTAGAAGAAAACGGCTAGCACAAAAGCGCCAATGATAAACAAAAATGCGACCATCATTAAAAGCGAGCCTTGTTCTTCTTGATAACCTGGAATTCCTTTTAACGCTTCATCTTTACTAATCACATCAATGTCAGAATCCTTTTTTTGAAGAGCATGTGCTTTTTTATCGTTCATGTTTAACACCACTGCATTAAACGCACCTGTGTTTTCAATTGTTTTCCACTCTTTAAGATTAATATGAATAACAGGCGCGTGACTAAACGACTGATTTTTTGTAAAACCAACAATTCTAAAGCTTTTTCCTGAAGCCGTATCTTTTATCGTATCACCTAGCTTTACTCCTTCTTCTTTTAGCGAAGAGTCCGCCACGGCTTCATGTTTCGCATCGTCCGTAATCATCTTCCCTTCTGTTACGTTCGGAGCTAAAAAGCCGCTTGTGCTTATGGCAAAAAACGAGGCGTCTATTTTTTTCGCTTTTCCATCATTTATAACGGCTGTCATCATCACACCAAGCGGCTCAGCTTTTTTCTTTCCGCTTAGTTGTTGAATATCTTCTGTTTTATTTATGGATAAAACAGAGCGCGTCAGGCGCTGATCCGCTTCTTTTTGAAGCACAACGTAATTTCCTTTCATTTCTTGAACAGCTGAAGCATTGTCAGAGGAAAGCCCCTTTGCTAAGCCCGATACAAAAAGTACAAGCCATACAATTAACACCATAATCACGCCAATGAGTAAGTAGCGCAGCTTCGCATGTTTTAATTCACGTAAAGCCAAAAACATCTTTCTTTCATCTCCTTTTTTCATTCTATTTAAAGTATAAAAACAGAAAATGAATGGAAGATGAACGGCTCATTACATTTTCGGAAGATAGACGTGAAAAGTGCTGCCTTTTCCTTTTTCGCTTTCAACGTGAATGGAACCTCCGTGCATTTCGACAATTTGTTTTACAATCGCTAAACCAAGACCGCTGCTTCCTTCCGTCCGACTTCTTGCTTTATCTTCTTTGTAAAAACGATTGAAAATATGCGGGAGGCTTTCTTTTGACATGCCGATTCCCGTATCTTGAAATTCTACGTGGCAATACGTGTCTTCCATACGAACGCGAAGAGACAGCGTCCCTCCTTCTTCTGTGAACTTTACGCTGTTTGTAATAAGGTTTGTCCACACTTGATGAAGCAGTTTTTGATCGCCTGAAATCATCGTGGAAGGAAGATCCATTTCAATGGCTAATTCTTTTTCACGCCAGCTCCACTCCGTCATAAACAGCACTTGCTTGATTTGAGCTGCAACGTCAAACGTCCTTTTGTCGATATGCTCACTTTCTTTATCAAGTGAAGCAAGCGTAAGCAGCTGTTTGCTGAGGGACGACATGCGCCGGCTTTCTTCTTCAATAATAGACAGATACTCATTTCTTTGTTCATCAGAAAGATGGGCGGAACGGAGCGTTTTTGAAAATCCTTGAATGGACGCCAGCGGAGACTGAATTTCATGTGACACGTTCGATACAAATTCCTGGCGCATCTCTTCAAGCTGCTCTAAACTTTTAGCCATTTCGGAAAAATGTGAAGCAAGCGCGCCGATTTCGTCTCGGCGCTTTACGTACAGCTCAACGTTGTATTTTCCTTTCGCCACTTGCTTTGTTGCTTCCGTTAGCTTGACGATTGGTTTTACTAAATAACGCGTGCTAATAAGTACAAACAAAATACTTAATACAATCATCAGCAGTAAAATGACCGAGAAAAAAATGCGCATTTCCCCGAACTGCAGCTGAATATCAGGGCGAATAAACAGCGCTTGCTGCTTGTTACCCTCTCCTTTTAACGGCACGCCGATGGTATTAGCTAACACATTATCAAAAAACCCCGTCACAAACACCTGTGAAGGAAAGTTTGCAATTCCGTGATACATTTTGCCTTCTAACACTTGTTTGACAGCACTCTTTTCTAAGCGCTGGTTTCTAAACTCTCGTCCGTAAAACGTCTCATGTCCAGTGCTGTCCACTACATATATTTGATAGCCAAGTTTACTAATATGCTGTAAATAAGACTGTTGATCTACGCCTCTATTGCTTTCGTAAAAGCTCGCAATGTCTTTTGCCATACGCGTAAGCTTTTGATCGTTATAAGGTTTTAAGCTGTACTGATAATAAACGTTCGCCACAATAAACGCGAGGAGACTGCTAAATACCATCACAGCAATCGTTGTCAGGACAATCCGCAAATAGAGCGTCTTCATTTTGCCGTCACCTCAAGCTTATAGCCGACGCCTCGAACCGTCGTAATGACAAAATCATCGGTATGTTCAAACCGCTCGCGCAGCCTTTTTACGTGTACATCGATTGTACGGTTATCTCCGTTAAAATCCGCTCCCCATATCAGATGAATTAATTCTTCTCTTGTGAAAATTCTTCCTGGATAGCTCGCGAGCTGAGCTAATAATTCAAATTCTTTCATTGGAAGAATGAACAGTCGTCCGCTGCAGTGCACTTCATAGCTTTTTCGGTCAATAGAGGTGCTGTTCAGCACAATCATCTTTTCATTTACCACTTCGTACCGGCGAAGCAGGGCTTTGATTCGGAAAATCAATTCTTTTGGTTCAAACGGCTTTGTCACATAGTCATCCGTTCCTGCTAAAAAGCCTTTTTCTTTGTCTTCAAGCTGATCTTTTGCTGTTAATAAAATAATGGGAAAATCATAGTAGCTGCGTATTTCTTCGCAAACTTCATATCCGTCTTTATGAGGCATCATAATATCGACAACGGCTAAATGAATGTGCTGCTTAGCAAGCAGACCCGAAGCTTCTTCCCCGTCTTTTGCTTCATGCACCATATAGCCTTCAAGCTGCAAATAGTGACGAACTAATTGCCGCATATGCTCATCGTCATCCGCCAGTAAAATGTGAATCATTTTTTCTACCACTCCTTTTATGAACCATTTAAAATGGCGGCCTTTTGGCCGCCATCATTTATTCTTTCACTTTCTATCTGTTTACTAGTGTAACCAAACGCCGTAGTCCTATTGCGTTTTTATTAGGGTAGAGACTTATTGTGAACAGCAGATGAACAGCTTGTTACAAAATCCATTCACCGCGCGCAATCATCTCTACTTTTCCGCCTACTTTAATGTGAAAAGTTTCTCCGTCATAACTAGCTTTTACATACAGCAGTGAAGGTCTTCCTATTTCGTATCCTTGTTCTACACATATGTCAATGGTTTGCTGATTAAAATAACCGTATTTAACTAAATATGCTGCCAAACAGCCGTTGGCGCTGCCGGTTGCTGCATCTTCTGGAACGCCGTAATAGTCCGCAAAATCTCGCACATTTACGTGATGATCTTCGTGATAGGTTTCCGGTGAAAAGACCATAATTGCTTTTGCTTCAGTGTTTTCTATCAGCTTGAAATATTTTTCTTTGTCTACGTTTATCTCTTTAGCTGCTTCTAATGATGTTAACGGGACAAGGATGACCGGCAGACCGGTGGATACTTCTTGAACGGGAAATCGCATATCGATATAAGCTTCATCAAGGTTTAACACGTCCGCCACCTGCTTTTTATCTAACACTTTCCCAAACGTCGGCTGACCTTGTGTCATCCACAGCACATCTTTTGGTTCATCATATGTAACAGGCGTAGGACCTGCTTTATAATGAAGAGTAAGCTCCTCTGTATCTTTTTCTTCTAGTTCTTCCCGGATAACATAAGCGGTACCAAGCGTCGGATGGCCTGCAAATGGCACTTCTTCAGTAGGCGTAAAAATCCGTACGTCATATTCTCCTTTTTGTGGAGAAGCCGACGTAATAAACGTCGTTTCAGAGAAATTAATTTCTTTAGCCATTTGCTGCATCTCTTTGTCTAAAAGGCTTCCGGCGTCTTTAAAAACTGCGAGCTGATTTCCCGTATATTTTCTCTGTGCAAATACATCAACAATGGAATACTGAATACTTTTCATTAATGTGTTCCTTTCTAAAGGGAATTTTTATGTATGAAGGGTCATTACGTTTTTCTTTAAAGCCTCATATTGCTCTTTATTCGTATCCATAAACGCTTCTTTCCGACTGGACAAAATGTCTGCATAATGGAGAGGCTCACGAAATTGTTCTTGTGTAAAATCATAGCGCTGTGCGTTGAGCTGATTATAGAAATGCCAGCCTTCTTTACACGGAGTTTTTAAAATATCTCCTCCTTTGATATCTTGAACGACAAGAGCTGTCACTCCGCACTGTCCTTTGGCAGGATTGTCAGCCGTCCACTTTGTGCTTGAATGAATTGACCACGATTGGTGCAGGGCTTTCTTTAAATGATTCATGCTCAAGCAGCTCCTTTTTCTTTAAATCTACCATATTATTCTTTTTTATGAAACTTCTTGTTGAAAAACCCATAGTACAAATATTCTTACTTTAAAAATAATTTAAGGAAGAATAGAAAAATACTAGAAATAATGTATAATAATAGAGTCATTTTAGATGACAGATTATAACCAATGAAAGGTGTTTTAAATGGAAGAACAAGCAGTAAATAAACTCGTTTCTTTTGAAGAAGAGCATAAAGTAGTTCGAACGAATACGTCTTATTATGATTTAAAATGGGGAAAAACAGCCAATCCAGCTAAAAGCAACACGTGGAACTGGGCAGCCTTTTTTCTGACAAGCGCTTGGTTTGCATACCGAAAAATGTATAAGCACTTTTTTATTTTAACGCTTATTGAGGTAATTTGGTTTTCCCTTTTGTGCTTTGTAGACATACCAGAGTGGTCCGATGCAATTGTATTCGGCGGTGCTTCACTTATTACGGGGCTATGTGCCAACCGCTGGTATTATAAGCACGTTAAAAACGTGTTAGCTCGAGCCGAAGCTCAGCCGGAGCAGCGGAAAGAAGCTTATTTGCAAATTAAAGGCGGCACTCACATCGGAATTGCTATTGGTTTAAGCATCTTAGCGCTTGTGATTAGTTTTGGAGTCGGAGCAGGATTATCATTTTTACCAACAAAAACGAATATTAAAGATGTAGTTCGCTACGGCGACGAAGCATCCACGCTTGAAACGTATACTGACCATCCAAAATGGAGCTACATCAAGCAAGAAGGCCGTCATCACGTTGTACAATTTACCGGCTACGATTATACAGAAAAAGAGCATGTGCGCATTGTATTTAACGTTTATTTGGATAAACAAATTTACGAATGGGACAAAATTTACATCAACGGCAAAAAGCTAAATAAAAAAGATGCGGAAGACTATGAATACTGGATTGAAGACAGTTCAGCATATTAAAAAGGTCAGCAAAAAAAGAAAGGATGAGTGCTTACTCTCCTTTCTTTTTTGTTTTATCTTAAAGCGTCAAAGGCAGCTTCACCGTCACTACTGTCCCGTTCTCATCACTTTCAATCGCAAGCGTACCATTATGTTCGTTGATGATCGTTTTACAAATAGAAAGCCCTAACCCCATGCCTGTTCCATCTTTTGTTGAGAAAAATGGATTTCCTACTTTATTAATAATGGATAGCGGAATCCCAGAACCGGTATCTTGAATGTCAATAAGAGCCCAATCTTCCCATTCTTTGATAATAAGATTTACTTCCCCGCGTTTCTTTTTCTCCATTGCTTCAATGGCGTTTTTCAAAAGATTCATAAACACTTGTCTCATTTGAGCAGGATCGATTGATACAAGCGGAATGGCTCCTTCTATTCTTACGTTCATTTCGACATTATACAGCGCAGCTTCACTTTTCAAGAAAGCAACGGTGTCATGAATAACTTCTACAATCGATACGATTTCTTTTTTGGGCGCTGTTGGCTGCGTAACAAGCAAGAAGTTATTAATGAGTTCATTCATACGGTCCAGTTCATCAAGAACAATTTTTTGAAAAGGCTCTGCCTGTTCATTTTCATTAAATAAAAATTGAATAAAACCGCGCACCGACTGCATCGGATTTCGAATCTCATGCGCTAACCCTGCTGCTAGCTGCCCTACCAGCGCCAGTTTATCAAGCTGCAGAATTTTCTCTTCAATTTTCGGCAAAACAGCCGCCTGATTTTTATAAATAATATGAGACAAAATACCAGCCAGCCGGTTTAACCCTTGAATTTCACTTTCGCTAAACTGATAAGGATCCGGATCGACCGCGCATAAAGTACCAAACATTCTCCCGTCTTCCAGCACAATCGGTGTTCCTAAATAAGAACCCACCCGGGCACCATCAATGATGGCTAAATTAGACGTTCTAACATCGCGTTTTGTATTGGGAATAACAAGGGGTTCATCACACGTGACTAAGTTGCATACCGCAAGCTCTAACGGCAGCGTCAGTCCATCCTCTACAAGGCTTCCCCCTTCTTTATTAAAGGCTTTCATAACTGAAAATTGTTCGTCGAAAATCCCTACAAACAGCGTCCTGCTTCCGACTACTTCGCTAGCCATCTGCAATACATCCCAAACGGCTTTTTCATTGATGTTCCTCTCTTCCATTACCTTAGTCACCTACTATTTAAATATAGACTGTTCTATTCTCTTATTCTCATTATAAATTTTAAATGTAAAAACGTATATCAAAATTTTAAGAACTCGTTTATTTCTTCTATTTCATCATTAGGGTTAAGGATAGCCAAGACTTGATGGTCTTCCCATATGCCGTTAATATTTACATTTTTTCTAGCAATTCCTTCCCTATGAAACCCTGCTTTTTCAAGTACGCGCTGAGAAGGCAAATTACGTGGCATGACGCCGGCTTCAATGCGGTGAAGATGCAGCTCTTCAAACGCATAGCCAACGAGCGCTTTTACGGCTTCTGTTGCGTACCCTTTTCCATTATGATGCTGATCTAGAAAATAGCCGATAAACGCGCTTTGTAAAGATCCGCGCAGCACTTGAAAAAGACTAATGGTGCCAATCAGCTTATTATTCTCTTTTTGAAAAAGTCCAAAATAGTATTCTTCATCGTTTTTTCTATTCTCTTCGTGACGCTGAATTTTTTCTACTTGGCTTTCCAACGTATAAAAAGAATGCTCTCGAATCATAGAAAACTGTTCAAAAAAGCCGCGATTGTCCTTTTGCAACCGAAGGCTGTCGTGCGCATCGCTGACAGCTAACGGGCGTAAATAAATAGCGTGACCCTCTATCATACTATGCCTCTCCTCTACTTCAAGAAATATATGTAAAAAAAGAAGGCTTTTTTAAAAACCTTCCATTTTCTCACATATTAAACTTTCCTTGTTTGAATGTAAAGTTCTAAATCACTGCTTTTCTGCGTTGTGATATGTTCTGCTATGATTTTAGCTAGCACCATATTATACACCGTTCCGTTATCTCCATATCCGCTTAGAAAGTAACAGTTAGGCATTTCGTCATATATTCCGATAAGGGGAAGGCCGTCATGAGTGCCTCCGTAATAAGCACTTATGTAATAATCAGCTTCGACTTGAAGATGAGGAAAAAGCTTATTGAACTCTTTTAAAAGTTTGTCTCTTTTATGAACGAGTTTAGCATCACGTTCTTGCGGTACAATCGTACTTTCATCAAGACCGCCTATAATGACTCGATTATCGGAAGTTGTTCTCATGTAAATATACGGTCGAGCGGTTTCCCAAATTAAATTTCGATTTTTCCATCCTGTAAACTCCTTTACAGGAGTCGTAACGATAGCATAGGAACTTGTGAGTACAGCTTTTTTCTCTCTCTTAAATTCTTGATTTTCATAGCCTCCTGCCATAATGACATGTTTAGCTTTGATTTGTGATTTATTTTTAGTGAAAAATACAGCTTCATCTTTTTCTAACTTTTGACCGACAATTTCTGTTTCTTCAAACATCCGAACCCCATGCTGTTTTCCATACTCCAACAGACCGAGTGTAAAGCTGTAAGGGTTCAGCTCTGCATCATTTTTAATAAGCATTGCCATTCGTTTTTTAAATCCATAGTCTTTTTCAATTTGTTCTTCTGATAAGATTTCAGCTTCAAATCCATGCTTTTGCATATAAAAGTAGTCTTTATTTATCTTCGTGATATCTTCTTCATAACTTGCATAATACAAGCTGTCTCTTCTTATAAATTCTGCATTAATCGGAAGCTTTTTAGCTGCTTCCTCAATATCTGTAATAGCCTGTTCGCACAGTTTATAATGACGGACTGTTTTTTCTTCTCCAAACGTGTTGACTAATTCGTAAAACAATTTATCTCCTAAATATTGAATAAGAGAGGTATTTACAATTGTACTCCCATGCCCTGCTTTACGTTTATCAACAACCACAACATCAAGTCCCTGCTCACATAAATAGTAAGCACATTGTGCACCTGAACTTCCCCCTCCAATAATAAGAACATCGCACTCAATATCTTCCTCTAGAGATGGGTATACAGGCGGCTTTACTACAGTTGTCTGCCAATAAGGGTTTCCAGATAATAAATCCATGCAACCGCCTCCTTTCTTCTCTCTATTATGCCCAATATAAGCTAATTTTTGCATGCAGCAGGATGAAAGTATGTTGGTTAAGCTTTTTGAGGATAGTAAGCAGGTTATTAACGTAGAGGTCAGGTGATTAAAGAAGCCATTCATTAAACTAATCTTCTATACAATAGAATTAATCATGACTCTTAATACCATGAGCATATAAAGTGCACGACTAAGGTATTGGTAAACATCATGTCGTGATCTTCTGCTTTAGACACAGCCCCCCAGTAAGTGCGTAAATATATAACTTCTTTACTACATAAAAATTCCACGCAAAAACCACCTGAAAAATCACCAGGTGGTTTTTTATATTAAGTGGGGTACACGCTCTGATTAACTGTGGATGGATATAAAGCCTTACGTTCCAAAACAGACTTCTTTATAGAAAAGAATGATGTGAAAAATATTTCTTCTGAGATTTTTCTTTTACTTGCGTTTAACAGCCGCAGCCAAATCCATAACCGCCGTAGCCGCCATAGCCGCCATACGGGTAACCACCGTAACCGTAGCCGCCGTAGCCGCCATAGCCATATGGTGATAACAGTGAGCCTGCTACTAGCCCTCCTGCTAATCCTCCTAAAAAGGGACCTCCAAAGCCAAAGCCGAATGGTCTGCCAAAGCCAAAACCAAACGGGCGTCCGAAACCAAACGGTCTGCCAAAGCCAAATGGTCTGCCAATAAACCTTTCATCTGCGTGTTGAAGTTGATGATGATCTTGAGCGTACATAGTAGGTAAAAAATGCATTTCTGAATTCATAAGAGAAACCTCCGTTTTTTTGTTTTTTTGCTTTCACCCAAGAATATGCATTTACCTAGTCGCTGTCTTGGGCAAATATCTTGGTTATGCTGAAAATAAGGGAAAAGAATTACGAAAAAACACAAATTACTAGGTTTATATGAAAATGAGCTTGATTTTTCTTTAGTACCTAATACATACAAAAAGGAGCGGATCCTGACTTAGAATGCTATACGGAAAGTACTAACGTGTTTATTTCATAGTAAAAAATAAGAAGCCGAAGAAAAAATTCTTCGGCTTCTACTTCATTATGTACGCAGGCTAAGGAGGAAGTTGTATTAGCCTGCGTCGTTATAACATGGGGGCTCATATATGAGATCTTGGGATGATTCATCCTATGTAGAAAGCGAAAAAAAGTACCGTGTCCATCTTATTTTCTTATCTTTTTTTGTTTTCATTCAAATCATTGGATATTTTTGGAGCACTTTTGCATTTCAGGCATATGTTAAAAATGTACTCAGAACTTGGAGGTGAAATATATGGGCTTCTATGGTGGCTGTGGTTATGGCGGTTACGGTTACGGCGGCGGCTGCGGATTTGGCAGTGGCTTTGCTTTAATCATCGTATTATTCATTTTATTAATCATCATCGGCTGTGCTTGCTGGGGAGGATTTGGCGGTTGCTAATCATTAGAAATAATGATGAATAGCTTCATTTCCACTAATTTTTTTACCAAAAGCTAGCTTTCCACTTTATTATGAAAAAGCAGTGTCCACATAATGGGCACTGTTTTTAAATGTGCTTATGAACCAGGTAATAATAAGACTAACCATTATAAAAAAATAGATTTTTTTAATCTGCCGTTTCTTGTCTGCTTCTTTCCATCACCTTATTTTTCTTGTTCTTACTTCCTTTTCTTCTACATATTAATAGATAAAAAGATTAATTAAAAAGAGAGTCACTCTGCAACTCTCTTCCTGCTCTATGTAGATGCTAAACATTAAACAAACGTTTTTTTCAAGACAACGCGCTGATCATTTACAGTATAGCCGTTTCTTTCATAAAAAGCCTGTGCAGCTCCTCCAGTCGCCGTCAAGAGATACAAGCTGTTGATATCGTGTCTTTGAAGTTCGTTCTCAAACCGGCTTAGGATAGCTGAACCGTACCCTTTTCCCTGCGCGCTTGCGCTGACGCAAAGATCGGCGACGTAAAAGGTCATACCGCTGTATGATTTTTTCGCGTGCCCTGCAATCATTCCAATCAACTCTCCTTGGTCATAAAATAAATAGCCCATAAATTTAGGTGTGTTCAGTAAATCAGTCAGCCTTTCTCTAGCTGATTTCTCTGTCCACGGTTCATTCCAAGGTTTTTTTGTAAATACATTCATATACAAGTTAATGCACTGCTGCATATTCTCTTCAGTGAGAGGTGCTACTTTTTCGATCATTTTTACGCTTCCTTTTTTATTTAGTTTGAAGGCTTGTTAACAATTCGCTCGTACATTTCCGGCAGGTGCTTAATTTTATAATCAATCGTCTCAAGCTTGTGATGGATTTCTTCGATTTCTTTTTGTACCGCTTTTTTATGATCCATCAACATTTGCAGACTTTTATCAAGCACGGCATTTTCAAGCGTACAGTTTTCAATAAGCGTCCGAATGTCCTTGATTTGCATACCTGTGCTTTTTAAACAGCAAATTAAATCGATCCATTCAATATCTTGTTCTTTAAAAATACGATTCCCTGACGCTGTACGATCTAAAAATGGAAAAAGCCCTTCTTTATCATAATAGCGAATGGTATAAATTGTCACGTTCAATTTCTTTGCAACTTGTGAAATGGTATACGTCATACTGCTTCCTCCTACACCTTAAACTTCTCACAAAAACATGATGAGTTTGTCTTGACCTCTAGTTATCTCGAGGGTTTATTCTTTTATAGTCTTCTTCATTGAGCTCTTTATGCTGCAGATTTTTTGTACAAGCAGCAAGCAACATATATTTAAACCTGAAAGGATGAATACGATGAATACTGCTCACATGATTCTTACCATTGTAATTGGCGGTTTTATTGCCTTTTTGTTAGGTTTTGGCGTCACAAAAATAATTGAGCTGCTGCTAAATCTTTTTCTAGCTTAACCAGTAGTTCTTAACGTAAAACGCAGGTAACTCCGTTCCATGTTCGAACGGAGTTACCTGTTTTATTTTAGAGACTAAAGCGCTTAAGGCACCATGTTGCCAGCGGCTTTATAAATATCGTACCATTCTTGGCGTGTTAACTTGATTTCTGAACCTTTGCTTGCATCTTTCATACGCTGAATATTTGTCGTACCAAGTACTACTTGAATATTTGCAGGATGCGTTGTAATCCACGCAACGGCAATCGCTGTATTCGTCACGCTATATTTACTTGCGATGCGATCAATTACTTCGTTTAGCTTTCCAAATTTCTCTTTATCACCTAGGAAAGGACCTTCAAAAAATCCGTTTTGGAACGGCGACCACGCTTGAAGCGTGATATCGTTTAAACGGCAATATTCAAGCACGCTGCTGTCGCGGTTAACAGCTTGATCAATTCCCATGTTTAACGAAATACCAGAATCAATGATTGGCGTATGTGCGATGCTGAACTGCACTTGGTTTACGACAAGCTTTTGGTTAATATATTTTTCAAGCAGCTGAATTTGCGCTGGGTTGTGATTCGATACACCAAAGTGACGTACCTTTCCGCTGTTTTGCAGTTCGTTAAATGCTTCTGCTACTTCTTCAGGGTCCATTAGTGGATCTGGACGATGCAGTAATAAAAGATCTAAGTAATCTGTTTTTAAACGCTCTAAGCTGCCGTTAACAGAGTCTATAATATGCTTCTTTGAAAAGTCATAGTAATTTTCCGCTGCGTTAATGCCGCATTTGCTTTGAATCACCATTTTTTCACGAAGACTTGGGTTCATTTGTATAGCGTTTGCAAAATATTCTTCGCATTGTCCTACATAATCAGGACCGTAAATATCAGCATGATCAAAAAAGTTAATTTCTTCTTCCATCGCTGTGCGGATTAGCTTCTCTGCTTCTTGTAAAGAAAGCTCTGTTAAACGCATGTTTCCCATAATTAAATTTGATACGTGTAAGTCAGTATTAGCAATTGTATGATACTTCATGTAAAGCCCCTCCTTGAAATGATACTACTACAAGATAAACCATAGAGTTAACTCTAGGTCAAGCAGAAAGAATAAAAATTTTTGCAAGGAGCAGCGGTAAAACACCCTATCTTTTTTGGTAAAAAGATGAAATACTAGGTTGTGGTGTGATAAAAGTCACTGCCGCTTTGCATTTGATTTAGTAGTATATGTTACGTTCTTTTCTTCCTTTTTATCAAAGCTTATTTCATAGCAATACATTAATTTATCAGGCAAAGGAGTTTATCACCATGGAGAAAACGAAAACAAAACAATTCGAAATACATTATTCCGTTCTAAAAGATGAAGCCAAAATCAAAGGAACTTTTGTAGTAGAAGCTGCTAAAAACCGAGACGACGCATCAAGACTTGCTAAATTAAATGTCTCTACAAAAGAAAGAGTGTTTATTCAATATGTAAAGATTTTAAAAGTCAAACGAGTGTCCACAGATTCGGTGGCAAAGTGACATTGGTTTGCTTCTTCTTTTAGCAAGCCCCTATTTATGCTGAAAGTGTCGTCTCAGAAGATGCTTGTTTCGTTCGTGTAAGTAATAGAACTAATCCAATAATACAAGCTGTGCCAGTCCATTGATAAAAACCAAAAGGCTCTTTCAGCCAAACAACGGTTGTAATAACAGCGGCTAAAGGCTCTAAACTTCCAAGCAAATTCGTTTCTTTAGGTAAAAGACTTTGCAGGCTTTCTACATAAAACCAAAAAGCAAGCATCGTGCCGAAAATAATGACAAATAAAAGATAGACATAGACTATTGGTGATAAGCTTGACACCTCTAGCTTCTACGGAGAATGAATAAAGCTTATGACGCTTCCCCCGATTACCATTGCCCAGCCAACGATAACAAGCGAACTGTACTTTTTAATCAGCGGCACGGCATACAGCGTATAAAATACTTCTACACCTGACAACACTCCTCAAACAGCGGCAGATACAGAAACGGAGCCGTTTGTTAGTAAAAAGAAGCTGCACATCTCATCACTAAAAAACGGCGGGCAATCACCCCGCCGTTTGTTATGAACTCTTTTTACTCGTTGATTTTGCATCAGAAATTTTCCCTAAGAAAAACCCGTCTACTTCTGCTATTTTTCCTCTCCAAAAGATCTTGCCTTTTGAAGGAGTGGATTTACTGTCTCCACAGTAGATCTTTGTATTTTTCAAATGAATAAAATGGGCTTCTGCTTCTCCGTTTGATTCGCTCGCTTCGCTTGCTAAAGAGAATTGTTCGCTTAGTGCCTGAGCCACTTCGCTGCCTTCTTCAAACGTTTCGCTTAAGTAATCAAAGTATTCTTTTGCTGAAATCATGGTACCGGAAATCACAGCGCCGTTTACATTTAATGAAATATCAAGTGAAAAGCCGTGTTTATTAGAAGCTTTCACAAAGTATTCAAGCGTATTGTCTTTAGTTGAAAAAGAAGGGCCTGTACTCATGTATTTCTTTCCTCCTTTACGCCTTAGGCTGTTGTGTCGTCTTCACTAGAAAGAGATGTTGCGTCATCATCTTCTTCATCCGTGTTTTTCTTTGCTTTTGTATTTTTTGATTTTTTAGCTGTTGACTTTTTTGGCTTCGCTTCCTTTTTTTCTTCTTCGCTTTCATCTTCTTCGTCTTCTTCTGTTTTTACTTTTTTATTTTTTTTGTTTGAACGAGAATCTTCCTCTTCTTCCTCGCTGTCTTCGTCACTTTCACTTTCTTCTTCCTCTTCTTGCTCATCTTCTTTTTTATTCTTTTTACGAGGCTTAGATGTTTCTTCTTCGTTTTCATCGTCCTGCTCGTTTTCTTCGTTCTCGTCATTCTCTTCTTCGTCAGAATCTGTATCTTCCGCTTCTTCGTCTTGATTTTTATTGAGGCTAAGCTCAACAAGCATGTTCATTTTTTCTTCAAGCTGTGATAAACGGTCTTGAAGAGTTTGATTTTCTTCTTTTAACTCGTCGTACTCTTGAACGTTATCGTCTTCTGTTTCGCTACTAGAAGAATTTACGTTTTCTTCATCATCTTTTGATTTATCTTTATCTTTTTTAAACAAGCTTCCCGCAGATGTTTTCAGGCTGGCCACGCTGCTTTTTGATTTTTCTTTTACCTTTGTTCCTAAATCGGATGCTTTGCTTTTTAATTCGTCTGTATCAATGCGGTCAAGAAGACTTTTTCGATTTTCAGGAGTCGATACATATCCAATCGTTGCACCGATGATGCCTCCTGCTACCGCTCGTTTGATTGGCCCGCTGCTTGTTGTTTTGCTTGCTTTTGAATCGGTCTTTTCTTTTGAACCGTTTTCCTTGTTTTTGTTTTCCTTGTTTTCTACCTGTTCGTTATTTAATTTAGTTTCAGTTGCCATTGTAAATCCCTCCATTTTTTAAGTAGCGTACAGTTTTTAACGTTCTGTTTCTATTTTTTCTTCAAGCGTTTTTAACCGCTCATGCAGCATTTTATTTTCTTCTTCGAGCGCTTTACTATTGGCTCCTTTTGAACTGAGATACGGATCATTTTCCCACCAGTCCATGCCGATTTCTTTTGCTTTATCAACCGAAGCCACAATCAAGCGGATCTTTATCGTTAATAGCTCGACATCTGCAATTCCTACGGTGATGTCCCCCGCTATAACGACTCCTTTATCCAAAATCTTTTCGAGCACATCTACAATCGTACTTGACTGCATATTATGTTCGACTGCCATACTGTTCCTCCTACTGACCGCTTAAAGCAGGCTGCCTAGCGGTCCAAGATCAATATTTAAATCTTCTGCGTCCAGACCGAACACCTCTTTCAACTCGTCCATTTTTTCTTCTAAGTTCATTAGTGCAATTCCTAAGTTTTCAATTTGTTCATCCGTCAACGTTCCACCCTCCACCCGCCTCATGGCATGACGTTCAACGATTTGCCTCAATAGCTCAATAACTGTCATCACAAGCTGCGCTAAGCCTTGTTCAGCTTGATCAGGATCCAAGTGGATTCGTCCATTTGCTTGGCTGACCGGTTGCATCCATTAATTCCTCCTTTTGTTTATCAAATTGTTCAGAAGTGATGGGTTTGCGATTTCCTTCTTTTGCTTGTACAAGCGTTTCAACCGAAGAAATAAGCACCCGCAAATCCAAATACACTAAATCGACGCCGGCTATGGAAATGATTAAGTCTCCTTTAATAGCGACTCCTTTATCTAAAATGACATCTAAAATATCAATAAGAGCAATATCTTTATTCTCCATGGATTGTTTAAGAGACATAATGTTAATTCCTCACTTTACGCAAAGCTCGAGAAATGATAGGGCGGCCATGGTCCCGTCACTTCAAATTTCCAGCCTTTATTTTCAAGCTTTTGCTGAAGCTCTTCTATTTCGTTTACGAACTTAGTGATCTGCAGAGATGGGAGAAGAAACACGCTGTTCCATGCCATCTGTTCAGCTGCGCCCGTTACATCCTTGCTCCAATTCTTTTTAACAGAGTCATAAAGCGATAATTCTTTAAGCTTGTCATGTATCTCTTCACATACGTTATTTTTGTGAAGTTCTAATTCTTTTTCAATCAGCTGATCTATTTTTTTCTTTTCAAAAAACTGTCTTCCTGGTGATAAGTGACTAATTTCTTCTTTTTTCGCTTTCACGCTTTCATTCGTTTCGCTGATTCCTTTTTTAAGCTCCGTATCATCACAGTAAATCTTCACGTTCCACTCTTCATTTCCTTGAAGCAGCGTCAGTGAATTCTCTAGCTTTTCTTTGTTAAGCTCAATAGCTGCCTGCAGACTTTCTTCACTTTTATAAATGGTGCAAAATTTTAATGGAATGATCGTAAATTCTTCGTACAAAGCGGCTACCGTTTCGTGATGGTGAAACGCTTTTTCCTGCAGCCAGCTCATGTCCTGCTCCATTTTTTCTTTAATCACTTCTTCTGAATAGCTGTCAGCATCCAGCTTAGAAACGACAGCCGTCACCTGATCAATCGTTATTGGGTACAGTGAATGTTCTCCGTCAAACCCTTTATAAGATGGAAACGGCTCTATGGCTGCTGCTTCTTTTGTTGGAATTAAACCGTATAAATACAGTAATTCTCCCATCTAGGATTCCTCATTTCTTTTTTTTGTTAGCTCTTCCCATTGTTCAATTTCTCTGCGCTTCGCGATTTCGTACCTCATTAACAATTCATCTTCTTTTTCTTGAAACGCTTCTTCCGGAATTTCACCAAGCTCAAACATCATTTGAAGCTGAATGAGTTTTTGCTGAATCGTCGGAAGGTCATATAGCTGTTTATCAGCTTCTTCCTGTACTTTTTCGCCGATTTTCACTACAAGATTAATAGGTGCGGTTACTAATTTGTGAAGCACGTTATTTCTCTTCTACTTTTAGGCGAATGTTTACAAAATTATAAGCAGGCCAAGGACCGCTGTAATGAAAATCGGCTTTGTCTTTCCAGTTTTCATGCGCTTCATTCACTTTTTCATCAAACTTCGCTTCATCTTCTCGGTTAATTAAGAAAGACGCGTTTAAAAGCATCGTTTCGCCCGTTGGCTCATTTGCTTTTGCCGCTTCCGCTGCTTCTTCAAGCGGAGAAAACACATCTGCCTTAACTTCTTTTTGCAGGGAAGTAAACATCTTTTGAGCCATTCCCCCAAGTTGAATGCGCTCATAATAACCCGCTGCTTCTGATTTTCCTTTTACGGATGCTGATACTTTTTCAAGTTCAGGATTTTCGTTTACTTTTTTCTCAAGCCATTCTTTTTTCCCAATTACTTTTAAACCGACTTCAATTTTTCCTTTGATCGCTGGAAACAGTTTTTCAAACTGCGGATAAAGGTTTTCCAAAAGAACTTTTACGTCTTCTTTTGATTTGAATACATTCCCAAAGCTGATTGGAATAACCGTATCGTTCTTGTCCATAATCGCTGCTACTGCGTTTTGATGCATTAATAAATTTTGGCGATTAGGATGATAAATTTTCATCGGTACTTCAGCTGCTACCATCGCCGCGTCTTTGTAGCGAATCAAAAACGTTTCAGCTTTTGTTCCTTCTACTTCTACCGATCCAAAATCTGCGTCTTTATCCGTTTGAATGGCGCTAAAAATATAAATACCTGTTTCGTTTGTTTCACTCATGTTTTCAAGCTCCTTTACTTTTCTTCAGTGTCTATATTCTTACATTCTTCTAAAATGATTTTTTCGGCTTTGCTTTTTGCATTTTTTTCATCCAAACATTTGGTAAGCGGATGATGCAAAATATCCATACATAACGTTTGAAAATCTTCGTCATTTCCATCGATAGCAATGTCTTGCTGCGTGGAAAGGGTAGCGATCATAAGCGAAGCCCGCAGGCTGAGTCCGCTGCTGTTTTCGTCTCCAGAGCGGCTTCGCACGTTTGTGACGAGCGTTACAATTGTGCGCGCTTCGTCTTCTTCTACGTCCGTTTTTTCCGTTAAAATCGCTGTCTCTCTGTCGATGTCTTTATAATCAATAAACATGGTAATTAACCTGTCAAGAAGCGCATCTTGCGTATCATATACGCCGGCATACTCAGCTGGGTTGCTTGTGAAGATGACGCGAAAATCAGGGTGCACGCGCACAAAAGGATCGGTCATTTTTACTCCATACAGCGGCAGCACGCCTTCTTCTAATATTGATAAAAAGATATTATTCGTTGCAGGCTTAGACCGAGTAAATTCGTCGTAAATCAGCGTATAGCCATTTTTTACAGCTTCAAGCAATCGCCCATCCTGCCAGTTTTCACTCACTTGTTCATCTTTTTTATAAACAGAACGAACATACTGATCAATCACTTTTTTGCTCGTGTATCCCGTAAAATCGCCAATTAAATCTTTGTTGTTGAGCTCGTGATTCCCGTGCATCAGCATTACAGGACGCTTTCTCTTTTTAGCAAGCGCTCGCGCTAAAGAGGTTTTGCCTCCGCCGGCAGGACCTGTAAAATGAATGGAATAGCCGGATTTTAAATAGCTCAGCGCTCTTGAAAGAACCTCTTTTGTCTCGTCATCTTGTATAAAAGCTCCACTGCCTTTTTTCCTTTTGTCTGTTAAGACGGTCATTTTTACGTTCCTCCTGCCATCTTATCGTTTATGCTTCAATGCCAATGGCGCTTCTATATCTGACGTCGAGTCGTTTGAATGAAATGACTTCTTTTTCTTTATTTAAAAAGCACTCGTACGTTCCGAGCATTTCATCTTTGGCGTATTTTTTCATATATTCTCGTTCTTCAATGACTTCAACAATAACTCTCCAGCCTTCATCTTCAGTAGCTTCCACCGAGGTAATTTTATGAGGAGGAGCTACGTGTTCACCGAAAAAGTCGTTCACGGCTTGCATAATTTTTTTAATTTCCATTTTTAGTAGCCTCCAATAGTTAGATCTAAAAGCTGGAACCACCCTCAAAAAAGGAAGGTTCCATACCACTTCATATTAAATACTAAAACGCGGCTGTCCTTCACTTGAATTTGAACGTTCAGGAAGACCGTTTTCTTCTACGTCGTCACGAAGAAGCCCTACTGCTTCTGCGTAGCGTAACCACGTATCAACACTGGCAATAACCACTCGCGCTTCAATCGTTAAAATTTCAATTCCTACAACAGAAACCCTTGCAAAAGCATCAATAACAATTCCTTTATCTAAAATACGGTCAATGACTTCTGCTAAACTTGAACTATTAGTACTTTTTTGAATAGACATATCTCATTTCTCCTTTCGCTCATGATCCCATTGTTTTTAAATCAGTAGATGATTTAATATCATTGGAACTTTTAATCTTAGTAGAGCTTTTAATATCCGTTGCTTTTTTAATCTGATTTACACCTTTTATTTTCCGCTTATTTTTTGACTTTTCTTTATCGTCTGAAGAAGAAACTTTTTCTTGAAAGTTTTCTCCAGCTTCTTTCACATCGCTAAGCTTATCTTTTACTGATAGTAAGACGTCTTGAAGCTTATCTTTTGCTTCTTCTCCTTTGCCGTGTACCTTTTGTGAGTTTTTCTCTTTTGTTTCCTGCAGTTTTTCTGACGCTTTATTTGCTTTTTCCTGCAGTTTCCCTTCGGTTTTTTCGACAAACTTTTCTTTTGCTTTTTCTTTAACCTTTTCTTCTACTTTTTCCTTAACAGGTTCAGGCGTGTGCTCAACTATTTTTTTTCCCGCTTTTAGTGCTGCTTTCCCCACATCTTTTTTATCCATGAAATTCCCCTTCAGGACGGATGTCTTACTTCTTCGCGTCCATGAGTTTGTTTAGCATCTCTTCAATGCGCTGCAGCTGGTCGTTCATATTTTTATTTTCTTCTTTTAACTCTTCGTACTGTGACGTTTCCATTTCTGCGCTTTTGCTGGCTTCTTCCTGCGAATCTCCCTGTTCATTTGACGTATCTTCTTTTTTCTTTTTAGGAGCCAGCAGCTTGCTTAAATTGTCTTTTTCAAGATAGCCTGTAGCTGTCTCTCTTAACGCTCCCATTGCTTGCTGCGTTAAAATATCCTGTGCGTTTCGCCTTAACTCTTGCCCTGTTGCACGTATAATTTCTGATTGTCCTAAGCGGCTGAGTACTTTTTTACTCGTTTGCGGACTTGAAAGAAGGCCAATTCCCGCTCCTACTACGCCTCCTAAAATGGCAAGATTTAAAGAGTTTTGTGTTTTTTCTTCTTGCTGCTGATTTTGTTGTTTTTCATTTTGATCAGTTGTTGTCATGTTCCATCCTCTTTTCTCTTATTATTATTTATTTAATGAATCTTCTAATGATTAAAAGACTTAAAAGCTAAGCCCTGCTCCTCGCTCCTCTGTTCGGCCAGGCAGCCCTTCTTCTTCTACTTTGTCGGTTAATAACCCGACGGCTTCTGCGTAGCGAAGCCACGTATCAACACTGGCAATAACGACTCGTGCTTCAATCGTTAAAATTTCAATTCCTACGAGTGATACTCGAGCAAAAGCATCGATGACAATTCCTTTGTCGAGAATTCGATCAATCACTTCTGCTAAACTTGAACTATCTGTACTTTTTTGAATACTCATTTTTAGCAGCTCCTTTCGAAATTTAACTAAATGAATGATGCTACTAAACAACCTGCTTAACTTTTTTAGTAAACATACTTTTGAAATATACTTTTTAACCATCTTTCAAACATGAATAATTTGCTAAAAATTAATTCCTAAAAAATAATTAGAAAATTATTCTACTTCGTATAATAGTTTACAGTTAATTTATGGATGTGTTTTACGCGAAAATCCCGTTGTTAAAGCTTTTACTGAAATTAAAATTCCAAAATAAAACAATAAATACATTATTGTTACAATAATATTACATTATAATTTAAGGCATATTATTTTCAGGATACCCTGAAATAATTTGATGTTTTTAACTATTATGGAATATTATTGTGAGTTAAGTTCACTTAAATAAAACGAGCGCATAAAAAAAGCTGTCGCACTGCGACAGCTTTCTCTTACATATCATACGTTCTATAAAATCATTCCTGTTAAAGGCGCTTTCGGGTTTCCATCATGATCGGAGTCTTCTTTATCTACTAAAACAAGCAAGCTGCCTTCTTTGACTGAATCATTATATTGTTCGGCCTGCTGTTTTGGAATTCCCATACCGACTAAAATACCAGACAGACCTCCTACGCTCGCACCAGCTGCCGCACCTGTTAATGTAGCTACAATCGGACCAGCCGCTACAATTGGGCCTATTCCCGGGATTGCAAGAGCGCCGGCACCTGCTAATATTCCGGTCAAGCTCCCTAGCGTACCTCCGGTAAGTGCTCCAGTTGCTGCCCCTTCTGCTTTTGTATTCGTTTCTTTGTGAACTTTTTTGGTCTTTTTATGTTTGCCGATGATAGATATTTCTTCTGATGTATACCCTTCTTTTTTCAAACTCTCTACAGCTTGAATTGCTTCTTGTTCCGTTTCGTATACCCCCACAACATTCTTTGCTTTTGCTTCCATACTATCTCCTCCTCATTAATGTTGTGTGTACCCGGGAGTATGGCTTTGAAACGTTTTAAAGAGTAAGTATTTCTAAATAAATAACGCCAAATCACTTGTCATTTAGTGACTTTCTTCTCTTCTTACCGAACAGCTTTGCATAACAAAACCCTAAGAAAATAGGCGTTCTTAGGGTTTTGACTTAAGCAGCTGCCGGATTCTTTTTCACAAACTTCATGAACAATAAGCGAACTAGAGGTCCCATGATGAGAAGCTGAAGCGGGTAGGCTACGATAAAGTTTTTCATCACGATCAATGCATAGCTTGAAAGAAGCGGCTCTCCGTCTAAACCTTTCGTAAGTGACATCGTAATTAATCCGTATACAGACATGGAAAGCACCATTCCAATAACCATACATGACGATAAAATCAACACGACTTTTAACTGTTTAGACTTATCAAACGGCAGTGAAAATGCTACTTTTTTTGCTACGGGACCTACTAAGAAAGTTTCGATAATCATGGCAACTACAAATGTGATAACCAAGTTCAAAATACCTTCTACGAGTGTGATATGCCCGATGACATCATTTATGAACATGTTATACATCGTCATCACAAGCACCATCCCTCCGCACATCATCATTCCAAAATACATACTTTCTTTTTTAGTTGTTGGCACATTCCTCATCCTTTTCATCTTTTTTACTTGGCTTAGTATAGCTTTTTATCTTCCTTCTTCGTAAGTGAACATTTTGTGAACATTCATCTAAAAAAATGCCCTGTGACCATAAAACAGTCACAGGGCATTTTTTTAGACTTAAGCGGCTCGTGCTCTTTTTTTGAGGAGGGCTGAGTATGGCAAATTACTCTAGTCTACATCGTTAATAAATGTTTGGAGATTTAACAAAAAACCCCCGCTTTATGGACTAAAGCGGGGGTTCACTTTATAGAGATTCCGTGTGCGACCCGGGCGGAATTGGCGTTTGGGTTCGAAATACTTTTTCCCATTTTGAGACGACGATACAGGCAATGGCGTGGCCTGGAACATTGACTCCTGTTCTGGCCATATCCATGATGCGGTCCACTCCTGCAATAATTGCGACTCCTTCAGCCGGAAGACCTACTGCGTTGGCTGTAGCTAAAAGCACAACAAGTGAACCTGACGGGACAGCCGCAATTCCTTTACTTGTCATCACCAGTATAAGCATCATAAATAATTGCTGAGTTAATGGCATATCGATGTTAAAAGCCTGTGCTAAAAAGACGCATGAAACGGATAAATATAGCGTGGAGCCATCACAGTTTAACGACAGGCCCGACGGAATAACGAACGACACCACTCGTTTAGGGCATCCGTACTTTTCCATCCGCTCCATCAGCTGTGGCAGCACCGTTTCTGTACTTGTTGTTGAAAAGGCAATAAGAAACAAGTCCCAAATCATTTTGAATACTTCAAAATAGTTGAATTTGAACAAAAACCCAACAAGCGGAAATAAAACAAATAAAATAATAAAAAGACCCAAAAAGACGGTTCCAATTAGCTTCAGCATTGGAAGCAGAAGTACAATGCCGTATTGCCCTACAGATGCGGCCATTAGCGCTAGTACACCAATAGGCGCTGTGACCATAACAATTTGCGTTAGCTTAAACATAATTTTAGCGGTGGATTCAAAAAATTTCATTGCCGGTTCGGATGCTTTACCAACTCCTGAAGCGGCAACACCGAATAAAATAGCAAAGAAAATCACAGCCAGCAAATCATTTTTTGCCATCACATCGACGATATTCGTTGGAATGATGTTTAAAATCATTTGTTTAAAGTCCACGACTTTGTCGGTGTACTGAGACAACTCACCGATATCTTTTTTAACAAGATGAGAAAGATCAAGACCTACTCCGGGCTTTAGCAAATTAACTAACAGAAGTCCCAGTGCTAACACGAGAGTAGTAATCACTTCAAACCATATAATCGTCTTTAAGCCTAGACTCCCCATTTGTTTCATACTGCCGCTTCCCGCAGCACCTATGACGATGGTTGAAAAGACAATCGGCACCACAATCATTTTAATGAGGCGGATAAACCCGTCCCCTACCGGTCTTAAAGCCATCCCGAAGTCCGGAAAGAAGTGCCCGATAACAGCTCCAATTACTAATGCAATTAAAATTTGAAACGCTAAAAACTTTTTCACATTTCTCCCTCCCTTTTGTCTTCATGAAACGGATATCCATTCCATTAATATCCAAATCCTCAGACACTTTAAGTAAGTTCGGGACATTTGACTAAATTCCTTCTAAAATAGACAAAATGGTCTATATATTTCACCTTACCCGTTAAAATGCATAAAAAAAGTCAGGATGAAAGTCTTCTTCATCCTGACTTTTTTTATTGTTATGCTTTTTTCACAAACTGAGATTTTAAGCTCATTGCTCCAAATCCATCAATTTTGCAGTCGATGTTATGATCGCCTTCTACTAAACGAATACTTTTTACTTTTGTTCCGATTTTTACAACCGATGAGCTTCCTTTTACTTTTAAGTCTTTGATGACAGTAACTGAATCTCCGTCTTTTAAAGCATTACCGTTTGCATCTTTTACAGTAAGCTGTTCTTCCGTGCCTTCTGCTTTTTCATCTTGACCCCATTCATGCGCACACTCCGGGCAGATGAACAGGTTTCCATCTTCATATGTATACTGTGATTGACAGCTTGGGCAATTAGGTACATTCATTTTCTTTTCCTCCAGCAGCAGCTCGTAGCCAATGGTACGATTACGAGATTACGTTTTTTCTCTGTTTTATACTGTCACATTTTTATACGTTTAACAAGCTTTTCTATTTCCTTGCTGCTGATGTTTTCTTTTCCAAATAAGTGAGCCGATAAACAGAACAAAACCCGCTCCAAAGACAAGAAGCTGATCTAAATAAAAGTCCCCTGTTTTTACATACCGTATAATAAATAACCCTCCAAACATGAGCATCAGCATACATGAAAACCGAATGAGGTATGAATTGATTTCCATTTTTCATTCCTCCTTTTTGTAAGACTTTTTGTTACGAAAAAAACACGAACCATATGCCGAATGTAACCGCATATAACGGTAAAATGACGGCTAGTTTTCGCTTCCACCCTCTAAAAAAAGAAGAATTACGAGGCGCAAACCAAAGCTCTAACGTGCCGTATAACAAAAGTGCTCCCGCTGCTAGTATCGCAATCACAGTCTCTCCTAACTCCATACATACTCCTCACTTTCATTCTACGCACTTGAAGCTAAGCGCAGCGTATATAGTAAGTCTCATCATTATAAAAGAGCTTATAATCGTGATGCATACGAACTTTGAATACTTTTTCAACCATACATTTATTACCATTATATCATAATAAAAGCATTTTTGAGACTTTTTATACATGTAAATTATTGTATAATGAAAAGTAGACATAGAGAAAAAAAAGGGGGGATTTTTTGAAGAGAACTCAGCTTATTTTTGTTATTACCCTGCTTATTGAAGCTGGATTAACCTATGCGTGCTCATCATTTTTGTCTATTCGTTTTATGGAGCTTATGTTTTTTAGCGGACTTTTGTTTTCAGCTTTGACTTTTTGGTTTTCAAGCAGCGGAAGCAACAGCGCTCATTCTCACTATAACACTCACTCCATGAGGTTAATGTCTGGAGCCAATATTGAACATAATTCGTTTCGTTTGCGTTGGACGGCTTATTTTCTTGCTTCTTTAAGCTTTACGGGAGTGGGCCTGATTTTTTTTATTCTGCTGCTGACGGACGTTATTCCTCCAGTAAGCTAAAAAACCTGCTCTTTACAGAGAGCAGGAACTTACGAGAACAGCTTGAGAAGCAGGCATTTTCGCCTTACTTTATTCGCAACAGCTTGAGTCACATGATCTTTTAAAGGCCGAGTCAATATTCGTTTCAGCGGATGTTTTAGCATCCGTTTGCTCACAGGAACTTTAAAAATAATGCTGAGAACTACTGTTGCAAAAACCGAGAGCAGCAAGACGACAAAAGGCTTTTTTTGAAACCATCTCGAGAAGATAAGCATCATTACATAAATAAGTGCTGACCACCCTAAATGCCAGCCGTGCCTAAAGGTAATGGCTTTGCATCTGAGTCCAATCCATTCTACAAATGAAGCTGTACATACCCATTTTGTAATATACTTTACCTGTTTAAGAAGTGTAGGCGGATAAGTAGCTAAGAACGACAAAACCATGAGAGGCGTAATAAACATAAGGTGTAAAATACGCAGTACTTTTAATGAAAGATGAGAAGATTTAAAATCCCAAAGCAACTTATCGTTACATAAAAAGTAATAAAGAATATTAAAAAAGCTCACGTATAAAACCCCAGCATAAAGCTCGTGAATTTTTTTCCACGTTTTCTTTTGGATGTTTTGAAAAATCAGCCATAGAAGGATAGAAATATGCACCTTTGTTCACCTCTCTAACGTCGTTTTTAGAACCAATGTTATTTTATTTTCATTTCGTCCTGCTTCTTTTCAATTTTTCGAATCCATCCAATCAGCATTCGGTTAAGGTACGATTTTAACGTTACGCTAATAAAGGTGTGGTACCACATCCAGCCTGTTTTCCATTCGATGAGCTTCGTTCGTTTTTCAGCCCATAATTCAATAAAAAACATGGGAATCGTAAAAAGCACAATTTTATATAAAATCTTTAACCCTTTATCGTGATATGTAGCCTGATTAATCATAACGGATATGCTAGGATACAGTAAAAAGTCGAACAACACATTAATTCTAAACTGTTTTTTCAGTAAGCGAGTTGGATATCGAAGAAGGCCATGAGAGACAATAAATTTATCAATAATCCCATTTGTTAATGCATTAAATGCATAAGCCAGCAGCCAGTCTTTGATCAGTGGTTTTCTAAATAAAAAAGGGAGCATTCCCAGCCCTATAATCAGCATTGTACGTAAAAAATTCACTTCAAATTTTTTATTACTCATAACCTTTTCGCTCCTTTCACCAAGTGTTGTTAGTATACCTTCGTGTCGATTGGCAGCTTAAGACGGTTGTTCTAATCACGTTCTCTTTACGTACATGTTTGTTTTAGTTTTCAGTTCTTTGGAAAGATTTATACATATGGTTGAGACATGAAAAAAGCCTAGCTCTACTCAGTACGGGCTTTTTTCTTGATCTATTTTGTTCTTACCATCCAGCCACAAATCCGTCCGTTCGAGATTCACTTCCTCCGCATAATACGCTGCTTTCAGGATCTCTCCAAATAATCTGTCCGCGCCCAAATGCCATAGAATCCACGGCTATTTCAATTTTATGTCCTTTTCGTTCAAGCGCTTGTGCTACATACGAAGGGAAATTTGGCTCAACAAGCACGGTTTTATCTTTTTTCCACTGCCATCTTGGCGCGTCTAAAGCGGCTTGAGGATGAAGCTGAAAGTCAATCGTATTCATGACAACTTGCATATGTCCCTGCGGCTGCATAAACCCGCCCATCACGCCAAACGGTCCTACAGGTTCATTATTTTTAGTAAGAAAGCCTGGAATAATGGTATGAAACGTTTTTTTGTTCGGGGCAAGGCAGTTATCGTGATTAGGATCCATCGAAAAATTGTGACCGCGGTTTTGCAAAGTAATTCCCGTTTCTGGCACTACAATTTCAGAACCGAAGCCCATCATCTAATTACTTTGAATAAAGGCTGGAAGCAAAGCTTATCTCAGCGTTCTAACACTTCTTTTAAGCTTTATCCAAAGCTCAACCACTTTTTCACAGAAGGAACCGGTGAAAAAAGCACGCCCGATGAATATGCTGTTTCAGCCAACATTCCTTCTTATGTCATTGATGATATTGTCAAATGGGTTCGTGAAACGCAAGAGTAAAGAAACAAGGCGCTGTTTTATCAGCGCCTTGTTCTCTTATTCATTAAACCTTCCCATTACAACCGTACTATAGTACTTGCCGTCAGACAGCAGCTTGTCATTTTTTAATACTCCTTCTATTTCAAATCCGAACTTTGTATATAAATCAATCGCTTTTTTATTGGTCTCTAACACATTTAGCGTCATTTTCTTCATGCCCGCGCTATCTGCCCATAATATAGACTGCTGTAAAAGCTCTTTGCCAATTCCGTATCCCCAACATTCTTTTGCGATGCATACGCCAAACTCTACTTTGTGGGCAAATCGTTTCAACTCATTACCTTCGCATCTTGAAAACCCGACAACTTCATTATGTACAGTTGCTACTAAAAATAAGTTTCGTTTACTTTCTGTGTCACGTTGAATGAGTTTTTTAAAATCGGATTCGTCCATATACCCTTCTCCTGGTTCACGATCTAAGTTTTCCGTTTCTCCGTCTACCTGAACTCTTAGGTGAGACAGTTCGTCTGCATCGCTAGTGTCAGCTGAACGAATCATGTACTGAAGTCCTTTTACATGGTAAATCTGCTGGTTGATGACCATCGTATTCCTCCAAGCGTCTTTCATAAATCTATCAATTGAATTTAATTTCCTTTAATATAAATAGTATACATAAAGAAAGAGAGCTGAACGAGTTGCTTTGGTTACTGCTTTTAATTCTATACGGTATTTACAAGTTCTATAAATCAAGAAGACCGCTAACGAAGTTTGGTCATTTTTATGAGAAAGCGTTTGAGCTAGAAGAAAAAAAGCGCTATGAAGATGCTCTTGATATACGCAACCAAGGGATCGAACTCCATACCCTTACCGATTTAGAACGAGCTGATTTACATTTAGCAAACGGGCGTATGCTTTTGAAACTAAAGCAGTATGAACAAGCAACGAAACACTACGACGCCTCATTTAAACTAGCCAAATATGAAAAATTCCCTTACTCAGAAGGATTTGACGAAGTCATTGAAGCTTACTTGTATGCAGGGCGTAAAGAAGATGCGCTAATCATTACTAATGACATGTTAAAACGGCAAAGCTACGATCAAAAATTTAAGAAGCTAGAGCCTTTAAAAGAAAAGCTTCTTTCACATGAAGGATCATGGTAAAATTAAACAAATGAAAGCGTATTATTCAGAGCGATTGAGGTGAGCATAATGGTCATAACGGTTATTGTAGGAGTGCTGGGTCTAATTGGTTTAATCGCAGCAGGATTTGCGACGAATTATAAAGATACGAAGTAAGATGTCGTAGAGAAGAGTGGGTGGGACAAACGTAGTTTAGTTGAAAAAAGATCCGAACCATAAACCGTTGGGATCTTTTCATTGTGCTGGCGAACGTAAATTTAATCTATGTAGTAGCTTCTAGCTGTTGGTTGGAGAAGAAGACGAAGACTCCTGCGGGAAAAGCGGAACAGGTGAGACCCCGCAGGAGCGTATGCGACGAGGAGGCTCAGCGCCCGCCCGCGGAAAGCGAAGTCTTGCACGGAAACCAACAGCGGTGTCACAAGCGACCCATACGAGCTCCTTTGTCCTTTTTTTCGTCTTTAGATTGGAGTAATTTTATGTCTAAATTTTTTTAACGAGCCAATAGCTTTTCTGTTATGCGCAAAAACATCTTTACGCCCACTTCAAGCGAGGCTTCATCTACGGCAAACTTCGGATGATGATGAGGGTATACGATGCCTTGTTCTTCATTTCGCGCTCCAATGTTAAAAAATGCTCCTTCCGTTTCCTGCAGGTAAGCTGAAAAATCTTCTCCTCCCATCTTAGGAGACAGCGTCTTTACACGGTCTTTTCCGTATTCTTCAATGGCTGTTTCTTCAATTAACCTTGTAATTTCTTCAGAGTTAATGACAGGGTGATAGCCTTTTTCATACGTAAACGTGTACTCTGCGCCGTAGGCTTCTGTTAATCCTTTTACAATTCGGTCAATTTGTGCTGGAACTTTTTCTCGCAGAGCCGCGTCAAAGCTTCGAACGGTACCGTTAAGCTCCACTTTATCAGGAAGTACGTTGTGCGTAGTTCCTCCATGGAATTGTGTAACCGATACGACTAATTTATCGATTGGATTCGTCGTTCTTGAAACAATCGTTTGAAGGTTCGTCACAATTTGCGCTCCTACAACGATGGCATCAACTGCTTCATGAGGCGCTGCGGCGTGCCCTCCTTTTCCTTTAATCGATATGTTAAACGTGTCAGGCGAAGCCATCATAGGACCTGCAAGTACGCCAATTTCTCCGACGGGAAGCCCAGAATTCAAATGCGTGCCAATTACGTAGTCCACACCTTCCATCACGCCTTCTTTCACAAGTTCCTGCGCTCCCCCGGGCAGCAGCTCTTCTGCGTGTTGAAAAATCAAGCGAATTTCTCCTTTAAATTCATTTCCTAATTGAGAAAGAACAGAAGCTACTCCTAATAAAATAGCCGTGTGACCGTCATGTCCGCATGCATGCATCACGCCTTTATGAACCGAGGCAAATGCAAACGTGTTTTCTTCTTTAATCGGCAGCGCGTCCATATCCGCTCTAATCGCAACTACTTTCCCCTGTTCTTTTCCTATTAATCTAGCCATCACGCTTGTTGGTGTAGGACGAGTAATGATAAAGCTTCCAAACGAACGAATCGTATCTTCAACAAACTGAGACGTTTGGTGCTCTTGAAACGATAATTCAGGATAGCGATGAAAATGTCTTCTCCACTCAATTACCTGCTTCTTCAAGCTTTCTGTGACGCTGTATTCACTGATTGATTTGACTGTCATAACAAACTCCTCCTTCGTTTGACTATACTCATAAGTCAAATTAGTTTTTTGAATACTTACTTTTATTCCCGCAAAACTACAGCTACATTTCCTATTTTACGTCCAGTTTCTACATATTCATGAGCTGCTGGAATTTGGTCTAAAGAGTAGCATCTATCAATCACTGATTTAATTTGCCCTTCTTCCATCAGTTTTTTAAGAAGCAATAAATCATCCGTCTGCACTTTAGCAATTCCTTGCCCTTCGACCGAAACAAAGCGTCCATTTAAGGCTAACGCTTCCTTGCACTCATTTTTTATGATTTTTCCAACAGCATCAAAGATAAGGTCATATCTTTCTTCTTTTTTAGTAAAATCTTCGTGTTGGTAGTCGATGACGCGGTCTGCTCCTAAAGACTTTACTAATTCACTATTTTTAGCACTGCACACGCCTGTCACTTCAGCTCCGTAATAGCTGGCAAGCTGTACAGCGGCAGTTCCTACGGCACCTGAAGCACCGTAGATAAGCACTTTTTTCCCAGCTTGAATGTTTCCTTTTCTAAAAAAATGCAGAGCCGTCGTGCCGCCGAAAGAAATTGAAGCGGCTTCTTCATGGGTTACATTCTCTGGCTTTACGGCTATTGTCCCCTTTTCTGGTAGGCAGATATATTCCGCATATCCTCCAAACTTCATACCTGTCATCGCAAACAGCTGATCGCCTTTTTTGAACCGCGTTACGTTCTTTCCGACTTCCTCTACCTCTCCAGCCATCTCTACGCCTAGTATTGATTGTCTAGGCTTCCGTAATCCTAAAACTATTCGCATTGGAAGCCACAGTAGCAGTGGACTATTAAAGCTTCTCACTCTGCAGTCGCCCGATGTGACCGTGGTGGCATGAATTTTTATCAGTATTTCATTTTCTTTTGGAATAGGCTTTTCCACTTCTTCAAGCTGAAGAACATCTGGTTTACCATACTTTGTACATACCATTGCTTTCATAACAGCTCTCCTTTTCTCGCTAGAGTTCAACGTATGTTTATAAACTATGCTCAGCGAGGGCTATTCTTTCACATTTTAAAAAGAACACCTATGAATCTACTAACATATATGGTAAATAAAAGGATATTACTATAAAATGAGTATAAAAACAGAAAGTGTGGTAAGTACTGTTGTTTAAACTTCTTTTAATTGAAGATGATATAACCCTGTTTAATGAACTAAAAGAGCGGTTGGAGCAATGGTCGTATGATGTTTATGGCATCCATGATTTCAGTAACGTTATGCAGGAGTTTAGTGAGTTAAAACCTGATTTAGTGATTATGGATATTCAGCTGCCGAAGTATGACGGATTTCACTGGTGCAGAATGATTCGTTCTCATTCAAAAATCCCTATCATCTTCCTATCTTCACGTGATCATCCTTCTGATATGGTAATGTCTATGCAGTTTGGAGCAGACGACTTTGTGCAAAAGCCGTTTCATTTTGATGTGCTTGTAGCAAAAATACAGGCTCTTCTTCGGCGCGTGTATAACTACAGCGTTGAACAAGTAAACCTTCTTTCGTGGCAAGGGGCAACGATTGATTACGAAAAAAATAAAGTATCAGCGGGATCTACAGCTATTGATTTAACCAAAAATGAAATCTTTATTTTAAAATGCTTAATACATAAAAAGAATACGATTGTAAGCCGAGATGAGCTGATTAATAGTTTGTGGGAAGATAAACGGTTTATCAGTGATAATACGCTGACGGTAAACGTCAATCGCCTGCGAAAAAAATTAGATGAAATTGGACTGGGAACTTTTATTGAAACAAAAGTCGGCCAGGGCTACGTAGCCATTGAAGAGGAACGCTATGATTAAACTCTTTATTCGCGAGCGTCTAAGCTGGATCCTTTTCTTTTTTATCATACATTTTTTTATGCTATTTATCGCGTATATTGATGAATCCATTCCTCTGTCTTCGATTCTTTATATCGTGTTTTTATCATCGATTATCTTTCTTATTTTCTGCGTCTTCCGCTACCAGAAAGAAACGAAATTTTACCAAGGGTTAAAAGATGAAGAAGACTTCTTTGATTCTTCTACTCTTTCTCATCCGCTGCGCCCCTTTGAAAAGATTGTTCAGCGAAATCTGATGCAACAATTAGAACAAGTGAAAAAAGATGGCGTGCAAACTCAGCTGCACGTGACGCAGGAAAAAGATGAACTGTTAGCTTGGATTCACGAAATCAAAACGCCGTTAACTGCGATGCATTTAATAATTGAACGCTTAGAAAATCGAGAAGTTAAAGCAAACTTGACGTTCGAGTGGCTACGTATTCACTTTTTACTTGATCAACAGCTGCATCAAAAGCGCATTTTCTTTATTGAAAATGATATGTATATTGAACATCTGGATTTAGAGTCCCTTATTTTCACCGAGATCAAAACGCTGCAAGCTTGGTGCATGCAAAAAAATATTGGGTTTGATGTGGACCTACAGGCAGAACGTGTACTGTGTGACGCAAAGTGGCTTTCATTTATTATGAGACAGCTGTTAACAAACGCAGTCAAGTACAGTGAAGAATCTGATGTGATGATTAGAAGCTACGAGCACCACGGTCAAGTATACATCGAGGTAAAAGATAACGGACGGGGCATTTCTCCTCAAGATATGCCGCGCATTTTTGAGAAAGGTTTCACCTCCACTACGCAGCATGAAGACAGCCGTGCCACAGGCATGGGCTTATATCTCGCTCAAAAAGCTGCGCACGCTCTTTCTATTCACATTGGCGTGCAGTCTGCTCTTAATGAAGGCACAACGTTTACACTTGCCTTTCCTAAATCAAATGATTTTGTGGATATGAAAAGCATGTGACAAAAATGTCACATGCTTTCGTTATTTGTTCGGTGAATCAAAGGAAAAGCTAAAGCCCTTTTTCTATAATAAACGTATCAGATCAAAGGAGTGAATACATATGAACATATTAGAAGCTACTAATATTCATAAAAGCTACGGAAATAAGTTTAACAGACAAGAAGTATTAAAAGGTGTAGATGTTACCATTATGAAAGGAGAATTTGTAGGAATTATGGGCGCTTCAGGCTCAGGTAAAACAACGCTTCTGAATGTCCTTTCCTCTATTGATAAGATCAACGGTGGAACCATCAAAATTGAAGGAAATGAAATTAGCAAAATGAAAGAAAAGCAGTTAGCGAACTTCCGAAAAACACATTTAGGCTTTATTTTTCAAGACTATAACTTGCTCGATACGCTGACAGTAAAAGAAAATATCCTCTTGCCTCTTTCTGTTGCAAAAACTCCTTCAGCAGTAGCTCACAAAAAATTTGACGCGCTAGCCAAACAGCTCGGCATCTATGAGCTAAAAGACAAATATCCAAGTGAAATTTCAGGAGGACAAAAGCAGCGTACTTCCGCTGCAAGAGCCTTTATTCATGAACCAAGCATGATTTTTGCTGATGAGCCCACGGGTGCTCTTGACTCAAAAGCGGCCAGCGATTTGCTAAACAAACTGACCGAGCTTAATGACAAAAGAAGCGCAAGTATTGTTATGGTAACGCATGACCCAGTGGCAGCCAGCTACTGCAGCAAAGTCATTTTTATAAAAGACGGACAAATTTATACGCAGCTGTACAAAGGCGATCAAACGCAAAAAGCCTTTTTTGACGATATTATGAAAACTCAAGGCGTGCTAGGCGGAGTTCAACATGAACATTAATCAGCTGATTTTCCGCAACTTCAAAAAGAATGTAAAAAACTATTATTTATACGTTTTTGCACTAATTTTCAGCGCAGCTTTATATTTTGCTTTTGTCACGCTGCAGTATGACCCCGCTCTTGATGCAACCAAAGGTTCCATTAAAGGAGGCGCAGCGGTTCGGGCCGCTTCTGTTTTACTTGTAGCTATTGTTTCTATCTTTCTATTATATGCAAATACGATTTTTATTAAGCGGCGCAGTAAAGAAATTGGCTTATTTCAGCTAATTGGCATGACCAAAACAAAAATTTTCCGTATTTTGACCGCTGAAAATTTTATGCTGTACTTTAGCTCGCTGATTATCGGTATTTTAATTGGATTTTCGTTTTCAAAAGTAATCATTATGGTTTTATTTAAAATTACGGACACCAAAGGCATTGCCAAGCTTCACTTCTCAGAAGAAGCTTTGATTCAAACGCTTATTGTGTTCAGCGTCATCTATTTGTTAATCATGACGATGAACTATCTTTTTATTAAAAGACAGACCATTTTGGCTTTATTCCGAGTTACTTCATCAACAGAAAGCAAAACAAAAAAAATCAGTATACTTGAAATTATTATTGGAATTCTTGGAATGATCTTTATTGCTTCCGGCTACTATATTTCTGCTAAATTGTTTGACGGATCTTTTACAAGCATGAATGCTTTGTCCATCGCAATGGTATCTATTTTAGCTTCAGTTATCATAGGTACTTACTTGTTTTATAAAGGCTCGGTTCGATTTTTATTAAATCTCATGCGAAAAAGCAAAAGAGGCTATTTGTCAATTAACGATGTACTATCTCTTTCTTCCATTATGTTTCGCATGAAATCAAATGCACTGTTGCTGACGGTTATTACAACCGTATCGGCTCTGGCTATTGGCCTATTGTGCTTGAGCTACATCTCTTATTATTCTGCTGAAAAGTCGGCTGAAGATTATGTGCCTAACGATTTTTCGATCAATAATACAAAAGACGCTGCTTCGTTTAAAGCCGCGATGGATCGAAAGAAAATAGCATATACGGAAAAAAAGATCGACGTCATCCAAGTAAAAGCAAACGTAAAAAACATCTTAGAAAATAATTTGGAAGGCCCGATGGTAGACTCGTCCGCTATGGTTGTTTCGGTTGTTAGTGAAAAATCTGTTAGTGGTGTAAATGTAGCTCAAAATGAAACTTTGTTTACCGGCTATAATGATATGCTTCAACGAGTAAATTCATTTAAAGATTCCGGAGAAATTGAGCTAAGAGGAAAGAAAAAAGTCATTCCGCAAAAGTATATAGGCTTAAATCGAAAATTTCTCTTATCTACTTATTTTACAAGTGGTATGCCTACTGTGATTGTAGCCGATTCCGTGTTTAATGAACTGGAAAAAGACGTGGATCCTTCTATTCAAAGAGAATCTTCTGTGTACACAGGGATAGATATATCACAAGAAAATGACGTACCAAAAGCAAATGAGATTTTCAAAGAAATGAAATTGGGCAATCATACTTTCAATGATTCGCGTATCGAAACGGTAAAAAGCCAAAAGCAGACTATGGGTCTAATTATGTTCATTGTCGCTTTCCTTGGACTAGCCTTTTTAATCACATCAGGGTGCATTCTTTACTTTAAGCAAATGGATGAAAGTGAAGATGAAAAACCAAACTATACGATTCTTAGAAAATTAGGTTTTACTGAAAAAGACTTATTAACTGGGATAATAATTAAGCAGCTTTTTAACTTCGGCATCCCGTTAACCGTAGGCTTGCTTCACAGCTATTTTGCCGTCCAATCCGGCTGGTTCTGGTTTGGAACAGAGCTTTGGACACCTATTATTATCGTCATGATTCTCTATACCGCCCTCTACTCTATTTTTGGTATTTTGTCCGTTCTTTACTATAAAAAAATTATTAAAGCGGCTCTTTAACGATCAAAGGCACAAGCTACAGCTTGTGCTTTTTATCTTTAAATGCCATTAATTGCTGACATTTTCTTTATTTCCCTTACTGGCTGCATGTAAAAAACCTTCTAGTCGCTTTTTGACAAACGGCCACTCGTCGTCAATTATACTGAAGATAACCGAATCTCGTACGTATCCATCAGGTAAAACCATATGTTTTCTGCTGACACCTTCCTGCGTGGCACCCAAGCGTTTAATAGCCTTTCTAGATCGATTGTTTTGCACATCCGTTTTAAATTGAACTCTATGAAACTTCAGCTCCTCAAAACAGTGTTTTAATAATAAATACTTACACTCCGTATTAACTCGCGTTCGCCACACGGATGGATGATACCACGTCCACCCTATTTCTACGCTTTTGTTGGGAAGTGATATATCTAAAAATCTTGTGCTTCCTACAATCGAATGTGACTCTATATCAAACACAGCAAAAGGCAGCTCTCTTCCCTCTTGCTTGGCTTTTAAAGCACTTTCAATCAGCTGTTTCATATCACTTAGACTATGAACTTTTACCGGGAGATGCTCCCAAATTTCTTTCGGTTTTGCAGCTTCATAGAGTCCTTGCTCATGCATTTTTTCAAGCGGTACTAGCTTTACTGCTGTTCCTACAAGCTCAACTGACTTTAGCATAACCTCGCCCCTTTTCAATACGTCTAAAGAAAATGTTAATACATGTATATGTACTGAAAAAGGGTCAGTTTCTGCTTATTGTAAGGTATCACTTTCATTATAATACTGGTTATCAGCTAAGTTTTTTTCGAGAAAATCACTTATGGTTTGGAAGGCTTCGTCCGCTGATTCTTTATTAAAGGTTTTTGAAAAAGGATTCATAAACCCATGAAATCCATAAAACTTTTTGATTTTCAAAAGCGGCTCTCTTTTTTGCTCTAATGAGTTTATTAAACAGTCTACATCAAATGTTTGCTCTTCAGCAGGAAAAATAAGAAGAGTTGGACACACAGGACGTCTATTTATATAGTCTCTAATGCGAGATCCGTAACAGCCTATCACAAAGTCACACAAATTGTTTTCACTGCATAGCCACGATATTGTGGCTCCTACACTGAAGCCTATAACTCCTACTTCTTCATATTCCTGTTTTAGTTGAATTAACATGTTAGTAATTTGTCTTGAACCCTCATCAATACCGATGTTTTGAACAAAGTTTTGATAAGCCATGTCTTCTTCTGCATAACGATAAGGAACGTCTTTAGATAATAAGTTAGGACAGATAATATCTGCCTCTAACTTAGACAATTTCTCTTTCATAAACTTCATATGATCGTTCACACCGTATATTTCATGAATCAATAAAATTGCTTTATTTGATTTTTCCATTTCTTTTATAAAACAGTCGTTTCCCTTGTCAATTCACGATGCAATACGTCTCCCATGCGCTTCATGCCTTCAACGATTTGTTCAGCAGACATATTAGAATAATTCAAGCGCAGCGCATTGTTTCTTGTTCCGTTTGGAAAGAATGGTGTTCCCGGAACGCAGGCTACGTTATTTTTTAGACATTCTGAAAAGATATGTGCTGAATCGATTCCTTTGGGCAGTTCCACCCAAATAAACAATCCGCCTTCTGGCTTACTGTAAGACAAATTCTCCGGGAAAAATTCTTCAATGCACGATAACATTTGGGTACATCGCTCTTTGTATACGGCTTTAATTTTTTGAATGTGCTCTTCGATATCATAAAGCTCCATATACTTAGCCGTTACCCGCTGAGCAAAGCTGTCCGTGTGTAAGTCAGCCACTTGCTTAAACGCTACGTACTTATCAATAAAAGCTTCGTCCGCACACACCCAGCCGATTCGAAGACCAGGTGCAAAGATTTTAGAAAATGTGCTGATATAAATAACTCTGCCTTCTGTATCAAAATGCTTAACCGGCGGCAGCGTTTCTCCTGCAAATCGAACGCCTCCGTAAGGATTGTCTTCCACAATTAGCACGTCATAGGCGTTCGCAAGCTCGATCATTCTCTGACGTCTTTCCCGCGCTAATGTGCGCCCTGTAGGGTTTTGAAAATCTGGGATTGTATAAATAAATTTAGCATGCGGATTTTCCTGAAGCTTTTTCTCTAGCTCTTCCATAATCATTCCGTCTTCGTCCATATCTACTTCTACAAACGTTGCATTGTAAGATTTGAAAACGTTGATGGCTGCTAGATACGTTGGACTTTCACAGATTACCACGTCTCCGTCATTAAGAAACAGTCTTCCGGTAAGATCGATTGCCTGCTGAGATCCGGACGTAATTAAAATGTTTAAAACCGTGGACTCGATGCCGATATGCTTCATTCGTGTAGAGATGGCTTCTCTTAAAGGAATATAGCCTTCAGTTGTACTGTATTGAAGCGAAGCGGCTCCATCTTCATTTAATACGGCACGGCACGCCTCGTTCATTGCTTCAACGGGAAATAGCTCCGGCGCGGGAAGTCCTCCTGCAAACGAAATCACTTCTGGTCGTTCCGTGACTTTTAAAATTTCGCGCGTTTCAGAGGATTTTACAAGACTAGCTCGTTGGGCAAATTTATCTTTCATTGATGATCATTCCTTTTTTAGATTTTAAACTTTTAACATTAATTATTCGAATAGTCAGAAAAATAACTGTGGACAATTACCTTTATGAAATCAGACAGTTACCGTGCAAGATGCCTTTTTAACAGACAACTAACATTCGCACCCTCTCTGACTCTCCCTTTCTCCTTTCAATATATTTTTCTCATTCACTATCTGTAATACAAATCAAAGGTCGTACGATAATTATGGCCTTGTGTTTAATGTATGTTAAAAAGGATAACATAAAAATCAAATAAATAAACAATAAATTCTACAAATTCTTAATTTTTATACAAATATATTTATCTTAGTAAACTATTTTGTAAGATTTCTTCCCTTTTCATTGATCTCCCCTATAAAACTCGTTATAATTCTTATTAACTCGATAAGATTTAAAGGTTTTAATACAGGAGTGATGAAAAGTGAAATGGTTTCATTTACTGTTTAATGAACGATGCCCAAAATGTAAGCAAGTGTTAAATACATCAAAATCCAATGCCCTTCGCTCTACTGTTGTGAAAGTATGTCCGTCTAACCACTATCAAAAAGAATTTCATCCTGCGCTTGAAACGTATGTGGAAAGTAATGGAACAATATAAAAAAAGCTATGGGAATCCATAGCTTTTTTATAGTAGCCCCCACCAAATCTTAATTGCCGTTGCTAAAATTAAACCGGCAAGAATCCACTGAAGCACTTTTGTATTCATTTTCTGACCAACTTTTGCACCGATCGGAGAAGCAATGAGGCTTGCAGCAACTAAAATAAGTGCCGGTATAAATAGGACTTGATGCGTCACCAGCTTTCCAACCGTTGAACCAATGGAAGAAATAAAGGTAACGGCTAGTGAAGTTGCGATGGTAATCCGAGTTGGGATTTTAAGCACTACGAGCATGACAGGAACTAAAATAAAGGCCCCTCCTGCTCCTAACATGCCTGCTACGGCTCCGATAAGCAGTGATAAAATAGAAGCTAACCCTTTGTTAAATTGAAGCTCGCCACTTTTAATTCCATCTAAGTTTTTCTTTGGAATAAACATCATAATAACCGCAATAAGAGCTAAAACCCCGTACACAACGTTTAATCCTTCTTCACTCATATAATGCGAGCTGTAGCTTCCGAGCATACTCCCAATTAGAATGTTGCTGCCCATATATATAATTAATGGTTTGTTTAAAAATCCGCTTTTTCGATACGCCCATACGCCGCCTATTGTCGCAAAAAACACTTGAATAGCTCCTGCACCTGAGACTTGATGAGCTGTTAATGCTCCTACTCCTACTAATGGAGGAATATATAGCAGCATCGGATAATTAATAACAGAACCGCCAATACCGACCATACCGGAAATAAACGACCCAATAAATCCAATAAGAAAAAGCGTGATGATAAATGTAAGATCCATCTATAGTCGCTCCGTTTCATATAAGGAAAGGGTATCTTTTACAAGAGATACCCTTTTCATTCATTATTCCTTACCCTTTTTTAATCCAAAATTTAAGAACGTCGCCTTCTTCTGTATGAAGAAGCTCGTGACCGCCAGATTTTGCCCAAGCTGCAAGGTCATTTTTCGCCCCTTTATCCGTTGCGTGAATTTCTAACACTTGACCTGCTTCTAGTTCATTCATTGCTTTTTTTGTTTTAACAATCGGCATTGGACATGCCAGCCCTTTTGCGTCTAGTACTTTATTTGATTCCATTTCTCTCTCTCCTTTGTTTAAGCTGAATTTTTTACTTAGCGAATCGCACAGCGGTTTGGTCCAATTTCCATTTCACGCTGTTTTTCTTCATCTGGACTTACTTTTCCCATATTAGTTTCACGGATTTCTTGATATGCATTTGGCTGCGGCGGTAAATTATCTGTTACTAAGTGTCTGAACTTTGCTTCGTCTTCAATATTTAAGCCGTGATTTTTTGCAAATAATGTACCTAACTTTTCAGCTACGCTGCCGTTGTCATTTAGCTCATCAATAATCATAAAATGAGCTGGAAGTACGATTAACTCATCTGATAATGCTTTATAGCGTGTATAAAGCGTCTCGCGCAGATCGCCTACCCAGTCTTCAGCCATACCAGCTAAATCAGGACGTCCAATTGAATCGACGAACAAAATATCACCTGAAAGCAAGTATTGATCGTCTATGATAAAAGAAGTTGATCCAATCGTATGACCCGGTGAATAAAGAGGATGAATCGTAATCATTGTGTTACCAATCACGACATCACTGCCTTCTTCTAACGCCTTGTAGTCAAACATCACTTCTTCTGCATCTTTTGGAGGCAGCCAGTAAGCTGCATTTGTTGCTTCCGCAATGACTCTTCCTCCTGAAATGTGATCTGCATGAAGGTGCGTATCAAACACATGCTTAATTGTGACTCCAAGTTCTTTGGCAAAGTTAATATACACATCCGCCATACGCGTCGCATCAATAATAGCAGCTTCACCGTTTGATACGATCATATAAGATAAGCACCCTTTACCGATGCGAACAAACTGATAAATTTCTCCGCCGTCTTTTAAATTACCGACTTTAACAGGCTCTAAATATTCACTCCATGCTTTCATACCGCCTTTTAGGTACGATACTGTAAGACCAGCTTCTGAAAGCATTTCAGCTACCATCACGGATGAACCTTCTTTGGCGCAGACAACTAATACTTCTTTATCAGAAGGGATTTTTTCTAAGATTTCTTCTACTCCGTCTAAAAGATCGAAGTATGGAACATTTAAATGATCGAAGTAATGACCTTCAATCTTCCAATCGCTAAAATCACTTTCGTTACGAACGTCCAAGATAAATAGCGGTTCTTTATTAATAATTTTAGATGTAACTTCTTTTGCAGTAAGTACATTTACTGTCATATTAAAATACCTCCTTAGGTATATGAAATATCAAAGTTTTTTAATCCATTATGATTCATTGGTTATTCTACTTTACCCGTCCAGTCACGCATACCAGGAACTACGTTAATTAAATTTTTAAATCCTTGCTTTTTCATCGTTTGCCCTGCCATTTCACTTCGTCTTCCAGAGTGGCAAATAATATAAATTTCATCTTCTTTATTTAGTTCATTCGAACGTTTTTCTACTTCACCAAGCGGAATATGAACAACGCCTGGAATATGAGCTTCATCATATTCTTCTACTTCACGAACGTCTAAAATATGAAGGTGTTCATCATTCTCTACTTTTTTCGCAAATTCTTCTAATGAAATTTCAGGAATTGGCGTTATGTTTTTTTCGGCGCCGCCTTTACGAAGAAAGTGATGAAGAACGTCACCTTCTGTCTCGGTACCTAAATACTCATGACCTGTACTTTTTGCCCACGCTTGTAAGTCAGCCGTAGAGCCTTTATCCGTTGCTTGAATTTCTAGTACTTGACCTGCTTCTAATTCATTCATTTTCTTCTTTGTTCTTACGATTGGCATTGGACATGCTAATCCTTTTGCATCTAATACGAAGTTTGCTTGCATCATTTCTTTTTCCTCCTTGGTTTAAATACTAGTAGGGGTATATTTTCCTCTAAAAAAAATTAGACCGTTTCCCCTTTCCAATCCATCATTCCGCCTGTCATATTCGTTACACTATAGCCTTGTTGCTCAAGAAAACGAGCTGCCATTCCGCTTCTGCCTCCAGAACGACAGACGACAATGTAGTTCTTTGTTTTGTCTAACTCATGCATACGGAATTCCAATAAAGGAAGCGGGATATTTAACGCGTTTGGAATTTTACCTGTTTTTACTTCCTCTACTTCACGCACATCTAAAATGTGAATTTGTTCTTGTTTTTTTACTAATTGTTCTACTTCTTGTGCTGCTATTGTCTTCACGCTACGTCTCCTCCTTCTTGATTTATCTCCACGTATTCATGCCGCCTTTAACGTTGGTGATGGATGTAAAACCTTGCTTTTTCAACAGTTTACTTGCTTTCATACTTCTCATTCCGCTTTGACAAATAACAACTACTTCTCTGTCTTTTGAAAGTTGGCCTGTTTGCGCTGGCAGTTCTGATAAAGGAATGTTTCGAAATCCTTTAATATGTTTGGTACGAAATTCATGCGGTGTTCGCACGTCGATAAACTGGTTATTTTTATTTTTTAACTTTGCTTTTAACTCCGTTGTGGCTATTTGCTGAATACCTTTTACTGGTGCAAAACGCTGATATAAAAACCACAGCAGAAAGATGATAACAAGCGCATTGATAATCATATTGACCCTCGCTTCATGAGTTATCTTTTAGATAAATAAGTTTACGTTTCCGTCTTCTGCGTCGGCTAAATACGCCGCTACGCCTGCATATTCAATATTATCTAGCAGTTCTTTTTCCTGTAACCCTAGAAGATCCATCGTCATCGTACAAGCCACTAGCTTCACATCTTGTTCTTGTGCCATTTCGATAAGCTGCGGCAGCGTTAGAGCATTATGCTTTTTCATTACGTTTTTAATCATTTTAGGTCCCATACCTGCAAAGTTCATTTTAGATAAGCCCATTTTATCCGCACCGCGCGGCATCATTTTGCCAAACATCTTTTCTAAAAATCCTTTTTTCACCGGCACCATTTCTTCTTTACGAAGCGCATTCAATCCCCAAAACGTATGGAATATCGTCACTTCATGGTCATAAGCGGCCGCTCCGTTGGCAATAATATAAGCTGCCATCGCTTTGTCATAATCACCGCTAAATAATACAATTGTTGTTCGTTTCTTTTGTTCAGTCATGTTGTTCCTCCTCTTACCCTATGGGGTATATTTGATTCTAAAAAAAATTAGCCTTTTTGAATGTAAAAGATAAATGTACTGCCTTCTTCTTTAAAATCAATAAGCTCGTGTCCTGTTGATTTTGCCCAAGCTGTTAGATCACTTTTAGCACCTTTATCTGTCGTTTGCACTTCTAATACTTGGCCTGTTGTTAAAGTATCCATTGCTTTTTTTGTTTTTACGATTGGCATTGGACAAGCTAATCCTTTTGCATCTAAGACATGATCAATTTTCATAGTATTTCTCTCTCCTTTTATATACATATACCTGTAAGGGTATATTATACTAAATAATGATATTCGTCAACCTTAAACAAGGTGACAATTATTAACGACTTTTCACTAAAAGCTGTACAGCTTCTTTCACTAAACCTTCCGTTGGCTCTCCTTGCTGAAGGCTCTCTCTGACGCACTGTTCAAGATTGCTGCTCACAATAACTCCCATTGTGCGATCAATGGCACTTCTTGCAGCAGATAATTGAGTCACGACGTCTCGGCAGTCTTTTCCTTGCTCCATCATGCTAAGCACGCCTTTTAGCTGCCCTTCAATTCGGCGCAGGCGATTTTTCACTTGTTGGTTATACTCCATAATCGAATACCCCTTTCTTTCCTTTACTTTTACACGCTGCTAACTCATAGCTGCGTACTTCAAAATCTTTTTTTCGTAAGAACCGTACGCTTAAATTTAACTCCACTCTATCTCCGGCAATCAGATGAACGCTGCCTTGTGGAATTTCTGAATAAAAGCGTTTGAGATACGCATACGGAATAACTATACTAATCGAATCGCGAACTTCATGATAATGACGAATATCTACAACCGTTCGCCCAAGTTCTTTCGCTTCAAGTTCACGCATGCACTGTATTCTTTTAACAGGATAATAACGTCTGTATGCGATAAATGAAATAGCAAGCAACAACACTGCTATATATAGCATAACAATCACCGCCTTGCTATTGAATTGATGTTGTTTACATGCTTTATAATATACCCCTATAGGTATATTGTCAAGCGATAAAATTATATTTAATTTTGCTGATTTACATGGATCCTTTCATATGAACCAATCCACTTTATACAGCTTAGGAATCATGAATGTTTTCTTTAACCTGCTTTATTGTGTGTACCCCCTACCCTATAGATCAAACATACTTTTCCGTTTTCATCCATCACCTGGGCTCATATAAATTACTAGAAAATAAGCTTACTGCATCATTCACGTCTACACACAAAAGGTCCAGTTCCCAAGGAGAACCGGACCTTTTGTGGTAAAAAGCTGATTAGCTTTGATGATAAATATTATGCCATTGATTCCACGAACTGTGTGGATGCTGCTGGTGCCACTGATTCCATGGCACATATGGATTTTGCTGATGCCACTGATTCCATGTACCGTGCGGATACTGCTGATGCCACTGATTCCAAGGTGTGTATGGATGTTGTTGATGCCATTGATTCCACGTGCCGTGCGGATACTGTTTATGCCACTGCTCCCAAGGTACATGAGGATGTTGCTGATGCCACTGATTCCACGTGCCTTGAGGATGCTGATGATGCCATTGTTCCCATGGAATATAATGTTGCTGTCCTTGATGCATATTTCGTCAACTCCTTTTCCTTTGCCACATCATATGTTCTTTTTAGAATTTAGAGCTTATCTATTTTAAAATATAGACGTTTGATTAATTATGAATTAAATTACATATTTCTTGTCTTTACTTATAGACATGAGCTCTTGTTTTATAAGTGGAAGCACACATTTATCTAGAAGTATAGAATGAATATTTCTTATGATTCACCTTATTGCTAATAATATTTCTTTAAGAGGTCTATGTGTTTTGGGATGCATTTGTCTTCCCGTGAAAAAAGCTAAAAAAACACCTTCTCGAATGAGAAGGTGTTTTGGGATTAACCTACAATATTATAACCAGCGTCTACGTGTACGATTTCTCCTGTTACGCCGCGTGAAAGATGGCTTAGTAATACAACCGTCATGTCGCCAACTTCTGCTTGCGTTACGTTACGCTTAAGAGGTGCTTTTTCTTCAACTTTGTGAAGAATTTGGTTAAAGTCAGAAATACCTTTCGCTGCAAGCGTACGAATTGGGCCTGCTGAAATCGCATTTACGCGGATATTGTCTTTCCCTAAGTCTAATGCTAAGTATTTTACTGAAGACTCAAGTGCTGCTTTCGCTACGCCCATTACGTTATAGCCTTCAACTGCGCGCTCTGCACCAAGATAGCTCATCGCTACAAGAGAACCGCCTTCTGTCATAAGAGGTTTTGCTGCTTTTGCTACCGCGATAAATGAATAAGCGCTTGTGTCTTGAGCAAATGCATATCCGCTTCTTGATGTATTAATGAACTCGCCGTTTAAATCTTCTGAGTGAGCAAACGCAACAGAGTGAATTACTCCGTGAACTGTGCCTGCTTCTTCTCCGATTTTTTTGAAAGCTGCTTCAATGCTTTCGTCGCTGTTTACGTCACATTCTGCAATTAATGTTGCTTGAATTTCATTTTTTTCTAGCAGCTTGTTCAATTTTCCTAGTGAACGTTCTTTACGGTATGTAAAAATTAAGTTTGCTCCTACTTGGTGAAGGGCTTTTGCAACACCCCAAGCAATACTTCTGTCGTTGGCAACTCCCATGATCACAATGTTCTTGTTCTTTAATTGTAATAAATCTTCCATATTATCCTCCAAAAAAAATTAGTCATCAATGATGACTAATAGGTAATTGTATAGCTTTATTATAGCACAAAGATGCGCTTAGTTCCTAAGAGTCTTATGAAATATCCGTTTTTGGCTTTATAAATAGCTTTTTACTTGTCCGAATTTTGCAGCCACGCTTGCGTTGTTTCAGCAAACTTTTTGGCTGCAGGTGAAAGATGATAACGAGTAGCTAAACCAATTGAACGGTAGCTGTCCACTTGAAACGGAATCGCACGCAGCTCTTGCGGGATCGAATCCAAAAGCATTTCAGGTAAAATACTAATTCCTAAGTGATGTGTAACCATCGATAAAATAGCACTTTCATCCATTAACTCAAAGCGAATTTCAGGCTGAATGCCATGTTCTTCAAACAGTTGCTTAATATCATGATAACCGCCGTATGTCGGCATAATAAACGGTTCTTTCTCTAAATCTTTAAAAGAAACGGTTTTCTGATGATATAGAGCACTTTGATTTGATACGACACACAGCAGTCGATCTTTTTTTAAAGAAATAATATGAAATTGACTTGAATGCGTAATGTTAATAAAGCCGCAGTCTATTTCTCCGCTCAGCAGCCACTGTTCAATTTCAAGGTAGTCGCCTTCTTTGAGCTGAATTTGAATGGCCGGATAGCTTTTTTCCATTAGCTGAATAATTTCAGGAAGCCATTTAGTCGACACGCTTTTAAAAATACCGATTTTAATGGTTCCTTTTGCAAGACCCAATAGACTGGCTGCTTCTTGATGAACTTTTTCATTTTCTTGCAGTACCTTGCGAATGGCAAGAAGCATCGTTTCCCCTTCTGTCGTTAAAGTAATACCCCCCCTATTTCGATTTACAAGCGAGAAGCCAAATTCCGATTCGAGATTTGTAATGGCATGACTAACCGCTGACTGCGTGAGCGCCAGCGCATCTGCCGCTTTTGTAAAGCTTTGCAATTCGGCTACTTTGTTTAAAATTTCGTATTTTACTAAGCTCATTTTCTCCCACTCCAACATGAATTTAATTCACGTTCATCATTATAAAGATTCATTTTATTAATGTCAAATTCCTTTGTATACTGTGGGTACATGATAAAAAATGGAGGGTTGAACGTGAGTTACCGCACACGAGCAAATATGATGATGATTGGGGTAAACGTATTTTGGGGCATGTCGTACGTGTTTATGAAAATGGGGCTGAGTTCGCTCGGATCATTTACCATTATTGCGCTTAGATGTTTGATTGCTTTTTTCATTGCCGGGCTGTTTTTCTATAAGCCTTTACGGCAAATCACGCGAAAAACGATTTTATCATCCGCTATTTTAGGCTTTTTACTGTTTTCTGTTTTTGCATTTGTCACGTTTGGCGTCAGCATGACGTCTGCTTCAAATGCCGGCTTTCTTGTCAGTTTAACGGTCATTTTTGTTCCGTTGCTCAACTGCGTGTTAGTGAAGAAGCTTCCTTCTTGGCCGATTGGGCTCGGTATTATCACTACCCTAACCGGTATAGGTGTTTTAACTTTAAAGCACTCCTTTCATATGAATACGGGTGATGTACTTTGCATTGGAACTGCACTGTGTTATGCCATTCATATTACGTTGACCGGCACGTTTACCAAAAATGAAAATCCAATTGCTCTCGGCATTTTACAGCTAGGGTTTGCTGGATTGTTTGCACTGCTTTGCAGCTTTTTATTTGAAGACCCGAGCATTCCCACTACTTTATCATCATGGATTGCGATTTTAGGTCTTGGCGTTCTTTGCAGCGCGATCGGATTCATTTGTCAAGCCATTGCGCAGCGCTACACAACTCCTACTCACACAGGACTTATTTTTGCAACAGAGCCTATTTTTGCTGCGCTGTTTGCCGTTCTTTTTTTGCATGAGCTGTTTACGCTTAAAGAACTGATTGGTTCTGTTATTGTGGTTGCGGGGATTTTAATTGCTCAGCTAGACAATTTGCTACTTAAAAAAAGAGTTCATTATCAAGAGACCTTGCCAAAGTAAAAGCCGCTAGATTCCTTGACCTAGCGGCTCACTTTATACCTTATATGTATAAAACTTTTTATCTACGTTCATCACCGGGAAATTCTCAGGCAGCTTTTCTTTCTCTATATGTTGAAACCCATTTTTCTCATAAAAGCGATGCGCAGCCCTATATTGTAATGTCGTTCCTAAGTATATTCTTTCCACTTCTTTCTCTTTTGCCCATGCGATGGCTGTATGCAATAGACGGTGAGCTGTTTTGAAACTTGCTCCTCTATATGACTTTGCTACAAACATTTTCCGCAGTGCTACTTGACGGCTGCCGATGTCTATTAAAGCTACGCTTCCTACTACTCTTTGGTTGCAAACAGCAACCCAGAAGTTTCCGTTTCCCTGTTGATAAAAGCCTTCGATTTCAAACAAATCAGGCTGATCTTTTTCCGTTATCGGAATGTGGTATTCTTGCTGCTGAATATGAAGAATTAAATCCACTACTTGCTGTTGATACCTGCTAGCATATGGCTGAATAATGATACTTTCACTCAAAACACTCCACCGCCCCGAATAAGTTTACTCCACTTTATTTTTAACTAACTTTACTATTGCACAACCTATGTTACCTACAAAACCAATCACGGCACCTGTAACAATAGATATTACACCTACAGCGATAAAATCCCCTTTAGTCGGCTGAAATAAATTCATAGAAAGCAGGCCAAACATAAAAAGCATTGGAAAAAGATAACTCAGCATCTTTTTCAACTTAGCACCTCTTTCCCCTATCTCGATAAACCCTGTAACCATTTTATCGTATATTAATTTCCTATTTATTACAATGTTTATCTTTTTTACATTTTTATCAGAAAAATCAAGAAAAAAGTGCCTGCCTCTCGTTCCTTGCTAATTGAGAGACGGGCACTTTTTTATAAAACATGACTCGTTGCTTGTAAAAAGAACTGAGACTGTTCGTAGTTATATGTCACTTTTGAAAAGTCAAACGGCTGGCCGTTCGCTAAGTGAAAGAGCGTTTCAATAAATAATTTAGGATCGCCTTCTTTTAATCCTAAGTACTTTGCTTCTTCTTCGTTCAGCTTGCCGACGTGAAGATATAGATCAGAAAACCCGATTTTCAAGCCAAGTCCTTCTTTGATGTAATGAAAAATAGACTGAGAAACAATTTCGTTATTTAAGTATGTAACGATGGATTTATTATAAAACGATTCTTCTAGACAAAGCGTCTGGCCGTTAATATACCGTACTCTTTTTACATAATAGACGTCACTATTTTCTTCTATGTTTAAATTTAACGCGGCTTCTTGCGTCGGCTTTCGTACATCTAACTCAATCACTTCCGACGTTAACTGAAAATCTTCAAGTTCACTCGTAAATCCTTGATTGGAAAGCAAGCCAATATAGCCTGTTCGCTTATGGCGACGGACAAAAATGCCGCTTCCTCTCACTTGAAAAACAACGCCTTTTTTCTCTAATAGATCTAAGGCCTTTGTTACGGTACTTTTGCTCGCCTTAAACTGTGCCATCAGCGTTTCTAATACAGGCAGCTTTTCTCCTTGCTGAAGCTTGTGTTCTTCAATATAGGTTTCAATTTCAATTGCAATTTGTTGGTATTTGATCATAGCTATACCTCTTTACTGAATTTGTCTCAAGAATAACACGATTATACCATAATCTAACTCCATGCCATAAACTTAAATTGTTTATTGACTATTATTTTATTTAGGTATTGATAAATTGTATCGATACAATTATACTGAAAGCGTATACTCAACAAGGGGGTTGAACATATGGGAGGGAAAATTAGAGATTATCACAAGCTTGCAGCAGACATTTTAGATGCGGTAGGCGGCGAAGAAAATATCGTAAGCGCTACACGCTGTGCTACGAGGCTGCGAATTGTGTTAAAGCGCTCGAAGCCAGAAGCCAAACGTAAGGTGTCTTCTATGGCTGGTGTCATTACGGTTGTTGAAAACAGCGGGCAGTTTCAAGTCGTTATTGGACAGCACGTGGGAGACGTTTATGAAGAGTTTGCTAGTTTAGTAAACTTGGATACCACAGAGGAGCAAACTGAAAACAAAGGGACAATCTTAAATCGCGTGATTGCTACGATGTCTGCTGTGTTTGCGCCGTTTGTATACATCTTGGCAGCAGCAGGAATTTTACAGGGTTCGTTAATACTTATTAATTTGTTTTCGGATAGCTTTGCAAAAACGGGCACATATCAAGTATTAAGCTTCATTTCGTGGGCACCGTTTGTTTTTTTACCTATATTTATCGCTATCACAGCATCTAAGCATTTTAAAACCAATACCTACATCGCAGTGGCTTGCTGTGCAGCATTAGTTAGTCCAACATGGGCAGAAATGGCGGCGAAAATTTCAGACGGAAGCAGCATTACGTTTTTAGGTCTTCCCTTATCCGAAACGGTCTATACTTCTTCTGTTTTACCGCCTTTATTTTTAGTATGGATTTTGTCTTACCTTGAAAGGTTCCTGAATAAGAGCATTCATGAAGTCGTTAGACCGCTGTTTGTCCCATTTTTATGTATGGTAATTATGGTTCCAGTAACAATTTTACTTATTGGTCCTGTTACTACGATGGGGGCTAATGGAATCGCTCATGGCTATAACTTTTTAGCTGAAAACGTACCTGCTTTGGCCGGAGCAATCATTGGCGGGTTCTGGCAAATTGTTGTTATCTTCGGGGTACACTGGGGAATTACGCCGATGGTACTTGCTAACTTTGACTTAAACGGCAGAGATTCGTTTCAAGCGTATCAGACAATTGCCGTGGTAGCTCAAGTTGGAGCGGTACTTGGGGTTATTTTAAAAGCAAAAAGCCAAGAAGCACGCAAAGTCAGCGTATCAGCCGGGATAACAGGATTATTTGGTATTACAGAGCCAGCTATCTACGGCGTAAACTTACGTTTTAAAAAGCCGTTTATCTTTGGATGCGTTTCAGGTGCTATTGGTGCCGTTGTAGCAAGTTTCTTTCACCCTTATTACTTTGCTTACGCAGGACTTCCCGGACCTCTGACCATTGTAAACGGGATCAGCCAAGATTACCCGATGTCAATCTGGGGAATTTTAATTGGATGTGCCATTGCAATCATTCTTCCCGTTCTGCTTATTCAAGTATTTGGCTACGGAGAAGATGCAGCAAAAGAATCTGCTGCTGCTCCTTTAAACGAAGTAGCCGTCAGCAACCCGAACGAAAATGAAGAAACGATCAGCGCACCGTTTAGCGGGAAAGTCATCCCTCTTTCTAGCGTACCCGATGAAGTATTCAGCTCAGGTGCGATGGGAGAAGGATTAGCGATTGATCCTTCGGATAATAAGCTTTATGCACCTTTTGATGGAACGGTTGTCATGGTAGCCCCAACAAAGCACGCCATCGGCCTTCGATCAGAATACGGCGTTGAGCTGCTTGTTCATATTGGATTAGATACCGTTACATTAGACGGCAAGCCGTTTACGCTGCATGTAGAAGACGGTGTAAAGTTTAAAAAAGGCGATTTACTCATTGAATTTGATAAAGAATTTATTGAAACACAGGGATTACAAACGATTACGCCGGTTATTATCACAAATTCAAACGCTTATCGAGAAGTAATTGTTGAAGATGTTGAAAATAGCGGACTGAATCAAACATTATTTACCGTGGTGAAATAAGGAGGAACTAACAATGACAAAGATGCCAAAGAATTTTTTATGGGGCGGCGCATTAGCAGCTCATCAATTTGAAGGTGGATGGAACCAAGGTGGAAAAGGACCGAGCGTAGTAGACGTTATGACTGCAGGTGCGCACGGTGTAGCGCGACAAATTACTGAAACAGTGGAAGAAGATAAATTCTATCCGAATCACGAAGCAATTGATTTTTACCACCGCTACAAAGAAGATATCGCGCTGTTTGCAGAAATGGGCTTAAAATGTTTGCGTACATCGATTGGCTGGAGCCGTATTTTCCCTAAAGGCGATGAAGCTGAGCCAAACGAAGAAGGACTAAAATTCTACGACGATGTATTTGATGAACTGTTAAAGCACGGAATTGAACCGGTTATTACACTGTCTCACTTTGAAATGCCCCTGCATTTAGCTCGAGAATACGGCGGATTTAGAAGTCGAAAAACGGTTGACTGCTTTGTGAAGTTCGCTGAAGTTTGCTTCGACCGCTATAAAGATAAAGTCACATACTGGATGACGTTCAATGAAATTAACAACAAAATGGACGTAAACAACCCGCTATTCTTATGGACGAACTCAGGCGTTTCTGTAAAGCCTGGTGAAAACGCAAAAGAAGTGATGTATCAAGCGGGACATCACGAACTGCTGGCAAGCGCTCTTGCCGTATCAAAAGGAAAAGAAATTAATCCGAATTTCCAAATCGGAGCGATGGTGTCACACGTGCCAATTTATCCGTATTCTTCAAACCCTGAAGATGTGATGTTAGCAGAAGAAACAATGAGACAGCGCTACTTCTTCCCTGACGTTCAAGTTCGCGGCTACTACCCAAGCTATGCGTTAAAAGAATTCGAACGAGAAGGCTATCATATTCCCTTTAAAGAAGGCGACGAAGAAATTTTACGAAACGGAAAAGTTGATTATTTAGGCTTCAGCTATTACATGTCCACAACGGTTAAAAGCGACGTTGAAGCTGACAATACGGGCGATATCGTAAACGGCGGATTGCCAAACGGCGTAGCAAACCCTTATATCAAATCAAGCGATTGGGGCTGGTCGATTGATCCAACGGGCTTGCGCTATACGTTAAACCGCTTCTACGACCGCTATCAAATTCCGCTCTTCATCGTAGAAAACGGATTTGGCGCCATTGATACGGTTGAAGAAGACGGATCCATTCATGACGCATCGCGAATTGAATATTTAAAATCGCACATCGAAGCGTTAGAACAAGCCGTGACGTACGATGGTGTGGATTTAATGGGCTATACGCCGTGGGGAATTATTGATATTGTTTCCTTTACAACAGGCGAAATGAAAAAACGATACGGCATGATTTATGTGGACCGTGACAACGAAGGAAACGGATCGATGAAACGCTACAAAAAAGATTCCTTTAACTGGTATAAACATGTGATTAAAACAAACGGTGAAGAACTATAAGAAATCAGAAAAGCCGGGTTGCTGCGTGAAGACACAGGAACCCGGCTTTTTTAAAACGTGTAAAAATAAATGCAAAAACGTTATCTCGGTTTATCTACTAGCTGTGTTTGCGCAATTTCCGTTTGCTTAATTCCCGCTCGTTGAATTTCATCCGCAAACGATTCATGTTTCAGCGTTTTGATTACCTTTTCGCTTCCATCTCGAAGAGTATACACTCTAAATTCATACATACTCTGCCCTCTCCTTTAAGCTATGATTGATGCGATACATTAGATGCGCTCCTATTAAAAGCAACTCATAATAGAGGTAACTTTTTTCTCTTCTTTACTTTACCCACTTTTTAGGAAACTAGACAAAGAGATTTAATCTGACGCTATAAAAGCCTTTGCGGAAAGCAAAGGCTTTTGTCGATGGAATGTTAGGATTCAAAAATGGTTCCTTTTTTAAATTTTGAACGTTTGAAAGCAAATTTCGTCAAAAGAATATAAGAGATTCCTGCGACTACCACCCCTATAATCCAGCCTAAATCAACTTCGATAAACGCAGCCCCTGCACCGATGAGCATCGCAAGCATAGCGCACGGATTGTAGCCGGAAAACGGTCCTTTTTCTTGATACAATTCTTCTACGTTTACTCTTTGTTTCCTTAAAATATAGTAATCCACTAGTAAAATAGAAACAATTGGACCTAAAAAAGCAGAGTAAATTAAAATGAACAGCCCAAGTCCTGCAGCTGACGAATCTTGAACAAGCACCCAAGGGAATGAACAGAAAGCAAGCAGTCCAGTAATGGTCACCGCCACTTTATAATTTGCTTTTGTCAGCAGCGTAATCACATACGTAGGCGGAATAATATTTGCCACCATGTTTACGGCAATAACACCAATCACAATAAAAGCTGATACAGCGACGGTAATATAGGAATTATCCACTACAACCGCAAACGCTTTGACAGGATTGGATATGCCCGTAGCAGAAGCAAGCATTGCTCCGATTGTAAGAACGAATCCGTAGGCTACTAGAATCGGTGTAAAGTATAAGAACCCACGCTTTGTGTCACTGATTCCTGGCTTCAGTTCTCTAGAGTAATCGGCTGCGCTTAGAAAAATTGCCGCATAATTTCCCATAAACATCATAATGAAAGAAAAGAACGGAAGTCCCCATGAACCTTTTGTATGTACCCACTTCTCCCCTACTACCTCACTATGAGAAGTTAAAAGAACACCAAATACGTAAACAAGGCCAAGCAATATGATGATTGAAGCAAGCATCTCTACCCATTTGACCGCGTGGAAGCTGTACAGGGAAAGCACAATTTGCAGCAGCTGAATGATAATAAAACAAAGAACAAGATTATCAAAAGACCCTTTGCTCAAAATTTTGCCAATTTCGTTTAAAGCGGTACCGCCTGTCCAGCTTTGGAAACCATACCAAATGATAGCTGGAATACCTCGTAAAAGAGAAGATATAACGGATCCTTTTATTCCAAAAGACATTCGAAGCTGCATCACATACGGTATGCCCGTCTTATAGCCGATTCGATCGTTCAAGACAAAAAAAGTAGAAATAATACCAATGGCAATAATCGCTGCCACAAACGTTTGAAAAAGATTTAATACCGCAGTACCTGCAATTACCAAGCTAGCCCCAAGCGTCATATTCCCTAAATTAACGCCGTCTCCAATCCACATAAACATATAGGACAACGGAGTTAGCTTTCGATCACTTTCCGCTTTTGGCTTTAGTGACGGATCAAGACTTCTATCTTGATAAGAATGCACCTCTTCTATAACGGAACTTGTTGCATTTGTAGACACTATACACTCAACTCCTTTTTATGATGTTTCCACTCTCACTTCTAACATTAGATGTAAGTTAACTTAACATGTACATAGTGTATACGAATTTTAACGCAAGTTCATTATTATTTATGTGAATTTTCTGATATTATTTTGTGCGATTTGACTAATTTTTGAGCTCAGCTCGCAACATACAGGAGTTGATGATAATAAAAAATCCAAGCGCTTACAATAAGCGCTTGGATGAGTCAGCTAGTATTTTTTTTTCACATTCATACTACTATTCTATTATCCATTTTTCTATTTATGAGCCACTCTTAAAGCCTTCACCGCTTGTTTAGCCGCTTCTGCAATCAGTTTATCATTATACTCCGCATCTTTTTCCGTGCGATTGGAAAGGATCGCAAGAACAATTGGATCTCCTTTCGGCGGCCAAAGGATGGCAATATCATTTCGCGTCGCGTATGAGCCTGCGCCTGTCTTATCGGCTACTTCCCAGCTTTTCGGCACGCCCGCTCGTATTAACGCATCCCCTGTTGTATTTCGTTTCATCCAATCCGTTAGAAGTGCACGCTTGTCTTCAGGAAGTGCCCCTCCAAGTACATACGTTTGAAGACTTGCAGCGAGCGCTCTTGGTGTACTTGTATCGTGGGTTTCTCCTGGATTCACTTCATTTAAATCCGGTTCAAAGCGCTCAGGCAGCGTCACATCGTCTCCTATGTTTTCTAATGCTTCTTTAAATCCGTCCGGTCCGCCCAGCTGCTGCAGAATTAAGTTCCCTGCCGTATTGTCGCTGTAGCGAAGCGATGCATCCGCGAGTCCTCGAAGAGTCATACCTGTATCAACATGTTTTTCTGTAATTGGGTTATAGTTCACAAGGTCATCACGCGTATAAAAGATTCGCTCGTTGAGATCTTCGATTGACTTCTGCTGTAAAAGTGCACCGACAGCAAGCGCTTTATGAGTAGACGCATAAGCAAAACGCTCATCCGAATGATACGTTACCGTTTTATTGGTACCGGTATCTAATGCAAAAACGCCAAGATTCGCATCATATTTGTCTTCAAGCTTAGCAAACTCTTGATCACTCTTTGTTTCTTGTCTTTGACATTTTACCGTTTCAGCATGTACCTCGCTGCTTGAAAAGCTTACAGCCGCCGCGCACGACAGAGCGAGTACAGGCATCATTTTTTTAAGCTTTGAAGTACGAAACATCTCTTTCCATGTCTTCATTACCCTTCAACACCTTTCCAAAAAGTATTTAGTATGTATTCTCTTAGGTAGAGATTACCAACAATGCTATTTTATCAATTGTTTATCCTTACAAACATGATAGCTTTATCACATTTGTATAATAAAAGTGTCTCACACTGAAGATGCGCAGTATAAAAATCGTAAGTATTTTAAAAAACAGGCGGTGTGACTGAGAATAAAATCACCGCTTTCTCCTCAAACGGATTATCCCATTTGTGCTTCAGATGCGAAGGGATTTTGACGCTGTCTCCTTTTTCTAGCACGTATACTTCCTCTTCTAAAGACACCTTAATTTTTCCTTCTAAGACATATGCCACTTCCTCCCCTTTATGCGCTAAAGGAGATTCTGATGAAGACTTCATCGGCGGTACTTCCATGATCGCCGTAGCTAGATTTCCCGTAAAGTCTGGCGATACTAGCGAATACGTTAACTCTTTTACTTTCATCGTTTTACGCTCGTTCGACCGTACGACTAAATGAGAGGTGTTTATTTCTTCAAGTAAAAAGCTGAAAGTGGGAACATCGAGGCATTTAGCTAAAATTTTAAGCGTTGAAATGGACGGATTAGCTAATCCCCGTTCAATTTGACTTAACATAGACGGCGTAATCTCCGCTAATTTGGCTAATTCTCGACTGCTTAGCCCCTTTGCTTTTCGAAATTTCTCTACTTTTTTTCCAATATCTATGTTTTCCATGATGATTCCTCCGTAAAAGATGTTTAATTATATTTAATTTTATTAAATTAAACTTAATAAACGGCGTTACTTATGTTAAATTAGATTTAATAAATAAAATACAGTTTAATACTATCACAGTAAGGAGGAAGAAAAAAATGAACGACATCTTCACTTTTTTGATTCTCACATTATTTGTTATTATGAGTCCTGGTATTGATACTGCTCTTATTACCAAACGAACGATGGCAGATGGACAAACGGGCGGCTATAAAATGGCATTAGGCTTAGCGAGCGGCTCTTTAGTTCATACACTCGCCGCCGCGTTTGGCTTATCGGCTCTTCTCCTTCAGTCAGCTCTGGCATTTGAAATCGTAAAATACGCAGGAGCCTTTTACTTAATGTACTTAGGAATCTCTGCCTTCCTTTCTAAAAAAAGCAATATACCTTCTTCTGAAAAAGAGGAGCAGTCAAAAGAAACATCCGCTTTTCGTCAAGGCCTTGTCTCAAACGTTCTTAACCCAAAAGTAGCGGTATTTTTCTTAACTTTTTTACCTCAATTTGTTCAAAATGATCAAAACGTAACTCTTCAATTACTTCTGATGGGAATAACGTATACGATCCTTGCTATCACGTGGTTTTTCGTATTTGTCTCTTTTATTAACTACTTACGAAAATGGCTCACAACACCTAGCGTTCAGCGCTTTATGGATAAAGCAACAGGCGTCGTTTTAATCGGTTTTGGATTAAAGCTCGCTTTTGAAAAACATAAATAACAAAAGTATGTTAGTTGAAGAAAGTTCCGAACGAGTTTGATTCTTGATGGAGAATTAAACTCATTTGGATTTTTTTATTGTGATAGTGAACGTAGGTCTAATCAGGTGCTTCTAGCTATTGATTGGAGGGCAAGACGAAGACTCCTGCGGGAAAAGCGGGAATGGCGAGACCCCGCAGGAGCACACGCGACGAGGAGGCTCACCGCCCGCCCGTGGAAAGCGAAGTCTTGCACGGAAATTAATGGCGGTGTCACAAGCGGTTCAGTTCCTCTATCTCGTTTGTTCATCTTTAGCTGGAATTAATTTCGCTATGTCTCAATTTCTTTTATTATTTATACACGTCAGGTTCATAGAGATAGACTTTAAGATCAAGCTTTCCATCCGAAGAAACGAGTATTCCTTCCGCTTCAAGTGAATGTTTTTGAACAACGTACATTTCTTCGTCTTTAAATCCAATTTCTCCTTTGGAATTAATGACCCGGTGCCAAGGCAGTTTATGTTTTCTACTCATCGAGTGCAACACTCGCACAACTTGCCTTGCACCTCGCGGACTCCCAGCCAGGCGGGCGATTTGTCCGTATGTCATTACTTTCCCGGATGGTATTTGTTTAATAAGTGCTACTGCTCGTTCTGTAAAACTCAAGTCGCTCCTCCTTTCGTTTCTTCTTTAGTACAACATTACCATATTAAATAAACAGTGAAGTAATCACTCGATTTTTCTTCAGCAACATTATAAGATAATAATAAGAAGTACGCTCATCATTGTTCAACATACTCCAAACAAATGCTTACTGATTATTTCCTATTCTTCAACTAACAAATCTTTGTGCGAGTGGCAGCTTATACCTCATTTATGACACTGTGATTATAAAAACGTTACAGAAACCAACACAGCAAGGTACGTAGAAGCGTTACATGATAAGATATACAGTAAAGATACTAGTACAAATTCAAATTGATGCTGACGAATAAGTAATCATTTAAAAAGTGGTGAGAAAATGACAAAATGGCTTAGTGTAAAAGAGTTATCTGAAGAAACGAGTATTCCTACTTCAACGATTAGAAGATATATAGATAAATTCCAATATTTCTTTATTCAAAAAGAGGATCATCGACCAAAACAATATGAAGCTGCAGCTGCGACCGTTTTACTGAAAATTAAGCAGCTTTATGATGAGGGCTGTCAAGCAGAAGAAATCAATGAAGCGCTGCAAAAAGAATTCTCTTTGACTACAAGCGAGGATCAAGCTGCCGTGTCTCTAGAAGAAGCCGAAGACAAAGAGGACACAGAGAACACAGCAGAAGCAGCCGACCAGCCCGAGGCCGACGACCAGCAGCCGACACCTCCCGAACAGCCGGTACAGCCTTCACCCCAACAAGAGCCTGATACAAAACAAATTCTTCAGGAAAAAGATAAGCAGCTTATTCAATCTTTGCGTAAAAGCCTGCGTGAACAGCAGGCCATTTCAGAATTAGTAGAAGCTTCAAAAGAAAGCAGCGTAGTAGGTAAAAAGAGATCAATTTTAAAACGATTATTCCAACGAAAAAAGGACTAAGTTTGTAAACGAGCCTGAGCTAGAAAATACCTTTATTCCTGGTCATGGAATTTATGTAAAACAAAGTTTCTAAACTGTTTAACAGCCGGCGATAGGTATCTTCCTTCAATCCATGCTAGTCCAATTACTCGGTGACAGTTGGCTTTAGCTAATGGGATTTTCACTATTTTACTTTGATCGATTCCGTGTAAATCTGGAAGGATAGAAATTCCTAAGCCGGCTCCTACAAGTCCTGCTACGGTGTCAGCTTCCTCTCCTTCAAACATAATGTGAGGCTTTTCCCCTGTCTCTTCAAATAACTGCTCAAACGTAAGACGAAGAGAAAAACCTTCTTTTAAATGAATAAAGGATTCCTCAGCAATTTCTTCTAGTGCAATACTTTCGCGATCAGCATACCGGTGATTTTTCGGTACGATCACAAACAGCTCTTCACTCCAAAGATGATGCCACTTAATGAACGATTTCTCTTCCATAGGCGCAATCAAACAAAGATCCAGTTCACCGAGCTCCAGCTGCTCAAGAAGAACGTGAGAAGGACTTTGCCTCAGCTGAAAATTCACCTTAGGATATAAACTGCGAAACGAAGCGATTAAATCTGGAATTAAATCTGTGCTGAGCGTATGTAAAAATCCAAGTGACACCTGCCCTTTCTCAGGATCTAGCAGCGCTTGAATTTCCTCTTGGCCTTTATCAAATTCTTTCATCATATTACCTACACGCTTCAAAAAAAGTTTACCGTATTGATTCAATCGAATGGATCGTCCTTGCCGGTCAAATAGCGGTGCTCCTACTTCCTCTTCGAAGCGAGCAATTGAACGACTGAGCGCAGGCTGCGTAATTAACAGCTCTTCTGCTGCGCGCGTCATATGCTGCGTGCGTGCTAGTGTTTGAAAATATTTAAACTGCTGCCACTCCACTTCGTACCATCTCCTTATCAAGGTACTTTATTCATTACACAGATACATAAAAAATGTAATTATAATGAATTATACATTATAATTAGAGGATGCTACTATAAAAAATGGAAACATACTAGAGGATGTTTTTAGTTCATCTTGACGATTGCTGTATACGGCACTTATAAAATTTTATAATTATCATTTTTTAGCAGAAAGAAGAATTTGTCCTGAAACGTAAGGAAAGTTATTAAAAAGCTAACTGAGATATCATAGTAAATTCACATCAAAAAGACCTTTCTATCACAATCAAAGAAAGGTCTTTTTTGAGAATGTAAAACGCATTTTTTCTTGTATGTACCTCTTAAAGTAAACTTTTTAAAGTTTAACTCGTTCTACTAACTGCAGCAGTTCATCATTAGGTCCGTGAAATAAAATCATACGGCCGCCTTCAAGCGTTGGCTGAGGCTCAGATGATAAAAATTCAATTCCTTTGCTCTTATAATGTTGAATCGCCTTATTTATATCCTCTACCGTAAAGGCAAGGTGGTTAACAATCCCGCTTTTGTTATACTCGCCTATCGGATCAATATCTCGAATGAGCTCAATTTCGATACCCGGCTGTTCTTCAAGATACAAAAAAGCCATCTCTCTTTTTTGGGTAGATCCTTGAAGGCGAACTTTAAAGCCAAACATATCCCCGTAGTAGTGAATCGTCTCATCCATATTTCTAACAATAATTGCTGTATGCTCCATTTTCTTAATCATGAATATTCTCCCTTTCCCCATGTTTAGTAAGTACAAGTAAACTATACCGCAATTTAGGCAATATGTATTTCCATATACCTTGAATCCTCATACTATGGTTAAAAAAATTCAAGCACTCTGTCAATGAGTCGGCTATGATTTGAAAAATAACAAACAAAAAAACAAACCCCATTGGTTTGTTTTGGTTACATATTTATAGTCAGTCTCTGTTTCAACAACGTTCGATAAGCCATGTTTTGTACCTTTGTACTGCAAACGATTTTACTCTCGTACTCAGGCGGTAATCATCTATCTACGATTACGCATGTAACCGTCCGTCTCTCCGTTGAATTCCTTAGAGACAGTTCCCCTACCATTGTTTGGGTTTCTCGCTCGTGGGGTTTACCGCGTTCCACCTTTGCTGTTTCCAGCAAAGCTTCGTCACTGTGGCACTTTCAGGGATACTCGACCATATCCGAAGACTTAGGTGGTTTTTCCCGCCGTCAGCTAAGCTATAAGCCGAGCTGCCCTAGCTTATTTTTTCACTAGGCACGAACACTACGGGCATCTCAGCACCGTGCGAGCATGGACTTTCCTCTACATCAAATGATGCAGCAATTACCTGAACGTTATTTCAGATCGTGTATGAGTAGTATATGCGTTTTAATAAGCCGAATCAAATGTAACTTTTGGTATGGATGCCATTTCAATTTTTACAGCAAATTAAATAAAATAACTTGTTTCTGTACAATCTTTTTAGTAGATGAATTACAAGCAAATCCAAGAAATATTCTCTTCATCCATTTCTACGGGGGATACTTTGTTTCTTTGTAGAATATTCTATAAGCTACATAAAAAGATAACAGAGGTGATAATACATGAACGCTGAGTTAAAATTTGATTTTCATACCCATCACGACCGATGCGGACATGCTCGCGGAACGATTCGAGATTATATAGAGGCATCCATTGATAAAGGCCTTGATATCATTGGAATTTCGGATCATTCTCCTTATTTTGCGAGCGAAGAAGACCAGCCGTATCCTCATATTGCGATGGGAAAAAGCGCATTTTCCGGATACGTAGCTGAGATTTTGAAACTAAAAGAAGAATATAAAGAGAAAATTGAAGTGCTGTTAGGCGTGGAGTCTGATTTTTTTCCCGAGCATGCAAAAATATACCAAAGCCACTATGAAAAATATCCGTTTGATTACATAATCGGCTCTGTCCATCAAGTTGATGAAATTAGCATCTTTCATAAAACGCGCTGGGAAGGACTTTCTCAGCAAGAAAAGCAGCGCACGAAAGAAACGTATTATCGATTGATCGAAGAATCCGCCCGAAGCAGAATGTTTCAGATTCTTGGCCATATTGATGCCATGAAAGGATTCTATCCCTCCTTTTCTTCTATCGAGACAGCTGTCATTGATCAGACGCTAAAAGTGATTTCAGCACATGACATTGCTATAGAAGTGAATACATCAGGCAAAACCAAAGACTGCGGAGGCTGGTATCCTGCAGATGATATTTTGGAAAGAGCCCTGCACTACGGAGTACATATTACATTTGGTTCCGATGCTCATGACCCAGAGCGTATTGGCGACGACTTTGAACTAGTAAAAAATCGGCTTAAAGAAATCGGCTTTACAGATTGGGTCTTTTTTAGACAGAAAAAAATGCAGCTGGCATCTTTGTAAAACGATGAACTTACGTAGGCTGTGAGCCAATGAAAATATGCCTGAAGACACGCAGATGAAGGAACATCTCGTGTTTTCAGGCATGTGTTTTTTACTGAGAAACTTTGACTTTTGTAGATGAAGATAAATCTTCTCCATTTGTCTGAATCACTTGTTTATACCAGTAAAAAGAATCTTTTTTAGATCGTTCAAGCGTACCATTTCCTTCATCGTCTTGATCTACGTAAATAAAGCCGTATCGTTTTGACATTTCGTTTGTTGATACACTGATTAAATCAATCGGTCCCCACGCGGTATAGCCCATTAAGTCTACACCATCTTTGACCGCTTCTTTCATTTGTTCAATATGCTGTCTTAAATAATCTACACGGTACGGATCATGAATTGATCCGTCTTCTTCTACTTTGTCATGAGCTCCTAACCCATTTTCAACGATAAACAGCGGTTTGCCGTAGCGGTTATGAAAATCTTGTAACGTATAGCGAAGTCCTTTCGGATCGATTTGCCATCCCCAATCGGACGTTTGAAGATGAGGATTTTTCACACTTCCTGCAATCATATTTCCTAGGACATTGTCTTCTTCGCTTTGCGTTGTGACAGAAAGAGACATATAGTAGCTAAATGAAATAAAGTCAACAGGATATTGTTTGATAATCTCATCGTCCCCTACCTCTTTTACGATGTGAATGTTGTTTTCTTTAAAGTAACGCTCCATTACCTTTGGATATTCTCCGCGCACTTGAACATCTGTAAAAAATAAGTTCAAGTCATTTTTATGCTGAGCTAGTAAAATATCGTCCGGATGATTCGTCACAGGATACGTTGTCATACGCGCAAGCATACACCCTACTTTTACATCTGGAATAATTTCATGAGCTAACTTAGTGGCAAGTGCACTCGCCACAAATTGATGATGCGCCCCTTGATACGCAATTTGTTCCGCTGACTGATTTGGAACATTTTCAACTAAAATACCGCCGCCTGTATAAGGACTATGCGTAATCACATTAATTTCATTAAACGTCAGCCAGTATTTCACCTTGTTTTTATAGCGTGTAAACACCGTTTCGGCGTAGCGTGTATAAAAGCCAATTAGCTTGCGGCTGTACCAGCCGTTGTATTTACGCGTAAGCTCCAGCGGCGTTTCATAATGCGACAGCGTCACTAGCGGCTCGATTCCGTACTTTAACATTTCATCAAATAGGTTATCGTAAAATTGCAACCCTGCTTCGTTTGGATTCATATCATCTCCATTAGGGAAAATTCTCGCCCAGTTAATCGAAATACGAAGCGTTTTAAACCCCATTTCTGCGAACAGTGCGATATCTTCTTTATAGCGATGATAAAAGTCGATAGCCGTACGTTTCGGAAAACGATCGTTTATTTTGTTGTTAAGCACATCTTCAATATAATCTGCTTTTACATCCATTGAATAACCAGTTCGCTCGTCTTTTGGGACAAATCGGATCATATCTGCCGTAGACAGCCCTTTTCCATCAACGTCATAAGCCCCTTCAATTTGATTAGCAGCTGTTGCTCCTCCCCATAAAAATCCTTTTTTAAATACAGTATCATTTGTTAACATAGTCCCCACGTCCTTTTTTCATATTTTTATTAAAAATAGCATTTATTTTACTACAGAAAGTAGCTGTTCCCCTTCAAAAATTGGACCTATTTCATTGACCGGCAGTACATCTAAATACTCTGCGGTGTTTGTGACAATAACCATCGTAACGGTTTCGAATCCAGCTTCTGCAATCGCATGTCGGTCAAATTCAACAAGCGGATGCCCTGCATTTACATGATCTTTTTCTTTCACCAGCGCCTTAAAATGCTTTCCTTTTAAAGAAACGGTATCAATTCCAATATGAATTAAAATTTCCTCTCCGTCCTCTCCTTTAATGCCAATTGCGTGTTGAGAATCAGGCAACACCATAATCGTTCCAGCAATAGGCGAGACTACGCGGTTGTCACTCGGTTTAATCGCAATTCCTTTGCCCATAATTTCTTGAGCAAATGTTGGATCTGACACTTGATGCAGCGGAACAAGTTCACCGTGCAACGGAGAGAAGACGCTTTTCGTTTTACCGCCTTTTTTCTCTTCTACTGCTAGAGAAACATTTTGCAGTGGCGCTTCTTCTTTGAAAGGATGTTCTTCAAGTTTTATTGTATTTTTTTCTGGTTCTTCTGAAGCAATATCTTTAAACCCAAGAGTAAGTACCAAGACAGCTGGTAAAATAACGGCCGCTGCCAGCAGCGCTACTGCGACAATTAAATTGCCTGCTGCTCCGCTTGGATCTGCAAACGTAGGAATCGCAAATACTCCGACTAATCCTCCTAATGTAAAAGCTTTAAATCCATACCATCCGGCAAAGCCACCGAGCAGTGCACTAGATGCCATAGCGTAATAAAAAGGCTTTTTTAACTTCATGTTTACCCCGTACATAGCGGGCTCTGTAATTCCAATAACAGCTGAAATGGCTGATGAAAACGCAACTTGTTTTAAATCTTTATTTTTGGTTTTTAACGCTACTCCAAAAGCCGCTCCTCCTTGAGCAAGGTTGCTGATATACATCATCGGCATCAAAACATTGTCAAATCCATACACTTTTAGATTTTGAATCGCGATTGGACCTATTGCATAGTGCATACCCGTCATAATAATAAGAGGCATAAGACCTGCCAGTAAAAGACCCGCAAGCGGACCGGCTGTTTCAAACATCCATGAGAACATAATGGCTAACCCGTCTCCCATATACGTTCCAAGCGGACCTATTACCCATAGCGTAATAGGTGCGGCGATTAGAAGTGCAAGCAATGGTGAGAACATGACCGTAACAGTAGCTGGCATCCATGAGCGAACAAATTTATATACATACTTTAATAGCAGCACACCTAAAATAATCGGTATTACACTAGACGTATAGTTAACGACTGGAATGGATATAAAATTGATTCCAAATAACGTGAATTCTTTTATTTTCGTAATACCTCGCGCTGCATCTACAAAGGTCGGATACAGCATGGCAGCTGCTAAAGCAAGCGCTAAGTATTCATTTGTTTTAAACTTGCGAGCTGCTGAAACTGCTAAGAAAAATGGCAGAAAGTAAAAGACTCCGTCTCCGATTGCGTTCAGCACTGCGTACGTATCGCTTTCTATGCTCAGCCATCCTAGGGTAGCAAATAAAGCGACAAAAGCTTTTAGCATACCTGCACCAATAAGCGCTGGTAAAACAGGAGTAAAGATTCCTGAAATGCTATCCATCACAAGTGAAACAACGCCTTGTTTTGTGCCGCTTTTCTCCTCAGCAGCGCTTCCGCTTCCTACCAAAGGTTCAACTTCTTCAAAAACTTCAGCCACTCTGTTTCCAATAATGACTTGAAACTGATCTCCAGAAAACTGAGCGCCCATCACTCCTTTTATTTGCTTAATTTCCTCCACCTGGACTTTATTCTTATCATGAAGATTAAAGCGAAGTCTCGTCACGCAGTGCCAAGCCTGGTTAACATTCTGTGCTCCACCGATTTTATCTACTACTTGTTTAGCCGTTTCTTTATATGAAGTCATTTATATCCCTCCTTTTTTCAATAAAAAAACCCAAACAGATCACCGCATGTTTGTAACATGCAAATGTCTGCTTGGGTAATGCCTGATCGAGTCAGTAACAATCCTCCAAAGAAGAACAATTATTCAGTTTCTACTAGATTCGTCACCCGCCAAATGTGTAGCGTTAAGTAAAGCTTTTCATCTGACGTTAAAGACCAACCATGCTGTTTACGAAGTAAATTAGCCACTTTTTCAACAGCTTTATATGCTTTTTCATACTTTGTTTTTACGACATCCAGCAGCGTAGCATCAACTTCCGGAGAAACATGTGGGTTCTGATCTAGCTGACGTAAAACAAAAAATCGTAGATGCGTGACAAAGCGAGAATAGTTCATGGATTCTTCGTCAAGTTTGAGCTGAAAATGATATTGAACAACATCGATAATTCGATTAATCACTTCAGTCATCTTCATCGTTTCTTCCACTTTTGCTTGTACATTCTGTGCGTTTACAAAATGATAGGTAAGAAACGTTTCTTCACTTTTAGGAAGCAGCACATCAAGCCGGTCATACACCAGTCGAATTGCGTTAACAGCCGCATTATACTCTTTCGGATAAAGCTTCTTGACTTCCCAGCGGCTTGGCTGCGCGTATTCAAGGCCATTATGGCTTCGTTCAATCGCAAAATTCAAGTGATCCGCAAGGGTCAAGTGAATATTGGTGCGAAAAGGCTCACCTATTTCTCTTTCTGCTTGCTTGATTAATTCGACAGAAACCTCGAGAATTTCTGGTTTGATGCTCTCTAAAATTTGAGCCAGCGGTCGACGAATATTGGACGACTCCGCCACAAACTTTCGTCGAATGACAGCCTTATCAACGGGATCACCTTTTTTCTTTTGGAAACCGACGCCTGTTCCCATGATGACCCATTCTACATTAGAGGAGTCTTTGACCAATGCTACGTTATTATTAAATACTTTAACAAATTTCATAGATGCTTCCCCCACATCAGAACAAACGTAAAAATCCCATCTTAAAAACACATGAACACATCACGTATTTTTAACACAGGTAATGCCTGATCGAATCAGTAACAATCCAGTTTTAAGTTATTACTGAAATTATATTCTATCATGAAAGCGATGTCAATATATAAGATACTGAATTTTTAATAATTTACTAGTGAAAGAGAAATAATTCTTATAGACTATCCATCTACTTCTTTCGCTGCTACTAAATCCCTAATAAAACATCCACATTTTATTTCAACTGTGCTACATTTAACTAAAAATGCTTTCTTAATGAGGGATACAATTGTGAATTTAGATTTAACAGCTTATATAACGCTTATCTGCACGTCCGGTGTTCTTAATTTATACTTATGTTTTTACGTATTTATTAAGCGTCACCACTACGCTAACATCGCGCATTTATTTATTCTTCATACGGGCTTCACCACCGTTTATTGTATTGGTGCGGCATTTAGCTTACTATCCGTTAACCTTGAGGAAATGAAATTTTGGACCGTCATTCAATACGTAGGCATGCCTTTTTCACCTCCTGCAGGACTGCTGTTTGTTATGCGGTATGTCGGCATAAAGGTGAGGAAAAAACATATTTTTGCCCTTTTTATCATTCCGTTTATTAGTTTGATCATGGTCGCAACAAATAACTGGCATCACCTTCATTACCGAGTGTTTGAAATTGACCCAGTTTTAGGTGCTCCTTACGTTCATCAAGAAATTGGACCATGGTACACGATTCACGGCATGTTCATCTTTTCGTCTATGTTCGTTGCTTTTTTGCTCGCCGTTTACCGATGGAAGGAAACAGCCAAAGCTTATCGCCTACAGTTAATTGCATTAATGGTCGGTCAATTAGTCCCTATGGTTACAGCTTTTGTCTATTTAATGGGGTTTACGCCGCAGGGAATTGATCCAGTTCCGATGGTTTTATGGGTTTCTTCTTTTTTATATTTATGGTCCATTAACTCATCGCGTATGTTTACGGTCATGCCCGTTGCGAAAGACGCGATATTTAACAGCATCAATGACGGTGTTATCGTGCTTGATGAAGCTTACAGATTAATTGAATTTAACTTAGCATCTAAGAACATGTTTCCGCAGCTAAAAAAAGCCATGTTTGGAAAACGGTTTGCTGATATTTGGTTCACGCTATCGGACAGTTCATTTCCTTTTACATTAGAAAATAAAAAAAGCAGTCAAGAGCTGCAGCTTTTTTCTGCGGATCAATCTCAGTATACGTATCAAGTTCGCACCTCTCCTTTGCAGTATGCTAACAACAGTCACGGCTTGCTGCTTATTTTCACGGATATCACGGAGGTAAAAAGACTTCAGCTAATGCTTGAAAATCAAGCTTATTACGATGAGCTGACGCAAATTTATAACCGCAGGGCATTTTTTCATCACAGCAAGCAAGCATTAGATGAAGCAAAAAAGTTCGCATCCTCTTTCACACTTCTTTTACTTGATATTGATTATTTTAAAAAAGTGAACGATACGTACGGTCATTATACTGGCGATCAGGTGCTTGTACATGTCGTAAAAGCCTGCCAGTCCGCATTACCGCAAGGAGCCCTTTTTGCTCGGTACGGCGGTGAAGAATTTGTACTCGCGCTAAAGGGCTATACTTTATCGGAAGGCGAAACGCTTGCCGACCAAATTCGCCGTCACGTCGAGACTCAGCCCCTACTGATTAATGAAGAAACCATTTCTGTTACGCTAAGTCTTGGAGTAGCACAAGCGGAAAAACAAGAAAATGAAACGTTAGATGAGCTGTTAAATAAAGCAGATATCGCCCTGTACGCTGCCAAACAACATGGACGCAACCAAGTACGTGTATATAAAGAGCTAAAAGAAATCTTAAAAAGAACCTAAACAGCGCTGTTTAGGTTCTTTTTGCTTTTGACTAACATTCTTTCATTTATCAAGTAAAAGTGTTAAAAGACTTGATTTTATCTATGTATTTGCGAGTAGATTATCCTATAAACTATACGTAGATCAAAAAAAGGAGAGATACAGATGAAGATTACACATATTCGTAACGCTACTCTAATTGTTGAATACGGAGGAAAAACGTTTTTAATTGATCCTATGTTAGCGGAAAAAGGCACTTACCCTCCTTTCCAAAATTCGATCAGACAAGATCAAAACAACCCTTTAGTGAACTTACCGATATCCGTTGAAGAGATTATTGATGATGTAGATGCGATTATTGTCACTCACCTCCATTTAGACCATTTTGACGATGCGGCTAAGCAGGCTTTGCCAAAAGACATCAAAATGTTCGTTCAAAATGAAGAAGATGCCGCAGCAGTAAAAGAAGCTGGTTTTAAAAATGTAGAAGTACTTACGCAAAACACGGTTTTTGAAGGCGTTGAATTAATCAAAACAAAAGGTGAACATGGAAGAGGAGAAATTTTAAAGCGTACCGGTTTAGTATGCGGCGTTGTGTTTAAACAAGAGAGCGAAAAAACGCTTTATGTAGCTGGAGATACGGTATGGTATTCCGCTGTTGAAGAAGAAATCAACACACATAAACCAGAGATCATTGTCGTAAACGGCGGAGATAATCAATTTTTAGAAGGCGGTTCTCTTGTGATGGGGAAAGAAGATATTTACCAAGTTTTTAAAGCGGCCCCTCATGCTACGATTCTTTCTGTCCATATGGAAGCTGTAAATCACTGGACGTTATCAAGAGAAGAGTTAAAAAGCTTTATCAAAGGAAAAGAAATGGCCTCTCACGTCTTTGTTCCAGATGATGGTGAAGTTTATACTTTTTAAGAGAAAAGCTGAGATAAAAGTATTCTAGTTGAATGTAAATCCGAACGAGGAATCAAGATTCTTGATGGAGAATCAACTTCGTTCGGATTTTTTCATCGGTATGTGAACGTAGGTTTCATGTATACGGGTACTTCTAGCTGTTGATTGGAGGGCAAGGCGAAGACTCCTGCGGGGAAAGCGGAACAGATGAGACCCCGCAGGAGCGTAAGTGACGAGGAGGCTCAGCGGCTGCCCGCGGAAAGCGAAGCCTTGCACGGAAATCAACAGCGGTCTTATAAGCGGTTCAGCTCATTTATTCCATTGGTTCATCTTTAGGTTAGATTCATGTAGTTATGTCCCAGCCTCTTTTTATAACCGTTTCATTTATCAAGTAGTAGTCGTAGTAGCAACCGCTGAAGTGCTCGCAATAACCGCTAGCATAGCTGCTTGCTGAGCTTGAATAATCGTTTCAATCGTTGTATAGATGCCTGTTTCGACCAGTCTAGAATCCTGCAGCTTTTCACTGATAACCAAATTAACCGCCAGCATAACATTGATGTCTTTCTGCCATTTAAAAAGTTTGTCTGCGTTTAGCTGTTTCACTACTTCATAGATAATTTCAATTTCAGCTTCCGGTTTTTCAAACAATGCTAATAAGCCAATGACCGGGTAATGCATCGATTTCACTTTGATACCTGCCGATTCACAGGCTTCTTTTACTGATACGCACCTTTCAATAAGGGTATCTCCATGTAAGTTTTTATCGATTGAAAGAATATGACTTAAAAATTGAAGGTCATTTCCTTTTTTAAATCCATACTGCGCCAATGTCGTATAGAAGTGTTCAATTTCATGCATCAAATCATCAACAAATTCGCTCGTTTCAGCTAATAGCACAGCAAGAGGTACATCACCGCTTGATGTAAGGAAGAGATGCTTTTTTTTCATGCCTTGATAAATTTCTACTGACCTTCGAACCATTTCTTTATGACTTCGACTTGACTCATTCGACAGCATAGCCGAAGCTGCGATATACGTAAATGCGCCTCTCGTAAATCCGCCTTCTACCAATTGATCATATACATCCAGAAATTCATGAAACGTTTCTTTTGGATTCTCATAGCGAGTATCTAGCATGGCTGCGATCGTAAATCGCTGCGATGATTTTAACGTAGAAAACATCCCTACTTGATTTTTAATATAGTCACTTAACTCCACATAATCCTGAAGCTCGAGAGATTTACCTTTCACTGCATACATAGAAGCGATAGCCATAAACTGCTTGTGATCTGCCACTTTCCATTTCAGTTCATTTTTTAAGCTGATATAAAAATCTCTATACTGATTTACTTTTTGTTGAATCGTTTCCGGGAGCATATCAACACGTCCTTTATTTGTCGTTAGCTTATATACGTAACACTTCAATAAAAGTTTCAATATTCGGAAAATGTCCTATGCATTTATTACATACAAAAAAGACCCCGGAATATTCCGAGGTCTTTTTCGTTCAGTTCTATCTATTAACCTCTTCCCGCTTGGAAAGAAGGATATTTTGTCATACCGCCATCAGCAAATAGTGTAATACCTGTTACGTAGCTTGCTTGTGACGATGCTAAGAATGCTGCAACTGATGCGATTTCTTCTGGGTTGCCGATATAGCCCATTGGAATCATGCTTTCTACGTCTGCACGCTGTTCTGGATCTGCGAATTTTTCAGCGTTGATTGGCGTATCGATTGCACCTGGCCCAATGTTATTTACGCGGATACCTTTTGGCGCATATTCAAGAGCCAATGTTTCCGTCATTAGTTTCATGCCGCCTTTACTTGCTGCATAGTGAACAAATAGTGGCCAAGGAATCATTTCGTGAACGCTGGACATGTTAATAACGTTTCCTTTAACGTCATTTTCAACAAAATATTTAATCGCTTCGCGGCTTCCTAAAAATGCGCCTGTTAAGTTTGTATCGATTACTTGATTCCAGTTTTCTAATGATAATTCATGTGAAGGAACTGGATTTTCAACACCAGCATTGTTAATCATAACGTCTAATGTGCCAAACTCTTTAACAGCTGTTTCTACAAGATTCACAACATCTTCTTCTTTTGTTACGTCGCCTCGAACAATAATTGCTTGACCGCCAGCTTGTTCAATTTCTTTTTTTACTTCTAGTGCTTCGTCTTCATTGCTGCGGTAGTTTACAACTACTTTTGACTGCTCTTGACCAAAACGAACGGCCATTGCGCGACCCAATCCTTTTGATCCGCCTGTTACAACTACTACTTTATCTTTTAAATCTGTATACATCTTGAAGTCCTCCTACTTTTCCTGCGTGATATGTCTTGCTATACTGTACTAATTATAAATACAGTTTAGGTTTTAAAAAGAGAATAAACACTTTTCTATCTCTTCTTTCTCAAACTGTCATTCATTTAAAAAGTAACAAATTCACTTTTGTTCTTTTCTGTTACTTATCGTAACCAATAGAGATAAAGTAGTCAAACTTTTTGTTTTATCATTTCTTTTTTCCTTACTCTCTTTATAATTGTTTGTTCCCTGGAGAATGAGTCTTCACACTTCCAATTAACACCACTTCAAAAGTTTAAACTTTTTCCCTTGCAATTCTTAAATCAATGTATTATATTGTTGATGTATCAATTATTGATATGTCAAACAATTGTCCACAATCAAAAATATGGAAATGATAATAAATAAGTTTAACGCCTAAAAAGAAAGGAATAATGACTATGACTACAAAAGACTTTAACGAAATTGCATTAAAACGTCGTTCAATTAAAAAATATGATCCTTCAGTAAAAATCAGCCGTGAGGAAATGGAGGAAATTCTTACAGAAGCTATGCGCGCTCCTTCTTCTGTTAATATGCAGCCGTGGCGCTTTGTTGTAATTGAAACGCCGGAAGGAAAAGAAAAGCTAGCTGAACTTGCGAAATTTAACAGTGAACAAGTTCATACATCTTCAGCGGTTATCGCCGTGTTTGGTGACATGAACAACTTTGAATATGCAGATGAAATTTTCGGCAAAGCAGTAGAGCTTGGCTATATGCCTCAGGATATTAAAGAACAGCAGCTAAATTTCTTTAAGCCGATTTATGAAAACATGCCAAAAGCAGATATGAAAGACATCGTGCTGATCGATTCAGGTCTTGTGTCTATGCAGCTTATGCTTGTGGCTCGTGCTCACGGATATGATACAAATCCAATCGGCGGATACGAAAAACACTTAATCGCAGAAGCATTCGGTCTAGATAAAGAACGTTATCTTCCAATTATGCTTATCTCAATCGGTAAAGCAGCAAGCGAAGGCCATGCTTCTTACCGTTTACCGGTCAATACGGTTACAACTTGGAAATAAGCAGCAGCTAGTTCTATTTAATAAATAAAGAGCTAAAAATGTGAAGTAAAAGGAGACTTTCTGATGAACAACTATCAAGAACTTACAAAAAAACAGCTTTCATTCTTTAATAGCGGTAAAACAAAAGAAGTTGCGTTCCGTATCGAAACGCTAAAGAAATTAAGAGAACTTGTTGTGCGTCATGAAGACGACATTTTAAAAGCAGTAAAAGCTGACCTTAACAAACCAGAATTTGAAGCAAAACGTGCGGAAGTTGGTCTTGTGCTAAGCGAAATCGACTTTGCAGTTGAGAATCTGGCAGAATGGGCAGCGCCAAAAGAAGTAGAAACACCATCTACTCACGCAGGAGCAAAAAGCTACATTTATCAAGAGCCATACGGTTTAGCTCTAGTGATTGCACCTTGGAACTATCCGTTCCAACTTGCTGTATCACCAGTAGTAGGCGCGATTGCTGCAGGTAACTGCGTGGTGTTAAAGCCTTCTGAATTAACACCTCATACGTCAAGCCTTCTTGCTAAGATGTTTAATGAAAACTTCCCTGAAGAATACTTGACGGTAGTCGAAGGTGAAGTGGAAACAAGCACGGCTTTATTAAAAGAAAACTTTGATTACATCTTCTTTACAGGAAGTACAATGGTCGGCAAAATTGTAGCAGAAGCTGCAGCTAAACATTTAACGCCTGTTACGCTAGAACTAGGCGGAAAAAGTCCTACAATTGTACACGAAGATGCTAATATTGAAGAAGCAGCCAAACGCATTGCGCGCGGTAAATTTGCAAATGCTGGTCAAACTTGCGTAGCGCCAGACTACATTCTTGTTCAGCGAAATGTAAAAGACGAGCTGCTAGCTAACCTAAAACAAGTCGTAACAAACACGTACGGCGAAGATGTTTCACAAAATCTAGACTTCCCTCACGTAGTGAGCGAAAAGCATTTTGATCGCCTTAACAGCTTCTTAACAAACGGAGATATCGTTTTTGGAGGCAAAACGGATCGTTCTCGTCTGTTTATTGAGCCAACTGTTCTTGACAACATCTCATGGGAAGACGATGTGATGCAAGATGAAATCTTTGGACCAATTCTTCCAGTCATCGTATACGATGAAATCTCAGAAGTAATCCAAGCAATCGTAAAACGTCCAAAACCATTGGCACTTTATCTTTTTTCTGAAGATGAAGCAGTCCAAGATCACATCTTAAACAGCGTGTCATTTGGCGGCGGTTCTATTAACGATACAATTAACCACATGACGTCTCACTACCTTCCATTTGGCGGCGTTGGTGACAGCGGAATGGGTGCGTATCACGGAAAAGCAAGCTTTGATACATTTTCACATGCAAAAAGCATCTTAAAGCGTTCAAATAAATAAAGAAAAAGCCGAAGTCAGCGCCTGACTTCGGCTTTTTTATTCCTTCATTTGTTTGGCGATTTGGTCATATTGCTCTTCTTTTTTTGTAGAAACCGCTAAATCACAAAGAATATGTAAAAAGTACTTTTTATCTTGAACAAATAAATACTCTTCTTCAAAGCCTTTAGAAATGTATACGGCAAACTCCCAAATATCGTCGTAATAAGCCGGTCCAATGGCCTCAGCGAGATTTCCGAGCGTTTTGAGCAGCTCCATCGTAATGATGATATTCCGTCTCGCATAGTGCCGGATATTAGCGAATCCATCATATAAAAAGTCCTCAAACTTTTTGTCAGGGATCACCATTCGTATCACGCCGCTGTCATCCACTAAATAAGAAGAAAATTGACTAGCTTCACAAATTTCCCGAAGAATATCGCTAATTTGATGAATGGAGTTAACCGCCGTTTTGAAATCATCATTCCCTAGTGATTTAACTGCCATCTCTACAAACTTCGTAATGATATACGTCGTGTCTTGAATATCAGTCTGAGATTTCCCTACATGGATATATTGGTGAAAGACGGTACAGTCCATTTCATCGTGCTCCGTCGAATCTCTATGCCAATAGTAAAACAATACGGTTCCGCTGAGCACATAATCCCCTACTTCACGCTCCATTTTTATCACTAAATTATGCTCTTTGGCACAGTGAATCAATTGGCTGTAGTTCAGCGTTTGAATATAGCCGGATGTTTGAATACATACCGGCTTTTTCTCTCCTTGTGGAAAGGAAAATTGTTCGCTATGACTAGACTGCGTTCGATGAATCTCCAGTTCCTCGCGAATCGTTGTTTTAATCGCTTTTATGGACGCTGTTTTCATCGATTGAGTCATATGATTTACTTGCAGCCACTTAACAGAATGATTAATGAAGTAGACAAACGTGCCCGCACTAAAAACAGACAGGGCTGTCGTCACAAACGGAATCGCAAAATATCCGTCTACTTGAGAGCTGTTTAAAAAAAGAAAGACAAAAAGTGTATACAAAAAACTCCCTATAAAAATACCTAAAATTCGCTGAGTAGACTTAGAAGAAGCAAAGTTTTTTAACACGCGAGGAGAAAACTGAGCTGCAAATGATGTAAACACAACAAGCATTAAATTAAAGGTAAATGTGGTAATCGATAGAATCCCGGGCATAATCGTACTCACTAACGTATTCGTTAAATCCATGTTGATTGAAAAAAATGACGGAACCTTCTCTCCTACTTTGCAATAATAGTCAAGAAACAGCGTCAGTGCAGCTAAAAGAACAGAAAAGAAAGCATAAATTAAGGGACTAAACCAGATTTGACTAGTTAACTCATCTTTAAACGCACGAGGAGAAAGCTGTTTCCTTGCAGCTATCCATCTAAATGTATTCATATAAAACCTTCCTTTTTATTTGTAAATCTCTAACTTTTTTCTTAGTTCCCTAATTTTTTTTGATTATGCTTATACAATGGAAAAAATCTATTTTTTAGCTATAAACATACAAACAAAAAATCCGAACGCGTTGGATTCTCAATCAAGAATCCATCTCGTTCGGATCTGCTTTCAACTAACCTAATTTTATCTCAGCCTCTTTTTACTCTTATCTGTTTACCAGCCCCGGTTCGCTCCGCCGCCTCCAGAGCTGCCGCCTCCACCTCCTCGAGGACCGCTTCCACTGCCGCCACCTCCGCCGCCTCTTCCTCCAAACATCACAAGGAAGTTTAGAAGAAATTGCGTAATTGCTCCTTTAAAAAAGACGAAGTCAATGATAAGTAAGCCCACAATAACGGCTGCAATCAGCAGCGTTTGAAGGGTTGTGAAATGAACACCGCTATCAGAAGGAGGAGCTGCTTTTGGCACTTTTTGTTCAAAATCTGTTCCTAAATCATACTCTTTTACGACTTGGTTATAAACAGCTTTGTATGTGCTTTCTAGCGCCGTATCGTATTTTCCGTTTTTTAAGTTAGGAATAGCATAAGAGTCAATGATTTCTCCAGATTTGATATCGGTGATAGCTCCTTCTAACCCATACCCTACTTCGATTCGAATTTTTCGTTCTTTTTTAGCGAGCAAAATAAGAACGCCATTGTTCAGCTTTTTATCACCAAGTTTGTACTTTCGAAACGCTTCATTTGCGTACTCTTCTACATCCGAATCACCTAATGAATTCACCGTAAGAATCGCTACTTGAGCTTTCGTTTCATCATCTAACTTTCTGCCCATTTGATTGATATCCGCTTTTTCCTGGTCATTTAACAGATGAGCAAAATCTTGAACGTAAATATCGCCTACCGGATTTGGGATATCAGGTGCAGCAAAAGCAACGCTTACCGTATTACATAAAAGAGATAATAATAAAGCAAACGAAGCAAGAAATTTCATCACTTATCGCTCCCGAAATCAACTTTCGGCGCTTGTTTTTCTTCATTTGTTACTTCAAAATATGATTTTTCATCAAACCCAAACGTGCGCGCGAACATGTTTTTAGGAAATCCCTTAACGGATTTATTATATTTTGCAACTTCATCATTATAGTCTTTACGCGCTACAGCGAGTCGATTTTCCGTTCCTTCTAAGCTATCCATCAAGCTTCTGAAGTTTTCATTTGCTTTTAAATCCGGATACTTTTCAACCACTACAAGCAGGCGATTTAATGCGCCGCTTAATTGCTGATCCGCATCAGCTTTATCTTGAGGCGTTTTCGCTCCCGCTAGCTGCGCTCTTGCCTGAGTGACTGAATCAATTGCTTCCTGTTCATGCTTAGCGTAGCCTTTTACCGTTTCCACTAAGTTAGGAATTAAATCAGATCGTCTTTTTAGTTGGTTATCCACTTGGGAAAATTTATTATCTACATCTTCCTCTGCGCTAACGAGGCCATTGTAAGAGCTTACTCCGTAAATTACAATGAGCACTAACACAACAATCGTAGCGATCAAACCTTTGTTTCTCAATGTATTACCTCTTTTCTTCATCAAAATTATGTATCTATTTACTAGTACGAATCATACCCTAAAAAGATTCATTTTTTGCCAATTTTATTAAGGTTAAACAGATGAACTAGCATTATAATGTGTCTAGAGCGCTTCTTTTTATAGTTTCTCCTCTTCCTTGCACATGTCATACCTTACCACCTTTTTATCACTAATATAAAGGAATTAGTTTTATCGTACAACAATGAAAAAGTTCAGAAGCTTGTCCAGTATGCGCCTAGAAAAAAGACAAGCTAACAAGCAGCTTATAACCTTATCTGGTATAAGCTGCTCATTTCTATATCTGATTGCCATATGCGTTATCAACATTCGCAACAGCGGTTTGATCAAATATATCTGCATCCATATTTGTGTTTTTCATTCGCGCACAAGCAGCTGAAATGTCTCCGTATGTTGAATTGATTCCAACAGATTTAACATCTGCCGTGTGTCCGTTGTGAAGCACTTCTCCAAAATTCATTGACCCGTTTCTTGCCATGCCATTAATTCTTGTGTTACAGATATTAATAACTCCTGCCATGACCATACCACCTTTTCTTCAAGTGAATTCGTACATCGTATGCTGTGACAAGCCTATGTGTGAAAAGTTTTCAAGAAGCGAATAGCAAGGTACAAATACTAGTGAAATTATTCAATTTCCCCTGCATCACCCAAAGTTTCCACATGTTTTTACGCTTTTTCTGTTACAATAAATGCATAAGTTATTTTTCATCCATATTGTTTGAAGGAGGATACGTAATATGGACGAACCAAAAGATATTCAACCTAAAGTAGAAAAGAGTTTTGAACTTATTGGAAAGAAGTGGACAGGATTAATCATTTATGTACTGATGAGCGGTCCTAAGCGCTTTAGTGAATTAAATGAAAGTATACCAGCCTTAAGCAGAAGGCTTTTGACAGAACGCATTAAAGAGCTTGAAGACCACGGAATTGTTGTCCGAAATGTCATTCCGGACCGCCCTATTCGTTCTGAATATTCGCTGACTCAAAAAGGAACAGAGCTAGGCAAAATATTAGGGCCGATTAGCCAGTGGGCAGAAAGCTGGGTCCAAGATTAATAAAACTACTCCATAGAAAGGATGAGCATCATGGCAAATGTTCTCTATATTACTGCACACCCTTTAGCTGAAGACGAATCACTTAGCATGGCTGTTGGGAAAGAATTTATTGACGTGTATAAACAAACACATCCAGAAGATGATGTGGTTCATTTAGATTTATATCAAGCAGATATTCCATACTTAGATGCAGACGTATTTAACGGCTGGAAAAAGCTTCGTTCTCACTCTTCCATCCAGGATTTATCAACGGATGAACGATTAAAAGTGGGACGATTAGCTGAACTAGGCGGACAGTTCGTACTCGCTGACAAATATATTTTTGTCACGCCAATGTGGAATTTCTCCGTTCCTGCGATTATGAAAACGTACATTGATGCGATTACCGTGTCAGGTAAAACCTTTACATATACAAAAGAAGGCGCTCAGGGATTGCTTAAAGGAAAAAAAGCGATTCACATTCAGTCTCGCGGAGACGTGTATTCCGAAGGCCCTGAAATGGCAAGAGAAATGGGTCATCGCTATTTAGAAATTATGATGGACTTCTTTGGAATTGAAGCCTTCGAAAGCATTATTATTGAAGGCCAAGTAAAGTTTCCAGATCAAGTTCCGCAAATCAAAGAAAACGCCATCCAAAAAGCCCATTCAATGGCCAAGACGTTTTAAATTCAATAGAAATCAAAAAGACCTCGAAGCAGATCGAGGTCTTTTTCTTTACCCTTCCCTCCTTTATATTTCCCTTGAAATAATCCTCTCCTTCCTGCTCGTTTCACGCTGAAAATAGGTTTAAAGGAAAGATGAAACGCTGCGTTTTTTTGTTACTATTCATAACGTAGGTTATGTAAATATATGTTTTCTTTTTTAAATTATTCACTTTCAAAAAAAGATATTTATTTTCAAATCATAACATTTAAAATCGTACCGCAAGACTTCTAAACCCTTTTTTTAAAAAGGGTTTAGGCATAAAAATAGAAAATATGTTATCAGCAAAAAAAGTTTTAAAAATGATAAAACCCAATAAAAAACCTTTGACTAAATTTATTACGTAAGTTACTATTAATAACGTAGTAGATGTTTTCGAACATATTATCTTTAATTCATGAAACAACATTTATATATTGAAGACGGAAAGGTGAAAAAAATTATGGCAAAAGTATTATATATTACAGCAAACCCTAACGATGCTACGCAATCATTCAGTATGGCTGCGGGAGACGCATTTATTAATGAGTATAAAGAAGTAAATCCAACGGATGAAGTAGTTCACGTTAATTTATATCAAGAACATATCCCTCACATCGACGGCGATGTATTCAGCGGATGGGGCAAACTTGGAAGCGGCGCAGAATTTGACGCGCTTACTCCTGAAGAACAGCGTAAAGTTGCTCGCTTAAACGAGTTAAGTGACCAATTTGCTCAAGCAGACAAATATGTATTTGTTACACCAATGTGGAACTTCTCATTCCCACCAGTGATGAAAGCATACTTAGATGCTGTAGCAGTAGCTGGAAAATCATTTAAATATACAGCAGAAGGTTCTGTTGGTCTATTAACAGATAAAAAAGCGTTCCATATTCAAGCAAACGGCGGTATTTATTCTCGCGGCCCTGCTGGTGAACTGGAAATGGGTCACCGCTATATGCGCATTATGATGAACTTCTTCGGCGTTCCATCTATCGGAAGCCTATTTGTAGAAGGACAGGCTGCAATGCCAGATAAAGCACAAGAAATTAAAGAAGACGGCATTGCTCGCGCTAAAGAAGCTGCACGTACGTTCTAATAACAAATATAAGCATAAAAAAAGGAACATCTCCCCGTGTTCCTTTTTTTATGCTTGCAATTATATCTTTGCTTCCTCGCGCAGCAGCGAATAAACATATGTATCAAACGGGATATTGTTTTGGTACAGGTACTCTCTTAACGTCCCTTCTTTTTTAAATCCTACTTTGCTTAACAAAGCGCTAGATCCGCTATTTTGCGGAAATACAATCGCTCATATACGATTTAATTGAAGTTCATGGAAGCCATAAGAAATCGCTTCATGAACGGCTTCTATTGCGTATCCTTTGTTCCAATACTCCGGAAAAAGAGCATAGCTTACGTTTGCTTTCTTATGCCCAGGAGACCACTATTGAAACCCTATTGTTCCAATCAGCTTCTCTTTTCCTTTTAGCTGAATCCCCCATTTAATTAATTGCTTTTCTTCGTATTCTTTGGAAAAATTCTTAATGATCTCCTTCACTTGGTTGATCGATTCTAAAGCTTCTTGCCCGTAATAGCGCAGCACCTCTTCATCAGAAAAGCATTCTAAAATTTCGCCCGCATCATCTTCTACAATTTTTCTTAATATCAGCCGTTTTGTCTCTAATTCCGGAAACATTTTCTTCCCTCTTTTCTGCGCAGCTTATCTATCTACTGTAAACCATACTATTCTCCTCTCAACTAGCAATATCCTGCTAAAACCTCATCCAGGAGGACTCATTTCCTATCCAAATAGTCGATTTACAGCGGAGATAGTGGTATTTTATATAGTGGGCATAAGTTGCTTTTTATCAACACAGAGGCGGTGAACTCAGAAATGAACCAAGATAAAGAATTGCTGTCTACGATACACGCTCTTCAAAAAGAGCTGCAGCAAGAAAAAGAAGACCGTGCGTATATGCAAAAAGATATGGACGAACTAAGAAGCGCTTTATTACAATCAGAACAAGTAAAACAAAACTTAATTGATCAGCTAGAAAAGAAAGTTGATTTGATTTTAACGTTGATTCAAAAAGGAGACGCATAAAGGAATGGATTTTTTTAAAAACAGCAAAATACTATACACTATTGTAGCACTTGTGATTGCCCTCATCGCTGTATTTACCAACAACTCGCCGATTTCCCTCATTCAGCAGCATGAAAATTCAAGCAGTACATCGAGTAGCACATCGGACGCTACATCAAGCAACGAGTGCTCAGCCGAGACTCAAAGCGACAGGTTATTTACCGGCAAAGAACTTGTTTTACAAGAAGGAAATGATAAATACGGATATTGTCACATCGTCGCTCATATGCAACAACCAGGCGCAGACAATTACCACGGTAAAAGCCAGTTCAGCAAATATTTAAATGAAAAACAAGCGATGTCGATTGCTGAAGAAGTGATCAATGAAGGTGACGACGGCACCAACAATAAATCTGGCAACTACGTTAAAGAAAAGTATATTAGTTCTTTAAACCAAGAAGTTAGAGTTGTGTATACCGACTACAGAGGTAAAGACTACGACTACAGCGTAACGACTATGTATCCAATTGGTCATTAATAATACTACAGTGAAAAAAAGCAGGCGCATGCCTGCTTTTTTTGATTTTACCTCTATTTAAGATTTACACCTTTAAAAAAGTCTCTGTAAATTTACAGTCGCACTTTTACCTCTTGGACATATTTTAAATATAAAAAAGAAACAGTCCCTTGCTTGTTTTTTTAGAAAGAGGTTAAAAAATGAGTAACAAATACAGAGTTAGAAAAAACGTATTGCATCTTACCGTCACGGAAAAAAGAGATTTTATTCGTGCTGTGCTAATACTAAAGGAAAAAGGAATATATGACCGCTATATAGCCTGGCATGGCGCAGCAGGTAAATTTCATACGCCTCCGGGCAGCGATCGAAATGCAGCACATATGAGTTCTGCTTTTTTGCCATGGCATCGTGAATACCTTTTACGATTTGAGCGTGACCTTCAGTCAATCAATCCAGAAGTAACGATTCCTTATTGGGAATGGGAAACGGATGCACAAATGCAAGATCCATCACAATCAAAAATTTGGAGCACAGATTTTATGGGCGGAAACGGAAATCCCAAAAAAGATTTTATCGTTGATACCGGTCCGTTTGCAGCTGGGCGCTGGACGACGATCGATGAGCAAGGAAATCCTGCTGGAGGGTTAAAACGTAATTTTGGCGCAACGAAAGAAGCACCTACACTCCCTACTCGAGATGATGTTCTTAATGCTTTAAAAATAACTCAATATGATACGCCGCCTTGGGATATGACGAGCCAAAACAGCTTTCGTAATCAGCTTGAAGGATTTATTAACGGGCCGCAGCTTCACAATCGTGTACATCGCTGGGTCGGCGGACAGATGGGCGTTGTTCCTACTGCTCCAAATGATCCGGTTTTCTTTTTACACCACGCAAATGTAGATCGTATTTGGGCTGTATGGCAAATTGTTCATCGCAATCAAAACTATCAGCCGATGAAAAACGGGCCTTTCGGTCAAAACTTTAGAGACTTCATGTATCCTTGGGATACAACTCCAAAAGATGTTATGGACCATCGAAAGCTTGGGTACGTATACGATATAGAATTAAGAAAATCAAAACGTTCATCATAAGCATTTCTAGAAACAGCGGTATACAATCAAAAACAGGTAACCCCCTTCCCTTCTAACATAGCTCCAAAAGCCACAAACACCGTAAAACTCACCGCTTTATCTCCCCATTCAGCATAAAATATAGTTAATTAACCATAATTGGGCTGTGAATAAGCTTCATATAAGGACCTTGGAACATATGAATAAGTTATCAAAGCTTTATAAAAGTTTTATAAACGAAGGGAAGATATTAAAATGCATAATAACGTAAACGCACCTTTTAGTTCTAATGAAAACATGCCGTTCTCACCTGCTATGGCTCACCACGCCTACACTGCTCCTGCTTATGATCATATGATTCCACACTGCGGATATACAATGCCGGACTATGGATATATGGTTCCTGAATGTGGATATAGCGTTCCTTGCCACAGAGGTAGTGGTTTTGCCATTATCATCGTACTGTTTATTTTACTCATTATTATTGGTGCATGTGGTTTCAATTTCTGCCACGATGAGTGTTAACCCAAAAAACTCCAGTACAAACACTGGAGTTTTTTCATATCTTAATCGCTGCAAACCTTATAGCGTTTCATCTAAATCTAGCGGTCTCAGCTTCTCTTCAATTTCTTTGCGCTTAGGTTCTAAAAATGGAGGCAGTGCTAATGTTTGCCCCATCGTTTCAAGCGGTTCATCGGTCGCAAACCCAGGTGTGTCGGTTGATAATTCAAATAAAATGCCGTTTGGTTCTCTAAAGTATAGTGCTTTGAAATAGTATCTCTCTACTTTACCGGAATTCGGCAGGCTGTTTTCGTTTAACCGACTTGCCCACTTGTCGTATTCTTCTTCATTTGGAACACGGAAGGCAACGTGATGAACGCCACCGCGCCCCAGACGAACTTTTGGCAAGTCAGGTCTTGTTTCAATATGAACTTCGGCTCCGCTTCCGCCTTCACCTGTTGCATAAACCAAAATATCCTCTTGATTTTCTACAAAAGATGGATAAGAGCTCACGTAGCGAAATCCCATAATGTTTGTCAGTACGTCAACCGTTGGGTCTGCCGCGCCTACCGTTAGCGTAACTGGCCCTAATCCGATAATCGCATGTTCTAACGGAATATCTTCACGCTTCCACGGGACGCCGGCTCTTACGCCTTTTTCACCGTTGTCTGCGACAAGAAGCAAGCGTGTGCCTTCAAAATCTTTAAATGCTAACGTGTCACGATTAGCTCTTTTAGCTATTTCTTCATATTCTACTCCGTACTGCTCAAAGCGCTCTTTCCAAAAGTATAAAGAATCCGTACTTTTAACACGAAGCGACACGGTTGAAATGTCAGATGCACCTTCATGTGTTCTTGCAAGCCCCGGGATATCAAAAAACGTTACTTCCGTTCCTGGCGTCCCTTCTCCATCTGCATAAAATAGGTGGTAAGACTGCGTGTTATCTTGATTCACCGTTTTTTTTACTAATCGCATGCCTAACACTTTGGTGAAAAACTGATAGTTTTTCTCAGCTTTCCCCGTCAAAATAGATACATGGTGCAATCCTAACAATTCCATTTTCTTCGCCTCTTTTCATAATATATACGCGTTTTAAATCCCAACGAAAATATCTTTAAATAAATCATCTTTAATTAAAGATAATTTTAAAGGATACACAGCCTATTTGTCAATAACAAGAAAATAGTTGTGAATATAATAAAAAAGAAACTAAACGCACCGTTAGCTTCTTTTTATTTTGCCTTAATGAGTGTATTATCTTTTCAAATAGATCTTACTTTTTAAGTACATGCTGCACATTTTGTTTCATCAGCTCGGCCACTTTTTGTTCATTCTCACGAGACGTCTGCTCTAACTTTTCGATGACTAGCTGCTGTCTTTCTACTGAATGATTTTGACTTAGCTTTTGCTTGCCTTCCATGTTTGTAATATCGATTTTAAATCCAACGATTCCTTTACTTAAACCATTTATATAAGCAGAATCAACTTCATTTACTGTATATGTACTCTTCGGGCTTTCATACTTCGCTACCATCTTGCTCAGCAGTCCAAGCAGCTCTTTAGGTTCTTCAATCATTTTCATCGTGCCATACACGTGAACAGCTTCGTAATTCCATGTCGGCACAGCTTGATTCGTTTCATACCAAGACGGTGAAATGTAGCAGTGAGGCCCTTGAAACACAACTAAAATTTCTTGATTTTCAGCATCTTTCCACTGCTGATTCGGACGTGCAAAATGCCCGGATAAAGTTCCTTCTTTACGGTTTAGCATCAGAGGCAAATGAGTAGCATAAGGCTTTTCGTGATGATACGAAAATAGAGTAGCAAATCCATTATCTTCAATAAAATCATACATGATTTGTTCATCATTCATTTTGAAATGCTTTGGAATATACATAGGCGCTTCTCCTTTATCTTTTATTTAATCAAAGATACACTACTTATACGTGTTTGCAACAGCGTCAGTTATGAACTTTTTAGGGAGGTCAGCAACTTATGAATCGATTTTTTATGAAGTTTATGCTACACTGCTGTGATGTAAACCGCTGATTTTTATACATTATTATTTAGCACATGATGCAATTAAATATCAGTTCACTGAACAAGGAATTGAGAAACAAAAAAAGAAGCGCTCGTTTAAAGCAGCTCCTTTTTTTGTTCATCTATATAATTGAGGATTTTTTTCTCTTTTAATAGGTCCACCTTTGGCCATATGCCACTCAATGACGCGGTCGGTTAAGCGATCATATACATCGTCTTCCAAATACGGATCTTCTGTAGAAGTGAGCAAGATGTGAATATCAGCTTTTATTTCTGCTAAAACAGCTGAGCTAAATACCGCAGGGTCATTTAATACGTCTAATATATATAACACCAGCATCTCAAATCCTTTATCCCAATTGGCATTTCCGTTGCCTTGGGCTTCACAGCGAAGCTTTTCAATAGCTCGAATGACCTCTCCTTCTACAACATCCGACTGCCCGCTTTTCGGAACATGTTTTAACCATATTTCCTTTGCTTCGTCAAAATATTTCATTCTCTACTCCTTTCTTCAGAACTTTATTCCTTTTTGCTTCTTTGATTCATTGCCGTTCCAAACACAACGCCTAATGATGTCCCAATCGCAATACCAAACCCGATATTATCCATTAACATTCCAAGAGAAGCCCCCATCGCAACGCCCAAGCCTAATCCTACTCCTAGATAATCAGTAGCTTTCTTTTCTTCAGACAAAAAATCACTCCTTTTTGCTACCATTTTATTTATACCTTTTATACGTAAAAAACACATGAAAAGTTTCATAAAAATGGAAACAAAAAAAGCAGTCACTTTAACTGCTTTTTACATAATTAGCTGATGAACAGCTTCTCCGAGCATTAAAATAGACCCCAGTATGCAGATTACCCGAATACATACATCGTTTTACGTGCAAACTGCTCAAACGATATGCCAAAGCATTTTTTAGCTATCCAGTACAGGTGGATAAGAAGCCCTCTAATCCGGACCGGCTTCATTGATTCATCAGATAATGATCGAGATAAAGAAAGGGTGATTAACCCTGCCATCATAAAAAAACTGCTATCGCTATGTGTAAAATAGAACTATCCATCCGTTCCCTTCTTTTTCCTTTTTTATACCTATTATTTTAGCATAAAGGCACGTGAAAATGGACGTGCAGAAAAATACAAACAACTCAACAGGGAAAGGTATCCAAACCTTAAGAAAAGGGCAGTTTAAAAATAAAAACACTTTTCTTACTTAAAAAGGATGGATCACGTTGACAACCAATCAAAAGGAATATCTTGAAAAAATACATAGCATACAGGAAAACCTCTCCAAAACGTGGATGGACTATTGGCACCACTACTCAAGTCCAAGCTCTTGGCAGTTTTGGGTGACCTTAGGCGCTTTTATCTTACCTTTAGTCATTCTCTATTTTTTAATTGACCGAAAAAAAGCCTTTCACTTAGGGTTTTATGGATTTAACGTACACGTTTGGTTTCACTATAGTGATACCGCTGGCGTTTATAACGGGCTTTGGACGTATCCTTATCAAATGAATACCGTTATACCCGTAAGCTTTAGCTTAGATGCTTCGCTTATTCCCGTTGCTTTTATGCTACTTTATCAATGGACACTCAATCATCATAAAAATTATTATTTATATGCAACTACTCTTTGTTTGTTTTTTGCTTTTATTTTTAAACCATTATTAACAGGAATTGGCTTTTTCCAGCTGCATGAATGGGCTACTTACGGTTATTTATTTGTATTTTATCTCGGTGTCATACTGCTATCAAAATGGATTACCAATCTGTTTCTTTATTTTGAAAAACAGCATTCAATAAGATAAGTGTCCTCAATAAAAAACGTAAGCATCTTCAAAAGACCTTACGTTTTTTGGCTTGTTTTCTTCACTAGTTGTCTGCTGCCTCAAAAACAGCGTGCTTTTCTTACTGTTAATTTAGAACATGCTGCATCTAGCAATCATAAAACTTCTTTTACTAAGGACGATTTTTCTAAGCTCTGCTTAAATTAGCGTTGTATAAGTCCATTAAACTGCTTAAATCATCTAACAGCGGGCAGTGACCTACACCTTTCATAATTTTTAACGTCGCATTTTCCCCTATTCCTTTTGCGATGTCAGATGCATCTCTTGTCGAAACCATCTTATCTTCATCTCCTTGAATAACCATCGTAGGAATCGTAATTTTTCCGACTTCTCCTGTCCCTTGAACGACACCGTTAAAATCGTTTGAAATATTAAATCTCATCAGTGCGTAATTGATATCAATTAAATTTCGCTGCTTGATCGTTCCTTCTAAATATTTTTCAAATTGATCAGCAGACGGCTTATTTTTTGTATATAAAAATTGACGCAGCATCATTTTTAAGAACCATGTGTTTTTTGTTTCTTTTGCGTTTTCGACCATTCTAAATGCTTCTTTTACTTCTTCTTTGGTTTGTATAAAGTTGTTAGGAATAGGCAGTTCTAAAAACGTTCTTCTTGGAATGGGGTAGCCTTTGATGTTGACGGAGCTTAAGAGAATTAATTTTTTGGCATCATTCGGATAATCAATCACATATTGCATAGCGACTGCTCCTCCTAATGACCACCCGCTTATTGTAAAAGCAGACAACTTTAAAGCATCTGCAAACAGTTTGACATCATCTGATAAGTCTTTAATCGTGTGGATAGGTGTATGATAAGTGGAGTCTCCAAATCCTCTTAAATCGATCGCATAAGCTGTGATATGTTCTGGAAGTTCGTTCATCAACACATCCCAGTTAAGGGAAGAATTCATGTTTCCGTGAATTAACAAAAGTACCTCTTTTCCGCCTTTTTTCATTCGGTAATTGAGTATTTCTCCATTCGGTAATTCTACTTTTGCTTGTTCTAAAGCAGATACGGTCATCGCTATTTTCCTCTTTTCTTATATAATTAGAACGATCGCTAGCATTTATTTTTTAATACCCTATTTATCAAGATTTAAGCAGTTAAAAAGAAGTTGTGCAAAAGCCAACATAATGCTATGTTATTCTGTTTGCTAAAAAAGACAGCCAAATACGCGATTTGGCTGCCTTTTTATAATGAAGAAATATACGAATGAGCAACAAGGCCATTACTTTTTCGGGGCGTCTAATGCTTGATAGGCAAGCTGATATTTCCCGCCTTCAGCCACTTCTGCATGGTATAAAGCTTTAAGAGCAAAGTTTTTTTCTAGACTGTGCTCTTTCATCAAACCGTTCAGCTTACCTTGCAGTTCCTGATTGTCTTTAATGAGCTGCTTCATCTGTGATTTTAAATATTTCATGGTGTTTTCCGCTCCTTTCACTTGATAAACCTTCATCAAGTATATCACTTAAGGATAGGATAATGGTAAAACAAGTTACGATTGAGCGATTAAATTTGTACCGCTCTATTCTTTAAGCGCGCTACAAGCGGAACAACGATGATACCCGCTATCACAACTTGCATCACATTTCCTGGTACAGAGCCAAGCGGAACGATCCAGTTACCGTAAAGAATCACTTCGGCAAAATAGTAGCCGACGACTTTTACAATCAGCGCTGCAACAACTGCCAGCGTGTTGACAAGCGCTCTTTTACCAGGTGCTTTTTCTGAGATAAGACCTGCTAAAAAGCCCATTGCCCCTACAATAATAAACGTAAACGGCGCCCATGCTGTCCAGCCGGAGATGAGGTCGAATAACCCCATTCCAAAAGCTCCTGCGATGGCTCCTGTTTTTTTACCGTAAAGAAAAGCTGCTATAAAAAGAGGAACGTTGCCTAAATGAATGAGGCCTCCGTTACCCATGATTGGAAGCTTGATGTTGATAAACATTGTCGCTACAAACGTCAGTGCGATAAAAAGCGCATGCATGGATAAAGCTTTGATTTTGGTTGATTCTCTTGGTGAGTATGTTGAATTCATCTGTTGACCTCTTTCTTTTTTTACTACTATCATACTCCTAATTACATACTTAATAAATACGTAAAACTATTTATTTAGTAAGATATATCATTCTAGCAGCACAAAGGGATCGTCCAACTTCAAAAATTATCCTATCCGTTCTGAAAAAATAAAGCTGACTCTGCTTCCTTTAGCAGACTGCGCCGCCTAATTTTGTTATGGTAAAGAGTCTGTTCGGGCATAATATGAGCAAATCGTTCTTTTTCAAGAGTTGACGAAGGCTGATAAATATGAGAAGTTATATGTTTGTAGAAATGAATGGAATAACCTAGAATTCCAGCGAAACCTGTTACTATAATTGTACTGATATTAACCAAGTTCGTTCAGATTGTGGCAGTCATGATTTTTACATACAGCAAGCAAGTTATAGGAGGAGCAAGAATGGATAATAACGATATTTTAATTAGATTACGATATGCCTTGGATTTAAAAAATACAGAAATGGTAGAGATCTTTCATCTTGGCGGAGTAGACGTAACAAAAGAAGACGTATTAAAGATCCTTACGAGAACACCGGACGAAGAAGATGAGGATGCAGTTCATGCGGACGAACACATCACGTGCAGTAACAGTATGTTAGATTCTTTTTTAAACGGTTTTATTACCTTTAAAAGAGGAAAACAAGACCCTAAACCAGGGCAAGCACCGCCAGCGCCGGTTCAAAGCAATCAAAATATGTATAACGTCTTATTAAAGAAAGTGAAAATTGCTTTGTCCCTAACCAGTGAAGAGATGTTAGAAGTATTTGATGACGGTGGCATCCGTGTATCTAAAGCAGAATTAGGTGCTTTATTACGAAAAAAAGGCCACAAAAATTACAAACCGTGCAAAGAAAATTTTGCACGAAAATTTCTAAGAGGCTTAACCGTACAATATAGAGGATAACATGATACACACTTTTTCAAATCAGAGTATCCATTACGAAATACGATATAAAAACCGAAGTTCTTTTGCGATTAAAGTAGACGGATACGGAACGGTCGAAGTCCTTGCTCCTAAAGGAACGTCTACTGAACAAGTACGTATGTTATTAGAGAACAACTGGGCATTGATTCAGCAAAAAATAAACGAAATGAAAGATAGAACGCATGGACCAAAGAAAAAAGTCTATGAACACGGAGAACGCTTTTTGTATGTAGGAAAAAACTATCCGATACAGATTCATCACGATTCGACCATTACAAAGGATTCTGTAGTGTTTGAAGCGAACACGCTTCAGATTTATGTCAATCAGCACAACGATGAAGCGATAAAACAAGCGCTCAAACGCTTTTACTATCAACAATGTAAAGCGCTAGTAACTAAGAGTATCTCCTCCTATCAAAAACATTTCAAAACAAAGCCGCGCTCCATTTCGATTTCCGATAGCAAAAAAGCGTGGGGCACGTGTGATTCCAAGCGTCAGCTAACCTTTAACTGGCGGCTGGCAATGGCACCGCAGCACGTCATTGATTACGTAGTCGTTCATGAAATGTGCCACATGGTTCACATGAACCATGACCGGTCTTTTTGGCGTCTTGTCGGGAAAATCATGCCCGATTATCGTGAACAAGAGAACTGGCTGGAAATGTCGAACTGGGAAATGACGGTGTAGTACCGCTAAATAAAAAAGAGCAGAAGCCCCAGAGGCATACTGCTCTTTTTTTATCTTTAACTATAGCGATATTTTCTTAAATCTTTTAAAATAGAAATTTCTTTTAATAATTCTTCTCCGACGTTTGTTTCTAAAACCATTTTTCTTTCTAGTTCTTTGTCAACCAATCGCTTTACGGATAAGACATCCGTTCCTTCTAATAAAATCTCTTCTTTTGAATTAAAGTGTTTGTGAGCGACTAGCTGCATGCCGTAAGAATTATATAATAATGTATATCCAGCAATCCCTGTTGTGGACTGATACGCTTTTGAAAAACCGCCGTCAATAACAATCATCTTTCCATTTGCTTTGACCGGGTTTTCTCCTTCAATTTCTTTAACTGGCGTATGGCCATTAATAATATGACCGTGCTCAGGATTCAGATTAAATTCTGCGAGGATGGTTTGGCAGACTTCCTCATTTTCCCGTAAATAGTAGTATGGATTCTTCTTCTCTTTATGCGTTGTTTTATCACTTATAAAATATCTTTCAAACGTCGTCATTGCACGTTTCCCAAAGAGCGATGAATATTCTCCTGTCCATAGGTACCAGACCATATCTGTTGCCAAATCATCCGTTTCTTCAGGATGTGCAAACGCCTCTTGCAAATAATGTTCAAACACATCAAGCAAGTTGCGGCCTGCATATGTTTTATCTTCAATCGTCATTTTTTCCATGTTTCCTTTTTCATCTAAAGGAATGCAGCCGTGTATTAATAAGTTTCCGTTGTATTTTAAATAAAGGCTGCCTTTTTTCATCAGAAACTTCATATGCCTCGCCAGCTTTTCCGAATGCTGTACAGAAAGCAGCAGTCTTTCCATTACCTGCTCTTCTTCTTCTAATAGCTGATCAGGCTGCGCCGGATTAACCGTTGCAAAGCAGCTGTTTTCCAGCGGATACGTGTTTCCGTATATCGTAATTTCATTTTTATCATAATCAATTTTTTCAAGCAACAGCCTTTCCGACATATTAAAGAAAGGACGTCTTTTTATAATCGGACTTTCAAGCTTGAACTGAATCATCGCAATGGCCTGATGAATTTTCGTAATTTGTAGTCGCTCGTGATCGGATAGTTTGTCACTCGAGCTTACTTTTGGTCTAAAAGCAGGATTATCATCGTAATATTTCTCCGCCAGGTTAAGCAGCGGTCTAAGGTTAATGCCATATACATCTTCAATAATATCTAGATTGTCGTATCTCGCGCAGATACGAATAATATTGGCAAGACACACTTTGGAACCCGCAAAAGCGCCTAGCCATAGCACATCGTGATTTCCCCACTGAATATCAACAGAGTGATAATTAATGAGCGTATCCATAATTTTATCCGGCTCAGGTCCACGGTCATAAATGTCCCCTACTACGTGCAGATGGTCCACAACCAGCCTTTGCGTCGTATAAGCAAGTCCTATAATAAGCTTATCGGCTTGTCCTAGAGAAATAATCTGCTGAACAATCTTTGTATAGTACTGTTCTTTATTTGTAAATTCATCCGTTTTATATAGCAGTTCTTCAATAATGTACACAAATTGAGCCGGCAATGCTTTACGCAGTTTAGAGCGCGTGTATTTAGAAGAAGCGTACGAAATGAGATTAAGCATGCGATCAATGATTTCTTTATACCATTGATAGAGTTCCTTTTTGTTTCGAAACTGCGCTTTAATCAACGGTAATTTTTCTTCAGGATAATACACTAATGTCGCAAATTCATTGATTTCTTTGTCAGATAATACATTTTTAAAAAGGTCTTTGATTTTCTCTTTTACATTTCCTGAACCATTTCGCAGCACGTGCTGAAAGGCTTGATATTCGCCGTGTAAATCACTGACAAAATGTTCGGTCCCCTTTGGCAGATGAAGAATAGCTTCAAGGTTAATAATTTCGGTTACCACTTTTTCTTCCGTATCATACTTTTGTGCAAGTAAATCTAGATATTTTGTGTTCAAAACTATGTATCCCCTTTCAACGTTCACCATTTAGTATAATCACCGTCATAACCCTGTAAGATAAATTGTGATTATAATGTTACGCACCTCTTATTTAACTCTTTTCTCTCCATGCCTCACCTCTTTATTTTAACCTATTTTACGTATAGGTAAAATGGTATAAAGTCTATTTGTCTATAAAGATTTCCCGTTCTTTCCCCTTACCTCATAGAGAAAGTTATACTATAAAAAACCTGCTGATCTCAGTCAGCAGGTTCGATACATATGAAAGAAGCGCACATAATCAAGAAAGTTTACTCCGACTTCTACACAATAACAGATTTTTTCTTTCCTAGCTGTGAGATATCTCACAGCGTTAAGACCTTGCTGGTGTTACAATAAAAATGACCTTTCTGAGACAGGAAAAGTCATCCTTTGTATTATATAAGAATCATCATTCTGTTGAATCTCTGTTCTTTTATGTTCAGAGATTTTTTCTGTTGGATGAAGAGAAAAATCCTCACATTAATGTCTGCTGATACCTTATCCACCTTAATTCTGACCGTTTCACTTTTTTAGCATATCTCGTTTTAAAACCCTCCGCTCACTAAACAATTTAGCTATACAACGAGCGCCTTGTACTAAATGGATTTTACGATATAAAAAAGCAGCGGATGTAAAACATCACGCTGCTTTTCTTATCTCTACACTCCAGCCTAAAAGTGAATTATTGTAGAGTGTTCGTACGAATGTAGTGATTTGTGAACTTAGTGAATATTATTCTTTCTGAAATTACCGCCTTTAACTTCCGCTACGTCATATACCGTAACAAAAGCCGTTGGGTCAATTTCATTGATAATTTCTTTCATTTTGCTTTCTTCCAAGCGGTTGATTACGCATGTGATTTCCTTAAATTTTTCATGAGAATAACCGCCGTAAGCTTCTTTGTATGTAGCGCTTCGACCTAAACGATCACGTATTGTCTCTACCATTAATGCAGGCTGAGAAGTGATAATCTGGAAGGTTTTCGATCCGCTTAACCCTACCTCTACGATGTGAATAACTTTGGATGCAATAAAGTATGCAATTGCAGAAAGAATCGCGCCTTGCAGACCAAATACTAATGAAACGAAAATAAATACAAATGCATTTAAGAACAAAATAAGATCACTTGTTCCAAACGGCAGTTTTCGAGAAAGCAGCACGGCCAGCATATCGATGCCATCTAAGGCCCCGCCGTTACGAAGTGCAATTCCCATTCCAAACCCAAGGATAATACCGCCAACAACGGTTACGAGTAGTGTATCTCCTTCAATAATTGCTGGAGTGTGATGCATGAGGCTAGTACCGACAGCTAATGAGACAATTCCGAGGATTGAAAATATGGCAAAGCTTTTCCCAATTTGTTGATACCCTAACCATACAAAAGGAATGTTGATAACGGCGATGAGCACCCCAAGTGGCAAGCCAAATAGGTTTGAAGCAACGATGCTAATGCCTGTTACCCCTCCATCTGAAACATGGTTTGGAATTAAGACAGTTTCTAAGCCGTAAGCTGCAATAATTCCTCCGATAATGACCATTAATGCTCGGAAAGCAATTTTTAGCCGCTTAGGCCTGTGATGTTTTTTAGTTGTGTTCATATAATTCCTCACTTTTAAATGTTTTTTACTATTCAAGTGTACCACAAACATTCTCTTTATTTGAACTAAGGAGGCTTACGTATCGTTTTTTAGCTCACATAGTGCAAACATAGATAAAAGAGAACTTCTAGCTGTACAGACTCTATCCTTGCAATAAGTCCCTATTTCTGTTAAGTTTAAGAAGAATTATTTTTGTTCGGTAAAGATTGATAAGTTACATAACTTTCGTCTATAGATTTGAGCAAGGATAGTAACACAATGTGTGCGTGTCACACTAGGAGGCAACAATTATGGAACAAGGTAAAGTAAAATGGTTTAACGCAGAAAAAGGTTTTGGATTCATCGAACGCGAAAACGGAGACGATGTATTTGTACATTTCTCAGCAATCCAAAGCGAAGGCTTCAAATCTTTAGACGAAGGTCAAGCAGTTACATTTGACGTAGAACAAGGTCAACGCGGCCCTCAAGCTTCTAACGTTCAAAAAGCGTAATCCATCATAAATATAAAAAGACAGACTCCATGGAGTCTGTCTTTTTCATTTCTTTTAAAATGTCATAATAAAACCCTATCCACTGAGGAATAGGGCTTATTAATACAAAAATAGTAATGGGTAATACAAATGGTAAATTCAGTATAGCACAGTATAGACAAAATCCAAACTATAAATCAATATTTATTCATGTTTCATTAATTCTTCTTCAAAGAAAAACGTACTTGGGTATTTATCCACTGTATAAGAGTATCTTTTCATATTTTTCACGTAATGGCTTTTTAAGATGATCACTCTTTCATTAGATGCTTTTATATTTACAATTTCTCCATTAGAAAATAAGCTTACACTCATATTCCTCATCCTCTCTCGTATCAAAAATAATCAAATTTTTAACTTTATTTATCGGGAAATATAATGTGTTAATCCAGCGAAGGATAGTTATTTTTGAGACCTTCAGGCGTATATGTACTCCTAAAGCATACAGCTCTATAACCATAAGGGGGTTTTTTCTATTTTTTTTGGGACACGGGATTTTACATATAGGTAGCTCTGCTTTAATAACATTTTGTCTTCCAATTTCTATACTTATTTTTTAAGTAATCTTTTTAAATTATTAAAATCCAAAGCAAAAAGACCCCTATGTGGAGTCTTTTTTAGTTTTAATTATGCTACTTTATGAACGTTAGCAGCTTGTGCTCCACGTTGGCCCTGTTCGATGTCAAACGTTACTTTTTGACCTTCTTCTAATGATTTAAAGCCTTCGCCTTGAATAGAGCTGAAATGTACGAATACATCGTCTCCGCCTTCAATTTCGATAAAGCCGAAGCCTTTGTCTGCATTAAACCATTTCACTGTACCTTGTTCCATAATTGTTGCCTCCTGGTGTGGAATACTCCACGCTTGTATTACTACCCTTGTCCAACCATACTATCTTAAGATAAAAAATTCTATGGAAGAGATTTCTCTTCTCTCAATCTTATACCGAACAAAAATAATTAACTTAATCGTAACATACAGAATCAAAGATAGCAAATACAGGGAATGGGATAAATGATTGAATGATAAAAAGAGCCTTCTCTATGCGATACAAGGAGAAGGCTCTTTTTCAGTGTTCATATTTTGCGCAGCAGTTAATGCAGCAGCTGCTGTTTATTTACTTTATTTTTCTGTTTGCTCTGTGTGCCACCATAATGAATCTTTTGGATTTTCGACCGCTTCATTGTACTCAGACTTAGAAGCAACTGTAGGGTATGAACCTTTCAGTGATTTTCCTGCCGTGTTCGTAAACAGGAACAAGATTACGAAAAATCCGATGATGCTCACAATCGTTAAATAGAACGCTGGAGCTAAATGATTGCCCGTTGCGTGAACTAACCATGTCGCAACTAATGGCGTCGTTCCACCAAAGATAGAAACTGAAACATTAAACGTAATCGCTAATGTTCGGTAGCGAATATCTGTGTAGAACATTGTTGGCAGCGTTCCTGGCATTGTTCCTTCGTACGTAGCAAGTAAAACACCTAGAATAAGAATACCGATTGAAACAAAGATTAAACCGTTTAGATTGATTAAATAGAACGAAAAGGCTGACAGTAAGCTCAATCCGCCTAAACCGATTAAGAAAACTTTCTTGTTTCCGATTTTGTCGCTCAGTTTTCCAAACATAAGAGCAAGCGGCACCATTAAAATCATAACTGCCGTAATTAATACCGTACCAACTGTGTTTGATAAACCAATAATTTCATTCAAATAAGAAGGCATGTACGATAATAGCATATAGTTTGTAATGTTAAAGAAAGCCACGGCTACGAAACAAACAAACACATCTTTTTTGTGATTTTTTAAAATAGAGAGGAAGCTTTCTTCTTCAACTTCGTCTTCGTTGGAAAGTTCATTTTCAAAAATAGGTGTTTCCCCTAAACTTCTTCGTAAATAAAAACCAATAAGTCCTAAAGGCAATCCTAATAAGAAGGGAATTCTCCAGCCCCATGAGGCCATCTGTTTATCCGAGAGAACAAAAAACAGTAAGCTGGCTAGTAGTGAAGCAAGAATATAGCCAACAAGTGTACCGATTTCTAGTCCACTTCCAAGCACATTTCGCTTATTGTCTGGAGACGATTCTGCAATATACACCATCGCACCAGCATATTCGCCACCAGTTGAAAAACCTTGAATGATTCGTGCAATTAATAAAAGGATGGGTGCCCATATACCGATTTGATCATATGTAGGTAACAACCCAATGAGTAATGTGGAAAAGGCCATTAAAATAATGGTGGTGGTTAAAACGACTTTCCTTCCTAACTTGTCCCCGATTTTACCGAATATAACACCGCCTAATGGACGCATTAAAAAGGCAATCGCAAATGTGGCAAATGTGAACACTAATTTGAGCTGATCATTTTCAACTGCGCTAAAAAAGTTTTGACTAATAATTACGGCTAAATATGAATACAAGCCAAAGTCAAACCATTCCATCGCGTTTCCTACCCCTGTAGCAAAGACGCTTTTTTTAGCTTTGTCAATATCTACGACGTTAATTTTTTTCTTGTTAAACTTCATTTCATTACGTCACCTCCGCGGTATACGATTATACAAGACTGAGTAGTAAAGTCAAATTTGACTTACTGTATTTCACACTTAAATGTGTTGGAACACTTCTTATTTTTAAGTAAAAAAAGAAAACTATTCATGTGATGTTAAATATTAAAAAAGGTTATGGCTAAGGGGGTTAGAGCCAAAAAAATGCTGAAGAATGAACGTTGATAAAGAAATTAATTAAAGCTAAAATAAATTTTTTTTATTTCAGCCCAAATCAAGTAGCAATTCACCTCCACTAAAGAAGCAATCTTTATCAAACATAGAAATCGCTTTCTACGGGGCTTCACTCGTCGAAATAGTACCTTATCGTTAAAAATAAAGTATTTAGTTTATAATGTGCTTGGCAGTAATTTTTAATCAGATTATCTTACAATTATTGTTATAACCTGTTAGATATTAGGATTCAAAACCTGACCGAGTTGTGTTGTAAGGATAGAATTCAACTTTTTTTCCCTATCACCGTTCATGACTTCGTATAGATCTTCTCTTGCAAAAGCAAGCTAGTGTCCAATGTGACTTTTGGCATATTCTTCAAGTAGTATGATATAGTAATTGCACTCAACTCCTTCATCAAGCTGTTTTTAGGGCTATAAAGATGCTATCTTTCTTCTTTCAAATACCCTCTTAGACGAACTTTAAACCTAAACGTATCCGTATAGTTTTGAATATAAAGATTCACAAATATTACAATTATTTACACAAAATAAATATTTGACATTTTATCTAAGATAAATGAAAACAATTTATAAGTCGTTTTTTCTCGTCTTCGTTCTAAAACGAAAGAGAAACTAGTGGCTACATTCTTGGGCTTTATCGCATTCTTAATGACAATAAATCACTTTTTATGATAGGTCACTTTTCTTTAACTGAAGTTACCTTTATACCTGTCAATTTGTGTAAAGACCCTAAGAAGGGACTTATAACATGTTATAAGTCCCTTCTTAGGGATCCCAACCTTTTATCTCACCTGCCTCTGCTTTCAAAGAAACTTACTGATACAAAATAGAACCCTATTTTTAGCTTTCTTTTTTACAAGTAATACTCGTTTGTCCTTCGATACTCACAGGCACTTCACCAACCAAGGTAACTCGTCTCATCACGCGGTGCTTTTCTCCGTAGTCATTAATTGCATAATGCTGGGTTGCCCGGTTATCCCAGATAGCAATATCACCCGCTTTCCAGTGCCACCGAACTGTGTTTTCTAATCTTGTTACATGATCTTGCAGAACCGAAAAAAGATGATTGGAATCCGAAGAAGATAGCCCTTTGATTTTTTTCACAAAATGTCCTAACACTAACGTACGCTCTCCCGTTTCGGGGTGAATTCTTACAACTGGATGTTCTGTTTCATAGACAGTAGAAGCGAATACTTTACGATGACGTTCCAAATCTTCTTGTGAACGATTAGGATGTCTTCCACCATAATCATAGTCATTCGTATGCACCGCCCAAAGTTGATCAGCTAGGTGACGAAGCTCCGAAGGGAGGTTTTGATAGGCAACTGCTGTATTTGCCCAAACTGTATCTCCTCCTGCTTCTGGGACAACTACGGCTCGAAGAATAGATGCCTTTGGGTATGTATCGATGAACGTTACATCGGTATGCCAAGAGTTAGCTCGTCCCCCTTGTTCAGAATCAAGTTCAAATAAATAATTGCTGCCTTCTTTTATAGGAACGGTAGGATGTGCTTCTGGTTCACCAAATAACGCAGCGAAAGCCTCTTGTTCAGCATCGTCAATATGCCCTTGTCCTCTAAAAAAGACCACTTTATGCTTTAGCAGAGCTTCGTTAATGGCGCTGACTGTCTCAGCATCTAAATTCGAAGATAAATGCACTCCTTTTATTTCTGCTCCAATGTGACCAGCGATAGGCTGTACTTCTAAAACTGAATTTTTTGCTGCGCTTTTGCTAACTGTACTCATGATACGTCCTCCTCGTAAGTTCCCTAGAAAGAGAGCTTTCATTTTTTAATAACAAATTTTTTTTCTTGAATATAGCCGTATTCCCAAAAAAGCAAAAAGGACCAGTCTATTCGCTTGAGCGATAGTCTGGCCCCAGTTGCCTGGTAGCATTCAGCTTCAATTCATAGTAAATCAATTTGTTTAATTGAATAATAGATTACCAGTTAAAATAAGTCAATATATTTAAAAAAGTCTAAATTTCACGTTTACTATTTCTTATATTGAATGAGTGAAAACAAAAAATAGACCCCCGATTAGACGGAGATCTATTTAGGTGTTTCTTGCTTTATTTTTTAGTAAGGCTGCCATTTCGCTCTAAAACAGGGACTTCGATGTCTACCGTATTTGGATATTTAACTCCAAGTCCTGTATTTAAAGCAACAACCGTTTCGTTTTCTTTAATCCATCCTTCTTCTCTCAAACGGCGTGCAGCTAAGAATGTAGCAGCGCCTTCTGGACAAATGAACGAACCTTCAAGCTGTGCAACCTTTTTTTGTTCCTCCACAATCTTATCTTCGTCCACTGCAATCGCACATCCATTTGTATTGTATACGGCTTCTAAAACTAAGAAGTCCCCAATCGCTTTTGGTACGTTGATACCAAAGGCAATGGTTGAAGAATCCGGCCAAAATTCAGATTCTTGTTTTCTTTCATTCCATGCTTTTACAATAGGCGCACAGTTTTCAGCTTGTACCGCAACTAGGCGAGGCAGATCACCTTTAACCCAGCCAAGCTCTTTTAATTCATTTAGCGCTTTATAGATTCCGATTAAACCAACTCCTCCTCCTGTTGGATATAAAATCACATCAGGAAGATTCCAAGAAAACTGTTCAGCCATTTCTAGGCCCATTGTTTTTTTACCTTCGATTCGGTACGGCTCTTTAAGCGTAGAAGCATCATAAAGACCCCATGATTTTATAGCCTCACCGACAATTTTGCCAGCATCACTGATGAGTCCATCTACTAAGTAAAGGTCAGCTCCAGCGACAGCACACTCATTTCTTGTAATAACAGGTGCATCTTTTGGCATCACAACGGTTGCTTTTATGTCAGCACGTGACGAATACAGCGACCAAGCAGCTCCGGCATTGCCATTTGTAGGCATCGCTAACTGTTCAACGCCCAGTTCTTTTGCTTTTGACACCCCTACAGCGGCGCCTCTAGCTTTAAATGATCCCGTTGGAATAATGCCTTCATCTTTCATATATAAGTTTGGAATGTTCATTTCTTTACCTAGCTTAGGCATTTTTATAAGCGGAGTCATCCCTTCGCCTAAGGAAACGACGTTTTTAGGATCTTCTACTGGAAGCAGCTCATGATATCTCCATAAATTTGGTTCTCTGCTTTGAACAGCTTCTGGAGTTAGGTTAGATTTCAGTCTCCCCAAATCATACGCTACCAATAGCGGTGAGCCACATTCACATAATTGATGTTTTTCTTTTGGACTATATTCTTTTTTACATTTAGGACAATATAAGTGAGAAACATAACTGAACGGCATCATACACACTCCTTTAAATTCTGTAAACATACTACCTACACACATTATAATTTATATTATTTTTATCAGAATTGTAAGGTATGATTTACCCATCATTTTATTGAATATTAATAAAAGCATAAAAACCCCTGTTATATTAGGGTTTTTATGCTTCTTTCCACTTTGTTTATATTACTTTTTCAAAATTTAACCCAGTAATTTTAGATAAAAAAAGAGAAGAAGAATCAAAAAAAACATAATAGAAATGAGCAAAGCAACTGGGATTTTATCCGCAGAATCTTTACCTAGTGATATAAAGAGATTCTATCTTCTACATTTGCATGTTTTATTTTCTTTAGACCATGCATGAGCTTCTTATTTTCCACGCCAAAATAGTCGTGAAGTTCCAAATAATACTTGTAAAGCTTTTCATAAATTTGTACATTTTGAGGAATCGGAATAAACGTTTCTTCTCTTACACGCGCCATGTTTTCGGCTGCCTCAATTATAGTGTCATATCCCCCTCTCTCTTTTCCTGCCGCAACAGCTGCATACATCGCTGCTCCAAGCGCTGTTGTTTGAGTTGAGTCAGCAATTTTAATTTCGCGGTTTGTAATATCCGCATAGATTTGCATCAGCAGCTTATTTTTTTGAGGCAGTCCCCCGCAGGCAAAGACTTCGTTTACTTCTATTCCTGCTTCTACAAAGTTATCAATGATTTTTCTTGTTCCAAAAGCAGTCGATTCTAATAACGCGCGATAAACCTCCTCCGGCTTTGTAGCTAATGATAATCCAACGATCAAACCTGACAGGGTGGCATCTACTAACACTGACCTGTTTCCGTTCCACCAGTCTAAGGCAATTAACCCAGACTCCCCAGGCTCATATGTTGCCGCTTCCTGCTCCAAAAACTGGTGTATATTCACGTTTTCTGCTTCCGCTTGTTTTTTGATATAGTCTGGGACTGCTTGATCCACATACCAGGCAAACGAATCTCCTACTGCAACTTGACCCGTTTCGTAGCTAAAATAACCAGGAATAATTCCATCTTCTACGACTCCACATACGCCTTTTACAGATCTCCCTTTATTCGAAATAAGCATATGACATGTGGACGTCCCCATCGCCATAACGAGTTGCCCAGGATGAACAGCTCCTACAGCCGGAACACCTGCATGCGCGTCAATTATACCTACTGCGACTGCAGTTCCAGGTAAAAGTCCTAAGCGTTGAGCCATACCTTCCGTTAGCTCACCTGCTTTTTCTCCGATTGAATAAACCGATCCGCGCATTTTTGTTTCTAAAATACGATCAAAACGAGGGTGTAAGGCCTTAAAAAATAAATGGTCTGGATATCCACTTCTTTTATTCCAAAGAGCTTTATACCCGCACGTATTACTACTGCGAACAAGATGATTGGTTAAGCAATATGTTACCCAGTCACAAGCTTCCATAAAAAGATCGGCGGCTTCAAACACCTCTGGAGCCTCATTGACAATTTGCAGGATTTTAGGAAACATCCATTCTGAAGAAATCTTTCCTCCGTAACGGCTTAAAAATTCCTCATTTCTCTCTTCAGCCACGCGAGTAAGCTCATCCGCTTCGTCTTGAGCGGCATGGTGCTTCCATAATTTCACCCAGCTATGAGGATTGTGCGCCCAGTCAGAATCAAAACATAACGGCATTCCTTTCTCGTCTAACGGTAAAATAGTGCATGCCGTAAAATCAATTCCTATTCCAATCACGTTTTTTGGGTCAACACCGCTTGCTTTCATAACTTCAGGAACCGATTGATAAAGAACGTCTAAGTAATCTTGCGGAGCTTGTAAGGCCCAGTCTGATTCAAGACGTTTTCCACCGGGGAGCGTTCCATCCATGACTCCGTGTGTATATACTGTGACATGAGTTGAAATTTCTTCACCTGTTTCTACATCTACCAACAATACTCTTCCTGATTCCGTACCATAATCAATTCCTATAACATACTTTCTTTCCACGATGTGTTTCCTCCTTTCGATAGTCCAACATTTTGTCTACATTAAAAATGGATGTTCTTTGTTCTGTTAGGCTAATAAACCAACCATTTTGAGACCATGCATGATGCCATCTCTATCAACGGGCCGCGTGATATATCTAGCAGCTTTTTTAGCGAGAGTATGAGAATTCCCCATAGCTACACTGTTAGGTATATTGGTTAACATTTCAATATCATTTAGGCCATCACCGAACGCAAAGACATGTTCTTGTTCAAATCCTAAGTTTTCAACGACTTTAGCGATTCCATTTGCTTTTGTTCCACCAGCTGGCACCACATCCACAGAAACAGGATGCCAGCGCACAAAGTCAAAATGTTTAAATTTTTCTTTGTACAGCGCTTCTTCATCTTCTTGACAAAATAGCAAAGATTGATAGGTTTCTCTTTCTTTAAAATAATGCGGATCGTACGTTGGAAAATGTTCTATTTTTAATGTGTTGATACTTTCTGTTATATAGTCGTGATGAGAAACATTCGCCTTCATATCTTCATGGTCCATATAGGCAATGGGATGATGATTTGAAACTGCTTCTTCCGTTAGGAGGTGCAGCGCTTCTTTATCTAATGGATTAGTATAAATAACTTTATTTTTTGAAACTACATACTGCCCGTTGTAACTGACAAACGTATCAATCTGCAGTTCTTTCCGTAACGTTTCAAACATAAACGGAGCTCTTCCGGTTGCAATTGCCACTTCATTTCCTTCTTTTTTTAACAAATGAATCGCTTCTCTTGTCGATTTAGGCAATTGCTTGTGATGGTCAAGTAACGTTCCGTCGATATCAAAAAAGATAATTTTTTTAGTCAATTTTACACCTCATTCTTAAATAAATAGCTTATACTGTGGTACGTCATGGGCTTCTCTACTAAATTGAATAGACTAGTAAACGTCTTGCTTTCATAAAAATACTTACTTCTTCATGCACAATTCTTTTTGTTTATTACGAAACGTAATGACATCTTTAATCGTAATCATCTTTAAACTAAATTTTTTTGCTAGTTTTATTAAATCCGGAACTCGTGCCATAGCTCCATCTTCTTTCATAATTTCGCAGATTACTCCTGCAGGCTTTCCTCCTGCTAATAAAGCTAAATCTACTGCTGCTTCTGTATGACCAGCTCGGCTCAGCACTCCTCCACTTTTAGCGATTAAAGGAAATACATGGCCTGGACGTTTAAAATCAGAAGCTGTCGTATCATCGTTTAGCAAGGTTTGAATCGTATATGAACGTTCGTACGCGCTAATGCCGGTTGTCGTTGTTTTGTGATCGATACTAATTGTAAAAGCCGTACCGTATTGATCGGTGTTATGAGTATGATTGACCATAGGAGGTAGGTTAAACTTTGTGGCAATTTCTTCAGAAACCGGAGTACATATTAGCCCCCGACCGTAAGTAGCCATAAAGTTAATGACTTCAGGTGTGGAGTATTCAGCAAGTGCTAAAAAATCACCTTCATTTTCTCGATCTTCATCATCACACACAATAATGATCTTTCCAGCTTTTAAGTCCGCTAGTGCTTCTTGGACCGTATGAAACATATTTGTCACCTCTATTTTTAAGTAGAAACCGATATTATGTAAAAAAGAGCAGATTCTCTCATCATGTATGAATGAAGGAAACCTGCTCAAAAACAAGAATAGTCTATTTAACGTATTAAACCGTTCTTTTTCCTTCGTAACGAAAACATTTCTGACTAGATATGTTTTCAATAAAAGTGTAGCTACTTTCTGAAATTTTGTTTTATATTAATGACGCGACTCCACAAACTGAAAATTATTCATTTTGCCTCCGATGGCAACAAAAGAGTGGGTTGACATGCATCCATTTTTTCGTTTAACCCCTCTTAATAGGGTTCCATCCGTAATTCCTGTAGCGACAAAAAAACAATTCGTCGACTTAACGATATCATCAATTGTTAAAACTTTTTGAGGATCTGTTAATCCCATCTCCTTACAGCGATCAAATTCTCCTTTGTTTTGAGGCATAAGTTTAGCTTGAAAGTCTCCCCCTAAGCATTTTAAAGCCGTCGCAGCAATTACCCCTTCTGGAGCACCTCCTGTACCTACTAACATATCTACGTCTATTTCATCAATAGCTGTGGCGACAGAACCGGTAATATCAACATCAGAAAATAATTTAACTCTAGCTCCTAGCTCAAATACTTGTTCGATGAGTTCAGTGTGACGCGGACGATCTTGAATCATAATGGTTAATTCGTTTACATCTTTCCCCAGTGCTTTCGCTACCGATTTCATGTTTTCCGTTAGGGATGCATTAATATCAATACAGCCTTTTGCTTTAGGTCCTACAGCCATTTTTTCCATATACATATCAGGAGCATGAAGCAAGCTTCCACTTTCAGCAACCGCAATGACAGCTAATGAATTATCCTGACCTTTTGCCATCAAGCTGGTTCCTTCAACTGGATCAACGGCAATATCTACGTGAGGACCTTTTCCAGTTCCAAGTTCTTCACCAATATAAAGCATAGGCGCCTCATCCATTTCACCTTCTCCAATTACGACTAACCCCTTCATATCGATAGCATTCATCTGATTGCGCATAGCTTGCGTACCGGCTCCATCCGCTTCATTTTTATTTCCTTTTCCTACCCACGGATAAGAAGCGATGGCTGCCTGTTGTGCTACCGTAAGAAAATCCATGGCTAACGTTTGAATATAGTCGCGATAAACAACATCTGCTTTTGTCGTCATTTTCTTCCCTCCTTTGAAATGTTCCAAACAGAATAATTATATAAAAATATACATAAATATACATTTATCATGATGAAATAGTTAACCCTTCATGGTGATAGGAGTCAAAAACATAAGAGAATCCACCTAACTATCAAACTAGTATTTAGATGGACTCCTTTAATTTTTCGTTATTTTCTATCACACTGTTTGAACAGAATTAATGGTCGTTAAAAACGAAGAAAGGATTAAAAAGGCTGATGTTGCCCCTGGATCTTGACAGCCTAGAGATCTTTCTCCTAAGCGGCTAGATCTTCCTCTTTTAGAAAGCAAATCTTTTGTTGATTTCATCCCTGCTTCTCCATCCGAAACCGCTTGCAAAAATGCTGATGGAAAATCGTTGGTTTTATCAAAATTACTCGTTAAGCTTTCTAATGCCGGCTGAAACGTATCAATCATTGTTTTGTCACCAACCTCGGCTTTTCCACGGTCCTTTACGCCTTCGATAAAAGCAACCCAAAAGTCTTTTAAATCTTTGTCTGTTAATTCAGACTTATTTTGAAATACTTTTCCTCCTCTTAAAAACCCCGTTGCATATAATGGACCAACGGAAGAACCTACAGCACTTAAGAAAGTCCGACCTGCGGTGATACAAATTTTCCCGCAATCCTGTTCGCTTTGCAATTCACCTTCTAACTTTTCGTTAATAGCTTGCCAGCCAATTGACATCGTCACGCCGTGATCTCCATCTCCTAATTTACGATCAAGCTCGGATAAATAATCTTTATTCTCTTCCATCACATTCACAACGTCTTTTAGAAAAGTTTTTAAATCTTCCGCCGTCAATTTCATTTTTACTACCTCCTTATTTTTGAACATACATTGGGCAATCAGCAGGATGGTCGACAAGTTCCATTAACTCATCATCTAACTTCATTAACGTAACGGAACTACCGCCCATTTCGAGTGAAGTACTATAATCTCCTACGTATGAATAGTGAATGTCAATACCTTTTTCACTAAGAATTTGCTCAACTCTTCTAAACATAATGTACAGTTCCATGCGTGTTGTAGAACCTAAGCCATTTACAAGAACCGCTACTTTTTCACCTTTTTCAATCGGCATGTCAGCAAGAATGCCGTTCACTAAGCGATCCGTTACTTCATCTGCTGGCTGAAGTTCTCCTTTCTCTACTCCAGGTTCACCGTGGTGGCCAAGACCAATTTCCATTTCGTTTTCTTCAAGTTCAAAGCTCGGTTTTCCCGTTTGAGGCAGCGAGCATGGAGTTAACCCAACGCCCATTGTACGCGTGTAATCGTTTGCTTTTTTAGCTACTCTTACAACATCCTCCAAACCGTAACCTTTTTCTGCAGCTGCACCCGCGGCTTTTGTAACAAAAAATTCACCGGCAATACCTCTGCGTTTTTCACTTTCTTCTTTTGGAGCTGAAGCTACATCATCCGTTACAAGTACCATGCCAACGTTCGTACCATACTCTAATTCAGCTAGCTCTGCTGCCATTCCAAAGTTCATGACGTCGCCAGCATAATTACCGTACACGTACACTACACCGGCTCCTTTATCTATCGCTTTAGTAACTTCTAAAATTGGGTCTGGAGGCGGAGAAGCAAAAATGTTACCTATTGCAACGCCATCTGCCATACCGTTACCTACATATCCCATAAAAGCAGGTTCGTGTCCTGAACCGCCTCCAATTAATACGCCTACTTTGCTTTCACGCGTTTCTTTTGCGGTAACAAGGGATCGTTTATTTTCAGGTAATTGTTTTACATGATGAGGATGCGCTTTAACGTATCCTTCTATCATTTCGTCTACAACATTATTAGGATTATTGATTAGTTTTTTCATAGTAAACTACCTGCCCCTTTTAAAAATTCCAGTTCCTTGTCGCTAATCTGTTTTACTTTTCTAGCGGAGTTGCCTCCAGGAAAGCTAGATTCCAAGTAAGCCTTTACAATTTGTTTCGCAGGCTCGATACCAATCACTTTTGCCCCCATCGTTAGAACTTGGGCATCATTACTTTTTTGAGCACGTTCTGCAGAATATGTATCATGGCATAGCGCTGCTCGAATACCAGGCACTTTTCCAGCTGCAATTGCCACGCCAATCCCTGTACCACAAACTAAAACACCTCGATCTAGCTTGTTTTCTTTTATATCCACAGCCACCTGAAATGCTACTTCCGGATAATCAACCTCAGTGCAAGAATCTGTACATCCATAATCATACACCTCATGACCTAAATCTTGTATATATTTTTTTAAATTTTCTTTCATATCAAACGCATTATGATCTGAACCCAATCCAATTTTCATTATAAACCCACCTTTTTTTTATTTACTTATATATCTTTTTATTATCTTTCATTTATAATATCATTTTTTCATCTTTATTGTTTTTTGTCAATTATTTATTTTTATTTGTTTTCATTTAATTTCGTTTTTTTATAATTTTTAGTGATTAAATCCTATTTTCAAATATAGAAAGATCAAAAAAAAGAACGTACAGGTTGGAACGTTCCCATCTAAACCAAAGATTATAGCTACTTTATTTAACAGCCTCAAGATTCTCTTTTTCAATCGTTTGACTTTGCACCTGCTGTTTAGGAAGTTTAACAAACTTCATTAAGAATGCGCTAAATAAGTATAATCCCGTATAAATCCAAATGATTCCCACTGTTCCTACCCCACCTATGAAAGCGCCTACAATAGCAGGTCCAACAAATGTACTTAAGCCTGCTCCAAGATTAAGAATCGACATAGCAGCACCTTTGTTCTCAGGAGCCAACGAAGGAATTAAAGCAGATAGCGGTACATATCCCGCCAAACAAGCACCAAACCCTGCTGCTACTGCTGTTGCCATCCAATAATTCGGTCCCATTACTAACGGCACATAGTAGAACGCCGCTGTAAAGATCGCACAACCTACGCCGCCAAACCACATAACGGTATTACGCCACCCAAGTTTATCTCCAACAATTCCAAATATAAGATTAAAAATAATATTACTTGTCCAAAGTGAACCATAGATTTGTAACCATTCCGTTCTTGAAAAACCAATTTCCATCATAAATGCTGGCATAAATACAACAAATCCATATGCTGCTGATGTATTTATTGTTCGTACAATACCACCTAGACCAATTTTTGGACGTTCAAATGCAATGGTAATTCCTTTTACTAAATATTTCATAGCTTCTTGTTTTGTTTGAAACTTTTGATTATGCGTATCTCCTTTATTTAAGAAAATGGCCACGGCCGCTCCTATCGTAACAAAAGCGATTGCGCTCCATAGCGTTCCCATTTCACCTAAAACTGGTAAAGCAAAACTTGAATAGTAAGATCCTAGCACACTTAAACCACCGCTATAAGCGAACCAAAACCACCCTACAGCTGTACCAAGCTTATCGCTTGGCGCATAGTACGTTAACCAAACCAAGAAAGAATAAGCAAAAAGCGGATAGCCTAATCCTCTTAACGAATAAGTCGGGATCATAATAGCAAGATTCATCGTTGGTAAACCGACAGTTAAAAAGACTGCAGAACCTATTATAAATAGAGAAAATCCTAATATCATTGCTTTTCGCGGGCCTAAAATTTCTGCAAGTACTCCTGAGAGCCAGGCTGCGACCGCAGCTGCTAAACCATAAACCGAGAATAATAGTGCTGATTGTTGAACCGTTAAACCGTGATCCATTAAATAGGAAGAAAGCCATCCTTGTTCAAGTCCATCTCCCATCATAAAGATCAAGACACCAAAGTATCCTAACGCCATCTTTGAATCCATGCCGAGTTTACCCAATACCCCTTGCTTCACGCTTTTTTCCCCCTTATTATTTAGGCCATTTATGCACATACAAGAAATAGGTTCTTACCATTTTTAATAAGAACCTATTTTCCTAATTACTTATATTGACAGGTTATTTACAAATTAGGATTAAGAACGACTTTTAATGATTCAGCTCCATTTTTGACAAGCTGGAACCCCTTCTCGAATTCTTCTAACGGCAGTTGATGCGTAACGACGCCTTCTGTTGGAAGATCTCCGTCTGTAATTCCTTTAATGACAGGTTCATAACAGTACGGACCTAAGTGTGAACCTAAAACATCCAGCTCTTTTCGATCACTAATAATACTCCAATCCACTGTAACAGGCTCTTTAAACACGCTGAATTCCACGAACGTACCTAATTTACGAATCATAGTCAAGCCTTGTTCAACCGACTTTTGAGCCCCCGTTGCTTCAATGTACACATCACATCCATACCCATCGGTTAAGTCTTTTACAATCGAAATAACATCTTCTTTTGCTGGGTTTAGCACCATATCTGCACCAAACTTTTTAGCTAATTCTAACCGATCTTCAAATAAGTCTAATACAATTAGTTTTCCTGGTCCGGATTTTTTAATCGCGCCAATCATTCCAAGACCTAACGTGCCTGCCCCCGCTAATACTACTACATCCCCAAGCTCAATTTTGGCACGCTGCACCGCATGATAAGAACAAGCATAAGGCTCAATCAAAATGGCTTTTTCAATCGGTAGTTCATCCGGTACTCGATAGTTAATTCCTTCTTTCGGGAATTTCATGTATTCAGCCATTGCTCCATTTACGTTATTTTGGAAGCCGTATAGGTCATGTTTTTCACACATCCAGTATTGACCGCGCTTACAGAAACGACATTTTTCACACGGAACAATTTGTTCAGAAATGATTCGATCACCAATTTCAAATTCTTCTACACCTTCTCCTAAAGCAACAACATGACCGATAAATTCATGTCCTGGTATCACTGGCGCTTTAATATAGGCCGGCTGAGTTTCGTCTCCCCAGAAGCTAGGAGCTCCATCAAACGCTTTCAAATCTCCTGCACAAATTCCGCATGCTTCTACCTTTACTAAGATTTCCCCTTCTCCAATCTCAGGAACTCGTACTTCTTCTAGACGATAATCCCCTGGCTCGTAAGCTACTACTGCTTTCATTGTTTTAGGGATACTCACGTTATCAAGTTTTTGAATTGTCTTCGTATTTGTACTCATAAAATACCTCTCCTCATCCTATATAATAAAATTTGTTTAGGTCTATGTAAGCCATGATTTTGGTTTATCTATCATGGACGACATACTAGATAAAAGATCCAATCGCTTCTTTAATCCTCTCTTACTAAATATAGCGCTTACATAAAGGTGATAGATAATCTACTAATGTATACACTCTTAAAAAATGAATCGTTTGTCTAAATGAGGTACTTTTTGTCTTATTCTCCTGCTGAAATTAATTGTTTTTTTTCATTGTATTACGTTTATTATCGATTAGTCAATTTATTTTTTTATTTTTTTGTTTTTGTTATCATTTATTTTTATTTAATAAAAATTTTACATTGTTCTTAATAAATGTTGTAATATTATTAGCATAAACGATAATTTTTTTTTGTTTTTTTGCTCAATCTTTCAAAATCTTTAATATGTAAGCATAAATAGAAAACAACAAAAAAACTCAACTACGTAGGTGATATGATGGAAAAAATGTTTGCTCCAGAAAGAAGAAAAATCATTTTAGAGAAATTAAACGAAAAGCAAAGAGTAACGATAAAAGAGCTTTCGAAAGAAATAAAAGTATCCGAGGCTACTTTGCGAACAGATTTAACAAAAATGGAAGGAGAAGGTCTACTTCAACGAACACATGGTGGAGCCATGCTCGTAGAACATGTTGATACGGAAACGAGTTTTTCCACGCGAGAAAGAAAAAACAGAAATGAAAAATATTCAATCGCTAAAAAAGCAATGGAATTAATCTCAGACGGTCAATGCATCACGCTAGACGCAAGTTCGACAGCTCTTGAACTCGCACGAATTTTAAAAGAAACGTCCATCCGCCTAACGGTTGTTACAAGCGGCATTAATACCGCTCTTGAACTGCACGATCATCCGGATATTACGGTAATTCTACTAGGAGGAATCGTAAAAAAAGGTTCTTATTCTCTAGAAGGAAGCCTTGGAATCAATATTTTAAATCAAATTCATATCGATTTAATGTTTACTTCAGCGAACGGCTTCTCTTTAGAATCAGGATTAACGGACTTTAGTGTGTATGAAGTAGAGTTAAAAAAAGCAATGGTTAACGCTTCAAAAAAGGTAGTGGCTTTACTCGATCATAGTAAAATTCATAAAAATTCGATTGCCTCCTTTGCCTCATTAGATCAGATTGATACGCTAGTTACGAATTATGCTCTTGAGGATAGTGAAGTGAAAAAGTTAGAAGAAAAAGATATTACAACCATACTTGTTTCGACAAACGAAAATATCCATTAACGTAATGAACTTTACGTTCTATATATCTAAGGGGTGCGGTGAATCTTTCACAGCACCCCTTTAAAGCATCTCTCCTTCTGTTAATTTGACATCGGTCACAAATAAACAATAAAAAATGATAATAAAAAAAGATAAAAGAAAATAAAAAATATTGAAAAAACGATAAAACTTGTATTAAAATAAACGTTATTAACAAAAAATGAATACGTTTTCAAAAAATAGAGAATAAGGGAGAGAAACGTAATGGCTTTTCAAGGATTTGATAAAAATTTTAATATTACAGATAAAGTGGCGATTATTACAGGTGGGGCAAGTGGAATTGGAAAGGCTATAGCAGAGCTATACTTAGAAAAAGGTGCTAAAGTTGCCATCTTTGATCAAAAAGACTTCGTACAAGCAGCAGCTGAAGAGCTAAGCGCTACACATGCGATTGGTTTACAGTGCGACGTGACAAAAAGTGAAAGCATGGATCATGCAGTTCAAGAGACGAAGAACCACTTTGGAAAGATTGATATTTTAGTAAACTGCGCTGGAATTGCTTTATTGGATGATGCTGAAACAATATCGGATGATTACTGGCAAAAGACCCTTGATATCAATTTAACTGGCTCTTTTAAAATGTGCCAAAAAGTAGGCAGTGTCATGATTGAACAAGGTACTGGCGGGAAAATAATTAACCTCGCCTCCCAAGCGGCTCTTATCGCTCTCGATAACCACGTAGCTTATGCTGCAAGTAAAGCTGGAATTCTTGGAATGACTAAAGTGCTTGCTTACGAGTGGGCGCAATTTAATATTAACGTAAACGCAATTTCCCCCACTGTCATTTTAACTGAGTTAGGAGAAAAAGCGTGGGCTGGTGAAAAAGGCGAACAGGCTAAAAAAGAAATTCCACTCGGACGCTTTGGGTACCCTGAAGAAGTTGCGGCTATTGCTTTATTTCTAGCGAGTGATGCAACCAGTTTAATTACGGGAGAAAATATGGTAATTGACGGAGGTAATACAATTAAGTAATCATCATGCTTCTGTTTCTGCCTCTTAACACAAAAAAAGGAGAAACGTTCTACTAGTAGAGCGTTTCTCCTTTTCATCATCAAAATCTTTAACAATACTTCAATAATACCTTTCTTAAACTGTTTGACAATGCGTCTACTTGCAGGACTTTTGTAGGCTTGTTCATTTCTCCCTATTCCTAAACAGATTTATTCACATTTTCTTTCTTAAAGACTCCGATTAACAACGTAACGAGTCCTACTAAAAAGAAAAACGGAAACAATAACATCATTAATGCAACTCCCGCAAAACCTTCTTCCTGGCTAATCGCAAACAAAATTGAAACGACCCATGAAAAGAATGGAGCTATAATCAATATGATTGTTGTTCCCCACACTATATATTTTCTTTTAGCTGATTTCCCTTGGCATAGTCCGCTTGCAAACATAAGACCTAATACTAAAATCGTTAATGCAACTCCAATTGCCATTTCATCACCGCCTCTAGCAGCCATTTTCTCTTTTACTTTACATCGTTTTCTTTTTTGTCTCTTGGACGGAAATAAATACGCTTGTAATAACGAGTAAAAGTAACCCTTCTCCAATAATTATTATCCCTTTTATCTGAATATCTAGCGCATCAAGCCCGCTTATTTTAGCAAAAGAATAAAACAGTAAAAATAAACCAAATAACATAGTGAGAAAGGAAATAGCTAGGGAAGCTATTCTTTTGTTAAATGCGATACTTCCAAAAAGGATTATCACAAATATGATACTAATGGCCATGCAATTATTAAGAATGAAAGACATAAGCATCCCCTTAAATACCTTTTTATTTCATTAATCTTACTCAAACCTAAACCCAATCCCACCGTCTACAATAATATTTTGCCCTGTAACAAAAGATGCGTCGTCCGAAAGAAGCCACTTTACTGCTTTTGCCGCTTCAAGCGGATCACCAATTCTGCCTAGCGCATTGAGCTTTTGATAGGATTCATTGAGCTTTACTTTTTCCTCTGAAGATAAATCTGAAAATCTTTCTTCTAACATAGGCGTACGAAATGCACCTGGGCAAAAAGAGTTAATTCTTATATTTTGATGACCATATTCCTGAGCAACTGATTTTGTTAAAGCGATCACACCGCTTTTCCCAGCCGCATATACGCCAGTCCCTGCTGAACATAAAATAGCGTCCATTGACGACGTATTCACAATGACCCCGCTATTTTGTTTGGTCATTACCTGCAGCTGATATTTCATACAAAGCCATACACTTTTTAACGTAACGTTTATTAAATGGTCAAAGTCTTCTTCTTTGAATTCATGGGTAGCATTAGAAGCTGCCTCCGTGTTAGCCGCATTATTAAAGCCCACATCAATTTTTCCAAATGTAGAGTATGTTTGGCACACGAGATTTTTGACATCTTGACTATTCGTTACATCCGTTTTGATAAAAAGAGAGTGAGGAGCCCACTTTCTTAATACAGAAAGAGCTTCTTCTCCCTTTTCACTATTTCTAGAAGCAATCACGATATGCATGCCCTCTTTTGCAAGTAATTCCGCTGTAGCTAAGCCAATCCCCGACGTTCCACCCGTAATGATCCCTACTTTTTCTTCAAACATATAGTTCTCCCCTTTTGCGTTTAATGAAGTCCCAACAAATTAAATTTAGTAGCATTAGCCATAGAAGTTATTCAGCTTTGGGTAGATTAATACCTGCTTCGAAACACTAAAAAGAGAGTGGGACACAACTAAAGCAATTCAATCTAAAGGCGAGCGAATTGGATACATGAGCTAGTTTGGGGCACTCGCTACATCGCTGTTGATTTCCATGCAAGGCTTCGCTTTCCGTGGGCGCCCGCTGAGCCTCCTCGTCGCTTACGTTCCTGCGAGGTCTCACCTATTCCGCTTTTCCTGCAGGAGTCTTCGCCTTGCCCTCCAATCAACCGCTAGAAGCACCTACTCACATAAACGAAACCTACGTTCATCACAATAACAAAAAATCCGAACGAGTTTGATTCTCCATCAAGAATCTCCATTCATCGTTCAGATGTTTCTTCAACTAAAATACTGTTGTTGAAGTCTCTTTTGATTAGCTACTAATCTGATGTTGAGAAACAGATAAAGTAGATTTTCGATTCCATAAATAGAAGGCATATCCGCTTAAAAATAGAAGCAGCGCGTAATTAACAAGGAAAGAATCATTAGCGTTGACAGGGCTTGTAAACTGGAGAAAATTATTTAAGCCGTGGAATACAATCGTAATTCCAATCGATTGACCGTGAACGATTAGCAAAGCGAGCACCAATCCAATAACAAATGCAAATACAATTTGAAAAATTGTATTTGCTACGGATTGACCGCTTAGCATATTCAAACTGTGCGTAAAGGCAAATAGAAACGATGATAGAAGAACCGCCACTTTATAGCTTTTTGATAGCAGCAAATTAAGGATAAATCCTCTAAATACCATCTCTTCTACAAATGCTATGACTAGAGTTTGGGTAAGCAAAATAAGAACAAGATCTGCAATGGAATTTCCGTGTACACCTTTGTTACCAATGAGGATAATAAGCAAATACAAAAGAAGCGGAGAAAGAAACGGGATTCTCGTTCTAAACGACATGTTTTGTTGAAAGAAGAAAAAATGCGGCCACTTTTTTGTTTTTGTTAGATAAAATACTATTCCAATCGCTAGAGGCACGATTCCTAAAAACTGAAGATAATGTGTAGTAGGATGCGTCATGCTTACGTATGCACCGTTTACCACAAACCAAAAGATAACTAAGATTTCTAGGCCAATAACTTTCCATAAAAGCTTTGACTTGATCATCACTACACCACCTTTCTGCTTTAGGCTTCATTGATAACCTATATTGGTTTTAAGGATTTTATATGTTTTCACCCTTTTATCCTTGTTCATAAAAATCCTTTTTGATATCTTGCAAAAGTTTTAAGATACCTTTATAAAAACAAGCAATTAGCATTCCAGCGATGTTGGTCACCATCGTGATTGTAAGATTGCCGATGATCAGGCTAAGTAAAGTACCAAGAAACATGATGCCTATTCCAATATAAAAACCTGGGTGAAACAGTTCATCGTCATCTTCTTTTTCTTCTTCAATAATGTTTATTCTACTCTGTAATGTAGCATCCTTTTTAATAAATTCATTAATAGTTGTTCCATAGATGTCGCTTAAGTTTAAAAGTTGTTGGATATCAGGGTAGCTTTTATTATCTTCCCATTTATGTATGTTTTGTATAGGTACACCCACCTGCGTAGCAACCTCTTCTTGAGACATTTTTTGTTCTTCTCTTAATTTTTTTAATTGATTTCCTAACCTCAACTCATTCACCTCTATAACTGTGGAAGCTTGTAAACAAAATCTGCTTGCACTACGTTTTCTCGTTTTCTACAATTCTAACATATTGTGGTAAAAAAGAAAGAAACAGTAATGAGACGTATAAACCATAAAACGACACCACTAAAAAATAGTGAGAATTCTCATGTGTAAAAAATGAAAGAATGCACTTTTATCTCCCTCCTTTCATTGTTTATACTAAATAGTGGATTGTACGAACGTAGAAATAAAAAAGGAGGCAAAATTACGATGGAAATGCTGCTTATTTATCTATTTGTTATTGCCCTTATTGGACTCATTATTTGGAGAAAGATGAAAAAGAAAAATAAGCCCATTAAAAAGAATGGACTTGGTATATTAGCACCTATTTTTTTCATATTGATTGCATTTTCCCTTAGTCTAAGTCAGCTGATGCACATACCGGGCCAGCCCTTTCACTTACCTCCCTACTGGGAAATGCTGATTGCTGGTGTATTAGGTGTTATATTCGGACTCATTATGCTTAGCCAAACGGACTATGAAGTAAGAGAAGACGGCTTCATTTATTCAAAGCCAAATAAAAATTTTAAATATGTGATTATTGCTATCATCTTCATAAGAATGGCTTTGAGCCAGTACTTTAAAGGCTTAGATTCCATAGACTTCGCGGTCTTAACGATGACATTAGCTTTTATATATATTGTCATTTGGCGAGTTGGCAGCTATTTAAAATTCCGTAAACTAAATGGTGATAATTACAGTGTAAATGCTGGGTAATTATCAATATAACTAGTCCTTCTTCCTGTTTGGAAAGAAGGATTTTTTGTCATAGTGAGTAAAAGGCCCGCCTGTTGTGTAAGACAACATATATATTGTATAATGCAATATGTGTTTTTTATAACAGAAGTCTATATATAAAAACAGATTATATTAAAACTGTACCTAATCACCCGCTGTTTGATTTACAGGTATATGATGAAAGGAATCATACTATGACATTTATCAATTCTGTAACAGGCCCAGTCCATACGTCCGAACTAGGGCTAACGTTAATCCATGAACATATGCGCGTTCGTTCTGAATCTGTTCACGCACAGTTTCCTCATTTATATGATGAAGAACAAGAAGTTGCAAAAGCAGTCGAACAAGTAAATCGTGCGAAGAAGCTTGGAGTTAACACAATCTGTGATCCTACGGTGATGGAACAAGGACGTGATATTCGTTTTATTGAAAAAATTGCCCGTGAAACGGACACTCAAATCATCGCAGCCACAGGAATTTATACGTATAACTACATCCCTACTCACTTTCAAACTCGTGGCATTGACTACATGGCAGATCTGTTTGTTCGAGACATCGAAGTTGGCATTCAAAACACGTCGATTAAAGCAGGTTTTCTAAAATGCGCCACAGATGCACCTGGCGTAACGGCTGATGTAGAAAAAGTAATGCGTGCCGTAGCACGAGCTCATAAAAAAACGGGCGTGCCAATTATGACCCATTCACATCCTGCAAGCGGCACAGGCTTAAAGCAGCTCGATATCTTACTTGAAGAAGGCGCTAATCCAAATCAAATTCTGATTGGACATACGGGAGATACGGATAATCTCGAGTATATTTCAAACATATTAAGTCAAGGTGCCTTTATCGGTATGGACCGCTACGGCCTGACTAGAGAATGTTCAACTGAAAATAGAAATAATACGGTCATCCAGTTAGCTAAACAAGGCTATTCAAACCGCATGTTTCTCTCACAAGACTACTGCTGTACAATGGACTGGTTTCCAGAAGGCGTAATTGAAGAACGTTTTCCAAAATGGTCAATGAGCTTTGTGTTAGAAGAAGTCGTGCCGGAATTAAAAAGAAAAGGCGTAACCGAACAGCAGATTCAGCACATGCTTTTTGATAACGCCCGCTGCTGGTTTGAAGGAAAGTAATTGAGATAGTCTTTTTCATTACTACTAAAACCCCCACTGTCTAAACATACAGCGGGGGTTTTTCGCGTATTATTCTACCTTACGTTAACCTGTTTTTCTTAATAGCTTTTGTTTTTCGCGGCTCTTTTTCACCATAAAGTGTATACCACATAAGCACAACCCGACGGCTATTCCAATTGTCAAGTTTGTAAACACCGTTAACGAAAATGTCGTAAGTAAAACCAGTGAATGAAATGATTTTTCTTTTATCACCTTTGCAAACTGTTCTTTTTTACTGATATTCCATGCTACGACCATCAAAACTGGCGCAAGACTAGCAAGCGCAACGTATGAAGCGTACGGCGCAAGCACCAGGAGCACAATCAAAACAAAGATAGCATGCGTGATGCCTGCGATAGGAGAGGAAGCGCCGTTTTTAATATTGGTAACGGTTCTTGCAATCTCTCCTGCTGCGGGAATACCTGAAAACATCGGCGTCACCATGTTTACGATTCCCTGGCCAATCAGTTCTTTTTTGCTGCTGTGCTTTGATTTTGTCATTTCATCCGCAACGCGAGCTGTCAGTAAAGACTGTAACCCTACAAGTATAGCAATCACAAACGCAGAAGGTAAAAGAGTGACAACCCTCTCCACTGTTATATCTGGAAACGCTGGCGCCGGGAAATGACGAGGTATCTCTCCGTAAATGGAACCAATGGTTTCAAACTGATTGGAAAAGAAAAAAGATGCCAAGCCCGTTGATACAATGATTCCAAGTAAATAAGACATTCCCAGCGACTTAGGTGAAAAATAAAGAACAATTAAAATCGTAGCTAAGCACAATCCTGCTGTAGCGATACTATAGATGTTGATGAAGTGTAAATTACCAAAGATCTCTTTTATATTTAAATGAAAATACTGATATTTTTCAATGGCGTGCAGCCCAAGGAAGTTTGGAATCTGCCCGCTAAAGATAATCAGCGCAATCCCTGACTGAAATCCTACAATAATAGATGACGGAAAATACTTGATTAAAGCTCCTACTTTGCATAGCGCAAAGATAATGAGGAGAATCCCTGACATAAAGCCGGCAATTAATAAGTTTTCATAACCATATTGCAACACAATTCCTAATAAAACAGGAACAAACGCACCAGTAGGTCCGGCAATTTGAAACCTACATCCACCTAAAATAGCAATTAGCAAGCCCGCTACAATCGTTGTATAAAGTCCTGTAACAGGCGATATTCCAGAAGCTATCGCAAATCCTAACCCTAAAGGTATAGCTATAATGCCAACAACAATACCCGATAGTATATCTTTCTTCAAATGCTGCAAGGAGTAATTTCGAAAAACCTCTAGATTCATAAGTGTACATCAGCCTCCATTTTAAGTAGTGAGGTTACCCATTCGTATTTTGGTCATACAACCTTATTTAGCTTTGATCTATTTAAAATAAGGTGGGCTACTCGATTACTTTTATCTTAAAGGAGACAACTTACAAAAAAATAAAGAGGAAATTAGAAGTTTCTTAGCAAGTTATTAAAATTTTCTTAAAAATTCTTGCTATTTATTCTTTTAGTTATTTTTCAGATAAACTGTGGTTCTTAATTATAAATAAAGCAAGATAACTAGACCCTATAGTAACTATAGAGTCTATGTGGGCGGGCGATGAGCCTCCTCGTCGCTTGCGCTCCTGCGGGGTCTCATCTGTCCCGCTCTTCCCGCAGGAGTCTTCGCCTTGCTCTTCAATCAACTGCTAGAATAATAATACTTTAAAAAATTCATGATAGATAACAGGATGACTAACATAATTAAAAATCCTTCTATTAATATCCTTCTCCCTTCTTTTGGGGATTTCTTTTGTTTGTTATGGGCATAAAAAATCAGTTTTCGAAAGGCAACGTGCAGTAAAATGATAAAAAACAACATACCAATCTTTAAGAGAATTAACAGGTCATCACATCCTTTTTAACAAACAAAATAAAGAACGAACGGCCAATTGGTAAATAACTCAGCTATGAAACTTTTTATGTTCTTTGTTCTTTTGATACTCTACAAAAAATGAGACTGGGACTGCTCCAATACCTATTCCTATGGAAATAAACAGCGCCTGGTTTAGCTGAAGACTCGTATTTGCTGCTGCTTTACTATAAATCATAAAACATACGAAGCTTAAAAAGCCTATAGCTAAAGGAATGAGCGCGTGCTTGTACCATTTCATTTTAGTAGCCTCCTCTCTTTTTCAACCCGCCTAGCTTGATAGTGGCAGCATTCTTTTAGATTGAGGGATACACTCAACATTATGTATCAATCATCTTTTATAAAAAGTGACTTCCTAAAATAAAGCTGACTAAAAGAACGATTACAGCTACTCCTCTCAACATATAACTTTGACTTTCACTCAAAGGTTTACCCCTTCTTCCACTTATAACAAGGTGAATGTAAAAAAGATAAAAAGAGAAAAGAAATCCCATGCCTGCTGCCATAGCTATGACCATTTCCAAATTATCACATATCCTTTTTCTTCCTTTTCCTTCTTTTCTTCTTGTTAAACAAGTTTAGCCAAATAGTCAGCATTGCCTCCCTAGAACATACGAGTCCTCTTGAAATCATACAAAAATAAAAAAGGCAGGATTTCTCCTGCCTTTTTGCATATGTAATTCCTCTTCACTATGTCAACTCGGCGCTTTTAGCGAGCATAAAAGCAGAGATACTAAACAAAACAATCAATAAAGAAGCGACATGTAACAGTAAAAAAAGAAATTTTTGACCGCCTCTAATGAAGAGCGAATAAATCATTCCTAGGATTGTTACTAAGATTAAAAGTGCTGCTGCTATTTTAATTACTATAGCAAAGAAAGCTCCCGCAAATACAATTGACGGAATAAAAGACGCTACAATAATGATATACAAAATCAGTGTAGCAATAAAAGCGTTTTTTGATACGTTTGAAGCCTGTTTAAACGAATTCCCCATATAATCTCCTTTCTCATTTTAAAACTGCATCTTTTACTATAATACAAGTGTATAGAGGACACAATTAACTTTTGTGAAAACCTTAATAAGTTAAGCTTGATCACCAATAATATGGGCTATATTTTTGAGATCTTGTTTGCTTAGTTTATCAAATGTTGTGGCTGTTTTGTTGTTTGAATTATTTGTTGACAAATAGCCTTGAAGAACGCTTTGTAGTCTTTACTTTAAAATCAATTCATACTAAAACTCTCTCTTCCGATAGATAGACAGCGCAATAAAGTAAGAAGCAATATACATTACCATCCCAAAGAGAGTATATAAGATAGGAACATGCAAAGAAGAAGCGATCGGTAAGCTTGATGCTGCTAATATTTCAACTATATACCCAACAGCTCCCTGTAAAGCAATCGCAACGAAGAGGCCTCCCATGCCCCCTCCAAGTACTATTCCATCAGATTTCTCTGCTCCGAATACGTAAAGAAGCGGATAAGCAAGTGCACCGGCAAAAAGTACGATAAATGTACCAAACGAAACGATATTTGCTATATCCTCTACTTCACTTTGAGAAATAAGCGAATACATTGAGAAAACACCATAAGATAGGATGGTTCCGCTGACGACAATTAAAAAGTAAAAAACATAGTGGCTTTGCACCACATTTTTTCGACTAATCGGAAGAGTAAGCACGTATTTGTCATAGCCGGTTTTACTTTCTAATTTGATCACTTCAAGCGCTGGCATTGCCATTAATAAAATAATTAACATCGCTATAATACGGTAAAATGAAGGATCCGCAAAATAAAAGATGACCGCAGAAATAACTATGGCGAGCGCTGTGTAAGTCAAAAAGCTTCGGTGAATGAGGTAGTAGTTCGTTAACAATAGACCTCTCATTTACGTTTCACTCCTCGTTAAAAGCACGCTTAGTTCTTCCATAGACATCGGTTCAGTTATAGTTTCATCTGGCAGCTGATGCTTATCTGATACGAGTACACGGACAGATTTATCATACGTTCTTTTTGCCACTACTACATCTTTAGGAAGTAAGTTCAGCTGTTCTTCATTCATAACGGCAATTGCATACTCTTGAAAAACTTTCTCTTTTTCTTCATTTAATAAGATTTCACCGTTTTTAATCACAACAAGATGGCTCGCGATTTTTTCGACGTCGCTCATAATATGAGATGAAAGCAGTATTCCGCTGTTCCCATCGCTGACAAAAGCTTTTAATTCATCTAATATCTGCTCTCTAGACGAAGGATCCAATCCTCCTGTCGCTTCATCTAACAGCAATAGTTTAGCACCGTGAGACAGCGCTACCGCTAGAGATAATTTCATAGACATGCCGCGTGAAAACGTATGTATTTTTTTATCTTCTGGCAATGAAAAAGAATGAATCAACCGGTGAAAATTAGCTTCTTCCCAAGAATTAAATAGTTTCTTAAAAACGTTGTTTAACTGTTTTATCGTTAAAGAAACCGGCAGATTAATCGCATCAAACACGACTCCAATGTCTTCTTTAATCGTCGCATCTTTATTTAAATTGTCTTCACCAAATATTTCGACCGTACCGCTATCTCTCGAAATTAATCCTAGTACTGCTTTAAACGTCGTCGATTTCCCTGCTCCGTTATCACCAATAAATCCAACAATCGATCCAGGAGGTACATTAAATGAAACATCTTTTAAAACCTCATTTTGGCCAAACGATTTTGCCATGTTTCTAACTTCTAAAAGATTTGTCATTTGCTCACTTCACTTTCTCTATTGGTAGAGTTAGGTGTAATCTTAGAAAGTAACTGATTTAGTTATTTTGACGGCACTTTAAATCACCTTTTATTTACAAAAATGACTATTTAATACCAATTATAGCTAGTAAACTAGAAAAAGTCGATGATAACATAAAGGTTTGCTGCCCCTTCGTTTGTTTTTGATGACCGTAATATGTATGACAACATCTGCCTGTACTATTCTTGCCTGAGCTATTTAGCAAAATCACAAATAAAAAAAGGATCTGCTATAAAAGATCCTTTTTTCTTCACTATAATTGATGACCCTGCTTTTTTTCTTTTTCACTTAATACATAGTCGGTTATAAAACCAAGAATAAGTCCGATGGCTACCGGTATCAAACCGCCTTGTGCTTCCATTTGAAAATTTTCCGGTTCATTTACATAAATCCATTGAACTGAAAGCAACGAAATATGAAATGTATTTCCGATGAAAAATAAAAGTGCTATCGTTCCAAGCGTTACGCCGAATGAAATGATGTATTTCTTCACTGTACCCCTCCTTTCATTAAAAGGCTGCTCCAAGCAAAGCAACCTTTTAATTTCTTTATTTTGCTTCAAGCACTGCCTTTTCTTGAAAAACCTTTTTTAATACAAGAGATTGAAAGATCATAAACAAACTGCCCGTCATCCAATACAAGACGAGACCTGACGGTGAAAATATCCCAAAAGAAAGGACCATGACAGGCGAAAGAATTTGGGCTAGCAGTGCGTGGGATGAATTCATTCCTTCTACGCCTGTTTGCATAACTCTTCCCTGTAAGTACGTAGCAACCGCTGCAACGATTGGAAGAATAAAATACGGATCCGAGTGCCCTAAATCTAGCCATAAAAAGGACGATGCGCTAATCTCATCTATTCGTCTAATCGCATAGTACACGATTGAAAAGACAGGAAGCTGAACAAGTAAAGGAAGGCATCCCATAAGAGGATTGGCTCCATTTTCTTTAAGCAGTTTCATCATTTCACGCTGATATTGCTGCTGACTCTCAGGATCTTTATTTTTGTACTTCTCTTTTAGCTCTTGAAGCTGAGGCTGTATACGTTTATTGCTCAGCTGATTTTTATATTGAAGAATGTTTAAAGGCGCCAGCAGCATACGCACGCCCACCGTCACAAGCATAATTGAAAAGCCAATACTTTGATGAAGCCACGTATTTCCTATAAACAAAATGAGTAGTGAAAAAGGATAAATAAAATAGTGATCAAAAAAGTGAGTGTGCGAACTTTGAATAACGTTTGATGAATCACAGCCGGCAAGTAGAAAAATGGAAACAAAAATAAAGAAAAGCTTCTTTTTATGTTTTAACATTTATATTCCTCCAGTATTTTTTTAGTTAAACGAAAAAAATACTGGCGAATGCGGACCTTCATCATCTTGTTCACCTATTGCTTCTTGTCTGTGAACAGAATATATAAATTTAAATTTGTAATACACGCAGCATATGAGATCCTGAGCGCATAAAAGATTCACGTTTTGTATAAGATACATATCCTTTTGCTGCAGACAAACATGCTTATGTATTGTTTGAAATGTAGCTAGTTTAATAGCAGCATGCACAAAGAATGCCGTCATAATCGCAAATGATAAATACACTAAAGCATCCGGTATAAACAATTCCATTTATTCACATCCTTATGGATTATTGTATCATATTTTCCTTTATTTAGGTTAAATGTTTTATGAAGCAGATTTAATCTAAGGTAGCCCGCAAAACCAATTTACTTATAGGAGTCAAAAAATAAGTTTCTTTTTGTAGCTGTCATTATACGGTTGATGAAATGACGTATAGACAATATACCGGGACACATATAATTCTAAAAATTTCTATTTTTATTAGTAAAAAGGATATTATTCCTTTTTATGTTATAATCAAAAAATATAATTTATAGGGAGTGAATCTATTGGAAACTAATACAAAACCTCAAGTAAACACCAACTCTATTGTTTCTCTAACTCTAGGTATCCTATCCATTTTTATTCCAATCATCGGGTTTATTACAGGTATTATCGGCATTATCCTCTACAAAAAAGCATCAAACGAAATAGCTGCTTCCAATCAAGGCGGTAAAGGACTCGCAATTGCCGGGCTGATTTGCAGTATAGTGGGCGTGATTTCTCAGCTGTTCTTTGTATTGGGGATTATTACGTTTATGTTTGCGGGAACGACGGTTGGCTATGAATAAAACAGGTAAATTAAAACAGGTAAGAAAATTGGGGTTTAGATAAGATTATTCAAATTTCTACATGAAAGAATAAAAGCTTGATTTTCGACTATCCGAAGATCAAGCTCTTAAAATTTAAACGTTAACTATGACTCATTCTTACTAGACCTATAGCTTTTAATGTAAATTGCAAAGGAGAATACAAAATTAAATCTATCGTTGAATCTAGAATAAAAGAAATAGTGATTGTTCTACTTACTTTACTGCTAGTCATCTCTGTGTTGATTAACTGTTCTAGCTATTTTAATAGTTCAGAGATAAAAACTTTGACCTCAAAATGTTATGATAACGGGGGAGAAGCCATAGTAGAAATACATAATTCAATTACCAATGACTATTCTTTTGAATGTAAATAAAAAGGAATCAAAAGTCCTGTAAGGGTTCTAGATGTAAAACAAACGCTGACAAATGAATGTTAGCGTTTGTTTTGTTTGTCTTTACAAAGTAAATAATTAATTATTTGTTTATAAAAGAGTCTATCGATTTATACTTTATTGCTGATTAGCATGCAAGGTGTTTTTAGACAGTAAATCCTTACGTCTATAAATACTCAACACAATTCCAATTAAGAAAGCATTTAACAAGATCGGCATCAATCCATAGCTAATAAAGGGCAGTGACATGTTTGTCATAGGAAAGAATCCGACAATCATTCCTACATGACCAACAAGTTGTATCGTATAAATTATCATAACTCCTACTAGCAGCAGTTTAGTATACAAATCACCAATTCTTTTAGCAACAAACGCGATTCTGACGACAACTAAAGAAAGAACTAGAAAAAGAATCGCTGCAAATAACCACCCATAATAATACGTAAAGCTTAAGAAGACAAAATTCGTGTTAGCTTGAGGAATCATCTGATCTATAAATGAATGTTTCCCAAACCATCCTGCATCCATAAATAAATGATGAACCTTGGAAAGACCGAAGTACTCTTCTGAATTATAAGGGTCTATAAATGAAAGCAGTCGTTTCTTCTGATAATAAGCAACGGTCATCCATCCAATTACTCCCCAAGTAGCAACTAATGCAAAGCCCGTTCCTAAGACAATGACTATCTTCTTTTTATTTAACTTACTCCACCAGATCATCGTAAAGGTCATAATTACATATATAAAGAGGGTTGTAAGGTCACACTCCAAAAAGAAATACAGTGACAGAAGAAACAAAAGAAGGAATTTCCACATTTTAAAGCGATTGCTTTGAAAGAACCCCGTCCATGCCAAAAAGAAAAAAGGAATGGCCATTAAACCTTCGATTTTTAGAGGCCCTACTTTGAAAACAGATTGACCTTCTGTAAATGTGTTAAAATTCTTTGTTAGAAATAATAAAAGTAAGGTACCTAATAAATAGAATAACCACCCTTTATTGGCTAACTTTCTATAGTCTATAAACATCATAATTAAAGCTAGCATCGCTCCCAAGATAACAAAGACAACCTTATATGTAGAGAAGTGATTGTCGACCATACCATCTTGAAACAATAGTGGTAGGAACCCTAAAAGGAGAGCGGCAGCAAATAAAATTAAGGTCATCCAGTCTACTTTCGGTCGATGAATACGGTTAAGGCTTTGACCAATACTGATGGGATTTCCCATTTGAGTAACAGCCTTTTCTTCTGCTTGGTCTTCGCTTATCCCTTTTTGCAGCCAATAGCTTTTTACTTCGTTTAAATGATGATGCAATTCCGCAGAAACAAATGCCTTGGCTTCTTTTGATTTAATTTGCGATTGCACTTGTTCTAAAAATGACTTTCTTTGTTCGTTCATATACTCCTTCACCCCTCTAGTATTTCTTTAAAACTTATGTGGTTAGATAACGGCTGCTCTTCCACTTTTTTGAGCAGTTTGCGCCCCTTTTTATTTAATTGATAAAACTTAGCTCCGTCTTCTTGCCAACTGCTCGTCAATATACCTTTTAGCTCTAGTCGATGGAGGATGACATATAAAGCCCCTTCGTTTTCTTTAAAGTTTAAAATCCCTCGGCTTTGCAGTAAGCTGACTAAATGATATCCTGTTTTTTCTTGTACAAGCAGCTGCATAATAGCGATTAAAATTTCTTCGTCGCTATGAGTCGCTTGCTTTATTTTTTCTCGAATGCTTTTCTTATGACTTTCCGTAAATTTTAGCTGAGCAAACACTTCACGATCCATTGTTTTTCTAAGATTTTTAAGACGTTTATCCATGACTCATTCCTCCAGCATTTCTTTTAAAAGTGATTTTGCACGCCTCAGTCTTGTTTTTACTGTATTCGTTCCAGTTTTGGTTACGAGCGCAATGTCTTTAATTAATAATTCTTCATAGTAAAAGAGGTAAATCACTTCTTTATATTTAGTCGGCAGCTTCATAACAGCTGACATCAGCTCGTGGTCTTCTTCGTGTTGAATAACAGCTTCCTCTATGTTTTCTTTTTCACTTATATGATTTGGAAAATAGTCTGTCGCCGGTATAATGTTTTTGTTGTACCAGCTTTTTAAAAAGTCTTTACAGTGGTTAATTGCGATTTGCCATAACCACGTCCGAAACTTGGATCTACCGCTGTACTTGTAAAGATTTTTGTAGCATTTAATAAAAATCTCCTGCGTCAAATCCTCCGCAACCGCTACGCTGTTTACATATGAGTAAGCCAGCTGCAAGATTTCCTGTCCATATCGATCCATAATTTCATCTATCACTAGTTCTTTGTCTTGCACGTGTATCCATTCTACGGTTAGTTCTTTCACTTCTGCCTCTCCTTTCTTGTTCTTAGACGAAGCGTTTTATAAAAAGGTTTTTATATTTTCATTTTTATTTTCTAGATAATTGCATGTACATAAAAAAAGATTCTCTACACGAGAACCTTTCCTTGTACCTCTTATGTATGTGCTATGAAAAAAGATTGCCGATGAAGATAATAAATCCCGTCACTAGAGTTAATCCAGCACTAATTACTACTGTCAAAATACTTCTCACAGCCGATACCCAATTGTTTATTCCAAAGAACCCCGCGATGCCGGTAAAAAATAGAATAATCGCTACACAAAAATTTATATTTAATAATGAAGGGTGATTAAAAGCGAAGAAAAATAAACCAACCCACAGTAACGACAAAATAAATGACCAAAAGTTAATGATTCGTGCCACTCCAATTAGCCTTCTTTCTATTTGAAATCTCTCTGTTTAAAACAGCTTAGATTATTTATTTCAAATTTGTTTTTAAACGCTGCAAGAAAAAGTCACACACTTCCATTTGAATACACTGCTTCTTTAAACTGCACAATAAATATTCTAGTTCAAATTCCTGATAAAAGATCTTAGCAACAACCGATTTTAATTCCTCTAAAGTTGGTTGTTCTGACGCATATAGTTTATCCAACGGAAGATTAAATTGAGAGAATAGCTGATCATTTTGATACCATACGGAAATGTCTTCGCCATATATTCGGCAGCTAAACACACCTAGTATCTTCAAGAATGCCTTCACTTGATTTTCTTCAAATTCATGATCAATCGCAAACATAAAAAAAGGATGTTCCTCTGCATTAATCATGTGCTTCATGAGACTCATTTGATATTTTAATAGCTTTACTTCTTTTACTACGTCCAACTTCTTCCCATCCTTCTTAAAAAATGATTATATTATACTCTGTGAATTTTACCATAATCTAGTAGTGCCAATAAACCGTTTGTAGGAGATCACTTTGTAATGAATGGAATAATAAGGTATATTATAATAAATGGGAATAATTTCATAAATTGAAAGCGAGGATACATATGGTTCTATTAATGATTGCTGCTATTATTACTTTATCTGTTATCTTGGACTACTTTATTTTTGACTATGATGATAAACACTGGGGCTGGCTAAAAAAAGCTTCTAAACCAGTTAGAAGAAGTGTTATTGGGTGTTACTTGCTTATGTCGTTTGTTATTTATTTTGGTTTGAGCCTACCGTATATTAAGCCTTTTTTGTAAATATCAGTGCGGTTAGCCTATAACTCTTATCTAAAAGTTATAGGCTAACCAACTCATTTAACCACCACTACAAATTGTTTATCTTCAAATGCAAACACTTCCCCTAATTCATCGATGTACTTCTTTCTATCTAATTTATAATGCTTTCCAAAATACAAGGTTTTCAAGTTAATACTCATGTCTAAACTAGAATCTTTTTCTGTCGCTTCATCACCGTCTAAGCATGAATATAATTCAATGTGACAGCCCTCTATCAGCTGTTCTTCAATATAAGTAAACAGCTCTCTTATTGATTTAGGATGTGGATCACAAGATAATTCGTATACATAAGGCAAGGTGAATACATGCTTGATGTCGCTATACCCGTCAGTTAAACGATTAACACTAATACCGTACGCATCTTCTTCTTTTTCATAGATTGTAATCAACTTTTCTTTTGTGCCAAAACTTCCTGTAGGCAATTCATAAGGAGATCCTATATAGTGATGTACAGTCATATTCGTCACTTCTCTTTCTCTTTGCTTATGTAAAATACTATTATTCTATCACTCTTATTAAGATTACATACAAATACAAGGGAAATATGTATAATAAAACCAGGAGGTGACAGCATGAAAAAACTACTGCCTTTTCTATTTCTAGCCGCTCTTTACCTGTATGACTCTTCATACAACCATACTGCTTTTTTACATAAACCGGTTGTTTCTGCATTTTTATATGTAGCTGCTATTTTAATTTGTGCTCTTTTATTTGTAAATATAAAAAAAGAGCGTGCTGTTTAAACGAGGGATAACGATGAGCTATAAGATTGTATTCTTTGACGTAGATGGAACCCTTACCCATCATGAAAACGGGACGATTTCCACTAAGACACGAGAGATTATAAAAAGCCTAAAAGCTAAAGGGTTAAAAGTCGTAGCCGCAACAGGCAGGCCTTTATCTCTCTGTGAAGAAATTAGAGAATTAGGTATAGATACGCTTATTACCGCAAACGGAGCGTTTAGTGTACATAATGAAGAAATCATTCATAAGCTGTCCATGGATAAGCACGTTGCGCGCGAAGTTTTTGAATACGCTGCATCAGAAAATCACGGTCTTTCATTTTACACAAAAGAGCTCAGCATGAACGGTGTCAAAGATGAAAATATTTTAAAAGCCCTGAAAGAAACATTATCGCTTAGTGATTATCCTCAAATAAGTGAGCGCATTTACGATGAAGATATTTATTTAATGTGCTTATTCGCTGATGAAAAAACGACTGAACAGTATGCACAGCGATTTCCTCATTTAATGTTCAAAAGGTGGCATCCTTTTGTCGTAAGTGTTCTTCAAGAAGAAATCACAAAGTCGGTAGCTATCCTAAACGTCTTAAACTATTTTAACATCGATCACTCCGAAGCCATCGCATTTGGAGACGGAGAAAATGATATTGATATGATAGAATTAGCCGGCCTTGGAATTGCGATGGGTAATGGATCTGATAAGTTAAAAAACGCCGCTGATTTTGTTACGAAGAAATCCGGTGAAGACGGAATTGAATTTGCGCTTAAAAATTTTGGCATTTTATAAGAAAGCAGTACGCCTAGATAATTTATCTAAGCGTGCTTTTTTCTCTCCATAAATGTTTCAGGATGTAGCTCCTCGGATTGAATGACAATGGCCGTCATGCCTTCTTCACTTCCCGACGTATGCCACTCTCCTTTTTCCCACATCGCCGCTTCTCCACGTTTAATAGATACTCGTTTTTGATCTCCTCCTGTTACCCATCCTTCACCTTCGACTACGATAAACAGCTGAGCGATAGGCGCTGGGTGGTGTCCTACCGTTCCTTCTCCATCTATATACATATAGCCAATCGTAGACGCTTCGTTTGTTTGAATCATTTTTACGTAAGTAGCTAAATGCGACTGATATTTTTCTACATTTTTGCCGTTTTCTTTGCTGCATGTATAGATTTTCAATGTGCACCTCTTCTTTGTTCATTACGATTTTTTATTTATTTTTATTGCGTTTAAGATACTCGGGCGGAGAAACAGACTCAACGAGTAAAGCACCGTCTAGCTGATCACGCGGTACAAATAAAGTCGGCATAGTACCGCTTTCTAAAAAGATCGTTTTAGTGAATATCCATTTGTTGTCTGAGTTTTTTTCAAGCTGTGAGAAATCTGTAAATAACGCCGGTGACTGCACTTGATGCATGTAATCTTCTAGACTTTTTTTAGGCGGCTTCTCTATTTTGTATGGCTGCCCTGTATCCGTATGTATTTCACCTTCGTACATAAATAAGCCTAAGTAATAAGACTGTTCCTTTATTTCACTAGAGACAATTGCTCCTAGAGGTTCAAATCCCGTAAACGTTTTGTATTGCTTAAAAATATGAAGGTTATGAGCCCAGATAATGATCTTTTCATCAGGATACAGCTCCTGACAAATCCACTCTAGATTTTCTTTCATTCTTTTTTCTCTTACTTTTTTATAGGTTCGGTGGTTATGGTGAATATGGTTAATAAAATATAAGCGATTTTGCAGGCATCGAATAATTATTTTAACTTTACATACAAGCTCTTGATTTTCAAGATACAAAACGTATTCTTCATGTAGATAAGCTTCTAAATCTCCTATCACCGCGCTTACTTTTTCTTTAAACTCTGCAAACTCACGTAGCATTTCTGTTGGGACTTTTTTTCTTCTCGCTTTATATTGCCCTAGCTGGTAGTACCATTTATATACGCCTGCTTCAATGTATTCTATCTTTTCTATCACGTCTTCAGACACTACGGGACTCAGCTGCTGAACAAATTTTATGAAAAGATCAGGATTAGAAGAAGGATTAATATCTATTCCTATTAAACTTAAATCTGATTTTTTCATTAGCTGAAACAAAGACAGATTTTCTTTTGTTGCCCATAAAGAATAAATCGCGTTTTTTAAAAAGTCTTCATCTGTAAACTCTTCCTTTAACTCATTAGCGCTATGGCATTCCGCTAATCCACTTTCAAATGCCAGTACGGTAAAATTCATTTCTTTATGTAGAAATTCTATTATTTTTGACTTCATCATATTATGTTCTCTTATGTTATGACCGTTTTCTCCTAGCCACACAACTCTCTTATCTTTTACGATATGACGGAGAAATTCAAACTCTTGCGGCGTACATTCAGTTGGTTTGCTTAAATGGATTGAGTTTTCAGATAGCCATTCTATAGAGTTTAAATACTTCTCTTTTCCTCTAAAAAAAATTCCCATACCCTATCCCCCTTTACTACATTACCTATTACTTCCATTTTACTAAAATACAGCTAACACTTCACTATTTATGTCCAGTAGCTGATCATTAGCAAAAAGACCTTATATATCTATAAGGTCCTAGCTTACTAGAATCCTAGATTAAGCCCTTCTGAGCTGTCTCCAAACGTTCTTTGACTATTTTTTTAAACGCGTGAGGATCATCTACGCGAATGGCTACCTGCTTGTATTTCTTTTTGATTCCCATAAAAAGCGTCGCCTCTACTGGAGATTTTAATGTTAGTAAAAGATCAGGATGAACGGTTTCAAAATCGCGTGCGATAAATTCAATCGTGGTGCTGGGTATTTTTTGTTTCAGGATGTGAGTGTCTTCTATTATTTCTTCAATATCTTTAAAAGAGATTTCCATACGCTTAGCTAAACCAAACGAAATGTATATGCGATCCTCTTCCACTCGTAAAGGGTTAAGCCTTAAGGCTTGAATGTCTCCTATGAAGAAAACAATGCTATAAATATTAAGGATCAGTAAAACGACTGAAAGAATGATAGACGTGTTGTGCAGCAGCCAGTGAAGCCCTAATGTTTCAATAACAATCGCGTGAATAATCATAATTTGAAACGTAATAAAACTTGAGCGTTTATACAGAGTAAACGTATCCCCTTCAGTACTCGGCTGCTTCTTCCACGTTCCAAACGCATAGTAAAACATCAGCATTTCTGAACACAGTATGTGTATAAAAGTTTGTTTGGGAAACTTTTCGTTTATAGCCCGCGAAAAGGAAAATAAAAGCGGTAAAGAGCTTGATTTGACTCTTTTCAAAATAGGCGGTACGTTTTTAGCCAGCATAAACAGCAGCGAAAGTTCAAAGAAAATGAGTACCCCTTCTATGCCAACGCCTAGCCACATAACCGACTGAAAAGAAGCTAAATATTCACTTGGAATGATAAAACGCGCAGCCACGAGGCCTGTTGCCATTAATACAATAAAGTACTTTAGACTGAACTTACGTTGCCAAGCTAGAAATAAGAGCGGAGCCACAAGGCTTAAGTCTAAAATAGAACCTACTACTACTCCGTTGAAATCACCAGGCAAAGACTGAATTCCAAAAGAAGAATGATACAACACGTAATTTGAACTTATTACTAACAGCAGTAAAAAAAGAGCGACAAAAGAAACTGTTTTTTTATGAAGAACCAAACAACCCACCTCACTTTTAGTTGGCGAAACATTACAATTCCTGTTACTTCCATTTTAGCAGTGTAGTTGATTTAAGTCACTTTGTAACATGGCTTTGTGTTATAAAATCCATTTAAAGATATCGACTTTTTTATCGTTATTACCTGAAATTGTCTGAAGAAGCTTCCACCCTCTGTTTTGGTAGTATTCAGAGGCGGTTTCAGTCTTTAAATAAAGCTCTTGATATCCTAAGCTCTTAATTACCTTTAATCCTTCTAGTATGAGAGTTTGACCAACACCTCTACTGCGATGTTGGGGCTTTATGTACAAGGAAGCAAGCCAAGGTTTGTATACATCTTGTGTTTTTAAGTCGTTTTCAAAAATTGATACGGTCCCTAAGCACGCTTCTCCTTCTAGCGCAATGAGTGTAAGAGGCAAATCATCTTTCTTTGTGTGTGAAAAGAAGGTTACAGCTTCTTCAAAAGTCATGCTGCTAGTTGTTGGTTCCACAAATTCTTTATAAATCATAGCAGCGACTTCTTTAATATAATCAGGATGATTAGACAAGAAATCAACTGTCATGGTTTTTCCTCCGCGTCTTAATGGTTCTCCTCATTTCCATATGCACGCCCTTTCTTTTTCAAATGCTAGACACGTATTCCGCTATATGAAAAGTCTTTAACATCTGCAATATATTTTAGATTTCAACTTTTATTGCTGTAGTTCATGAGTATTCTGGAAACAGACTTTAAGCTATCTCCTCCAAAAGATAATTTGTAGATATCAGGCATCTGTAAGCTCTTCAAAAACTCAAAATCATACTTTGCATCAAAATAATTCATGATTAACACCATGATGTTTCCATGCGTTCCAACAACAATATTTTTTCCTTGATACTTTTCTAAAATGTTACAAATACATGCTATGCCTCTTTGCTGAGCTATGATATTTGACTCTCCTCCTGTTAGAGAAAATAAAGGATCTTTCCACACTTTTATGATTGCTGTTTCAAAATCTTCTAAAGGATCCGAGCTTAATTTTCTTTCTTTTAGATCATATGCCAGTTCAATATCTAAATTGAATTGATTAGCAATTCCTTCGACTGTTTGAACAGCTCGTTGATACGGACTGGAAATCACAAGATGTATCTCTTCGTTTTTAAGTGAACTCGCAATTTGCTCAGCGTCTACCATTCCTTTTTTTGATAAAGGTCTATTCACTTCATCAGGTGTATATATCGAATGAGCATGCCGGATCAAATATAAATTTGTCACATTTTCTCTCCTCTTAAAACTGTTGTGTATGTATAATTCATCTTTTCATGTTAGAAGCGCCCTACATCTCAAAAAAGCTATGTCTTTCCACTTTACAAACCCTAAGCGAAAACGTTTGATACCATTCTGTTTTTCCTTTGTGCTGGGCTGCGCGGTGGGCTGAGTTTTCTTTCCACATTTTGATTGATTCTAAAGAATCCCAGTATGAAATGGTAATGCCTAAATCTTTGTCCCTGGCACTTTCTATTCCTAAAAAGCCTTTTTGTGCAGAAGCAAGCTCCGTCATTTTGTCTGCCATGATTCCATAACCCTTCTCACCTTCCGTTCTTTCAGAAGCAAAAATAACAGCATAATAAGGGGGCTCAGGGGTTTTAGCAATTCCAGACACCTTAATTTCCTCCTTTAAATAAAGTCAAATTAATAATAAAAAGAGTCTAATGTGAAGACTCTTTTACTATTGATACGTAGAAGCTACTACTTTATATTTTTTCACTTTTGCTAGTTCTTTATCAGGGATTTCCGATGAAGTAGCGTCAAAAGGAATGGATTTTCCAGGAGTCAGCTGCGCTTCTTCGGATTGAAATATAGTTCCTATAAACTCATTTTGTTTTCCATATAAGGCTCCACCAACCAGAATATATTCAGTAGATTCTTTGGTATTGTTTGTAGCTGTTCCTTTGATATGTAGGATGTGATTCTCTTTTTCCTGACTCATTGCGTCGCCTTTAATTTTCAAGCTCTGTACATTACTTACAGGTTTTATCGGATTAATCTTGACCTTTACATTATATGTATCTGGTTCTTTATTAATAATTCCTTCCGCTGAAATGTACCCTTTCTCGCCCGGCTTTAGTACATAGGGAGCAAGATGAACGTCGGGGTCACTTGGAATAATATGCGGATCAAGGACTTTTCCAGTTTTGTTTACATATTTTATTGTTGTATCGTTTACATTAAGCGTTTTGTCACTTTCATTTTTTATAACCGCAGAATAGCTCAGTACGTTATTATGAGTGATCGAATCTGCAAGTGTATAACTTTTTTCTTCTACTATTTTTATTTTTTCATCCTTTGTTTTCTCTTTCTTATGCTGGGCAGTGTCCGTTTCCTTGTTGCATCCAGCCAGAATGAACAAGAATGCTAGGAGTATTCCTAGCAGCAGTCTTACTTTCATGATGATTCCTCCGTTTAATACTATTTTTTTCACAAATTCCATTATAATACTTTTTTGGATTTATCTAAAGGGGATTTCACACCTAATTAGAATTTGCTAAAACTATAATTAGATAAATATTCCATTTATATGATATAGTCTTTATATGTAAGTAATAAACAAAGAGAAATGGAGTTTCAACATGAGGAACATAAGCAAGATAACAGCTGGGACCATTACGATAGCTTTGGCGCTTGGATTAATGGGGTGCAGTCACACGAGTTCAAACAATGAAAGCATAGATGGAAGCGAGGAAAAAAAAGAGCTGGCCATAGAGCTGAAATTTCTGCAAAACGAGTCCGAACGCTTAATCAATAAAGACGGAAAGATAGAAGATAAAACGTTTCAAAGCTATAAAAACGATTTTAACCTGCTGTCTGCGTCTATTAATAGTACGTCAAAAGTAGAAACACAAAGTGATAGCGAACTAAAAGAAAGCATAGCGCAATTAAAAAGAGATGTAGATGCATTAACAGAAAAAGAATATGTAAAATCTTATAAAAGATTTAATTCAAGCAAGACTATCTATGAAGTTACGCTCATGAACAATATGCATGACGTTATAGATGCAACAAAAACGTGGGAAGGAAGCAATAACGTGTCAGATTCATTTGATGATAAACACTTCCATTCTTCTGAAGCACAAATAAAAAAAGATATGGGGCCTGCGATTGATCATATTAACACCGTATCTAAATATAAAATAGAGCTCATGCAAGACGAAATCCAAAAGCATCGCGATAGTTTCACCCAGCTGCAGCTCGAACAATTAAAAAAAGCAACTTATAATTTTAATTTATCTCTCAACGATCAAATTAAATCGATTCAATTCTATCAACCTATAAGTGGAGATTATAATGTAAGCAGAAACTTTAGCTATGATTCCTATGATAAATATACGAATGCCTGTGTATACATTACCGACTTTGAATCTAATTTAGGAATTGCTAAGGCCGGTGAGTTTTAAAAAAACCTCTCTAAAATTAGTTTTAGAGAGGTTTTTTTGCTGTATTCATTACAAGCGCTAGTTCTTTATATCTTTTAACGCTCTATAAGCATTTGCTTCTCCTGAACCAAATAAAGCGTCATGTCCTTTTTTTCCATAGTCAAAAGCTGTTTGCTTAATACGTGCTGTTACTTGAGCGGGTTTATACTCAGGATGAGCGGCTTTAAGAACTCCTGCAATTCCAGCTACTTGAGGAGTTGCCATGGAAGTACCGGCGTTTAACTCATAGGAAGCCCCTAAATAAGTCGGCCATGTACTTAGGATTAAATTGCTTGGATCAGCCGCTGCTGGATCATTGGTTTTGGCATATTTCTCTCCCAAATCCCCTCCTGGAGCCGCTACGTCAATAGCACTGTTTCCATAATTAGAGTAGAAAGCAAGCTGCTGAGTAGACCATTTTGTAGAAGCCGAGACATTAATCACTCCTGGCATTTGTGCCGGCACGACAGTTGCAGGACCTTTGACACTTATTCCATACGGTTCATACAGGGTATTTAAAAAGTCGTTTACTTCCTTTTTATTATCTAAATTCAAACTTTCATTTCCGCTACCGGCTACGACCGTTACGTCATTTTTCACGGCGTACTGAATAGCTCTTTTCCAAAGCAGCGTTTCAGCGATTGATTTATAGCTTTCTCCTTCAATAGTCATTTTGTTATTATTATAGAAACGAAGAGACATATTAATAACATCGACTTTATCATTGGTTGCGGCAATAATTCCGTCTATAATCCAAGCAGGCATTCCAAGAGCTTGCTTTGAGTACAGTACGCGATAAGAACGTATTCCTAGTTCTGGTCCTACTCCTTTTACTTTTCCATTCGCTCCGATGATCCCAGCAACATGCGTACCGTGTCCATTGCGATCTTTTATATCTGCGGGATCCCCAGTTTCCGATTCGTCCATTCCGGCCGGAACAAGATTACGTCCGCCTAGTATATTATCTTTTAAATCAGGGTGAGACTCGTCAATACCCGTATCAATAACTCCCACCACTGCTTTATGAGTTGTACTACCATCTTTATTTTTATATCCGCCTGTTTCTACATCATAAGATTTTCCGCCATTTGTCACTCGTTGAATATCCCACTGAGAGTCCCAATAATTCTCTGCATTCTGTGAGCTGATAATACTAGACTGATAGTTGTAAAGACTATATGCTTTTTTTTCCAAGCTTAGAGGAATTTCCCTGTTGGCAGCTTCGATTGAAGAATTACCTTTTAAATTGTTAAGAAAAGAAGCCTGTTCAGATTGAGCTTCTATTCCTCCTACTTCAGGCAGAGCTTTGGTGACTTTCCCACCTGCTTTTTGGATAATCTCTTGATAGTTGTCTGGTAATCCATTTTTAAAAGCAATTGTGTATGTGTTACTTATCTTTTGATCTTGACTCTTAGCTTGAGTAGGAACTCCGCCAACGGCAAACACTCCTGCTCCTACCGCAAGTGAAAGCACCGTATGTAGAATTTTTTTTTGCATATGTCCCCTCCTATATATGGAAATATTTATCATATACTATCTTATTACACAACCTTTAAAATTCCAAGTTTTTCTAATAGATTACGATTATTTAAAATAAGACTTGGATTATATTTCATAAATAATAACCAAAATAAGGGATTTAAAAGAGCTTTATAGCTCATTTACCGCCTAAAAAAACCTTATTAGTTGATGCATCAAGTAATAAAGAGTAAAGTTTTCCTATAATAAAGATTAAAAGCGAAAGGATGAATAAGATGTTTAAAGACGGTTATGTAAAAGTGAATGGTGTAAACCTTCATTACGTGACAAAAGGTGAAGGCGAGCTTATGCTGTTTTTACACGGATTCCCTTACTTTTGGTACACGTGGCACCATCAGTTAGAAGAGTTTTCGAAAGATTACCGCGTGGTAGCTGTAGATATGCGAGGCTATAATTTATCAGATAAGCCAGAAGAAATTTCTTCTTACAGCATGCCCCTTTTAATGGAAGATGTAAAACAGTTAATTGAAGCATTTGGTGAAAAAGAATGTGTGTTAGTGGCACATGATTGGGGCGGCGCTGTTGCATGGGCATTTGCTTATACATATCCGCAGTATGTCAAAAAATTAGTCATGTTTGATGCACCGCACCCTTACACATTTATAAGAGAGCTTGCTGAAAACCCTGCTCAGCGGAAAGCAAGCAGCTATATGAGCTTTTTCCAACAGCCAAATTCTCAGGATGAGCTACTCGCGAACAATAGTGAAAAGTTAAGAAACATGCTGACGGAGCCCGGCATCAAAAAAGGCTACTTAACTAAAGAAGAAGAAGCTAAATACGTACAGGCGTGGAACCAGCCGAATGCGATGAAATGCATGCTTAACTACTACCGTGCTTCTTCCCTTTATCCGTTTGAAGAGCGCGTTCATAAACCTGTTGCCCTGCCGCATAAAGTATTTCACTCTCCAACTTTAATTGTATGGGGAAATGCGGACGAAGCGTTTGAAAACAGTAATTTAGATGGAATTGAAGAGTACGTTCCAAACGTAACGATTCACCGCTTAGACGGTGTAGGACATGCGCCTCAGCATGAGCAGCCCCAAAAGGTGAATGAATTTATGAGAGACTTCTTACGCAAATAAAACCAAAAAAGACCGAAAAGTACAGGATACAACGGCTTTGCAGTCTTTTTTATAGATTATAAAGTATATTATCAATTATTCATTTCTATTATTGGATTATTTTTCAACGTTTCAACAGATGTACATGGGGTATAAATTTTACTGTACAGATGCAGTCCCCCAAAGGAACATGTACATTTCTTTCTTACTTACCCTTTTTGGAACTCTCTTTTTTGAGGGTTCTTTTTTTACGCATTTACTCTTTCTCTATCGGAAGAACAATCTTAAACAATGCTCCTCCCGTCTCCTTGTTATCGGCTGTGATGCTTCCTCCGTGGTTTTTCACAATGGAATGAGCAATGTAAAGACCTAGTCCCAAGTTTCCGTGGCCGCTTGTTCTCGACGCATCTTCTCTGTAAAACTTTTTAAACAGCTGTTCTTTGTTCGATAGTGTAAACCCAGGACCCGTATCATATATTTCAAAGATTACTTCGTTATAATGAATGAGGGTATTCCAAACTATCTCCCCTCGTTCAGGCGTGTAGCGAATACAGTTTGTGATGATATTATCTAATACTTGAGAAATGCGCTGAGGATCTCCGTAAAATTGATTGGATGCATCTTCTACACTAATTAAAGATACAAATGCAATCTCTTTTTTTTGACATAAAAGCTGAAACTCGTCCGCTTTCTCATGAACAAATGTATAGATATCAATAGGTTCCCGTTTTACAGTAAAGCCCGGATTTTCTATGACAGATACTTCTTGTAGCTGATTTAATAGTTGAATCGAACGCTGTGTATTTGTGTAGATCGTATGTAAATATCGATTAAGCCTCTCCGGGTCCTTTTTGCTTCCTTCTACTAAGATTTCCGTATGTCCATGAATAATCGTAAGAGGCGTTCGTAAATCATGCGCAATCGCAGCCGTCATATCTTTGCGGTCTTCTTCTAGCTGCCACTGTTTAGATAGCGATTGCTTTAATTCTTTTCGCATTTCTTCAAAGGCATGCAGCAGCTGACTTAATTCTTTTGCGTCTTGAGTCACGGACAGCGAAAAATCTAAATTATTATGCTGAATATTTTTGGCTGCGGTCATCAGCTCATTAAAAGGCCGTTCAATTTTTTTGCTAAATCGTCTTCCAAACAAATAAGCAAACAAATAAAAGTAAAGAAACGGGCTGGCTAACGATAAAAACGTTACAAGCGCAACAATCCATTTAATATTTGGATTAGCCGAAGCCATATTTAATTGATATCTTAGCGCAATCGCCCCGTTTACTTCGTCTTTTCCATTAAAAAGCGGATAAACTTTTATAATATATTTACCTGAGTGGATATTTGTATTGACCTGAGAATAAAGATCCCGTTTATTTTTTATGTATGAAGTGGACATGGATCCATACACGATTTCTCCTTCTTTATTTATAATTTGATAATCCATTCCTTCTAGCGGAATCACCGCTTCTACTTGGCTTTGAACATCTTTCGAAAGAAGCTCATCCTCTTTTTTATTCACAAACTGCAAAATATCAGGAATTTGTTTTTCATAATAATTTGCTGGATTCAGTGCCCCGGGCATAAGAAACCAGTTCACTAAGATGACAATTCCCCACGTTAAAAGCGTCGCAAGCAGGCTGTACAGCAAAATCAAATGAAAAGATAAAACAAACTGTGCTTTTAACGTCGCCCGGTTCATCCATTTTTTTATTTTACCCATTTGTAGCCAATGCCCCAAACGGTCGAGATATAAGGTGTTTCGTCATATTTTAATAGTTTTGCTCTAATTTTCTTTACGTGTTCCGTAATCGTAGACGAATCTCCTTCCGCGTCGTAGCCCCAAACTTTTTCATACAGCTGCTCACGTGTAAAAACCTGGCCTGGATGAAGAGCCAGAAAATGAATAACCTCAAACTCCCTTGAAGTAAACGGAATTACTTCATTGTTATGTAAAATTTGATAGCCGTTTAAATCGATAGTTAACTCTCCAAAGTGAAGCCTGTTATAGGAATTATTGCTAATTCTCTGTTCTCGGCGCAGATGGGCATAAATGCGGGCTTTTAGTTCTTTCATACTGAAAGGCTTAACTAAATAATCATCTCCACCCACTAATAGTCCTTTTACTCGGTCCTGCTCCGTTTGTTTAGCGCTTAAAAAGATGATGGGACATGATATGCTTTTTCGGATCAGTTCACAAAGAGCAAAGCCGTCCATACCTGGCATCATCACATCCAGCACAATTAAGTCTGGATTTATTTTTAGCTTTTTTAACGCTTCTTGCCCTTCGTAAGCGAACAACACCTCATATCCTTCATCACTCAGCGCATCTTTCATAAATGAGATAATGTCTTTTTCATCATCTACTAACAAAATTGTTTGCTTCATCTCCAGTTCACCCTACCCATTCTTTCTTTTTCCATACGAATAGGTTTATTATAAGGCTAATAAGCAAAATTGGAAATAATAGGTTTACTAAAAATTCAGAGTTTGGCTTGCTTAATTCATGAAAAACAGAATCCGTTACGGAGAAAAAGAAGCTTAATTTATCTGACACATACACGCTTCCAATCAAGGCACCAATGGTTGCGACGTAAGATAAAATGGAATTAGGCATAAGAACACTCAGGATACTCCCGATGCTAATAACCGCTATAAAGATACAAAAACAAATTCCGTAAAATTTGAGCGAATATAGTAACGCCCCTAAAGTCCCTAGCGTATGTCCGCCTAAAAACGTCGTTTCATTTACATGAGGCATAGCTATTTTTCCAAGGCATGTCCCCACTACCCACGTAATACAAAGAATAATAAAAACTAGTAAACATTGAACCGCCCACTTTACAAAAAACAGCTTCACGCGATGGTGCGGTCGAATTAGTACCATGCGCAGAGCTCCCGACGTATACTCGCCGTTAAAGCTATCTGCCACAAACATAGGAATGACAATAAACGTAATCACAAACGATAGGTCTCGAAGAAGCAACGGTGCTGCATTTAAAGAATCAATTTTCACGTCATGGTCTGCATCAAAAAACGAAATGCCTCCCCTTTGAAAGAAAATGAACCAAATAAAAGCAAGTAATCCTATGTACACACCTAGTACCACCGCTGTCTTTTTCCGTTTAAACGTTCGTTCTAATTCACTGATAAAAAGTCCTGTCATCATGTCTTCTCTCCTTTTATAGAAATGATTCTTTTTTTCGAATAGCTACATACGTTAAACCACTAAAGAATAGAACATAAAACCCTAAAACGCCGAAATTCCACCCTACAAACTGCGGTTTTTCTGCCATCATGACCGTAATTCCCTGCCATTGAATCATCGGTACGGAAGTAAAAAACAGCTGTCCAAAGAGCTCTTCACTCATCCACTGCCTAAATCCTCTTAATAAAGTAGGATACGAAAATGAGATTAGTATAAAAGCAACGCCAATTCCAACAGCCGTAGTAGTCGTTTTGCTGATAACAGAAATAAAAAACAGCACACAGCATATCGCAATCGTCGTTAAATAGGCATATCCATAGAATGAAAGATTATATACTAGCGCTTCTTTTATGCTAAAAGGATGACTATGATAGAACACAAAGTAGCTTTGCGGGTGTTCAAACATCAGAAAGCCTATTACATAGCTCATACAAAAATACGTAATAAAAAACAGTAAATTAAACAGCAAAATCACTGCGGCTTTTGCTATGATAATTTCTTTAAACGAATACGAGCGGATCATGACCATTCGCAGCTGTCCGGATCTGTACTCTTCAGTAACAACGAGCGTAATAAAAACTAAAAACATTCCATTAAAAAGAGTAAATAACATTTCGGCTAAGCTCAGTACAGGAAAGTTTCCCGCAAACGTATACTGTGGTAAATCGACTGTGAGTGCTCCGTTTTCTTTTTGGAGATAGGAAGAAGCGACCAATAGCACCACCGGCACTAATAGAAAGGTCAGCCACGTCACTTTTCGTTTCCAAAGTCTTTCCCACTCCGCTACTAACAGCTCCTTCATTGTGACACCAGCTCTACAAACGCATCTTCAAGATTTTTACCAGATGCCAGCTGATCTAAAGCGCCGTCCCACATTAGCTCTCCTTCTCTCATCACCACAATTTGATCACACACTCGCTGTAATTCATCCAGCAAATGACTAGAGATTAGAATCGTTTTGTTATAATCGCGTTTTAACGTAAAAAGCAGCTCGCGCAGTTCACGTACGCCCATTGGATCTAAGCCGTTGGCGGGCTCATCCAGTATTAATAAGTCCGGGTCGCCTAGGAGCGCTTGAGCAATGCCAAGCCTTTGCTTCATCCCAAGAGAATATGTTCGAACTTTATCGTTTTCTCTTCCGGTTAATCCCACAATATCAAGCACTTCTTTCACTCTTTGCTGCCTCTCTTGTTTTGTCGAAAATGAATGCAGTCGAGCTAAATTTGTCAGGTTTTCTTTTCCTGTCATATAAGGAAAAAAGATGGGGGACTCTACAATCGCACCAACGCTTTGCAGCGCTTCTTTTCTTTGTGAAACAATATGTTTATTATTAATAAAAACTTCTCCCCCAGTTGGTTTAATCAACCCCGTCAATAAACGAATTAACGTCGTTTTACCAGCTCCGTTTGGCCCTAGCAGTCCGCATATTTCCCCTTCGTTAATTTGAAACGATACTTCTTTTACTAAGTGGCGACGCCTTACTTTTTTTGAAACGCTTCTTACCTCTAAAATAATATTTTTCATATTAAATCCCTCCTACACGTAGTATAGGAGGGATTTATAAAGAATTTATAAAGTTTATAAAAATTATCGTACAGGTTTTTTAGCTAAGATATAGGATACCACTGCGAATAAAAGCAAAAACATGGATACAAACAAATAGCCCGCACCTTCAAAGCCTCTTACCTCTACATAGCCAATATAAAAAAGAACAGCGGCAGCAATAACGGTTAGCATTGAAGGAATCATTCTAATGACCTTGTTCCACTTCATCTTTCTGAACAGCCAGGTTACAAGGAGTAAAAGCACACCTAGCAGCAGTGCAATCAGTAAAGGACCGCCTATCATCATCGTCTATCAACCTTTCAAAATATCTGTTATTGAGGAACATACATAGAAAAATTTTTAAGTGTTGTGTTTAATTTAGTTTTTTATTCCCTTTTCCATAAATCACAACTGTGTAAGAATCACCTTTCACTTTATTTTTCATTTCTTTTGTTTCAAGAAATTCATCGATAATTCCTTTAAGTTCATCGGCAAATTTCTTATTATCTTCGGAAACGCTTAATGAAGTGTAGATAAATACTTGTGGTTCGGGATGAACAGAATAGCCTACCATCTTTACATGATATTTCTCTTTTCCCAATAAGTCTTCACCCACATCCGTAACAATAGTTCCCCATCGATTGTCTTGGTCACGTTTCTTAAGGTTTATTTTCTTTATTTTTATGGAAGCATTCTCTGCCTTATTCTCAGCGAGAACAGCCTGAATGAGGGCTTTTATTTCTTCTACTCTCTTTTCTGTATCAGGAATTTCCAGTTCTACTCTTGGCGGAGATTTAAAACTAACGTTAGCTATTAAAAAGTCATAATGATGCTTCTCTAATTCTATAGAAATATCAGTTTGAATCTTTTCAATTTTTTTCTCTTGTGCATTCGGTTCCGTATAGACATACGGCTCCATTCTTTCAATTTTAAACGTATAGGCATCATATTGCCTTTTAGACAAAATGTTGGTTGCAATATCGGTTATGTCTCCTCGAACCTTATTAAAATACTTCTCCGAACCTTCTACCGATACAACTAATTCTTTTTTTCCTCCATAATAGGTCTGCCCCACGCTAGCCGTTTTATATCCCTTTTTCTCAAGCTCTTGATACAATACATCGGCTACAGGCTTTTGCTTAAAAATCTGTCCTAAATAAGGGATTTTAGCAGCTACTTGCGCCATTGCTGGAGAAACAAATGCTGAACTAATGAATGCTCCGCTCAAAAGAAAGAGAGCAATACCACAATATACAATATTTCTTAAAAAGCGATTTTGTTTTATAGAAAATAGATTTCTTTTAGACTTTACAGGTGGTGAAGATTCTAATTGATTTATTGTTTCTAAAAGCCTTTGTTTATGCTCTTGCTTTCTCGTTGGTTCCCAAATCAACTCCTCATTCAATTTTTCTAGTGAATTGTCATCTATATAAGAATTAAACGGTTTCTTCATATACATATCCATCCTTTACTAACTGCTTTCTTAAAGCAGGAATTGCTCTGAACTGCGCTGATTTTACTTTGCTTTCAGACCACCCTAAAATAGTCGCTGTATCTTTAACGGAAAAACCTTGAACTTTGCGCAGTAAAATAACTTTACGATGTGAATCTTTAAGCTTTCCTAACGCTTGATACAGCTCTAAAGAGGTTTCTTTAAGCTCAATCATCTCTTGAGGTAAACGAGCATGATCCTTTTTCGAAAGAAGAAAGTCTTTTAAAAGACTAGTAGGCTTTTGTTTTCGAAAATAATCCATCGTTACATTATGGGCAATACGAAACAACCACGTCTTTTCACTAGCGTTTTGCTGAAATAAATCATAAGAAAGATAGGCTTTTACAAATGTTTCGTGAGCTAAATCTTCAGCCTGCTGATAATCTTTTACAAGCATCAAAATAAATTTTAATAAGGTGTCACTATGTTCGTCATACCAACGCTCAATCTCTTCTTTTTTCGTATTTTCCAATGTTCTGACCATCCTTTTAACTAATATTCGTTACTTAGACGTAATCTATAAAAAAAAGTTGTGGTTTTTATTTACAAAAATAAAAAAGCTCTCCTGTGCAGAAAGCTCTTACTATCACAATCTATGAAATTTTCAGCTAACCAGCAGCTTACGGTTCCGAAATTCCATTCGCAATTGCTAATAAAAAAATCAAGCCAGAAAGCAACACAAAAAAGGTGCCATTTGCTATAATACTAAACCACACAACGCTCGGCTTTTTTGTTCGAACTCCTAAAGCTAATGCCACAATAAAGCCAACATCTATCGCAAAAAACAGCCACAGCAGAATGGTCAAATCACCGGTTTCACTTGGAAAAATTGAATTTTGGGGAAGCAGCCGATTTGCAAAAAATACAACAAACGCGGCCGCCAGCAAAATAACGGTTAATACAATCGGTTTATTTTCTTTTGATATACTCATTTTGAATATCCTCCCAACTAAAGGGAATAATACCATATTACAGTTGAATTTTTGTGAGTTTTAGTAAAAAATCCAGCACACAAAAACGCTTGGACATTTCCCAAGCGTTTTTTCGTCTATTTATTTATCTGAAATACCCGACTGCATTTCGTAATTTCTTACGAGCATACTGTTTGATTTTAGCATTCCAAACTTTTCATAATAAGGAACTAAGTCATCATCACAACACAAATCCACCATATAAATATCATCAAGCTCTTTTAACATTAGCTTTACTAACTCTTTGCCTATGCCTTTACTTTTATACTCTGGTAAAACTTCAAGGAACGGAATATAGGCAGATAGAACTCCATCGCTGATTGCTGTTATAAATCCAACCACTTGATTAGTATTTTCATCTAACGCAATGACCACTTTACTGCTGTTTTTCAACAATTTTAAGTGAGTTTGTGGATTTGGAGGATTGAGCCAATCTACAAAAAAACCTTTCAACATATCAGATGAAATCTCATTAAGACAAGATTTATATATCATTATATATCAACTCCTAATTTATTTTTTATAATTAGACAGATGATATATTAATAGTAAAGTAACAAAACAATGACCTCCAAACATTTTCTTTGGGCTACTATAAGATATTCGACTTAAAAATAAAAAACCCCTTTTACTGTACACTGCTTTGTAATAATCACGATCAACTATTTACCTCAGATAAATTATATTCTTCAAATCAACTACCCTGTCAGTAATACCTAAACGCTGTGCAGCAGTATGCGATTTGGTTTTAGAATTGATATGATATTTCTATTGTTTCTCTATAAAAACTGAACTACTTGGATTTTTTCTATGCCCTCTTTATTCATCTGGCACATACTCTAAAATGTCACCTACTTGTCTTAGACATAGCTCATTCCAAATATTCTTCCGCTAGGGTGCGATTTAAATAACGAGCCATTCCGGTTTTCATTTTCCGAAATCCTGCTCTTTTATAAAACTCGTCATTGCCTGATGTGGATACAAGATGAACACATGAAATATCATCAAGCTGAGCAAACAGGTTTTCTATAATTTGCTGTCCGATTCCTTTGTTTTGATACTGCTCGTCAACCACAACATCATAAATCGCAGCATTAAACACACCGTCTGAAAGAGCTCTGCCAAACCCTGCTATGTTATCTTCATCATAAGCAATCGCTACTACGTTGCTTGATTGAAATACTTTTTTTATTTTTTCTTCATCATGGTTCTTCCACCCTACGGAGTGGTAAATTTCTTTCATTCTCGACCACTCAACATTTTCTATAGAACTGGAAAGGGAAATTTTCATAAAACCTACTCCTTTTATTTTTATATAAACTATTTCTGTTTTCAAAAACAAAAGTCCTTGGTGGATCATTCATTTATCTTTCAAATCATAACGAGTATTAAGGGTATAAAAACATATATTCAATATATAAATGTAGACAAAAATAAAAGTTCAAATCATATCCGATTTGAACCTAAAATAAATACTCAATTTATAGACTCCCTAAAAAATGAATAAACTTCTTAAGACTTTGAGAACGCTGCTTTCCTTTCTTTACTACAAAATCAATTTGAACGTCTTCTAAAAGCTCTTGATAGTGAATGCTTTGTATATCACTACGAGAATTTACTACGCTAGCGGGGACTACACTCATTCCAAGTCCATCACGGACGCCTTGTAAAATAGCTTCTAATGAATCGAATTCCATAATATTGGCTTTATGTATATGATGTTCTTTTGAAAACTCTAATAGTCTGTTTCTATAGATGCAGTTTACATCACTATTGATGAGTATCGTTGGTTGGTCTTTTTCTTCCCTAGCTTCATGTAGAGGTGAGATAAGCACCATTTTTTCTGCATAGTGATAAACCGTTTCAAACTGAGCCTCATTATAGGTACCGCTAAGAAACAGTCCGTCAATTTCTCCGTACGAAAGCATTTCTTGCAAGACTTGTTTTCTATCTGTTTTTATTTTAACTTCAATATTTTGGTGTTCTTTCAGAAAAGATGAGAATAAAGAAGGAATTTTAATAGCAGAAACCGTCTGCGAAGCCCCGATAATTAAAGATTTTCTAAACTTGTTGGGATTAACTTCTGCCTTAGCCTCGTCCATTAACAATAAAATACGCTGGGCGTAGTTAAACAAAGCTTCCCCTTTACCTGTTAACGTGACTCCTCGATTCGTACGTATCAATAATTTGGTGTCTAACTCTTCCTCTAGATTTTTAATCCGCTGGCTAATATGCGGCTGCACATATCCTAATAACTCCGCAGCTTTTGATAGTGATTTTGTTTCTGCGACACATTTGAAAATTCGTAAGTCTTGGCTTTCCAATCTCAATTCCTCCGTTGATATCATTTTAAATGATACCTCTCTTAGTATTACCTATTATATCCTTTTTCTCATCGAAGATATAATAAAAGATGTTAAGAGAAAGGAAGGTTTATAGAAATGATCGATTTTAAAAATAAAGTATTTATTATTACGGGCGGCGGCACTGGCGTAGGTAAAGCAACCGCTTTAAAGTTAGCCGATAAAGGCGCAAAACTTGTGATAAACTACAGCAACTCAGAAAAGGAAGCTAAAAAAGCTGTGGAAGAGATTGCTGAAAAAGGCGGCATCGCGTTTGCTTTTAAAGCGAATGTAGCCAACGAGCACGAAGTGAATGAAATGATTCATCAAACCATTGCACAATTTGGACGATTAGATGGTTTAGTGAATAACGCTAGTATTACCGCTCAAATTCCCATGCATGACTTAGAGTCTGCAACGGATGACGTATGGGACTCTTTATATGATGTAAACGTAAAAGGCATGTTTCACTGTGTAAAAGCAGCCGTTCCACATATGAAAAAGCAAAAGTCAGGGGCGATTGTTAATGTAGGAAGCGTTGCGGGTACAACCGGCATCGGCTCGTCTATTCCCTACGCAGCAACAAAAGCTGCGATTCATACGATGACAAAATCGTTAGCGATCGCACTGGCACCCCATATTCGAGTAAACTGCATCTCTCCTGGTGCAGTCGACACCAGGTGGTGGTCTGGCAACGAAGATAAAATGTATCAGCTTGCAGGAAATCTGCCTCTTCAGCGCATTTCTTCTCCCGAAGATATCGCAGATGCTATTCTGTTTCAGTTAAAACAAGAGTCCGTGACGGGCCAAGTATTTACGATTGATAACGGGCAAACTCTTTAAGCATACGTGAATATTCCTAAAAACAAACCCCACTACTAGCAAGAAATAGTAGTGGGGTTCTAACAAGGCTACTGATTAAACTTCTATTTTCCCAGTGAAAACCCTTCAAACAGCCGCCCCCCATGTGGTTCTAACACTTTATCCACCAGTTGAATTACTTTATCTTTATTTCCTGTTTTATAAAAGGTATCAAATGCCTCCACAAACTCTTTACTAAAGCGTTCATTATAGTGATTCAAAGACCGTACAATCCATTTAGAATCCCCGATCCAATGACCGTTTGTTCTTAACACAAATTCGTGCGTTATGTAAGCGAGCGTGTTGGCAATAAAAAGTGCTTCACCTGTATTTGAAGAACCAATTAAATCATCCAAGGCATCGCTTATAAAATATCTTTTTAAGCTAATCGTCTCTTCCGGCCATTTTTCCAGGCCTTTTTCTAGTAATTGTTTCGCTTCTTTTTTTATAGACTGCACGACTCCTTTATCCGCTAAAATAATTCCCTCGGAAATCATTCTTGGCAGTGACGGTCTAGCCCTCTTACAGTCGCTTTTAAAAAAGGCTTGGTATGAAGTCAGATTATGGGCAAAAACTTCAATGGCCCATCCAAATTCAATGAGTGATTCTCTAAAAGAAGAAGTAAAATCCTCATCAAAAATAACAAGATCAAGGTCGGACGTATGTGTAGCTTCTCCTCTCACCACGCTTCCGGCGAGTAATGCGCCTTGACAATTAGGGTAATGCTTAGAAATAAATCGTCTAGCTGCTTGCAGCGGTTCTAACTTTTTTAGCTCTTTCATCGTATTCCTCCAGAAAATGATATATATTCCTTTTCTGGTTAGAACGCGGAAATTCCTTTTAAAAATAGATTTGAATAAATATGTTATTTATAAGAAATTTCAGAATTCAATTCACATTAAAATGTACACATGGTTTATGATAATGAACAGCAGTTTTATGGCTGACAACTTAACTAGTTATCGGAGAAGGTTTTATTTCTTTAATTGTTTTGACGATAAACACAGGGACAGGCAGAAGGCTGAGTTTTCCTAATGACGTAATGATGCGAATATACTTCATTTCACCTTCCACATCGATTTCATCTCCGATATTCCAGCATTCCATTGATTTTTGACTAAGAACAGGAAGGATTTTCAGCACATCGCCATCAAAGGAGATATTATCTTTCACCTCTAAAAAAGAAAGGCGATCCATTCTTTTATAGTGATGCTTTGGATATGTTCTTTTTTTGAATACTGTTCCGGTAATTCTCACTAAAGTCACCTTCTCTTTTTTATCAGAGTATTCCTTCCACTTTTCTGTAAACAAGAGAAGACAAAGATGATGGTCTCTCTTGTTTACTTCTCAGCAAAAAATCTCATAGTATTTAAACAGCACTAGTTAATTTTCTTAGCTGAGCCTTCAAGCTGAATAAAATTTTTCACTGTAGTTTTACTTCCGCAAGACTCGCGTACGATTAGTTCATCTTTTAATACAAACTTTTTTTGTTCTAACGCTTTTCCGCTCATTAACCCAAGCAATAATTCCATCGCTTTTTTTCCAATTTCATATTTAGGCTGTTCAATCGTTGTAATATGAGGTTCAATGATATCCGACATTTTTGAGTTATCAAACCCTACTACAGCTATATCTTCAGGCACTTTTAAACCGCTGTCTTTTGCCGCTTTTATCGCTCCTATCGCCATTTCATCGTTAAAAACAAATACAGAAGTTGGTCGTTGCTCTAACGATAATAGCCTGATCATTTGATGATAACCGGACTCTAAGCTAAAATCTCCTTCTTGAATAAAAGCGGAATCCACGGGTAAATCGTGACTAATCATCGCCTGGCGGTACCCTTTTAATCGGTCACGGCTTAAGATAACATTCATAGGGCCCGTGATGTGCGCGATTTTCGTATGCCCAAGGCTTATTAAATGCTCCGTTATTTTTCGCGCGCCGCTAATATTATCAATAGATACGGTAGAGATATCTAAGCCATCTATATACTCGCACGCAAGAACCGTAGGGAACTGTCTGGAGACTTGTTCAATTCTGTCTTTATCCATGCGGGCTGTTAGAAGGATCATGCCGTCCGCTTGCTTTTGGAATAATAAATCAACAAACTCTCCCTCACGCTCAATGTCGTTTTCTGTATCTCCTAAAATTACTCGGTAGCCGCTTTTAATCGCCGTATGCTGAATTCCTTTAAGAACTTCAGAAAAAAACGGGTGGGTAATATCAGGAACAACTACTAAAATGGTTTTTGTTTCTTTTTTTCTAAACTGTCTTGCGATGATATGGGGCTGATAATTTAGTTCTTCAATGGCTTTTAAAACTTTTTCCTGCGTTTCTTTGCTTACTAGGTGGGGCTGACTAAGAACTCGCGAGACAGTAGCTGGAGCTACATTAGCTAGTTTGGCCACATCACTCATTTTAACTGACATACGTTCACTCACCTTTATCTGTAGTAATTAACATTTTATAATAAAAAGTTCTATCCGTTTTGCATCTATCTTTATTATACATTACTAGCATAATAAAGCCTCTCTTTATCATCATGATGGGGGCCGAATAGAACAATTAAGACTATTTTAAACTAGCTATGCCCACAAGTTCTGATCTTCTTTCAAGCATAAACCATGAAAAGTGATGCAAAACATATCTTTTTATGCTTCGCATCACTTCAGTGGATCACGTTAAATGTTTAGGCTTTCTTTAATATTTAATCCTTCTCTAATTGACTTTAACGTTACTTCGTTTGACCATTCCGGTCGATCAGGGTAAGCAAATACAGAGTTTGTTACGATGCCGTCAAATTTAATTTCTCTTAATTTGCGATACAGGGCGTCAAAATCAATTTCTCCTTCACCAGGATTTAAATGCTGGTGAATCGTTACCTTTGCATCAGGCGGATTTACAATATAGCGCAGTCCAAACGCTGCTTTATGGTTAAGAGTATCAGCAATCAGAACGTGTGCAAGCAAATCACCCGCTTCATCAATGTGCTTTGCTACATCGCCAACGCCATCGTCATAAAAGAAAGCATGAGGGACAGAATAAACTAATTTAATCCAGTCTTTATCCAGCGCACGAATCATTGCAATAGCTTCTGTGTTTAATTCGATAAAATCATTTGGATGCGATTGGAGGTTAAGCTTAATTCCTTCTTTTTCAAAAATCGGCATCAGCTCTTCCATCGATTTAACAAAAGCCGCTTCGCTTTCAACAGGCCGGCTCTTGTCGCCGCTGAATTCACTGTTCATTAAATCTACTTCCAGCTCAGAAGTAATTTCAATTGTACGCTTCCAGTTTCTTACTGCTGCTTCACGTTCCTGCTCATTTGGTGAAGACCATTGCTGCACCGGAAGTACAGAAGAAATTTTCACCCCAGCATCGGCACAATATCTTTTTAAGTCTTTTATACGCTGTTTATCAACTTTTGGGTATTCATAAAACCAAATAAAATCTTTGCGCGGAGATAACTCTACGTATTCATAACCTAATCTTGCAACTGTATCAATCGTATCTTTTAAACTCGTATTGTCACGGTAATGTGACGGATCATATGCTAAACGCAATGTAAAACTCCCCTTTCCTTTATGCACACTAGACGTGCCCATCCCCTAAGTTTTAATTAAGCTGTGTTGTAAACAAAACGTTTTTACACTTACATTTTGCCTGCTGCGGTTAACGTTTTATGGTAGAAATCAGGACGTTCGCCTAACGAAATAGGAACAATGTTTCCTGATTTTTTTGCTTCTAAGCAAGCATCTGAAGTAACGGCCGCAACGTAACCGTCCCAAGCTGTTGGTCCATTCACTTCGCCTTTAAGCGTTGAATTAATCCAGTCTTGAAGTTCTGTATCATAAGAGTCAATGAATCGATCTTTCCAATCTACTAAAATTTCAGTAGATTTTTTTGCTTCACTGCGCAACACGACGCTTGAAGGTTCAGGTAAGTTAGCAATTCCTGTTTCTCCTACTACTTGACATTGAATATCATAGCCGTACTGGCAGTTTACAAAAACCTCCGCATCAATTCGAACGCCTTGCTTTGTTTCAAGCAGCACCATAATTGGATCTTGCAGATGTTCAAGTGCCTTGCTCGTTTTTCGCGGTGCCACGATTTGAACAGATACATAATCGTCATTTAATAACCAGCGCAACACGTCAATTTCGTGGATGAATGTATCAACAATTGACATATCGCCCGTGTATGTATCAGGTACCGTAGGATTTCTGTGTGCGCAGTGAACCATTAATGCTTCACCAATTTGCCCGCTTTCAATCACTTTCTTTAAAGCGCGATACCCTGTATCATAGCGGCGCATATAGCCGACTTGCACCAATGGCTTGCCGTGTGTAATCTCAGCCTCAACGATTCTTTTGCAGCCCTCTGCTGTTGTAGCAAGCGGCTTTTCACAAAATACAGATTTTCCAGCTTGAATCGCCCCTAGCACAAACTCCTCGTGTGTCGGTCCCCAAGACGTAACAACAACTGCATCTACATCTTTTGACTTAATCAGCTCATGTCCGTCATCATAAATAACGGCATCCAAGTTTTGATTTTTGACAACAGCTTTTGCTTGTTCTTGATTTACATCCGTAACCGCAACAATTTTTCCGCCTGATAACGTATTTGTAATTCTTCTAATATGATCTTGTCCGATTGCTCCTGTTCCAATAACACCAATTTTCAACACCATAATCTATGGCCTCCTTTAATATGTGAGCTTTAAAAATAGAAATAGATGCTTGCTTCCATACTTTTTATTGTGCTTTAAAAACTTTATATGACGCTTCTTTCTTATCCCATGCCGCTGCAAAAACAGTAGCGGTTAACCCTAAGGCTGCTGCAAAAAAGAAGCCTGCTTTAAGTCCCATCCAAGAATTTAATATTCCTGCAGCAAAAGGACCTCCGAATATTCCTAACGCATACAGCGCTTGGTAGCCTCCCATCGCCGTAGCTCTTTTTTCTACAGCTATTCTTTCAATAGACATTCCTAACATAAGAGGAAACACTAATCCTAATGAAAAACCGTTCACACTTTGAATGATACAAAGCAAAAGTTTATTTTCCGTCATAGGAATCATACAGGTAAAGAATGCGGCCAGAAAAAATGCGGCCTTCAAGATGCTCCATTTTCCAAAGCGCCAAACAAATAGCTTTTCCATAATAAGAGGAGCAGCTGCATGAGGGATCATAAAGGAAAAGACAATCAAACTCAGCTCGCTCTCTCTAAATCCTGCGCTTAATGCGTACGCAGGAGTAAAACCAAACATAGTCGTGAAAATAATGCTGTGTGCTAAAATAGACAGCAGCGAAATTTTTAATAGCGAAGGCTCTTTTATTACGCCGATTAATTCCTTAAGCTTTATAGGCGATCTCTTTATGTTCTGTTTAGGCTCGTGAATGAAAAGAGAAAGAACGGCGCCTATTACACTCAAGATCGTCCCTATCCAAAACGGAGCGTGCCATCCCCACTTACTCACGATGTAACCGCTTAAACTCATGCCCAAAAGCTGAGCCAAAACCACTATAAATGAGATGATATTCATAGCACGAGTAGTTTTTTCACGTTCAAAGTAGCTTGAATATAAAATCGTAAAGGCAACCCACGTTGCCGCTGCCAATCCAGCTAAACAGCGTGATATAAACACGCCTATTAAGCTATCGGTCAACGAAAATAGCAGGCAGCTCGACATGCTGGCTATCATGCCGAAGATAACAAACGGTTTTCTCATTTTCACAAAGTCTGAAAAGATCCCGAGCGGAAGGCGACATAACAGCTGCATGAGTCCATAGCTGCTTAACACTAAACCAATAAAGGCATACTTGCCTCCTAGCCCTTCCATATAAGGAGACAAAATAGGTACGTAAATAAACTGCGAGAACCAAAAGATAAACGAAACAGCTGCAAAAAGATATTTATCTTTGAGGGTACTTATAGCACTCAACTAATCACTTCCATTTTGTTACTGCGAAAAAAACGACTTCTATTTTTTTATACGATTGTACTACAGGGTACTAGCAAATGTCGCTAGTATCCCATAGTACGATAAGTGAATTCTTAGTAGCGTGCCGTAACCATTTTCTTTCTTGTGTAGAACTCTACGCCGTCCGTGCCGTTGGCATGAAGATCGCCGTAGAAAGAGTCTTTCCAGCCTGAGAATGGGAAGAATGCCATAGGTGCCGGCACCCCTACATTCACTCCTAGCATGCCTGACTCAATATTTTCACGGAACTCGCGTACGCTTGCGCCGCTGTCTGTATAGATGCAAGCTCCGTTTGCGAATCGAGAGTTATTGGCAACGTCAATTGCTTCTTCTAACGTTTTTACACGCACGATAGAAAGCACCGGTGCAAAGATTTCATCTTGCCAGATTTTCATTTCTTGTGTAACGTTATCAAAAATAGTTGGTCCAACAAAATAGCCGTTCTCTTTTACTGCATGATCTTCACGGCCGTCACGAACTAAGCGAGCTCCTTCTTCTACGCCAGATTCAATATAGCTAAGCGTACGTTCTTTATGGTTTTCACGAATAACCGGTCCTAAGAAAACATCTTTTTCTAATCCGTTTCCAATGACGATGTTGTTTGACTCTTGAACAAGTCGTGAAATTAATTCATCTGCCACGTCTTCTTGCACCGTTACGACAGATGCTGCCATGCAGCGTTCACCTGCTGATCCGAAAGCAGCTCCGATAATTTGTTTTGTTGCTACGTTTAAGTCAGCATCGTTTAATACGATTGAGTGGTTTTTAGCACCCGCTAATGCTTGAACACGCTTTAAATTTTCTGTACCTTTTTTATACACATATTCAGCTACTGGCTGTGAACCTACAAACGAGATTGCTTTCACTAATTTATGTTCAAGAAGGCCATTTACCACATCATGCGCGCCGTTCACAATATTTAATACGCCTTTTGGCAATCCAGCTTCTTCAAATAATTCTACTAATCTTGCTGCTAAAAGCGGCGTGCGCTCAGACGGCTTTAATACAAATGTATTACCGCAAGCAATTGCAAGAGGGAACATCCAGCAAGGCACCATCATCGGGAAGTTGAACGGCGTAATCCCGCCAATAACACCGATTGGATAACGATACATGCCAGACTCAATGCCCGTCGCAATATCAGGAAGCTGTTTACCCATCATTAACGTAGGAGCACCCGCTGCAAATTCTACGCATTCAATTCCGCGCTGTACTTCTCCGCGCGCTTCATTAAAGCTTTTTCCGTTTTCGAGCGTCACAAGTTTTGCTAACTCGTCCCAGTTATCTACTAATAGCTGCTGATATTTAAATAGAATACGCGCACGTTTTGGCACCGCAGTTTTTGACCATCCTTTGAATGCTTGATTCGCAGCTTGTACCGCTTGATCTACATCTTCTTTTGTTGAAAGAGACACCTCTGCAATGACTTCACCCGTTGCAGGGTTATAAACTGGTTCTGTTAGACTTGTAGATGAATCCACCCATTCGCCGCCAATATAGTTTTTTACTGTTTTTACTGTTGTTTGTGTCATGTTCATTCTCCTCTCAATTTTTGATTATGCTTGTTGCAGAACCTCTTCAGCTGTATCCATAAACTGCTTAATTTCTTCTACCGTTGGCATTGCATCTGAAGAACTGTGTTTTGAAATAACAATAGAAGCAGAAGCACCGCCAAATCTCATCGCTTCAGGAATTGTAAACCCTTGCATTAATCCGTAAATAAAGGCAGATGCGTAGGAGTCGCCAGCTCCAAATGTTTTGAGCACTTTTGTTTTAAAGATGCCGCCTCGATGAGACTGACCGTCTTTTGTATAAGCAATCGAGCCTTCTCCTCCGTGCTTGATGACGACAATCTTAGCATGATGCGAAAACCATCGTTCAGCTGTAACTTGATCATTTGATTCTTCATAATTTAAAAGTTTTTCCATCATATCGAATTCTTCTCGCGTACCAATAATCACGTCTGATTTTTCTGCTGCTAAATTATAATAGACGGCAGTCTCAGCTTCTGACTCCCACGTATACGGGCGGTAGTCAACATCAAAGAATACAACCACGCTATGTTTTCTCGCATATTCAAGAGCAAGAAACACGGCTTCTCTTGAAGGACTTTTAGCAAGAGCCGTTCCGGAGATGAGCAGCGCTTTTGATTGCTTAATATACTCTTCAGAAACTTCTGTTGGATGGAGCTTTAAATCTGCCACGTTATCACGGTACATAAGGATGCTGCACTCTTCAGGACTTTTAATTTCAGTAAAGGCCAGTCCCGTTACGGCCCCTGTTTGATCAACTACAATGCCTTCAGTGTTAATGTTATGCTGATTTAAATATCTGGTGCTGAAGCGGCCCATTTGATCATTTGACACTTTTCCAATAAAGCCTGTCTTCATTCCAAGCCTAGAAAGACCAATAGCAATGTTAGCAGGAGATCCTCCTACGTATTTTGTAAACGTCATCGTGTCTTCCATCGGGCGATTAAATTCATTTGCGTTTAAGTCGATGCAAAGCCTTCCTACTGCAAGAAGGTCAAATCGCTTTTGTGAATCGAATGTTAAATAACTCATAATCACGTCGTCTCCTTACTTTAATGCTAATTTTTCTTCCATAATCCATTCATGATCTTTGCTATTATTAAATTTCCATGTTCGCACAGGACCAGCCATAACATTTAAATAATAAACTTCATAACCTGGAGGCGCAGATACCGGGTGATACCCTTTAGGAACCAAGACTGCATCTCCATCTTTAATGACCATTGTTTCATCTAGAGATTGATCGTCCGTATATACCCGTTGAATCGCAAATCCATGTCCTGGGTTGACTTTATGATAATACGTTTCCTCTAAATACGATTCATGCGGCAAGTTGTCTTGATCGTGCTTATGAGGAGGATAGCTTGACCAGTTTCCTTCCGGCGTAAACACTTCCACTACTAGCAGACTATCGGCCGGCCTTTGTTCTGGAAGAATGTTATGGACTTGCCTCGCGATATTTCCTGCTCCGCGATGCTCTACGCCCACATCCTGCGGCGCAATTAAACGAGCAGGGTATGTACCTTTTCCAGGCGCTGCGCACACCGCAATTTCTAAGTCGGTTACAGCTTCTACTTCATAGTGATCATCATTCGATACATATACGGAGTACGGCGGAATTTTTTCAAATATATTCATTCGCTGTCCGATGTTTTCCCATTTTTCTTCTTTTGTAGAAATGTTGGACTTACCGGTTAGGATCACAATACAAATCTCTTGATTTTCCGTGTTCTTCTTAAGCTTTTGGCCTTTTTTTAATGAGTAAACGTCAAAGCCAATGTACTCCCATCCTGCAGATTCCGGCGTGATGGTTAGTACATTTCCATCACTATCAGCTGTTTTTGTTGGTACGATTAAATCAGCCATTCCTTTCCACACCTTTCTATTTCTTATTTTTTAACGTGTTTATGCTAGGGACACTCTTTAATCAAGCAAACTGGATATTCTAGCTTTTTAAAAGATTAATATTTTCTTGCTTTTTGTAACTGGCTTTCTTTGCCTTCAAACGCCGTTTGAACGTTTGAGCTTTCAGATACGGCTGCTACTCCTACGTGCCACCAAGAATCGTAGCCGTCCGTCATTGTTTTTGGAAGAACTTTAATGTCAATCAGTGTACTAACACTTTGTTTTTTTGAATCTTCAATGGCATATTCAAGCTCTTCCATCGTATACACTTCGTATGTTTTGGCTCCGTACGCAGCTCCAGATTGAGCAAAGTTGATGCGCATAATATCTCCATCAAGCTGCCCCGTCCGTGGATTACGAACGCGGAATTCTGTGCCGAAGCTTTCAATTCCATTATCCATTTGCAAGTTGTTGATGCAGCCAAAGCCTGAATTATCAAAAAGAACAATATTTATTTTAATTCCTTCTTGAATGCTCGTTACCAGCTCACTATGAAGCATTAAGTAGCTTCCGTCTCCTACCATCGCATACACTTCTTTATCCGGCTCAGCCATCTTAGCGCCCAAGGCAGAAGCAATTTCATAGCCCATACATGAATATCCGTATTCAAGGTGATACGTATTACGTTCATTTGAGATCCACATGCGCTGAAGGTCACCCGGGAGGCTTCCCGCTGCACATGTAATAATAGAATCAGGTGCAATTAGTTCGTTTACTTTACCAAGCACAGTCGTTTGGACAAGTTCTGTGCTCAGGCTATCTTTATATTCCGACAGGCTTTGATCAAAATGCCCTTTGATTTCCGGAACAAATTCTTCGCCTGTGTATGCAATGTTTTTTAGACGAGTCAGCTCTTCATTCCACTCTGATTTAGCTTCTTCAATTTCAGTTTCATAGCCTGATTTGTAGCCTTCTAACGCAGACGAAAGAGCTTCAAGACCCACTTTGGCATCCGCGACAATTTTGGTAGCCTCCAGTTTTGACGCGTGAAATTCAGAAATATTAATGGTTAACACATCCGTCTCAGCGTAAAACAGCTTTGAAGAAGTCGTAAAATCTGTGAAACGTGTCCCAACACCAATAATTAAATCCGCGGATTGTGCTATTTTATTAGCAGCGCTGTTACCCGTTACGCCAACTCCTCCTAGATTTAAAGGATGATTGCTTTCAAGACCGCTTTTTCCAGCTTGCGTTTCGCTAAATGGAATATGAAACTTTTCAGCAAATGCAGCAAACGTATTCGCAGCCTCTGAATAACGAACGCCGCCGCCTAAAATAAGAAGAGGCTTTTTCTTTGATTTAATCAGCTTCACTGCATTTCTAATACTTTCTTGCGAAGGCTCGCGGCGTTCAATCAGGTGGGTACGCTCACGGAAGAAACTTTCTGGAAAATCCCACGCTTCCCCTTGTACATCCTGCGGCAGCGCGATTGTAACGGCTCCTGTATCTGCAGGATCTGTTAATACACGCATCGCATTGATCATAGCCGACATCAGCTGTTCTGGACGGCTGACTCGATCCCAGTACTTGCTGACAGACCGGAAGGCATCATTTGTAGAAAGAGATAAATCATGCGTTTGTTCAATTTGTTGAAGAACCGGATCCGGCTGGCGAGTTGCAAACACATCGCTTGGCAAAAGCAGCACCGGAATATTGTTTGCAGTAGCCGTTGCAGCCGATGTAACCATATTCGCTGAGCCTGGACCAACGGAAGAAGAGCAGGCCATGATTTGCTTTCGATGTTTTTGTTTTGCAAAAGCTACTGCAGCATGAGCCATTCCCTGCTCGTTTCTGCCTTGATACACTTCAAGCTCCCCTGGGTTTTCCTGCAGCGCTTGCCCGATCCCCACCACATTTCCATGTCCAAAAATGGTGAATACTCCTTTGATGAAACGCTCTTTTTTTCCATCAAACTCTACATATTGCTGATTTAGAAATTTTACTAAAGCTTGACTCGTTGTTAACCTTATCGTTTTCATATACCTTCCTACCTTATCTTCTGAAATTAATCACCATCAGATTGATTTTTCTACCCTTTTTTCTCTTTTTTAAATGAAATCGATTTCATTCCATGTGATAAATAAGGTTCTATCCTCTTACTTCCTAGCTCTTTCCTTTGTTTCAGCTACTATTTAGCGATGAGACAAATACTTTCAATCCCTGTACTTTTTAATAGTTGAAGATGGAGAAAAGCTCGAAAATTCATCATAAATTCCACTTTCTAATGAAATCGATTTCATTTGGTGTTAAAAAAATATTTTTCAAACTCCATCCTTAACTTCCCCATCAATTTTTCATGTTCTGTCTTACCTGTAAAACCAATTCTATTAAACATTCAACTCCATTTGATGAAATCGATTTCATATAGTTTTAAAAGCGCTTTCTTATCTATGAACCTAGTTTATAATATTCAGTTTACTTTGTAAACACTTTTTTAAAAATTTTGTTAGTTTATCTTTTTATTCACTGTAATCGCTTTCTAAAGGAGCTCAATGTGAAGAAAAAAGAAAAGGCATACTTCTTTGTATGCCTGCTGGCTCTAGGTCTAAGCATATGTATAACCACTCAAAAACACTTATTCTTCCGCAAGGATAAGCATAATCTCATTTTCTTTTGCATAGTGCTGATAGCTGACGTCCACTTTATCTGTAATTAAATAATCCACTTCATGCAGCTGACAATATGTAATCATTGCATACTTATCAAATTTCGTATGATCTGCTAATAAAAACACTTTTGTACTTCTTTTTATGACCGTTTCTTTGATTCCACTTTCAACGGGCGATGAATTGGTAACCCCATTTGATATGGAAATACCCGTAGAAGCCATAAATACTTTATCAAAGTTGTAGTTCTTTACGGGATTGGCATGGTTAAAGCTTGAAAATGATTGAGTTTCACGTTCAAGATAGCCGCCCGTAGAAATTACTTTTAACGCATCAAAAGGCAAGGCTTTTACTATAACATCTAAACTATTAGTAACAATCGTGATTGATTTGTCTTTTAGAAATTCAATCATTTCTAACGTAGTGGTTCCTGAATCAATAAAGATCACGTCTCCGTCTTCTACATACTGAGCTGCCGTTTTGGCAATCAAACGCTTTTGAAACTGATTTCTTGTTTGTCTTTCATTAAATGATTCAAGCTTCACATGGTTAACAGCTACGCCGCCGTATACTTTTTTTATATGCCCTTCATCCACTAACTTTTGAACGTCGCGTCGAATCGTGTTTTTGGAGACTTCAAACACCGAAACCAAATCATCTAATGAGACAGATTCATGTTCAAAAACATACTCTTGAATTTGTTGAATTCGCTTCGTTTTTAACATTTCTACCTCCCCCGTTTACCTTTCTTTTCGCTTTTTTGTTACTTACTATTATAACCTTTACAAAAGGCATTTTCTAGAAGTGTAACCGCTAAAACAAAGAGAGATTGAGACATAACTACATCAATTCCAGCTAAAGGCAAACAAGTTAGATACATAAGCTAGTAGGGATCGTTTGTTACACCGCTGTTGATTTCCGTGCAAGGCTTCGCCTTGCCCTCCAATCATCAGCTAGAAACAACTCAATGGATTAAAACCCTACCAAAGAAAAAATCCGATCGAGCTGGATTTTCTATCAAGAATCTCCATTCATCGTTCGGATCTTGCTTCAACTGTAATACTTTTATCCCAGCCTCTTTTTTATTAAGCTTTATGACTTGTGTGAAACTCTCTCATTTTCTCTTTTACAGTCGCCATCACCGCTTCTTTTCCCGGTGTAAGAATGGTTCGGGGATCATACACGTCACTGTCGCTTTCCAACGTGTGACGAACCGCACGCGTCCAGGCCTGAAGGCACTCGGTGTTCACATTAATTTTCGCATGTCCAAGAGCTATTGCTTTTTGAATTTGATAGTTTGGTATACCGGAACCGCCGTGTAAAACCAGCGGTACATCTGTTAAGTCAGCTATTTCCTTCATTTCATCAAAGCCCAGCTGCGGTTCACCTTGGTACTGTCCGTGAACTGATCCTAAAGCGGCCGCCAAAGCATCGACTCCCGTTTCTTTTACAAGATGCAGACATTCAGCGGGATCAGCGTACACGATGTTGCCAATAAGCCCGTCTTCCATGCCTCCGACTGTTCCAACTTCGGATTCAACGGAGACATACTGAGCAGCAGCATAGTCTACTACTTGCTTAGTCATGGCAATATTTTCATCAATTGGGTAATGAGAACCGTCAAACATGACCGAGCTAAATCCAGCGTCGATAGCTTTTTTACATCTTTCTACACTCATACCATGATCTAAGTGAAGCGCAACAGGAACTGTAATATTCATTTCCTCTAACAAGCCTTCCATCATGCCTACAATGGTTTTAAATCCGCCTAAATAGTCCACAAGCCTGTCTGAAACGGCCGCAATGACAGGGGCTTTTTCCTCTTCGGCAGCTTGTAAAATAGCCTGTGCCCACTGCAGGCTGTTAATATTATACTGACCAACCGCATAGTTTCCTTTTTTAGCTGCTTGAAGCATATCTTTCATTGATACTAGTTTTGAAGATACTAACGTCACTGACTGACACTCCTTATCATGAATATGATTTTGTTGTTTGAAAGCTGTAGTATTCCGAGATAGCCTTAATGGTTGTCTCTTTAGCCGTCTTAATTGCTTCTTCCGCGTTTAATTGATAATATTCAGGTCGGAATAGCTCTACAGATACCGCGTCATCATAGCCTTTTTCTTTTAATGTTGAGAAAATAGCATCTAAATTAATTGCTCCTAGACCTGGCCATACTCGGTCTTCGTCTGTTAAGAAGCCAATAGGAAAATCTTCCGTGTCATCAATATGAACAATAAATATTTTAGAAATATCCGCTTGTTTTAAGTCTTCTAGTTTTGATCCCATCGCATGGAAGTGGAAGCAGTCAAGTACTAATCCTACGTTATCTCGGTTCACAGTTTGCACAATGTCATACGCTTGACCAAACGTATTAACCGTACACTGAGGATGACCTACAAACTCAACGGCGATTTTAACTCCGTAAGGTTCAGCCAATTCCGATAATTCATTCAACACTTGTACGCAGCTATTTTTAATCTCTGCTTTTACGATTTTTTGTTCTGTTACTAAAGGAACGGCTACGATATACTGAGCGCCTATCTTTTGAGCGGTTTCTAGCATACTCTTAAACTCTTCTATCACTTCCTGGTACTCTTTTTCACTGCGGTTATTAAAGAAAACTAAAGCGTTCAGCGCTAGCGGTTTAATATGATTTGTATTAAAAAACTGCGCTAAATCATCCATTGAGTGACTTTCTAAATACTCAGGGAGTTTATCCATTGTGCGAATTTCGATATAATCATATCCGTGCTTGTTGCAATACTCAAGGTCCTTTACAAGATTTGAATTTTCTAATGTTGTTGCTTCGTTAAAACATAGTTTCATAATGATTCTCTCCATTCTTTACTTAAATAATTTTATTGTCATTCATGACGTCAGCGTCTTCATTATCATAGCTACGGAACCTTTGTTCCAGTTCTTCAAGTGTAAGCCCTTTTGTTTCCGGCAAAAACTTTTTAACAAATAAAATCGCTCCGATGCCGAGTACAACAAAGACAAAAAACGTAGTGGATAAGCCAATGCTGGCCAATAAAACAGGAAACGTTAAACCTACAAGGAAGTTAATTCCCCACAGACAAAATACGGTAACCCCCATCCCTAAGCCTCTTAATCGTAAAGGGAAAATTTCTGAAAGCATTAGCCACGTTACCGGAGATATAGCTCCTTGCTGAAATGCGAGAAACGTAATCGTTAGTGCTAATACGATATATGGAAGTGCCGCGGACCCTTCAAATACAAGAGAAAATATACCAATCAGCAGCAGGGCAGTAGTCGTTCCTACCAATCCTGTTATAAGCATTGGTCTGCGTCCAACTTTACCTAGCAGCCAAATTCCTACAAACGTGGCTAAAACGGAGATGACTCCATTTCCGATATTTCCAATAAGAGCAGCTTCTGTTTGAAAACCTGCGTCTTTTAAAATTTCAGTGCCGTAATACATAATGGAGTTTACGCCGGTAATCTGCTGTACAACAGCAATTCCAATACCAAGGAAAACGACTCTTCGAACCCACGGAGTTGTTAAATCTTTAAACGTTGCTTTTTCCATTTTTGCTTCTTGCTCGTAAGCGCTCTCAATCTCCTGCAGCTCTGATTTGGCTCTTTTACTTTCCCGTATCTTTTGAAGAACCGTTAGCGCTTCGTTATTTTTCCCTTTTGACACAAGCCAGCGCGGACTTTCTGGTACTCTAAGCATGCCAAAGAATAAAAAAACAGCTGGAATGGCAGCGATTGGCAGCATATATCGCCAAACGTGAGGGTTTTCTCCTAGCATATTTCCGATAATCGCGTTAAACGTAAAGGCAAGAAGTTGACCAGTAACAATCATAAGTTCATTTTGAGTTACCATTTTCCCCCGGCTTTCAGCTGGTGACATTTCTGCTAAATATGTCGGTACAGTAACAGATGCGCCCCCTACAGCAAGTCCTAATAGGAAACGGCAAAGAATCATAACGGCTGCGTTTGGCGAAATTGTACATCCAACTGTGGAAACAAAAAATAGAATGGCAAGATACAGAATCGTTTTACGCCGCCCGTTATGATCTGCTAGCCTGCCGCCTACCACCGCACCAAATGCAGCACCAAATAAAAGAGCGCTCGTTACAAGACCTTGAGTAAAAGAGTTGAGATTCAATTGATCAGATTCAGACATATAAGGCAGTGCCCCATTAATAACTCCCGTGTCATATCCAAAAAGCAGTCCACCAAACGTAGAAACTAAAATGATCGTACGTAAAAATGAATGTTGATTTCCCTGTTTACCCATGCTAATTCCCCCGCCTTATTTTAAGAATGAATAACTAACTTTTCGTTAATGTACTTTCGGGCCATTAAAGCATATTCTAATGGATGCGCAATAGAAGGGTCCTGTTCCGCCTCAACCACAATCCATCCTTTGTAATTGTAATCAACTAACGCTTTGTACACGTTTGTAAAATCTACACATCCATCACCCGGCACGGTAAACATACCGGCTAGAAACGACTGCAAAAATGACTTTCCTTCTTTTTTGCACTGCTCCAGCACGTTTCTTCTTGCATCCTTAAAATGAACGTGTTTAATACGATCTATATGTTTATGTAATAGCTCCATATAGTCTCCGTCAGAAACGTAAATATGTCCCGTATCATATAGAAGATGAACATGATTTGCGTCGGTTCCTTCCATTAGCCGATCAATTTCAGCTAATGTTTGTACACCTGTCCCCATATGGTGATGATAGACAAGACGTAAACCGTATTCTGCTGCGATTTTTCCCAGCTCATTTAACCCGGCACATAAAGCTTCCCATTCTTGATCACTGAAATAAGGTTTTTCAGCAAAAACATTTCTTTCAATCCCTTGAACACTGTAAGTTTGCTCAGATACGACCGCCACATCAGCATGCACTTCCTGCAGATACTGACAATGTTTGTGAAATAAATTTGACGTCTCCTCTATCCCATCACGAATGATAAAACTGCTAAACCATTGACCTGCAATTCTTAAATTTCGAAGCTCAAGCTCTTTGTTTAATATGCTTGGTTCAGGAAAAAAACCTCCCACTTCCGTTCCTTGAAAGCCCGCTACGACGATATCGCTTAACAGATGCTGCAATGTATTTTCTGCACCAATTTCAGGAATATCATCATTTCTCCACCCGATTGGAGCAATTCCCCACAAAATATTTTCGTTTCCCATTTTGATTCCTCTTTTCCCCTTATTGTGTAATGCTGCCTCACTAGCAATAGATAGTGATAAAACTTACCAATCTTATAACTCTACAAATGAAATCGATTTCATTTGTAGATAAAAAAACTCTTTTGTTATGTGTTGGTTAAATATTGGTTAAGTTTGAATTAATATTAATATTAAAAACGCTTTCAGTCAATAATAAAATTTCAGAATTTTTTATACACTGCATCTGCCTAAAGGCTTATTCCTTCTAAAAATGCTAGTTATAAAAGATATCACATCCACTTATATAACCACACAAAAAAGCTTTGTCTACTGTTATTTCAACAATAGACAAAGCTTTTATCAGCGAAGTTATATTTCTTATTTTAATAGCATTATTATTTAGTATGAATTTATGGAATGGATTTATAAAAAATGACCTGCATCTTTTTATAATCAGTTTCCTTTTACTTTTATAATAGCTTCTCCGTAGCTTGTCATTGACGTTTTAAATTCAGTTATGAACTTCTCTACTTTTAAAATAGATTTTTTCATTTCATCGTCCCCTTTGCCTCTTATATAGCTCTATTATCAACAATTGTCTGCTGTTTGACAAAGTCAGTGGAAACGGAAACATTCCGTATGAAAACGTACACATATCTGTTAAAAGAGGCAAATCTTCTCATTTGCTTAGTATTTCATCATTTTTCTTTCTTTTTTAGGGTCTCTTCTTACGTGTTTTGCTCATCCAACAAAAGGATTTATGAGAACTTTCCTTCAAAAGCGGCATTACGCTTCGCTCACATTCCCTCATACTAACAACAGGATCACTATGTGCATTAACAGTAGGCTTATTCTTTCTTCCCTTTCCACTTTTTATCCAAATTACTTCTTGCCTTAAAGTCAACTTTAACGACTAAGCTAGTTTTATAGTTTTTAAAATACAAAAAAGGGGAAATACAATGATGATTAAAAGAATGACGGTGCAGCTTTCTGGAGGACTTCAAGCTAGACATACGGCTTTATTTGCACGCGAAGCTTGTTCGTTTCAAAGTGACATTTTTCTTGCGAAAGATGGAAAATGTGTAAGTGGAAAAAGTATCATAAAGGTCATGGCTTTAGCTGTTAAAAAAGGAGATGAAATAACGTTACTGACAAATGGAGCGGATGAACACGCCGCAGCTCGCGCCCTTGAAGAGTTTCTTTTAACTAAACATAGATAAAAAGCTGCTACACTATCCCTTACTCTCTTTTTTCATAAAATCATAGAAAGCAAAATTTTTTTTAAAAAAACTCTTGCTTTAAAGTCGACTTTAACGTTTAAGCTAGTGTTGTAGCTTTTAAATACATCAAATGACGAAAGGATTGTGTTTTTACTTATGTGTAATCAACATACAACAACATCACGTGTTTTAAGTGCGCCGCATGCAAAGGCAAAATTCGAGAACACGACAATTGAACGCAGAGAACTGCGAGCAGACGACGTTTTAATTGATATTAAGTTTAGCGGTATCTGTCACTCTGATATTCATAGTGCATTTGATGAGTGGGGCGGCGGGATGTTCCCGATGGTTCCTGGTCACGAAATCGCAGGAGTAGTTGAAGCGGTTGGAGAAAACGTAACCAAATACAAGGTTGGCGATCGCGTTGGCGTTGGATGTTTCGTTGACTCTTGCGGAGAGTGCGAGTACTGTGTGAACGGTGACGAGCAATACTGTACAAAAGGCGTTGTTCAAACGTATAACTCATTGGATTACGACGGAAACCGTACATACGGCGGCTACAGCCAAAAAATCGTCGTAAAAGAAGGATTCGTTGTTCGTATTCCTGATAATTTAAGTATGGATGCAGCAAGTCCTCTTCTATGTGCAGGGATTACAACATTTTCTCCGTTAAAGCACTGGAATGCTGGCCCTGGTAAAAAAGTTGCCATTGTAGGAATGGGCGGTCTTGGACATGTAGCGATTCAATTTGCACATGCAATGGGTGCTGAAGTGACGGTATTGAGCCGTTCTAACAATAAAAAAGAAGAGGCTCTAAGCTTTGGTGCAGATCATTATTTTGCAACAAGTGATGAGGCAACGTTCACTGAATTAGCAGGTCGCTTTGACCTTATCTTAAACACGGTATCGGCTAACCTGAACGTGGATCAATACTTATCATTACTTCGCGTAGATGGAACGCTTGTTAACGTTGGTGCACCGGCTAACCCAGATCAATACAGCGTATTCTCGCTTATCATGGGACGTCGCAGCATTGCGGGTTCACTTGTAGGCGGCATTCGTGAAACACAAGAAATGCTTGATTTTGCAGCTGAGCACGGCGTTGCTCCTATGATTGAAGTTATCGATGCAAATCAAGTAGACGAAGCGTACGAGCGCGTTCTTCGCAGCGACGTTCGCTATCGATTTGTTATTGATATCTCTACACTGTAAGTTTAGAAGAAAAGCGGGCAGCTAATTGAATTAGCTGCCCGCTTTTTATTCTTTATAAAATAAGAAAAACAAACGATAAATTAGGCTTTAGATGAAAGTTCTTCCTGATACTTTTGTTCTAATTTATCATAGTAGTCAATTTTCGTTTCAACTTTTCTAAAAGCTACGTCCAGCTCTCTTTGTTTTTCCATCATTTTCTCTCTATGCTTTTCAAATATCTCCTTGCGCAAACCGATTGTATCATCACCTTTCTGTGTTAATTCAACAATCTTACGCAATTCTAAAAGAGAGATGTCCGTTTTCCGTAAGCAAATAATAAATTCTAGCCATTCGATATCGGACTCGCTAAAAATACGATTCCCGTTTTCATCTCTTTTTATAAAAGGCAAAAGCCCTTGCTGTTCGTAGTATCGAAGCGTGTGCGTAGGCAGCCCTACCTTTGCAGCGGCCTCTTTAATATGATATTCCATTCCACTATACCCTCCATCGCCATTCTTCGTGCGGCGTTCGCTTTATGTATCTAAGCTTCCCTTTTCACGGGTGCTTTCAACTCATTTTCTAGGTTTCTACTATACAATATATATAATAGATTCCGCTATTTTCTTTGCTATGAGGTAACTGTATAAATAGTATCATAAACACTAAAGTAAACGTTAAGGCAACTTATAAAGAGCTGCCGTGAAGTCAGCAGCTCTTTTCATTTTTATATAAAATACGATTAATCTGCGGCCATCACTTTACTTAGTTCATTTAATAAATAATCAAGGGTTTGACTGATTCGAACTGTATTACGACTTGTAAGACCTTCTGTAAGTCCTAACATAACCATGTGCTCTCTTGCTGTTTCGATTTCTGTCATTAAGACTTGCATGACAACTCCTTTATACCACTTCACAGCTCATCACCCCTTTTTACTATACATATATCTCATATGCGGTAATCTTAAACCTATCATACAGGTTTTTGGGGGTGAATAGCGAGTTTTAGACCTTCAACAGTTGTATTTTTTATAAAGTAAATATACTAATATACTTATTGAAATAGAAAGTATCACTCCACTTTCTGCTAGAAATTAAGAAAAAGGCCTCCCAAATGGAGGTCTTTTCTTATTTCTTATAAAGCAGTCTAATACAAAGCCTTAGCCTCTAAAATATTCTCTATAATACGAACCTTTCTCACACTCTATCTCATAGCGCAGCCTAGTTTGCTTTCTGTAAAGCTCTTCGGACAGCTCATTAAATTCACCTTCTGTGATAGATCCATGAATTAAATTGTTGAATAAATTATTAAGATGTTCAGTTAATTCTTGAAGTTTTTTTTCTTTCAATGAACGTCACCCTTTAAAATAATTTTCATCTTCTAAAATTATATCAAATAAAACGTTTTCATACGATATATTTTTTACTGAATTATCGTATTAAAGTGATGAAAGTATTTTTTAACGACCAAAAAACAGGCGAAGAGCTCAGATAAATCATTAATCACATGATTTCAGCAAAAAATAAGCGCATAAAGACCGCGGACAAAAAGGCAAATGGTATCAACCGTTTTGACAAAAGCATAGGATGAAAAGAAAAATCAAACGAGAAAAGGAGAATGAGTATGCACTATACACCTTATTATCATCAGTGGCAGACCCCAGTGTACTACGGCTGGCACCCATATAGTTATTATGTGCCGAATCACTATCACACCAGCGAACAATTTCAGCAAAGAAACGGTAAATTAAAGGACTACGGCCCAAGGCCGTTTGTTATTAACATTAATGAAGCGTCAAAGCAAAACAATACGTACCGCACTGCTTTATGGACGGGAACACATTTACAAGTGACGTTAATGAGTCTCAAGCCCGGTGAAGATATCGGCTTAGAAATCCACCCTAACGTTGATCAATTTCTGCGCATTGAACAAGGGCAAGGCGTTGTTCAAATGGGCAAAAGTAAAAACAACCTAACCTTTAAACGAAAAGTCTACGATGATGATGCGATATTTATCCCTGCCGGAACGTGGCATGATCTCACTAATACAGGTACCACTCCGCTAAAGCTTTACTCCATCTACGCTCCTCCAAACCATCCGTTTGGCACAGTTCATGTGACAAAAGCAAATGCCTTAGCTGAAGAACATTAACTAACATAAGCTCGCTAGAAAATCGGTGTACTGCCTTTTCTAGCGGGCTTTTTTTAAACTTGCTATACATAAAGGATTTTATAGCCAAGGAAAGAATTAATTATAGAATAAACTAATCTTTTGAAACAGCTTAAAATAACTGAAAGGCAAACGGGCTATGAAATCATTTTATAAAATTCCCAAATCAAACGTAAATCCTTCTCTTAAACTAGCAAGAAAAATTCTATATATATCTGTAGAAGCAGTCATTATGACCATGCTTGTGATTAAATCTTTTACTGTGGCCTATGAAAACGACATAAATTTAATTCTCAGGCAGCTAAATGAATTAAAAGCTTCGATTGGCGGATTTGGCATAAACGAATCGTTATTTTGGTTTATGATAAAATGCAGTATTTGTACCATCGTTACATTTGATATTTGCTTATATCTTCGAAAAAAGCTAAAAAGAAACAAAAAAAATTTATGATTTATACGCTAAAGCCTTTACATTGGACCGCTGTTAATTTCCGTGCGAGGCTTCGCTTTCCGCGGGCGGACCTTTCTTCTACTAAATTACTTTTGCCCCAGCTCCATTTTAAATAGAAAAATAATAAAAGTAGAGGCATATCACGCCTCTACTTTCTGTTTAGAAATCTACATTGATATCTTCTTGAATGGTTCCGGTCACTTTTTCACTTTTAATTAACTGACCTTCTTTAAATGTTTCTTCTTCCTCATTTTTAACGGGTTTCAGCTGCTTATAAGAAGGAGCTGACGCAGAGCCAAGCTCTTTTTTAAGCAAATGAATTTCTCCTAACAGCTCGGTTCTTAATGAATGGACTAACGATTGAAAATCTTCTTCCCGGCTGTCTTTCTGCCCGTTTTGTTCCACAATCTTCGCTACATAATCCTGAAGTTCATTTGCCTGCTTAGACTCATACTCCTCACGATTTGCAGCAAGACGTGAATTCATTTCTTTTTTTAGTAAGTCAATTTCGCCCAACAGCTCTTTTCGAAGTGAATGAACGAGCGTTTCTACATCCTCTTCTTTCCTCGTTTTTTGCAAGTCTTGCTGTATGAGTCTTACTATATAGTCCTGAAGCTCGTTTGCCTGCTGTTTTTCTTTCAGAAATGAAGACACTTCTGACGGAATGTTAGCAGTTTCAATTGTAAAATTTGCACGTTCATCTCTATTACTTACGGTCTTTTCCCTTACTCCCATCATATCTGCTGATAGATTCCCAGCTGTCAGAAACGCATTTGATAGTAAGTAAAATGGTGCAGCCATTTGGGAGCTTAGCTGACCGTACCAATCGTCTAATGCTTCCTTAAGGCGAGTGTTTTGATGACTCATATATGCTCCCCCTTTTTAAACGTGAACCGCTGCGTTTGTTTCATGTCTGCTTAAAATTTCAAGACCGTATAAATTTAATTTGCGTGTCTCCGGCAAGAAAAGATGATTTTCTTCTCTAATTTCTTCCCCGTACATGTTATCAATCTGCTCTGCAATAAACTGTTGAAGGATAGGAGCCAGTCCTCCAATATAAATATATTTATAGACTTTATCTTTTGGCGATGAAAATAGATTTTCAACTTTCGTTAATAAAATTTGCGTGTATTCTCTAAGCGAAGCGTGAATAGGCTCCGTGAGATCTACCTTTTTCCCGCTATTGCCGTCTCTTTGCTCCATTTTTGCTTTATGGATATTGGCAATAATAAATTCTTCCAATGAACGAACATCATCAAAATACTCAAGTAGCTTTTCATTTCTTAGCTTTTCAATATGCTTCAAATATGAAATATCCGTAAGACACTTCAACGAATTTCTGCTTTTAGGAGCTTGAAGTCCTGCAGGAAGAAGCGCAAGGTCAACCGTACCTCCTCCCAAATCTACAATTAGCGTTTCAAAATGTTTGAATGCATTTGCTTCTTCTCTATCTTGTAATTCAAAATCTTTTTTGATCGCCCAGCGAGCCACTTCGCTTTCAATACGGCATTTGCTCGTTTCAATGTTCACAGTGAGCGTTTTTTCTAACCCAGGAGTCAATACCGTAACCGTATGCTCTCCTTGAAAACGTTCGGCCATCTTCTGCTGCATTTCACTGAATTTATTTGTTTTCTTAAGCAGCCAAATCGGAAGCATAGTCGAGAAATAATTAATCGTCACACTATTATCCTCTTTGTCTTTTCCTTTAAGTGTGTTGTAATAAGCAACTGAAGCTAAAAACATCACATAAGGAATATCAGATTCAGTTTTATTATGTAACTTATTAATATGGATATTGCCTAGCACGTGCTTCTCTGCTGCGTCTCCTACTAAATAATACTTTTCTACTCCTTCGATTGTGGTAGAAATCAGTAAATTTTGAAGCAGTAATTCCGGTTCATTTACACTTGAAGGAAAATGACCCTCTGCCTGATCTTTTGTGATTTCTACTACGTTTGTAGGAATTTCATAGTAATAACCATCCACTAGCGTTTGAAAAATTGAGTTACCAAAATCAACGTTTTGACGTTTGATATCCATCCTTGTTTCTCCCCTTTATCTTTTCGTGACAACACTAATAAGTATATATTTTCCTCATTTGTTTGTCTAAGTATTTAAATAATTTATGTTATTCTAAATTGACAATTAATTAATTTTAGACGGCTAATGTAATTGAAAAGCGCTTGAAATGCTTCTTTTTACCAGTACCCATTTTTACAAGGAATGTAACATGTGACGCTGTGACTTCCCCTTAAATTTTTCGTAATATAAGCCTTTCTTTTATTTTTTAGAGACACGAGAAAACTAAGAGATGGAAACATAATTAAATCAACCCAATCGAAAGACGAACAAATGAGATAAATGAGTTGGACTGCTTTTTACACCGCTGGTGATTTCCGTGCAGGACTTCGCTTTCCGCGGGCGGCCGGTGAGCCTCTTCGTCGCTAATGCTCCTGCGGGGTCTCACACCTGTTCCGCTTTTCCCGCAGGAGTCTCCGTCTTGCCCTCCAATCACCAGCTAGAAGCAGCCACATACATGAAACCTGCGTTCACCATAACAACAAAAAAAACCCGAACCATCAATCAGATTAATAGTTCGGATTTAACGTCAACTAAAATATTTTTGTCCCAGCCTCTGGGCTTTTTTATTTATTAATAACGCCATTTGTCTTTTTTTCTTTGCGGATTTTCTGTCAGTTTGCTAAAGCCTATTTCTTCAAGGCCTTTTTCTAACGTCGCTCTTGTTTTGATTGTTCCAAAATCGACGCCTAAATCCACAACGGTTTGCGCGATTTCTGGACGTATTCCGGTAATCATCGTTTTAGTGCCGATAAGCTGTAAGGCTTTTACAATTTGAAAAATATTGTCCGCTACCATCGTATCGACGATAAGAACACCTGAAATATCAAATATTAAGTAACTCAGCTGCAGCTGAGCGCTTTTTTCTAAAGCCGTTTCCATAATAAGCTGCGAACGATGCGTATCAATTTGTCCAACGATCGGCATCACAGCGATTCCTTCAGAAAGAGGAACGATGGGAACTGATAATTCTTCTAGCGCTGCGTAAGCGCGTTTTATGGTTTCCGTATTATGTTCTTCATAGATTTCCACAAATATATGATTAAGCTCATCAAGCATCGGATCAATTTTTTTACTTACATCAAGCATCGTAATAGGAGCAAACTGCTTCTGCTGCAACTCTTCTGTAAAAACACCCCATATCACTGTTCGAAACAGCGCGAGCGATTTTAACGTTTGACTCAAAGAAAGTCCGTTTTCCACAGCCACTTTTCCTATATCTGTACCCCACTGAACGATTTTCTTTAAAACGACCGAGTGCTCTTCGAATAGCGACTCGCCTAAATACTCAATGAGTTCTGCTCTCCATTTTAAAACTTCGCTTTCTTCGTGGTAAACAAGCTTCCGCTTATATTCAGAGTCCATCAGATCAGAAAATTGTATCGCTAATTCCTGTTTATTATCGATAATTTTCTTCCCTATATATAACAACTCATCCCTCATTTTTTTCTTTATCTCCTTTAGTTAGCAGAATTAACGATTACATTTTATAACAATAGTTATATCACATACAATATAAAAATATAACCGAATTAAAAAAATTGTTAAGCCCTCCCTATTTACTTTTATCCCTACTCTTCTAATCGGTATAACTACCACGAACATGATTGAAATTTCAGCGTTTGGGTAAAAAAACTATTAAGAATTAATTTCTATACTTATAAGGGGGATTTTTCAATGAACAAACATAAAGGAACCGTTAAATCATTCAACGAATCAAAAGGATCTGGATTTATCACACCCGAGGACGGATCAAAAGAAGTGTTCGTTCACTCCAATGCAATCGACCGTGAGGAATATAAAAACCTGTCAGAAGGTCAAAAAGTAGAGTTTGAAATTCAAGAAGGAGCTAAAGGACCCAGCGCTATAAAAGTACACCCAGTAGACTGATAGAGTGGTTATTCATGTAGTATTGATTAGCAAATACAAAGTTTCAGGCAGATTTCTCCATCAATCTTTTTGAACAAAAAATACCTCTTAGACTTTTTCCTAAGAGGCGTTCATTTATATTATTTCTATTAATGTCGGCCGGTCTGCGCTTGGGCAATAACCTTTCCATCTGAACTATAAACAAATACAACAGCTAAGGAATTGTACGGGTCTTTATCCCATAATTGACTTGTATAACATGACGTCTCCCCTTTGTTTACCATGCCGTTGCCACCGGAACTGTTACAGAATGTTCTAGCATTAGAGGAACTCGAAGAGCCTTCATATCTGTACGTTCCGACGTTTGCATACCCGTCGTAAGGGGAGTTATTATAAAATTTTACATATCCCCATGCTGTATGGCAATAAGCGCTTCCCTTTAACTGCACATAACCGATTTTTACACCGCTTTTATAAATATACTTCGTTTCATAAGTAATGGGACTTTTGCTTGCACATCCTGTTGTGTATGGATTTGAACCATCATACGATAATGCAGATGCCTTACCCGTAGGTCCAACGCCAAGAAATAAACCAAAAATCAGGAAAAAGAGAACTCCGATATTAAAGACTTTCTTCATCAAAAACCATCCTCCTTTATTTCGTTGACAAACACAACTATCATTTTATTTTAATTTTCAGAATTTTACATCAAACTATACTACTGTTACATCATAATAAATAGCCGTGTTTTTCTGGAGGAATATGGTTTAAGCTAGTTATTTTTGCTGATAAGGCCTGCCATCCTGATGAGCTATATAACAGATTGCTTCCTATTTGGGACCGCAACGTAAATCATGAGAATATAAACACGCACAACAAACAAAAAAGCGCGTTTTGAAAAAGAGAATTCAAAATGCGCTTTTGCTATTTTATATGGTTAATCTTTTCGTGTTGGACAAAATGTTTACTACTAATCTGCTGCTAAAGCTATCTTGCTTAAAAAGTACACTTTTTCTCAGCTATCACTATCCGCTTGCGTCGAAACTTGCCAAGTTACTCCGAATTTATCTGTTACCTGTCCATATAACGGACTCCAAAAAGTTTCTTGAAGCGGCATGATTGCTTCGCCGCCTTCTTGCAACTTTGCGAATATTTCTTTTGATTTTTCCGCATGATTTACCGTGATGGCTAAAGTAACTTGTGATCCAAGCTGATAAGGCTGACCTGGAAACGTATCAGAAAACATCAGGTCAGTATTGCCAACTTTTAAATGTGCATTTAATATACGGTCTTTGGCTTCTACTGGAATAGGAGACTCTGGATTTTGGGGCATCTCCCCAAAAGTTTGAACACTAATTACTTGTGCATCTAACGCATTCTCATAAAATCTAACTGCTTCTTGACCATTACCATTCAAAACTAAATAAGGGTGGATTCCTAAAATCATATTGAGCACCTCTTTTTACATTTTGTGTTACTATTTCCTTTCTATTTATACGACAACTTTATTTCTGTATCCTGCTCTATCTGACAAAACAATTTCTAAAATGATGCGCTTTATTTTTGCTTAACATCCCCGGAAGTTTATGATATCCATAACAAACTAACTCTTGAGTACTTTCTCAAACAAGAAGCTACCTCGCTCCAATGCCAATGAAACGAGGTAGCTTCTTTTATACATAATTAATCTTAGTTCTACACTTTACGGCCACTTCTTCTCAAATTAAAGTTATTTCGTAAAGACTTATCCCTTTTTCATTCCTTAATTCCGTAATATTCTTCAAGCGTAATTCCTTTACTCTTAATCGCCTGCGCCACTGGTTTGCCTACATATCGCAAATGCCACGGCTCATATTTATAGCCGGTTACCGCGTCTTTCCCTTTTGGATAACGAATAATAAATCCGTATTCGGCTGCGTGGGCATCGAGCCAAGTTGCTTCTTTTGTTCCGCCAAAGCAGTCTTGAGCAGCACATGTACCGTCTCCTTTTGTTACATCAATTCCAAGACCCGTTTCATGTTCACTCGTGCCTGGCAATGCGCTATAAGTTGCCGCTTTATCATAACCGTCTCTTTGAACATACGAACTAAAAAGCGCGCTTTGCGTTGCATGTGAACGGTAAGCCGAGACGCCAAGAAGGGTAACGCCTTGTTTTTTCGCACCCGCAAACAACTGTGCAATAGCAGCGGCTGCTTCACTGCGCATTTTTTTCTTTTCCGTTTGTTCTTTGAATGTAAATGGAATCGTTGTATATACTAAATCTTTCGGAACGTAGTTTTCCGGAAGCTTGTTTTGTTTATTCACAACAACTTGGATGCTTTCAGGGTTCGAAACCACTTTCATGTCAGCTAATGCTCGTACGTATTGACCGCTTACATAGCCAACCTTACCTTGATACGTAATTTTCAGCCAGCCGTTTGCTGCTTTAGCCGTTACGTCTAGCTGTGTGCCGGCTTTAAGTGTTGCCATAACCGCACCAGAAGTTGAAGCAGTTGTTCGAACGTTTAAATTCGCCGTTGCCACATAGACAGAAGCCGCCGGAGCTGGAGCCGGTTCAGAAGAACCCGTTGATTCCTTTACGTACTGCGTGCTCACATAGCCCGTTTTGCCTTGATAGCTCACTTTTAGCCAGCCGTTCGCTGCTTGTTCTGTCGACGTTAGCTGCGTGCCTTGTTTGACCGTTACAACAATCGCGCTTGACGTAGATGGACCGCTTCGAATATTTAAATTTGCCGTTGTTACATAGGTTTTGGTCGTTGAACTCGCTGACTTTTTAACATACTCACTGCTTACGTAGCCCGTTTTGCCTTGATAGCTTACTTTCAGCCAGCCGCTTGCTGCTTGTCCGACTACCGTTAGCTGCGTGCCTTGTTTGACCGTTGCAATAATCGCGTTGGAAGTCGATGGACCGCTTCGAATATTTAAATTCGCTGTTGTTGTATATGTTTCCGCAGCTGCGCTTGCTACAGTTGGCTCACCCGTAAAATGTAAAGAATGAAGACCTAGAGTTCCTGCCCCTACAAGTGTAAAAGCAAGACCTGTTACCGCTAATTTTTTGTAAAATCTTTGTTTGTTCACTTCTGTCATTTTTTATACCTCATTTGCAAAATATAATAGAAATATATGCTGCTAGTTTAATAGGTTAAGTGAAAACAGGATCCGATGTTTAAGCTCAACCTCAACTAAGCAACATTAAGTAAAATTATTCGACGTCTAGAGGCTTACCATTACTTCGTTCCAGCTAGCACGTACTTTTAGAATACCGGATAATCGTGTCAAAAGTATATCAAAATATTTCAAACTTGTTTCCAAACTGATACATTTTCAACAAAAATAGAATAATAGAGCAAAAACAGCAAAAAAACCCTTACGTTTACGCCCAACTGCTTAGGGTAAAAAACAATTAAAAACAAAGATTGAGATGGTGATAAAATGAACACGGCAACGGATTTTTCCTCAACTGCGTTTCGAGAACCTCACACATTAAAACAGCATATTTTTGATACGCTTCATTTCTACTACCCCGCTTGTATTGACAAGAAAAACGGCGGGTATATCCATGAATACTACGACGAAGGCACCGTCAACAACACGCATTCAAAGCACTTGGTAAGTACGGCGCGCTTTATTTATATCTTCAGTGTAGGAGCTCTTTTAGACGGACCGGATTGGTGCAAAGAAGCAGCTCAGCACGGCATTCGTTTTCTACAAAACAACCATTATGATAGAGAGCACGGCGGGTATTTTTTTGAAATAGCCGATGAAGGAGAAGTAAAAGATGATTCTAAACAAGCATATGGCCACGCTTTTGCTCTTTTAGCTTCTTCCATCGCATATCAAGCCGGCATTTCAGAAGCAAAAGAAACAATTGAACAAGTATATGACGTGATGGAAAAGTACTTTTGGGAAGATGCGCACGGCTTTTATCGAGACGAATGGGACGCATCGTGGTCAGCTTCTTCTTTCTATCGCGGCCAAAATGCAAATATGCACATGTGTGAAGCTATGCTTTCTGCCTTTGAAGCAACAAGAGATAAAAAATACTTAGACCGAGCGTACACGCTTGCAAAAAGCGTTACGCAGCAGCTTGCTGAACGATCCGGTGGCATGATTTGGGAGCATTATGATACAGACTGGCAGCCGGATTGGGACTACAATAAAAACAATACAAAAGATGAATTTCGTCCGTACGGCTTTATACCAGGACATCAGTTTGAATGGAGCAAGCTGCTTTTATGGCTTGATCGGCACCGTTCGGAAAACTGGATGACAGAACGTGCAAAGTATTTGTTTGATAAGGGCTGGCACCTGGGCTGGGATGCTAAGTACGGAGGTCTTTACTTTGCGCTGTCTCCTCAAGAAGAGGTCATTGACCCGGATAAAAACTACTGGGTGATGGCCGAAGCCATTTCTGCGGCTTCACTTCTCGGAGTGAAAACCGCAGACAGCGGATATTGGAAAGCATACGACGCCCTGTTCTCCTACTGTCAGAAACACTTTATCGATCACACATACGGAGGCTGGTATCAGCTGTTAAATCAGCAAAACGAACGCTACAGCTCGAAAAAAAGCCCGGCTCCTAAAGCCGATTATCACCCTGTGGCAGCCTGCTATCAAACACTGATAGCGCTGAATTCTCGTTAAGATCACAATAACAAAGAAACCGTTTTCTTCCAGATGCGTTTATTTTTTTTATTTAAGGGAATTTACTTACTAACAATCAATGTTTCTACATTTCAGAAAAAGCTCGACTATATATATGCAAGGAGTGAGGACGATGTATTTTTACGCGTTAGCACAAGGAACAGATTCTGGAGATCCAGTAACACTGCATCATGAGAAGAAATTTTCGAAAAAAGAATTTTTAGAGATGTTTAATGAGGCATTAGATGAGTTGGATACGCATCCAGCTCCAAGCGACGTCGGTGACTACCTTTGCCGTGCGTACGGATTTCAAGAAATTGAAATCGAGACGGGAGTTGTGTGCTACTGCGCTCCTTTTAGAAAGCTAGACGACTCGGATATTATAGAAGATCGTACGTACATGGACGCCACGACCGGAACACTAAAATACAACTAATCAAAAAGAAAGGTTGGATGCGTGTGAAGACCGTACAGAACATTTATCGAACGAGTGAAGCTGTACCAGAATCGGGCGCTTACATTTGTGCGGAAGGTGAAATTAAACTCTTTCAAAAAGATGATCTTTTTACACCTTGCCCACACACACGTGAATCAACGACGTGGAAGCCTGTAGATGACGCCTTTTCAACCGGAGAATTGGTTCCGCAAACCGGTCGCTATACCGACGAAAACGGCAATCAAGTAAAGCTAAAAGAAAACGATTTATTTCCAAGATGCCTTCGTTCAGGTGAGCCTACGACGTGGAGGCGAGGATAACAAACAACAAAGAGGCTGGGACAAAAATATTTTAGCCCAAGTGAAAAACGAACCATTAATCAACATGTTTGATGAGTGGTTCGTTTTTTGTGATGGTGAATATAGTTTGATCTATTTTGTTCCTTCTAGCAGTTGATTGGAGGGCAAGGCGAAGACTCCTGCGGGAAAAGCGGAACAGATGAGACCCCGCAGGAGCGCAAGCGACGAGGAGGCTCAGCGGCCGCCCGCGGAAAGCGAAGCCTTGCACGGAAATCAATTGCGGTGTCATAAGCAGGCCAGCTCATGTATCTCATTTGTTTGCCTTTAGGTTGGATTCATTTAGTTATGTCTCAACCTCTTTTATTAAAGCTTATTTAAAAAATGAATTCTTTTTTCTTCCTTTTAACAGATCGCCCGTCCATCCTTTCATTCGTAAATAGAGATAAATGGCCACGGTCGAAAGGACAATTAAAATGAGTGCGTAGATATAACCGAATTTCCAATCAAGCTCTGGCATCCCTTTGAAGTTCATTCCCCAAAGGGCTCCAAAAGCGGTTAAAGGTGTACTAATTGCTGTTAAAAGCGTTAAAGCTTTCATAATCTCATTTCCTCGATGAGTAGACACAACTTCTTCTAATTTAATTAACGCGTCAAATTCTTTTTGATATTGTTCAATCAGCGTTAAGCCAATTTCAATTTTTTTACACATCCGCTGATATTCGACCGTTTGGGTAATTTTTTTATGAAACGCTTCTTCTATTCCCATGGTGACTTCTCGAACAGAACTGATTAAATTTGTCCATATAAGCAGATCATAGCGCGCTTTGTGAATTTCATCTAACACGTCGATGTTATTATTATGGCGCACTTCCCACAGAAGCTCTCTGAAATGACTTTCAAACTGATCAAACCCATTTAAGTGTTTTTTCATAATTTCGCCTAAAAGAATAAAAAAACTTTCCGCTGTGTTAGCAGACTGCTTCATGCGTTCAATCATTCGTTCATGATTGGTGTTCTCGAGGATTTTCAAATCGATTCCTGCCGTTATAATAAACTCCTCGGTAATATAAAAATGAAACGAATCGTAATTTTTTTGATCAAACGACTTCTTATGATAAATTAGTGAACCATAAATAAGCTCACTTTCTCCTATTACATCTACTTGAATATGATTAGAATTTTTCTTTTGAAGCTGCTGGCAAAACCATTCATCTCTTGGATACTGATAGTCTTTGATTATATCAGCTATTCCATCTGCTTCTTCTAAATCAAACTGATACCATTTCCACTGATCGTTCGTCACGGTATTCATACTTTCCCTCTTTCCCCTTTTATTAGAATTTTTCCCTATATACAATCACTTAAAACCTAACACAAAAAATAAACATACATTTCATATCCATCTTTATAAAAAAGGTGCTATAATAAATACGTTGCGCACCTGCGTGATGCTTTATCAGTTTGAGAGGAGAATAACAGTGAAGAAAGATATCGCTTTACGTTCTTATCTGCTAGAAAGTGCACCAACTATGACGGAAGAATGGTATGAATCTTTGGACAAAAAATCTTCTGAAGGCGTATATACCTCTAATGATCCTGACGTCATTCAACGCTTAAAAGCGCAAAACTATGAATTTCATTTATATATTAGCAACGTCTTTATAGAAGATGAAAAAAGCTTTTTTGAATCTTTTAACACGTGGCTAAATAAAGTTGCCAAAGACCAACAGCATCTCAGAACCCCCATTCAAAGTATTATTAAAGAATTTATGAACGTCCGCAAACAATACTGTGAGTATATTCGCCGGTTTGCAGAACTTCATGATGACATCACTCAGCAGCACCTCGATGTTTGGAATGAAAAAGTAGTAAGGGTATTTGATATTATTATTTTAAAATTCATTACAGAAGCGCAGGAATATGCCTCAAACCGCCTCCGCTCTCAGCAGGAAATGATTCATGAATTAAGTTCACCTGTTATTGTGATTAAAAAAGACGTGGCTCTTTTGCCATTAGTCGGCGATATTGATACGGCAAGAGCCAAAATGATCCTAGAAAGCACGTTAAAACAGTGTGCAGAGAAGCAAATCTCTCATTTGTATATTGATTTGTCAGGAGTTGTGATGATCGATACAATGGTCGCGCACGAGCTGTTTCAGCTGATAAATGCGCTTGATTTAATCGGCGTTAAATCGATTTTATCGGGCATTCGTCCTGAATTAGCCACTACTGCGATGCAGCTTGGTTTAAATTTTGACCATATACGAATTAAATCGAATCTTGCTCAGGCATTAGAAGATGATTCAAAAATTGTAATTGCTTCTAGCACTCATTAATATAGGGATACAAACAAAAAAACAGCCCGAGAAGGCTGTTTTTTTATTTTCTATGATGAATGTTTTCAGAACCTGATTCATCTTTCGTTTTCGTTTTATTCTTCTCTTCTTTTTGTTCAAGTCTTATGTCTTCCAACGGCATAGGATCGACCGTTTCTTCTTCTTTAAAACGTTCAAACAACGTTTCGTCTTGATCTGTTACACGCTGTTCCGTTTCATCTCTTTTTTTTGGTGTATTTGAAATAGATCTTTTCTGGCGTTCTCCCATCTTTTCTCCTCCTTTATATAGGTGAAGCAATTATGTGTTCATGAAATCTCCACCGTTGACATGCAGCGTTTGACCCGTCATATAAGATGAATCATTTGAAGCTAGCAGCACATAACAGCCCACGTGCTCCACAGGATGTCCAGGTCTGCCCATCGGCGTATCTGTACCGAATTCTCCTACTTTATCACCTGAGAAAGTAGATGGAATAAGCGGTGTCCAGATTGGTCCCGGTGCTACGGCATTAACGCGAATGCCATCTTTGACAAGCGCTTGCGCCATACTGCGCGTAAAGCCGTTAATTGCTCCTTTTGTCGCCGTATAATCGATCAGCTGAGGATTTCCGCGGTAAGGATTAATCGACGTTGTATTAATGATCGCACTGCCTTTTCCTAAGTAATCAAGCGCTTTTTTCGTAAAATAAAAGTATGAATAAAAGTTTGTTTTGAACGTTCGTTCAAGCTGTTCACTCGTAATTTCTTTAATGCTTTCTTTTGGGTGCTGCTCTCCTGCATTGTTCACAAGGATATCAAGCTTTCCAAGCTCACTCACTGTTTTTTCTACCGCTTCGTTACAGAACGATTCGTCTCCTACGTCTCCCGCAATCAGCAGGCATCTTACACCTTCTTCTTCAATGCGGGCTTTTGTTTCCTCGGCGTCGCTATGTTCGTTTAAGTAAACGATGGCTACGTCCGCTCCTTCTTTCGCATAAGCAATGGATACAGCTCGTCCAATTCCGCTGTCTCCCCCAGTAACTAGCGCTACTTTTCCTTTTAATTTTCCTGTACCAATGTAATTGTCATCCTCATAAATAGGGAGAGGATTCATCTCACTTTCGATACCCGGCTGGCGGTCTTGCGTTTGCTCGGGCTGGCCTTGTGTTTGTTGATCTTGTAAATTCATTTTAATCTCCTCCTATTTTTGATGGAACTTTTTAGTATAGTCTAGGTTTAGCCTTCTGTTTTGAAGTTCAAACATCTTTTTTTAAAAATTTATGATGTTTCTATTCTCTTTTACTATCTGAGAAAATTCATAGAAAACAAGTTTAAAGTTGGAAACAAAGGCTACAGAATGAGTAGAAGATGTATTTCAGAAATATCTTTTATCAGGAGGTTTGGTTGGTGTATGAAACACATCCAAGTAGCAAAAAACCAAGAGGAGGCAACCTGCGTCATCCATTCTTTTTTAAAAAAAGGATTTACAAGCAAAGATATTTACCTGCTGGCCTACGATAAAGAATGGGCTCATAATTTAACGGACGCAACACGCACCAAAAAATATAGAATGGCAGAGCAAGGTATTTTTGAAACAGCGGTCAATATGCTTCTTTCAAGAGAAGATGAGCTTCTTTCAAAGATGGCTTCGCTCGGTTTATCTAACCGCGAGGCAAACCGGTATATAGAAGAGATGAAACAAGGTCATATCGTGGTGATTGGCGCACAGAGTCAATCCATTCCCTACTAAAATAGCGGAAACGTTTTTTATCAGCTTATAAGGGTATTTAGTAAAATAAACCATTTTTATCAAGGAAGGAAGTTATGACAATGTTAAATTATTTAGGTATTCATATAGGCTCTCTTTACTTTCCTACAAGTATTCTTCTTATTACACTTCTTGTATTAGCAGGATTTTTTATTTATTTCTTTTCTAGAAAAAGAAAAAATCGACAGCAGTCACGTGATCATAATGAAAAAGCGTGAAGTCAAGCTCCACGCTTTTTCATTATTTACGGGATTCTTTTTGCAAAGGCGATTTTTCAATGGAACGCGTAAAGCGGTAAACATCAAGTTCTTGTCCTACCTCTGAAGGCAAATACCCAAACGTTGTGAAGCTGTCCACTGATTCCGGCTCAAGCGATAGAGACAATAAATTGTTTTGAGGCTGAGATGTTAAAAAGACGTAGCTTCCTTTTGGGAACGTCACCGTTTTTTGCTTCACGATTGTTTGCACGTCTACATTTGGTTTGTTTTCGTAGGCTTCATTTTCAATGCGGCTGCTCACATTATACGCTTCTACTGAAAGAGCTGTTTCTTTCGTTAACTTGAAGCCTTTTACCCCTTGTCCCTGCAGTTTTGCTGCTAAATCTTCATGTCCTGGCTTTAAAATATAAGCAGTTGGACGTTCGCGGACAAGCGTCGGCGTTGCTTTCTTTGCACTGTAGTACGTCACAGGAATCTCTTTAACAGACGCGCTTTCCACATCAACCATTTCTAACGTGGAGTTTGGTATTTTTTTATTTTCGCTGTTCACAACAATTGGGTCATGGTCATTTACATTTTTTCCTTTTTTGACAAGCGCCGCTTTTTCTTTTTCAATCAGCGCTTTAATTTGTTTGGCATGAGCGGCTGTTTGCGTAATCAGCTTTTCTTGCGTAGCAATTTGCGCACTCACTCGCCGCGGAAAATCTTCTCGTCCAATGCCAATTCCTCTGCTTTCCACTAAAAACGAAAACGATGGATACAAGCCTAGTGAGTTTCGGCCAATTCGCGGTTCAACTGAGCCTTCTTCTACTTCAAGCTGCCCTTGTTTATTCACTTGAGACGTATAGTATACTTCTCCTGAATATCCTTGCTTTTCAATTGCTGTAAGCGTGCTGTTCACAAACAGCTCATCAGAAACGTCGCGAATGCGCTGCGGAATATTTAAGTTTCGACCGGACTGCAGTAAAATATCGTGATACTTCCACACGCCTTCTTTACCGATATTTTTAAATCCGCTGCTGTACGGCGTATATTCATGAGCGTCAATGACGACTTCTGGTGAAAAACGGTTAAATTCAGCTCGTACGCTTTGCACTTCCGGACTTTCAAGCTTTATGTAGTCGCGGTTTCCATCTAAATTATTTGCTAGCTGACGCTTGAATGCATAAGATCCGTCTGGATTAATGCGCGGCACAATCACGATGTTCACTTTATTTAACACATCTTTTCCAAAGTCTTCTGTCAAACGCGTTGCCACAGCGAGTACGGATTCACCGCTTGCCGGTTCATTACCATGAATTTGACTTTGAAGCCAAATCGTTGGCTTTTTGGATGTCTTTCCATCAGCAAACTTCTTTTCCTTTGAAAAATATAGAGCCGGAATGTCTCGTCCTTGCTGTGACTTTCCGATAATCTTCAGCTTTACGTACGGACTTTTATGAGCAAGCTTTTGGACATAGCTCATCATTTCTTCTTGAGTCGTAAATGCGTCTTGTCCTTTCATAAATGCCGGCGTTGCTTCATTCACCTTTATTTCCGGATAAAGCGCTTTAATTTTTTCCGGCTGACTATAGTCTTTTCCGTAATAAGGCATCTCAGCTTGTACCGCAAGCGGCGACAGCAATAATCCAATCGACAAAAGAGCCGGCACGGCCGTTCGTTTTACAGTTTTTTTCATTCATTTACTCCTCCCCATCCCCTTGATTATACATTTTAAATTTTTGAAATATTTAAAATGTTACATAAATAATTATACCGTTTAAGGAAATAACTTCAAGATAAGGGAGCTGAACCTTTTTGACTATTTTAATATAGGAGACGAGTTCTGTTTTATAACAAAAAGATTGGAACATAACGAAATCAACTCCATATGAAGACGACCAATCAGGGTAAATGATCTACCGCAGGAGTCTTCGCCTTGCCCTTCAATCAACTGCTAGAAGCAACTACATACATGAGACCTACGTTCACCATCTTAATAAAAAACAAGAACTATTAATCAATTTTTGATAGATAGTTCGTGTTTAAATTCACCTAAAATAATTTTTTCAGTCTCTACTCTATCACAAAATCCGTTTCTGCTTTTACCACTCCGTTTACAATAACAGAAAGCGTATGCGTGCCACTATAATGTTTTCTTGTACTTAAATCTTTAAATGCATGCTTTTTTGTGACGGTAAGCGTTTGGCCTACTTTTGCTTGAACATTTTTTAGCATAAACACTTTTTGAGTGCGGTTTCCTTTTGCTTTTACGTAATGAACTCCGTACTCTATGCGAAGCGGCATGTTTTTTTCTACCGATAGTTCAAAGGAAAAGTTAATGCTATCACCAATCGTAATGACATGCGGCTGTAAGCTAAGCCCTGTGACACTCACGCCCGGATCATCTCCATAGCCAAAAAGAGACAGAGCTTCAGGCTCTCCTTTTTTCAGCAGTGAACGGCACGCATGTTTAACAATCCAGTCGGTTTTAACGTCTTTTCCGTACCAGCTTTTCATCACATTAAGCATCCAGTCTTTTTCTATGTAAGAAATATCATTTAAATGATTGGCTACGCTTTTTCGGACATAGAGCGATTCATCGAGTTTTAACTGTTCTAAAATCGGCAGCGTTTGCTTCGGATCTTGCTTTAACGCAGGTACTGATTGTCCCCACGGAAGTCTAGGACGACTCCCTTCGCTTGCTAATCTTCGAATATGATGGTTTTCATCCCCTGCCCATTCAATCATTTGCTGGAGCATTCGGTTTTTATCTTGAATCAAAAACGGACGCACCGCAAATTCTGACGTGGAAAACGGCGTAAAAAAAGCGAGTGCTTTCATTGAAGCTTCCCAAACGTTCAATCCGTAAAGTTCAACATAATCTGGAAAAATCGTGCCTTGAAGTCCTCCTACTGTTGGAGCCACTTTATAGAGAATATGAAGCGCTTCTTCATAATCCGCCGGCAGCACTTCATGCATGGAAAGCGTAATTCTTCTCATGCGCTCTTTCAGCGCTAAGTCTTCCCAGTCCTGTTGAAAAACCAGCTCATGAAATGCTTTTTGATCAAATGAACTCATTTCACGTGAAAAAGCGTCGCTTAAGTGCGTAATCAATTCTTCATTAAACACGCTTTTACGTAATTCTTCAGCCATACTTATCCCTCTTTTCCAGGCAGTATTTTATTTTCTTTTGAATAAATCGCCCGCTCGTACATGCCTTTTTTAAAAATTTGCATAAACAGCTGCTTATTTTTGACTTCCTTGAATCCGTACTGACTGTACAAACCGTGAGCATCTTTTGTTGCCAATAAAATTTTTCGTACGTCTTGAATCGGCTGATAGCGAATCATCTCTTGTATCAGCGCTTTTCCTAGCCCGTTGCCTCGCGCGTGCGGAAGAATAAACACATCCGCCAAATAAGCAAACGTCGCAAAATCTGAAATAATTCGTCCAAACCCTACTTGTTTATCGCACTCATCATACACGCCAAAACAAACGGAGTGTTCAATAGACGTTTGAACAAGATGAAGCGGAATTCCTTTTGCCCAGTACGATTCATGATGAAGGTACGAGTAGATGACATCTATATCAAGTTTTTCTTTATTCGTATGTATGGTAAACTGTTGTTTTTCTTTCATGCTGTATCCTCCTTGCTTTTCTATCATAGCACAAATGTTCGCCATAGAAAAAAGCCTTTTATAGAGAAAAGGCTTTTTTCGTTAGTATGATATTTTTTTAGTAACGGAAGGTTTTTTTCGATAGCGTCTTCCCACTATGTAAATAAGCGGACTGCAAATAAATCCAATATGCTCTCTCCTTTTACGTCCTTCTCTTTTATCTCTTCGGTTAACATATCTGTTTTTTAACAAAATACCCCTTTTTATTTGCCAACTCTTTACTTACATGATGCATATGCTCCATATTAACAAGCGCATACTAGCTGTAGAAAAGGAGGCGAATAGTCAGTGGAAAATGCTCGAATTAGCGGATGGCAACTGTTTGTGTTAATTACGCTCTTTGAGATTGGCAGCGCCTTTTTAGTCGGCTTAGCGATGGACGCTAAGCAAGATGCTTGGGTTGCCATTTTAGTTGGTATGATCAGCAGCTATGCACTCATTTTTATTTATTATCGCTTGCACCGCTATTATCCAGATTTAGCTCTGACGGAGTACATTGAAAAAATTATTGGAAAAGTGCCGGGACGCGTACTGGCTTTTCTTTACGTATTATATTTTGCTAACGGAGCCGCGCGGGTACTGCGCGATTTCGGCGCGATGCTTCTTACTTTTGTCTATCCTGACACGCCGCTGTTTATAGTGAACGCTTTACTGATGCTCGGAATTATCTATACGGTTCGCCAAGGAATTGAAGTGATGGCACGTTCGGCGGAACTGCTGTTTTTCTTCATTTACGTACTCGCCGTCGCTGGCTTTATTCTTATCTTCGTTTCTGGCCTTCTTGATTTTTCAAGCCTAAAGCCGATGCTTGAAAACGGTATTTCTTTAGTGCTGAGAGTTGCCTACAGCCAGACGCTGTATTTTCCTTTTGGAGAAGTCATTGTATTTGCCATGATTTTTCCTTATACAAAAAATGTAAAAAAGACCGCATTCATTGTATTCAGCGCAATTACGTTAAACGGTATTAACCTTATGATTACAATGATTGTGAATATAGGTGTGCTGGGCGTTACCTTAACATCGAGATCTGCTTTTCCACTTTTAAGCACTGTTCAAAGCATTCAATTCGCAGGTTTTTTAGAACGGCTTGATGTGTTTTTTATGGTGGCTTTAATCACAGGCGGCTTCTTTAAAATCGGTCTGTTTTTCTATGCCACTGTGCTGGGGCTTTCCCACGTGTTTGAGCTTAAAAACCCGTCACCGCTTGTATTTCCAGTCGGCTTAGTCGTCTTGTTTTATTCATTGTCTCTTGCTCAAAACTATTTCGAACACGTATATGAAGGGTTAAAAATCATTCCGTTCACTTTACATCTTCCGTTTCAAATTGTCATTCCTGCTCTTTTACTCGTAATCGCATTTTTAAGAAATCGAAAAAAATACAGTCCGTCCCTGTGAAAAATACCGCAGAAAATTCATAGTATGTCCATTTCTCTATTGGATTTAATCTCCTAAAATTATACAATATAGTCAAGAAGCCAAAAGGAGAACCAATATGATTGGATTAATTCTTTCTATTTTAATATTTAATATTCTTGCTTTTAAAACAAACAAGCGCTTCACAGCAAATCAAATTGTACACATTTGGATGTTCACCATTGCTGCTCAGCATATCTTTGACGTCTTCATTAATTTCAAATTTCACGGCTACTGGTATTTTACACAAGAGACAGACTGGCAAGGTATTTTTGCCTATACTGTTCTCATTCCGCCTGTAAACATGCTTTTTCTTACCTACTATCCTTTTGCCGGGACACTCACAAAAAAAGCCGCCTATATTTTACTTTGGTCGGTTGCCGTTTTACTTTATGAAGTAGTGGCCCTTCTCCCTGCTCCATGGGGTTATTTTCACTACGGATGGTGGACGTGGTGGTATTCGCTTCTGCTAAATCCGCTGCTGTTTTGGATGGTGGTGCAGTATTACCGGTGGATGTGTAAGTTGGAGAGGAAAATAACAAAAAGCCTTTAGAAAATAAAGGCTTCTGCATCTTATTTAGCAGTAAAAATTTCTTTATCCACTAATTTATTCACGTCCACTTCTTTTGACAATACATCTTCTTCTTTAAATACATCGGCTACTTTCTGTACAGCACGTATATCCTTTTCTTCAACAGGTCTTACTTCAGCATTTACTCGTCCATTAATTGTTCTTGAAACGTCATTAGGCAACCTCGTAATATTAGAATACAGTTTAACGTACTTCTCTTTGTTTTGATTTTCCCATTCCCATGCTTTTGAAATTCGTTTAATGACGTCTTGAAGTGCTGCTTTTTTTCCAGGATCCTGTAGTGCTTTGTCTGAAGCTGTGATAAACCCTAATCCTGTATTAATACCTTTGCCATTACGCAATACTCTTCCTCCGTTTTTCTCAGCAATCGCTAAATACGGATCAAAAGTAGCCCATGCTTCTAGCTGGCCAGCTTTGAAAGCTGCTGCGGCATCAGTAGGAAGAACAAACTTGACATTAACATCTTTCGTAGACAGGCCTTCTTCTTTTAGAGCTTCAATTAATAAATATTGTGCAATGCTACCTTTTGCAGATGAAACTACGACTGTCTTTCCTTTTAAATCCTTTATCGACTTAATTGAAGAATTTTTCTTAACCAATATTCCTACAGCTTCGGGAGAAGATACGCTAGTAGCAATAATTTTTAATGGCACTTTCGAAGCTGCGGCTGCGAGTACCGGCGTATCTCCGGCAGGAGCTGTATCTACTGATCCAGCTTTTAATGCTTCAAATAAGGGAGCCGCACCTTGAAAACTCGCCCACTTTACTTTATATGGTGTACCTTCTAGCACTTTAGAAGCTTCTACTTTGGCCTTCGTCATTCCAGCTTGATCTCCTAACACAATCGTTACTTTTGACAAATCTACCGTCTTTTTTCCTGCTGTTTCCTTTGTCTCACTGCAGCCAGATAAAATAGATATAGTTCCTATAGTAAGAATGCTTGCTACTAAAATCCTCTTAGATAGGTTTTTCTTTGCACAATCTAAAGCTTTTTGAAGGATGTTCATATGTACTTATTCTCCTTTTCATCATACTTACTTAGGCATTGATATTCTTATATCAATGCCTAAGCTTTTTCTTTTATTTAGTTTAATATATCCGGTTCCTCATCAAGTAGCTTATACCATAGCTGTTGAAAGTTGAACCAGCCTCCGGACGGACTGCTTACTTGAGAGTGCGTCAAAACAGCCGTTTCATGATCGATTGGAATAGGTTTTCCTGCTGCTTCGGCAAGAAGCTGAGCATGGCAAGCTCGGTCCATAGCAATAAACCAATAGGCTGCTTCATCTACGCTATCTCCAACCGTAAGAAGCCCGTGATTTCTTAAAATAACGCCCTTATGTTGCTGAAGTGCATCAGCAATGCGTTCACCTTCACTTTTCTCTAATACTACTCCAGTAAAATCATCAAATAAGCCGTGATCTTGATAGAATACACACGAGTCTTGGGTAAGAGGATCAAGCAACCTTCCTAAAGACGACCATGCTTTACCATAAAGGGAGTGAGAGTGGGCAGCAGCAATTACATCTGGTCTTGCTTGATGAATTTGCGAGTGAATTGCGATTGCTGCTTTGTTAATTGGACGATCTCCTATGACGACATCTCCGTTGTGATTAACAAGATGCAAATCACTAACTTTCATTTGTCCAAAATGTACACCAAGTGGATTTACCCAGTAATGATCTTTTTTCTCAGGATCTCGAACTGTTATATGCCCCGCGACCCCTTCATTAAATCCAAATTGATTAAAAATTCGAAATGCACCTGCTAGTCTTTCCTTACGATGTTGGCGCTCTTCCTCTACATTTTGAAATGTTGGCTGGTTATAAATTGACGCTGCTTTCGTTGACATAATCATCCACCTTTCCGAATATTCCGTTTTTTTATTTCGAATGTATTTTTTCTACGTCACTATTTAATTCACTTGTCCAAAACTTCTTAACATCTATTTCTTCCTTTAGAAGTGACTCTGAATAAAATGTATCTGCTACATCTTGTTCCGACTTAATTTGCTCAGTATTGATAGGAGTAATAATGCTTGGACGTTGTTCTTCCCCTTCTTTCAGTGTTGTCAATGCCTGGCTAACTGGCTGATGTGTATTTATTGCGACCACTTTTGCCCATTTCTCTTCGTTTTCTCGTGTCCATTTATGAGCTTTTTGTAATCGATCTAGCAGGTCAACTAATGCTGCCTTTTTATTTTTATCCTCGAGGAGCTTAGGCGGTACGGTAATAAGGAAGTTTCCAGACAGAATGTCTTTACCACTTGCTATCGTTTTTGCTCCTTTTTCATGAGCAGATATAATAGATACGCCATAGCTTGCAAATGCGTCTACATTTCCTCCCAAAAGCGCTGTAAGCCCATCAGATGTAGAAAGTTCCACTGGCTTAATGTCTTTCCACTCTAAACCCTCTTCTTTTAGCAGCTTGAGCAGAAAATAATGAGCCGTTGTATTTTTTACATAAGCAACTTTTTTTCCTTTTAAGTCAGCTACACTTTTTACTGAAGAATTTTTGGGAACAACTACTTCTTGATTTAATGTATTACCTTCTTGTACAGCAACTACCTTGAAGTTCCCGTTTCCTTCAGATAAATTAGCAAATATAGGAGGAATTTCGCTGGATAGTGAAAAATCAATATGACCGCCTGCCATTGCCTCAAGCTGAAGGTTCCCACCTTGAAATACGCTGTAATCGATTTTATATGGTGTATTGTCTAGCCCAGCTGCCTTTAACTCCTCTTCAATACTGCTCCATCCTGTTTGCGCTACTCGTAACGTTACATCAGAGAGTTCATTTTTTTCTGGTTGACTAGCAGAGCTTTTTTGATCACAAGCAGTCATCAAGCACCCTATAAATATGGTTAGTAACAGAAGCACGAACCGAAGAAGAAAAAGTCGTTTTTTCATTTGAACACTGGTCACCCCTTTAACCTTCATACTTTATTGCACGCTCCTTTTATATTCTCTTCTCATTTTTTAGGAGACCAGTACGAATTTTGAACGTCAATTTTTTTTGTAATTAATTTCATTTCTAAAAGGTCATTTGCCTGATCTTGAAGGTCATCTGCAGCTTTTTGATTCATAAATTGAACATCAGCTGGCTTTTTCTTTAATATCTCTTGCCAAGTTTCAACTGGAATCTTGGTAGCATCGGATACTAATTCAGCTGCTTCCTTAGGATTTTTATTGATTTCTTTTCCAACTTTTTGAAGTTCTAATACAATTTGTTTTGTTGCTCTCGGATTATCTTTTACAAAATCCTCGCCAGCTACATAGAAGGAACGAAAGGAAACAAGCCCAGTAGCATCAGATAACACGCGATTTCCCTTATTTGCAGTTGTTGTAAAGTAAGGTTCCCATATAACCCACGCATCTACTTGTCCTTGAGAAAAAGCAACACTGGCTTCTGGTGGATTGAGATAGACTGGATTTATATCGCTCTCTGTCATCCCTTCCGACTTCAGCGTTTTTAACAACAAGTATTGGGAGATTGAAGCTTTATTAAAAGCAACCTTCTTACCTTTAAGATCTTTAATAGTTTTAATAGACGAATCATTCTTTACTAAAATGCCTTCGGATTCAGGCACAGAAGGTTCACTTGCAATATATACAAAATCAAGCCCTCTTGCTTTTCCAAATAAAGAAGGAGAATCACCTAAACTACCAATATCAATACTCCCTGCATTCAACGCTTCTGCTACTGCAATTCCTGTATTGAACTCATACCATTTCACTTTATATCCTAATTTCCCTAAGTTCTTTTCCAGCAGCTGCTTTTTCTTTAATAACAGCATAGGTGCAGACTTTTGATATCCTACTTTTACGACACCTTTTCCTTCTACTGATTGATTTCCTGCTGTTGTTTCTTTACCTCCTCCACATCCGGTTAAAGCTAGGAGCAACAGCACAATAATGGTTGTTGCATAAAATCTTTTTTTTGGGATCATCTTAAATCTCCTCTAGCTTTTCAGCATTTATTTTGCCTAGTGACGTACTTTTTTCTTATTATTTTGCACATATCGACCGAATCGGTCGATAAAATCTCCTTCTAGCACAGAAGCACGCGTCAGCTCATGAAAAGACTCGCCTGAATGACAAACCTCTTTTATTGTTTGAGTTGTGTACGCTGGAACATTTGCTAGGATTTTTGCCCATTTTAAAGAACTCTTTTGACCAGTTTCTTTATCCGCACACAGTTCGTGAACTAAGCCATACTCTAAAGCTGTTTGTCCATTTATCTTCTTACCTGACAATGCTAAAAAACGAGCTTTGGAAGAGCCAATTTCATTAACCAAACGCTGTGTCCCTAAAACCAATCCAAACTGCGGACCGGGAAATCGAAAGTATGCTGCTTCACTGGCAATGCGTACATCGCATGAAATGGCAAGATCAGCTCCTGCTCCAAAGGCATACCCATTTACAAAAGAGATCGTGGGAACAGATAAATGGATTAGTATATCAAATAGCTCCGATAGTTTAGTGAAAAAATTGCTTGCTTCTTCATTGCTTAACCCTTGAATAAACTGTAAATCCACGCCTGCACTAAAAGCATTAGATACTTCACTGTTTAAAATCAGTGCACCTACTGTTTTATCTTCTGAAACCTCCTCTAGGGACTGCTTAAGTTCTTCATATAATTCTTGATTAATAGCATTAAGGTTATGAGGCGCGTGTAAGGATAAAATAACAATTTTTTTAGATGATGGCTGGTGATTTACCGTTACATTGACATATCTCATAGCTTCTCCTTTTTAACCTTTACTCGTTGGGTAGTACAATTGCACTGGGCTCGATTTCAGTCAATGGTAAGTCCGTGACTAACTGAATATTTTTGTCCTTTAACAGCTGTTTAAACTCTGCAAATCCGGTATTAGCACTTACTCGGTAATAATGAAAACCTTTCGACTTGGCGCTGTCGTAAGATAATTCACAAAGCATGCTAGGAGGTGCTGCTAGAACTGTTATACCCTGACTTTCAGCCCATTTGACAACCGCGCCTCTCTTTCCTTGGCTCAAATAAATAGAGGGATTTGTAAAATCTTCCGTTTTTTCTGTTTCAGTATTGTATAACCGGATAATGTCCCCTTCCACAATAGGAACAATTTTTTCTGTCTTGCTATTAAGTACAACGGCTACTTGCATTACACTCTTCTCCTTTTATACGGTCGTAGCATCTTCTAAAAGCGACGACGTTTCTTTTTTCATAACTCTTGCTAATACTTTACTTTCTAGTTTCCCAAAGGAATGACTTCCTCTTTCACGAGGCCTTGAAAGGGGAATGCGTAAATCCATCGCAATCTTTCCTTCTTCAATTAAAATAACTCGATCAGCCAGTGTAATAGCTTCTGATACATCATGAGTTACTAAAAGAGCTGTAAAGCGCTGTTCTTGCCATATTCCTTCAATCAGTTCCTGCATCTCAATACGTGTTAACGCATCTAATGCACCCAACGGCTCATCTAGTAACAGCAGCTTAGGCTGAGTGGCTAATGCACGGGCAAGTGCGACTCGCTGGCGTTGCCCACCAGACAAAACAGATGGCCACTCATTTGCTCTGCTCTCTAGTCCTACTTGCTTAAGAGAAGTTAATGCCTTCTCTTTCCACTCGCCTTTCAACCCTAAACTAACACCTACATTGGCTACAATCTTTTCCCATGGCAATAGTCTTGAATCTTGAAACATAAACCGAGCATGGGGATTAATTGAATGTAACTTTTCCCCATTTTGAACGATCTGTCCACTTGTTTCTTTTTCTAACCCTGCAATATGCCTTAATAACGTACTTTTTCCACATCCACTTTGTCCGACGATAGCGACGAATTCGCCAGGCGCTATATCTAAATCAATGCCTTTTAAGACTTCAACATCTCCAAAGAATTTCTTTAAATGCTGTATTTGTAATTGAATTCCTCCACCTTTATATTTCATATTTGCTCGCTCCTTACTTTACGATTTTTGATAGTTTGGATTCCATTTCAATAGCTTTACTTCTAATAGCTTTGCTAAAGAATCAGCAACTTTTCCTAAAATGGCATATAGCAAGATAGCAACAATAACAATATCAATTTGCATGAATTCACGGGCATTCATCGCCATGTAACCAATGCCAGAATCAGCTGCTACGGTCTCTGCTACAATTAATGTCAGCCACATAATCCCTAAGGAATAACGGATACCAACTAAAACGGATGGAAGAGCTCCTTTAAAAATCACTCGTACTAGAAGTTTATTTTTACTTAGGCCATATACTTTTCCCATTTCAATTAGAGATTTATCAACAGAAATAATTCCATGATACGTATTCACATAGATTGGGAAAAACACACCAATTGCTACCAAAAAGATTTTTGCCTCTTCTCCAATCCCTAACCACAAAATTACTAAGGGAATAAGAGCTAAATGCGGAATATTCCGAAACATTTGAATGGTTGTATCCAAGTGTTTTTCTGCAATGGGATATACTCCGTTTACAATTCCTAAAATAAGACCAATACTTCCTCCAATGGCGACACCGATAAATGCTCGACTAAAGCTCACTTTAATATGATTAAACAGCTCTCCAGTTTGAACAAGATGAATTGCACTATATAAAATATCAAGTGGAGAAGGAAGTGTTTCTTTTGATACAATACCTGTAGTCGAAAATAATTCCCAGAGTGCAATTAATAGAATTGGTAAAACCCAAGGAGCTATTCGCTTGCTGTAAATGTTTGTTTTTTTGTTATTCACAATTAGACCTCCTTTACTTTACCATCTTACAAGCGAACGCTTGATTGCTTTTCTTTTAATCGATCGTTCACTTTTGGAATAATTTCTTTACCAATTGCTTCAATGACTTCTAAATGAGGAAACCCTCTTAGTAATACTTTTTCGAACCCTAAATCTACATACTCTACTACTCGATCAGCTATTTGATCTGGCGTACCCACTAATGCAATAGAATTACCACTTAAAACTTGGGTTAATCCAGCCCACAGATTGGGGCCAATAATAAAATCTTTTTCTTTTGCTTCTTCCATTAATTTATCTAACCTTTTATGACCGACAGATTCATCTTTTAATCTAAATTTCTTTTTACTTTCTAAGCTACTTTCACTTACTTTACTAATCAGATTGTGGGCTTTCTCCCATGCTTTTTCTTCTGTCTCTGCTGTAATAACTTGAAGAGAAACTGAATACTTCAGCGTTCTTCCTTCTTTGGCTGCTAAATGTTTCATCTCTTCGATTCGAAGCTTTGTATCTTCTAATGTTTCTCCCCACAACATATAAACATCAGCTAATTTAGCAGCCACTTGCTTACCAGCTTCAGATGCACCACCCATAAAAATTTCAGGTCTTGGTTGTTGGACGGGCTTTGGAAAAAGAGATGCATTTTTAATGGAGTAATATTCCCCTTGATGATTTACTACATCTTCGGTAAACAAACGTTTCAAAATATGAACAAATTCTTCCGTTCTTTTATAGCGTAAATGGTGTGGAAGACTATCTCCATCTCTTTCTAGATCAGCTTGTGAACCTCCAGTAACAACATTAATAATAGCTCTTCCGTTCGATAGATAATCAAGTGTAGCAAATTGTTTTGCAAAAACTGTTGGGCTAATAAAGCCTGGCCTTGCTGCATATAAAAACTTTAAATCTTTAGTTGATTGTATTAAAGAGGAAGCTACAATTGATGCATCTAGACATTCTGCTCCTACTGGAAGAAGCAGCGCTGAAAACCCGGTCTGCTCAGCCATTTGCGCAATTTGATGATTGTATTTAAAAGAGGGTTCAATGTCCCATGGAACTCCAACATATTTTCCATCTCCTGCTGTAGGAGACATAGTAAGTATTTCAACCATTTTTATTCCTCCAATATCATATTATTTATATAAGAATAGTGTGTTTTAAAATAAACTTAGACCTTTATTGATGTTTTCTTCCATTCTTGTAAAACCTCACTTGTGTGTTCGCCAAGTAAAGGAGGCTTTCGATATACGGAGAATTCGTAACCTTTAACTTTTACCGGAAATCCTACTGTTGGTATAGATGAACCATTTGGTAGTGGTAAATCTCTAACAATATTTAATGACTGTGCCATAGGGCTAGCTAATGCTTCAGAAAAATCATTTACTGGAGCTGATGGAACGCCTCTCTGGTCAAACTCGGCTATCCATGATTCAGCTGGCTTTGTGCTAAACACTTTCTGCAAAAGGGCTGCCAGTTCTTTTTGATTTTTAGCACGTGCTGTTTGATTCACAAATCTAGGATCTGTAAACAATTCTTCTAGCCCAGTTACTTCACATACTGCTTTCCAAAGTTTATTATTACCAGCCGCAATGACAAATGGTTTGTCACTTCCATAGAATCCTTGATAAGGAGCATTGCGGGGATGCGCAGTTCCTAATCGTTTTGGCGATTTCCTGTTGCCAAAGTATTCACTCGTTTGCAAAGCTGAAATACCTAATACACTTCCTAACATAGAACAATCAATTTGAGTACCTTCTCCTCCTCTTTCAACATTTAAAACGGCTGCTGTAATTGTATATGCAGCGTACAATCCTACAGCAAAATCGGCTACTGGCACACCGCATTTAACTGCTTCTCCATCTTCTTCACCAGTGACGCTCATTAATCCACTTATTGCTTGAACCGTTACATCAAAAGCACCTTTATTAGCATAAGGACCTTCTTGCCCATACCCTGAAATAGAGCAATAGATTAGCTTAGGATGAACACTAGCTAAACTCTCATAATCCAATGCAAACTTCTTTAATACTCCTGGACGAAAGTTTTCTATAATTACATCAGCTTGTAAACAAAGTTCCCTTAAAGTTGCTAATTGCTGTTTATCTTTAAAATCAATACTAATACTTCTTTTATTTCGGTTTAGTGATGAAAAGTTAGCACTGTACTCTTCTTCTTCATTTTTTACAAATGGTGGCCATAGCCTCATGCCGTCTCCTCCATTTGGATTTTCAACCTTAACAACGTCTGCCCCCAAATCAGCTAACAACATTCCTGTATATGGACCGGCTGCAATTTGGCCGAATTCGAGAACGCGTATACCAGATAGTGGTTGTTTACTAGGTAACTTCATTTCACTGTTCCTTTCTTTTCATAATTTGACTATCTCTTAATTCAACTTAATCAATCAACTTACTGTGTTTTCACAAAGTATATATTACTTTCCTGGATTTGTATAATTGATAAATTCGAATAGTTAATTCAAAAAAAATGAATTAACCAAAATAGAGCTATTAAAAATGAGTCTTTATAAGACGAATTAAATTCTCGACGGCCGTTCCATTGGTTACTGTGTTTATTTTTCTTAAGATACCTGTGGTTACACCAATTTTGAGATCAGAGATCTTTTTTATTTCTGTTCCTGGCGGTGGATTTTTCACCATAACATCAGGCACTACAGCAATCCCAAACCCCACTTGTACATATTCTTTTAATGCAGACATGCTGTTCACTTCAAGTCGAATGTCAGGACTAACACCAGCTTCCACCAACGATTTCTCCAAACTGATTCGGTAATTGCACACAAACCCGCTCAAAAGAAGGCGTTCTCCTTTGAAATCAGCAAGTTCTACTTGATTTTTCACAGCTAACGGATGGTTTTTAGGTACTAACAGGGATACTTCTTCAATAAAAAGCGGCTCAAATAATGTTGTATGATCCAAATTAGGCGTATTGCAGATAGCCAAATCAAGCTCTCCTTCTTTAATCATCTTTGTTAAGTTCTGTGTATTATCAATTTGGATACTTAATTGAACATTAGGGTATCTTTCATTAAACGGCAGTAAGATGCTCGGCAAGCGAAAAATCGCCATGGGCTCAATGGCTCCTACCCGCACTTTACCAGCTTCTCCATGAAGCCATTGCTGCATAGTATCTTGTACGTACTCCAAATCTCTTAATAAAAGGTCTGCTTTCTCATGAAAAAGCCTCCCTGCTTCTGTTAAATGTATTTTTTTCCCTCGTTCAATGAGCTTTACGCCCAAATCTGATTCGAGTTTTTGTATTTGCATCGTAACCGTTGATTGTACGTACTTTAACTCTTCTGCTGCTTTTTGAAAACTTCCTAAGCGCGCAATAGTTTGGAATGTTTTAATCGTTCGTAAATCCATTTACTTGCTACCTCCTCCTTTATAGATAGCTCAAAAACCTACAGCAACTACTTCGTTATTAGTTATCTAGTAAGTAAGTTTTATCACTTCTTTAGCTATTTACTTTATAAGTCAAACCCCTTTGATGTCTACAAAAATCACGTTTGAATTAGGTATTAAAATAAAACAATTCATTTTTATTGAATAATCAATTCTTTTTTTTCAATTATACAAAAGGTTCTTTTCCCTTTATCATGTTAACTAAGTTTTTGGTTTTATATGACATATCTCTACTCAATTAAAGCTTAAGGAGGAATAACATATGCCAATTCATTCCCCTATGAAAAGATCAATACAAGAACAAGCTTATCTATTAGCAGCTGAATTTCAGAAAACGGCCATTCAGCGCGACAGGGAAGGTGGAAATCCGAAATGGGAGCGAGACCTTATTCGAAAAAGTGGATTGCTGAACCTTTTAACTCCCGAAAGGCTGGGTGGAATGGGTAAAACTTGGGGAGATGTGTGTGAAGTTGTACAGATTTTTGCTCAAGCAGACAGCTCGCTAGCGCATGTATACGGCTATCATTTCCTTAACCTGACAACTCCTTACTTTTATGGAACATCGGAGCAATCAGATTTTTACTACCAACAAACAATTCAACAAAATCTCTTTTGGGGCAATGCCTTCAATCCTATTGATTTAAATCTTTTTGCTACAAAAAAGAATTCAAGCATTTTGTTAAACGGAAAAAAAACCTTTTGTTCTGGAAGTGCAGACTCTGATTATTTAATTGTATCTAGTATTTTTGAAGAGACCGAGATTCCATTAATTGCAGTCATACCAACTAACCGTCAAGGCATTGAAGTTAACGGTGACTGGGATCATTTTGGACAGAGGCAAACAGACAGTGGGTCCATTACATTTAAAAATGTGCCTGTTTACAAAGAAGATATTCTAGCAGCTGTTCCACCGAACGATGAATTTTTAAGCATCCGATCAAGCATTGCTAATTTTCTTATTTCACACATTATGTTAGGGGTTACAAAAAGCGCCATCAACGAAGCCCTACAATACGTTTCAACGAAGACGAGAGCTCGTTTTGCCCAACATTCATCTGCCATAGATGACCCTTACATTCAAAGACATCTTGGAAAATTCCACATTCAATACGAAGCAGCTGAATCGTTAATTTCCCAAACTACTGCTGCATTTCAAGAGGCTTGGGAGAAAGGTTGGAACCTTACAGAAAAAGAAAAAACCAGCATTCAAAATTCTATAGGGGTAGCTAAAGCATTTATTACTACAGCAGGATTAGATATTACCTCAAGAATCTTTGACGTCATGGGTAGCAGAGCAACGTCTAACACGTACCGCTACGATCGCTTCTGGAGGAATATTAGAACCCTATCCCTGCACGCCCCTATCGATTATGAAATTCAGCGCCTTGGCACCTGGACGCTGCAAAATTATAAAAACCACCTTGACCTGGAGGAAAATCAATGACTATTTCAACATACATTAAAAAATTAGAAGTTGCCATTCGCAACGTCTTACAGCAAACAAGCTTAGAAAAAGAAGTTGTGGAACAACTCAAACCTCACTTTGACTTATTTTTAAAAACAAAAGATTTATTGCCCGCTACATATAGACAGCCTAAGAAAAATAAATATAGCCAGTTCTTGTTATATAAACCAGAGGATGAAGCTTTTTCAATCGTTGGTTTCGTATGGGGACCTGGACAAACCGCTCCTATACACGATCATTTAGTATGGGGATTGGTTGGGATATATGAGGGAGCAATTGAGGAAACAAGGTACCAAAGAGTTAAAAGCGAACAAGACAGCTACGCCTTAAAGAAAGTGGAGGTAGTAACAGCTAAAGCTCAGGATATTTCGTATGTATATCCTCCGAATAGAGATATACACAGTGTCCGTAATCCATTTACTGAACCCGCTATTACCATTCACCTTTACGGAACAGATATTGGTTTACAGAAGAGACATATTTATGATGAATCTGCTTCTTCTAAAAATATCGTGACGGCTCATGAAAATGAAGTCCCACTGTACACGTAATATTAGTCTATAGAGCAATAAAAAAACGATAACCACAAGGGCTATCGTTTTTTTTATTATTGAGATACCATTACTTTTTGGCGAACGTGCTCTAAATGATCACGAACCGCTTCTGCTGCTTCTTCTGGCTCTCCATTTTTAATCGCTTCAAAAATACGCTCATGGTCGGCATCCGTTTGCTTACGATTTTCTTTTTGGCTTTTATTTAACGAATAAGCAAGCGCTTTTCGATACAAATGACCTAAATCTTCTACAGCATGAAGAAGGAATGAATTATGAGCTGCTTTCACGATATCATGGTGAAAACGATAGTCCGCTTCATGTCCAATTTCTTCACTGTTATGAACCGTCTTTTTAAATGCTTCTAACGATTCTTTAATTTCAATCAGTTCTTCATCTGTGCGGCGCAGCGCGGCTAAGCTTGCTGCCTGCGACTCAATGATAATACGCATTTCAATTAATTCAAGAACCTGATCTGCTTCAACCATTTCAAACGTCATTGGATCAAGCATGCCCACTAAGTTTACACGCTTTACGTAGCTTCCTCCGCCTTGTCGTGATTCAATCAATCCGCTTGCAGAAAGAACGCTTAGCGCTTCACGGATTGGTGCGCGGCTCACTCCAAACATTTTTGACAGTTCATGTTCCGACGGCAAACGAGACTCTGGCGGGAACGTTTTCTCTTTAATCATCTTTTTTAATTGATCAAGCACTTGACTAGACACTTTTTTACGCTCAATAGGTACAAACATACTTCTATTCCTCCTCCAAGTAATTATCTCTCTCTCTTTTTTTAGTTTTCATCGGACCCAGATTAACTATGTGTATTCCGATTTATGTAAACGCTTCAATCTTTGTATTACAAGTATACATTATTTCAATTCAAATGTGTTGATAAAATTTTACTATTATTGTTATTATACCATGAAAACAAGTTATAAATGAATAACGATTCATGGTTTTTTGACATAATACCACTATCTTACATATAATCCGTATACAATCATAATCGCCGCATCCGCTAGCGCATGGCTGATGATGGCCCCTTTGATACCATATCGCTCTCTTATATACGCCCACATCATACCTGCTGAAAAGACGCCTATTACCGAGATCACATTAAACGGAAATACAAAAACAGGAAGGATAATGAATACGTGACAAAGCGTATAAAAGCTTGATGTAACAGCGCTTGAAGCAAGTACAGAAACATGCTTTTTCACTTTATTTTGTATATACACCCGCCAATACATTTCTTCTAAAACAGGATTAATAAAAATCAAAATGACGGCTAAAACGGTAACTTTCCATCCGCTAAATCCCCATATTTGCAAAACCGCTTGCATATCTTCTACATGAAAGATTTTACCAGAAAAAAGCAGGCTGCTTCCAATTATAGCAGCGGCACATAGAACTCCGCTGAGAGTTCCCACATACAGAGATTTCTTTGTAAGCGATACCTTAAAGTTAATTTTATTATTCGCATATAAAATCATAAACATCCAGCCGTAAAAGCAAACAAATGTTACCAACACATTTTGGATAAGCCACAAACCGAAAAAAACAAAGATTGTAGGCATGAACAGCAAAAACAAAAATTTTATCATGTTTATGGCGCACCTTCTTTAAAAGCCGCTTTTCTTTTACCTAGTAAACCTTTCGTATTCAAAAGGTTTACTATCTTTTATCTTATAAAAGTCCGGGGGTATTTTCAATTATTTTTTAATTCCTGCTCCAACTCACGAAGACTTTCAGCAAGCTTTTTCTTTTCTTCTTCAAAGTGAGCATCGTCTTTAAAAGCAGGAGCTGGAGGTTCTAGCTCTTCATTTTCTTTTAGCCAATCCGGTGTCATTTCCTTGCGAATGAAGCGCTTTTTATTAGCGTAGGAAACCGGCTTTTCAGCCTGTTGACTCGCTAGCGTACGCTGTGATGTTACATAATGCTTATGAAAAAGATGCTGTTTAATATAAGCAAACGCTCGAATGGTATCACCGCTGTATTTAGGTACGTAGTGATCGAATGCTTCATGCAGTCCTGATAGCGCCGTTTCTATTGGTATTTCGCTTTTTGCGACTTCGTACATATGCTTTAAATCACTGGCTGAAGGATACATCCCTCGGTTTCTTCTAGCAATAAAAGCGGCTTCCAACGTTTGGACGTAAGCGTCATGCGCGTCTTCTTCTCTTTTTATTTGATTTGTATTTTTTGCTGTAGTCTCTGTTAATGAAGCCTTCACTGTGACCGGCTCCGCTGCTTCAATTTGACTTTCCCCTTCTGTCAAATTGACATCTTCGAGCTCTTCAAATTCATCGCTTGGCATAAGCTTTTCTAATTGCTCATAATCAATTCGGTACCAGACCGTGTTGTTAAATTTAGAGCGGTTGTATTTCCCTTTTATAATCAAGCCTTCTTTTTCAAGTTTTGAAATGATGCGTTGAATCGTTGAAAGCGACCAAAACGGAAACTGCTGCAGCCACTGCTGATTGGTATTGTATACCCACGTATATCCGTCCTGCACGTTTACGCTTTTTTCAAGCCAGTAGTGAAGCTGCTGAAGAAACAGCGCTCCGTTCACTCCTACTTTGACTGCAAGCGCCGGCAGTACAAGTAACGGCTGATCTTTTAATAATAATTTACTCATTACGTCATCTCCTTTGTTATGTAAAATAGCTACTATATATATACAAAGAAAACGGAAAAACGGGGATGCCACCTTTAAATTTATGTTAAAATATAGAAAAAAACGAGGTGAGCAGATGATACGTCAAGGGAGAATTGGTGATGAAGCGGGCATTACCCACGTACACGTAGAAAGCTGGAAATCGACTTATAAAGGACTTGTTCCGGATTTTTTTTTAAATTCGTTGAACGCTGAAAAGCGAAAAGCCGTCTGGAAAAAACAGCTGGAATCAAATTCTGTTTTCGTTGCAGAAGAAAACGGTCAAATTGTCGGCTTCGCTTCTTATGGTAAAGAAAGAACCAACAAGCATCCTTCCTATAACGGAGAACTGTATGCCATGTATTTACTCACAGAGCATCAGCGAAAAGGAATTGGAAAAGCGCTTATGCATAAAATAGCGCAAGAGTTGGCAAACCAACATATACATACGATGCTCACATGGGCTTTCGAAGAGAACGGCGCCTGTCAATTTTACGAAGCGCTCGGGGGAAAAAGAATCGATCAAGCGGACGTGATCATTGACGGCAGATCTCTATCTGAAGTGGCTTTTGGATGGAACACGCTTAAAAATTTGTAAGACAACTCTCTGGACAGATTTTTTTCTTCACGGTAAACTGTTTAGTTGGTATAAAAAGAAAGGATGACTTACCGTGACGAATTCTACTTATCGAAATATTATTTTGCTCGTTCTTTGTGTCACAGCGGGTATCGTCGATGTGATTGGCTACTTAAGCCTTGGCCATATCTTTACGGCAAATATGACCGGAAACATCGTGCTGCTTGGATTAGCAATTGGAAACTCGCTTGAAACAACTGTTTTTCATTCCCTCACAGCTTTAGGAGGCTTCATTGTAGGAGTTGTAGGAGCTGCAATCCTTGTTGGAAACAAAGAAAAAACGTTTTGGCCTAAAGCCGTAACGATCGCGCTTGGAATAGAAGGATTACTTTTACTTGTTTTTGCACTTTTATCTTCGTTTTCTCCTTCTTTACATGTAACTTACTTATTTATTTTCTTATTAAGCTCAGCAATGGGACTTCAAACAACGGCGGCTCGAAAGCTTGGCGTAGCCGGAATTTCAACAACTGTATTAACAGGGACGCTTGCTAACTTTTTTGAAGACGTAACGGCACGTTTGCGCAGCCCTCGCTATCGCAAAACGTTTACAACCGACGCCATTCTTCGCGCGCTGTCTCTTGTACTTTACTGCTTTGGCGCTGTTATCGCCGCACTTGCAGAGCCTGCTTATAAATTTGAAATTATTTGGCTGCCCATTGTTATTTTGTTAGCTATTATCATTTTTGTCAGCACGAAGTTTCGTTCTGATTCAGAAAAAAAATAATAATGATAAAGACCCGTTTCGATAAAGAAACGGGTCTTTTATTTTCCTGACAGTGCCGCTAAAACGCCAAGAATGATTGCCGCTGCAGGTCCTACAATGAATAGTCCAATTAAAATCGATCGTATGGCTTCCCATAATGACCGCAAAGGACCTTGCTTAGACTCTGCTTTTTCCACTCTTTCCTCTAGGTGTTCGACTCTTTGCTGAAGCTTCGCTAATTCCTGCGTAACATCTATTTGTTCGCTCATCGCTCAAGCTCCTTTTTACTCTACATTACCATATACTTCCTTACTAAAACTACTATTTATTTGTGATTACTTCAATGCCGATTTCGCGGTAAGCATTTAACACGGTTTCGTTCACATGTTCTTCTGTAATGAGCCAATCTAATGAGTTTGCTGAACTGAAGGTGTACGTTGACGATGTATTGAGTTTTTTAGCTGTTACAATAGCCGCTACTTCACTCGCACTTTTAATCATTTGGCTTTTAATGTGCATTTCTTCAAGCAAAGGAATGCTCATGCCGATTTTAGGATCGATTGCGTATACGCCTAAAAAACAAAGATCCGCTCGAATTTGTTTAAGCGTATCAACCACGCTTTGTCCTACCGTGACCATCGACTCTTTTCGAAACGTTCCTCCAAGAGAAACAACTTCTACAAAGTCATGTTCCGCTAGTGCAACGGTAATTAACGGACTGTTTGTAATGACGGTAACCTTCAAATTCTTTGGAAAAGCTTTGACAAGCTGAATATTTGTTGTACTTCCGTCCATCAAGAGCACCTGCCCGTCTTTAATTAACGGAAGCGCCGCAACGGCAAGTGAATGCTTAACATCCATCAATTCACGTTTTCGCTCCCTGTAATCAACCGCAGACGTGGAACGCGGAAGCGCTCCTCCGTGTACGCGCTGCAGCAGACCAAGCGCGTCCATTTCCCGCAGATCTCTGCGGATTGTATCTTCTGAAACATTCAGCGTTTGGCTAAGCGTGGTAGCCACAATTCGCCCTTCTTTTTCAAGCAAATTCATAATTTGTTTGCGTCTTTCTTGTTTTAACATTGCTTGTTCACCTGTTTTCTTTCTGCTTTTTACTTTATTATACTTGTTTCTTTTGTAAAAACAATGTAAAAACGCTTGATTATCAGTGTTTTTTCGTTTATTGTAGGATAAACAAGATAAAGCACGTAAAAACAAGTAACAATAGTCAAAGGGAGAGATAGTTTATGAAGATGATTTTTACAGATTTAGATGGAACGCTTTTAAATAGCAGCAGTGAAATTAGTACAATTAATGCAGAAGCAATTAAAAAAGCGCAAAAACACGGAGTTGAAGTCGTGGTTGCTACAGGGCGCGCTTATTTCGACGTGCAGGAAATTTTAAAAAAAGCTGAGCTTTCAAACCTGTGGGTGATTGCCGCAAACGGAGCGACTATTCATGACCCGAACGGACACCTCAGACATTCTGTTCCAATTGATGCACATCACGTAAAAGAGGCGCTTCAGTGGCTGGATGCAAACGAGTTTTACTATGAAGTGTTTGCAGAGCACGCGATTTATACGCCAAACTCAGGCCGTGAGCTGCTGGCCATTGAAATTGACCGAGTCAAAAGCGCCAATAAAAATGTGGATGAAGAAAGACTTCATCACGCAGCGGCTAAGCAGTACAGCCAAACGGGGTTTGCCTTTGTTGCATCCTATGAAGATATTTTAAATACAAACGCTGAGCTTTATAACGTACTAGCTTTTTCATTTGATGATGAAAAACGACAAAAAGGCTGGGATCACTTTAGCAAGCAGCATGATATGACGCTTGTCTCTTCCGCTGATCATAACTTTGAACTGGAACACAAAGACGCGTCAAAAGGAAACGCATTAACATACGTGGTAAAAGAGCTTGGCGGCTCTCTTCATGATACCATTGCCATTGGAGACAGCTTTAACGACGTATCGATGCTCCAGACGGCTGGAAAAGGAATCGCTATGGCAAATGCGCATGCGGAAATTAAAGCGTTAGCTGATGATGTTACATTAACGAACGATGAAAACGGAGTAGCTTCCGTTATTGAAAAAGTGTTAGAAGCACAGCTGGAAGCACATTAAAAAAACGCTTGGCATTTGCCAAGCGTTTTTAACTGATCATGCGGTAAATACCGACAAACCAGCTAAACAGCGCAACTAGAAACAGCAGCCATGCGCTGGTTTTTTTTCTTTTTTGCCACTCAATTGCTCCTAAAACTAGCATGGTAAACCCGAGCAGTATATTTAAAAACGAAAGGAACTGGTAGCTGTGAGTAAGCATAATATAAAGAGCCAGTCCAACGGTAATAATTGAAAAAATAAGCTGTAATGCTTTTAACAAAAAATCTCTCCTTACTTGTAATTCACGTCTTCATTCACACACGTCACTAAAGGCTTTTTTTCAAGACCTAAAAGCAGGTTCTGGACGGCTAAATCCGCCATGCGATTGCGCGTCTCGTACGTAGCACTTCCAATATGAGGTGTTACCAGCACATTTGAAAGCTGCAGCAGCTTATGATCTGCCGGAAGCGGCTCTGGGTCTGTTACGTCTAGAGCGGCATACGCAATTTCTTCATTTTCCAGCGCTTCGTACAGTGCTTCAGTATCCACTAATCCTCCGCGCGCTGCGTTCACAAAATACGCGCTGTTTTTCATGGCTTTAAACTCCGCTTCTCCAAACATCCCTTTGCTTTCATTTGAAAGCGGCACTAAGCATACGATACAGTCAGCTGTGTGAAGAAGTTCTTCAAACGAAAGGTATACGGCATCAAGCTCTTTTTCTGCTTCATGCTTGCGGCTTCGGTTGTGGTAAACGATGTTCATTCCGGACGCTTTTGCTCGTCTGGCAACGGCGCTTCCAATATCGCCCATTCCAACAATACCAAGCGTTTTTCCAAATAAATCAACGCCGAATACCGTTTCCCAGTTTCCTTGCTTCACTTTTTCATAGCCTTCATGAATGCGGCGAGCTGCTGACAGCAAGAGACCAAACGTTAAGTCTGCCGTTGCTTCTACTAGCACGCCTGGCGTATTGCTAAACGGCACCCCTTTTTTGGTGCATGCTTCGACATCTACACTGTCATACCCGACGCCCCATTGAGAAATAACGCGCAGATTCGGCGCTGCTTCTAACAGCTCTTCGTCCACTGTGATGTGGCCGATATTAAAAAAGCCGTCGGCATCACGAAGCCAGTCGCGCAGCGTTTCTTGTGGAATCTTTTCTTCTCCTTCCCACATTTGAATATCGCAGTACTCCGCTAGCTTCTCATAAGCGTTTGGCCACGTTTTTCCAGACATAACAACTTTGTATTTCCCCATGTGTATCTCTCCTTTTCCTTGTTCACTCATATGTATGAATAGTAACTAGCTATCCTATCATAAGCCTACTATAAAGATGAAACTTTTTCCATTCAGTAATCGTATTTATAGTAAGGGGGAATACGAATGTTTGAAGATGAAATGATATTTGAAGATGATCCGTCCGGAGATGACATTGTTTTTGAAGGTGATGCTGACCTCAGTGGAGGCGCTTTTTTTACAGATGACGCGTTATTTAACGGAATGCCTGCGTTTGTGATGCTATTTTTTGTTATTGTTATTGGTATTTTTCTATTTTCTATTTTTAAAGGGATCGGCACATGGAGTAAAAATGAGCAGTCTCCCCGTCTTTCCGTAAAAGCAAAAATTACGGGCAAACGTACAAACGTTCATCGCCATGGGGGTCACGCTCACGAACATCATCACTCTCACACGTCTACAACTTACTACGTAACCTTTCAGTTTGAAAGCACCGACCGCTCTGAATTTACTGTTTCAGGCCGTGAATACGGCATGCTAGCAGAAGGCGATGAAGGAATGCTGACCTTTCAAGGAACTCGTTTTTTGGATTTTCAAAGAAATCTCAGTGAAGAACATACAGATGCTTAGCCTATGATCTCTTGCTTTTAGAGGTCTTTTTTACTGTAGGAATGCATTCCGACCTATTTGTGCCCTTTTTACATGATGGAAGAACGTTATTGACCACAAAAACATACCGTGTAACACATTCATGTAAACAGGCAGGTGATTTTATGTATTCTCCTTATTCAGGCAGCGGCCTCTACTACGGACATTACGGAGAAGCCCCTCATTCGCATCCTATTCAAACAATACTGGCGCAATACTGGCATGAAACCCACTATCCAGGTCCACACAAAAAATATGTACACGTGTATTATCTTAACCCGGCTTCTCTTCATTATTATCAAACCTACTAAACTATTTTTGTAAAAAATTGGTGATTTATAAACTTTTTTATTGTAAAATTAATCCATATACTTGTTTTTTGGAAAGGAGGTTAAAAACAGTGCGTAATTCTACAGCAAAAAATAGTGTGATAGTCACCACTTTGCTTTCCGCCCTATTTTTCTGCTTCATTTTGGTTCTTGGTTCGCTTTCTCCTCTAGCAGATTCAGGTCCCAACGTTAATACGTTCGGCTCAACTGGGCTGTGGTTATCTCTTGGCATGGTTCTATTTTTATACCTATTGCCCTTAGCTTTTTATATGTTGGGAATGCATTTCTTAAAATTTGTGATGGCCGCTTTTTGCAGCATTGGCCTTTTAATCGCTGCTAGTACTCTATTACTGATGCCGGCTCTGTTTTTATTCGGATTAGAAGATTTTTCAGGAAGCTTATCTTCAATTATAGGAATAATGATTTCTTGTTTAGGCTTGCTGATCACGAATATTGTGTGGTTTGTTGCTGCGTTTAAAAGACCGTCAGCCACCGTGCAGGAAAGCGTTTAAAATGATGAAGAGGTTGAGGCATCTAAGTCCATTTTGCCTAAAGAAGAACAAATTGGAGAGATGAGCTGAACTTCTTGTTACACCGCTGCTGATTTCCGTGCAAGACTTCGCTTTCCGCGGGCGGCCGGTGAGCCTCCTCGTAGCTTCCGCTTCTGCGGGGTCTCACCTGTTCCGCTTCCCCCGCAGGAGTCTTCGTCTTGCCCTCCAATCATCAGATAGAAGCAGCCATATACATGAAACCTTCCAATAAAAAATTCCAACGAGTTGGATTCTCTACCAAGAATCTCAATTCATCGTTCTAATCTTGCTTCAACTAACATACTTTTGTCACAACCTCTTTTTATAGCTCGGTAGGCAAGTAGTGTAAATACATATCTAAGCAGTCTTCGTACTGCGACAACACGTCCATTGTTTTTTTATGAGGTTTTGTATAAATAACTGGGTAGTCAATTTCACCCCGTATAGAATTCGCTGGAAAAGCCAGTTTTTCTTTTTTTAGCGAAAAGTCGGCCTGCACTCCTTCTTTATTTCCTCTCGCGTCTAATCGAATCCATCTCTCTTCACATTTAATGTAAACTGCATTTAAGGCATGAATACAGTAGCCTGTGTCTATCGTATCTCCAAGTATCAGCCTTTGATAACAAAAGCCTGCAGGAATCCCTTCTGCACGCAGCAAAGCGGCTAATAGATTACACTTGCTGTAACAAATTCCTTCCTTTTCTTTTACAGCCTCTGAAGCGGTTTTCGTGATGATTTTGCTTTGAATATCCCAGGAATGAGATACTTCATCTCTCACAAACTCATAGGCTTTTTTTATGTACGCTAGGGGAGAATGAGGCAAGCTGCTTTTGAGTTCACGTACCTTTTGTTGAATCAAAGGATGTGTAAAGTTCACTTCTGGAAGTTCTTGCGTGTAGTCTTCTTTTTCCAACGATTCACAAATCAATTTCATTTACTTTTTCCTCCTCTTATATTCATCATGTTTTTTTATACATAATATTGAATTTTATTACATATTTTTATATAATGAAAGATCACTTAGACGGAAAATGTTAGTAGATACGAGATTGAAAGAGGTTTTGTTTTTGGTGACGTTATTTTTAGCAAATGTGCTGCTTGGTCTTTCGATTGCCCTTCCCGTTGGTACGGTGACGATTGAAATGACAAAACAAGGTTTAAAAAACGGGTTTCTTCACGGATGGGTTGTTGGACTCGGAGGAATGACGGTTGATTTATTACTAATTGTGCTTCTTTACTCTGGACTGGCTTCTGTTTTATCGGCTCCTTTTATCCAGCTTATGATGTGGCTTATAGGAGCGCTTTTTTTACTTTACATTGGCTATGACAGCATTAGACACGCGGATCATGACATAACGGCTCCTGGAGAACAGGTAAAAAAGTCCTTTGCATCTTCTTATGTGAACGGAATCTTTGTTGCGATTTCTCCTAGCAATCTCATTTTTTGGCTGAGCGTGTTTGGGACGGTGCTGACAAATTCGCTTCAATCCTCTCACTCTTTTCATTTCCTAGTAATTGCTGCGGGGATATTAACAGGGATTTTAATTCATGACTTAGGCTTAATGACGATTGTCTCTGGAACTAGAAAAGTGCTGAATCAGCTTTATATCAAATGGGTTTCTATTGCAGCTGGGTGTATCTTAATTGGTTTTTCATGCTACTTTCTTTACCGGTTTATTGGGAATCTGCGCATGTACTTTTAATGTTTCTACATATTTTATGACTTATTATGCCCCCTCTTTATCTAGTATAGAGAGGGGTTTTTATAATCTAGCAGGAACTATTAGACAAAAAGTTCACAATTTCGTCACATTTCTATTGATTTTTTTCTCTTTTTATACGAAAATATAAAAAAGGGAGGAAATATCATGAAAATCAAAAAAGCACTTCGCATCTTTATTGGATCAAACGTTCTTGTATTATTAACATTCGGCCTTCTTCCAGCACTATTGGTTAACCCTGATATTGACCTAATTCAATCATTTATTAATTATATAGGCAAGGATTAATTCCGCTTTGAATAGTCATAATTTTCAATCTATTATTTTTATAAAAAAAGACAGCGCAGGCTGTCTTTTTTAGTAGGCTTGAGAAAACTTATTTCACGTTTATTTAGTTGAAAACAGCTTTTTAACATCTACTTTTTGATCTTTAACAATCGTATATGTCGCCTGCTTTTTATCTTCAAAGTTAAACGCTTTTATGTAATCATCATCGTAAATCGTCAAACCATACGCATCTTTTCCGTTTTCAACGATTTTTACCCAGTAAGCCTGGTCAAACTTTGGGTCGAGCTCCTTGCTTTTTTTTACTTCTACTTTTGCCAAAGAATGTACGATTTGCTTTATCTCTTTTTTATCATCTACTACACGTTTTCCTTCGTCCGTATCTATTTCAATACGCGTAACGTTTGCTTCATCTACTTTTATGACGTCTTTTAACTGATAGGCTTGCCCGGTATATGTAAAATAAAATACGACGATAAATAAAAGTGCAGCTATAATAATCGTTCTTTTTTTCAAAAGGAACCTCCTTTTCTACATCACGCTGCATTCACGTGATACACCTTTTTATTCCTCCTGTTCCGCAGCCTTTTAGTAGAATGCTGCTTCCTACAAGTAAACTATACGTTAATCCCGGAACAGGAAGTACTAACGTTACCATCAACAGTAACATGCCCATACTTGTAAGAGCTACTCCGGCAGCTCGATTTTTCATTCATTTCACCACCGTTGCTCTGTAAATCTTTTATATAAAGCGATCAAACTATATTTGATTTCTTATTCGCTTATTAGCTATGTACTTTTCGCTTGTAATAAACGAGGGTCCAAAAATATACGCATATTCCTACTAGTAAAATTGTGGCTTCCCAGCCTCTTTCACCGGTTTTAATAAAATCATAGGAGGACCAAATTAACAGCGCTACCGTATAAAATAAAAAGCCGTTTCGCGCCGCTTGCTTAATTTCAAACTTTTCCATTTCATCCGCTTTTTTTACTTTCACATTATCTTCTCCTTTTCAACTAAATCATGATTTTCTAAATAAAAACAGCTCATCTACCGTTGCTCCCAGCTCCTCAGCCAGCTGAAAAGCAAGGGTCAAGCTTGGATCATACTTATTGTTTTCAATTGCATTAATCGTTTGTCTCGATACGCCGCATACTTTTGCCAGTTCGTCTTGAGACATCCGTTTGATTTTACGCAGTTCTTTAATTCGATTTTCCACCATTCATCACTCATCTCTAAAATGTAAAAAACTTTTTACATCCATATCTTATATTATTTTTCTTGTTACTGTCAAATATGTTTGACAAAGTAGAGTCTTTTACATAACTGAAATAGAGGTTAGAACAAGTAGGTTAGTTGAAGGACAATGCGAACGAGTTTGATTAAGAATTCACCTCGTGCTAATTTTTTATGGGTATGGTAAACGTAGGTTTCGTGTATGCAGGTGCTTCTAGCTGATGATTGGAGGGCAAGGCGAAGACTCCTGCGGGAAAAAGCGGAACAGGTGAGACCCCGCAGGAGCGCAAGCGACGAGGAGGCTCAGCGGCCGCCCGCGGAAAGCGAAGCCTTGCACGGAAATCATTAGCGGTGTAACAAGCAATTCATAGTAGTAACATTAAAGCTTCTTACTCATATTAAACCACTGGACGCCTGCATGCTGAGACTCGGCAACGCCTTGATTCACATATCCGTTTTTTTCGTAAAACGGAATCAATTCTTCTTTGCACGTTAAGGTAATCGTTAAGCGCTGTTTGTTCCGCGCTTGTTTTTCAAATTCTCTTAACAGCATACTGGCAATTCCTTTGTGATGATGCTTAGGATTTACAACGATACCTAAAATACTTTGATGACCGCCTGTCTCAGGGTTCGAAATCGTTTTTTCAAACAAATCATCCGTAATAAACGGAGCTGAAATGACGGGACCGTTCACATATCCGATTATTTCTTCATTTTCTTGGGCGATGATAAACGTATCAGGAATGGTTTTGATCCGCGTGATAAATGCATCTTTTGAGGCAGCTTCTTCGGGTGTAAAGCCTTTGTTTTCTAACGTAATTAATTGATTTAAATCTTTTTCATCCACTTGTCTTATAATCATTGGAACGTTTCCTCTCATTATGTATTTCTCTTTTTTCTCTAAAAGCTTCTATTACATATAACTATCTCTTTCTACTATATATAAAAACGCCCAAACAAAAAAGGATTGACCTCTGCATCATACAGAATTCAACCCTACTTCGCTTTTTAATTAACGTCTTGATTATTTGATAAATGCACCAAACGGCTTGCCCACCGGAAGCACAACTCGACCGTAGTGAGTATTTAATACAGCCGCTGCAGATCCATAGAATGAAAACAGAGCAATCAATAGCTCTGACACTGCTGCTAGTAAGTGCGTGTACTCATATGCCACACCAAATGTACTTAGCGATAATCCAATGAATAAGAAATCGATTAACACAAAAATAATAAATAATACTTTATGAGTGCCCATTGCTCCAACTGTCATAAAAACGCTGAAAATCAAGTAGCCGACAAAAGCAAATGCGAGCTGCTTCGGATCCGCTTCTTTTGCGAGCGCTTCCCCAAATGCTCCAAGCTGAATAAGCCATGTCATAGCTACACCTAGCCAAAATAACCCGAAGGCACCAAAAGCAGTTGCGCCGAAGGTATTATTATGTTTGAAATCTTGCATAGACGCGATTAACTGTCCTATTCCGCCTAAAAAAATCGCCCATGGCAATACCAATGAAACACCATCGGTTACCCCAAGCTTTTGAAACGATGCAACAAGTGTTACCATGGCAAGTCCGAATAGACCTAGCGCTGATGGATCCGCTGTTACAATTTTAACGTGCTGCGTGCTGTTGTTACTCATGTTGTACCTCCCTGATTTTAAAAACACCTTTAAAAAGATACAAAAATGTACGGGAAGTGTCAATGGATATTTTTGGCCTTTTAAAATCCCATAAGACCAAGCAGTGTAGCGGTTACACTGCTTGGTCTTTAATTTCTTATCATTAAACGTTTTGTAATAAATTTTGTCTGGTTTGTTTTGCAGACTCAACCATCACTTTTAAAGCTTCAACCGTCTCGCTGATTCCTCTTGTTTTAAGGCCGCAGTCGGGATTAATCCAAAACAATGCAGGATCAAGTACCTGCAGAGCGCGGTCAATGTTTCGCTGAAGCTCTTCAAGCTTCGGTACGCGCGGGCTGTGGATATCATACACGCCAAGTCCGATTCCTTGATTGTACGTATGTTTTTCAAACGCATAAATTAATTCACCGTGGCTTTTAGACGTTTCAATGGAAATCACGTCGGCATCAAGCGCTTTGATGGCATCAATAATCTCTTCGAATTCTGAATAGCACATATGCGTGTGAATTTGCGTCTCGTTTTGCACCGATACCGTTGCTAGCTTGAACGCATACACCGCAGCGTTTAAGTAGCTGTTCCAGTTTTCTCGTTTTAACGGCAGTCCTTCACGCAGCGCCGGTTCATCTACTTGAATCATTGAAATGCCCTGACTTTCAAGTGCTTCTACTTCTTTTCTAAGAGCAAGCGCAATTTGATTTGCGACGTCGTAGCGCGGGATATCATCACGCACAAACGACCAATTTAAAATCGTAATCGGACCCGTCAGCATTCCTTTAACCGGCTTATTTGTTAGAGACTGTGCGTAGACCGTTTCTTTGATCGTCATCGCCTGCTCATACGATACATCTCCGTAAATAAGCGGCGGCTTCACGCAGCGAGAACCGTAAGATTGCACCCAGCCAAACTTCGTAAACTGAAAGCCTCCTAATTTTTCACCGAAGTACTCAACCATGTCCGTACGCTCAAACTCTCCGTGCACAAGGACATCTAAGCCGATGTTTTCTTGAATTTCAATCCATTTTTTGATTTCATCGTTAATGTACGCTTCATATGCTTCATCGCTTAACTCGCCTTTACGCCACTTTAGACGCTCTTTTCGCACTTCTTTTGTTTGCGGGAAGCTTCCAATCGTTGTCGTGGGAAGAAGCGGCAGTTGAAAAGCTTCTTGCTGAACGCATTGACGTACGTCAAACGGCGCTTGTCGCTCTGCTTTATAGCTGTGCAGCTGCTTCAGCTCTTTTTGCACGTCTTGATGATTTCGAAAAGATGATCCATTTAATGCTTGAATCGCTTGTTTGCCTACGCTTATTTCTTCTTCTATTTTTTCTTTTCCTTGCTGCACCGCTTTTGTTAAAAGCGTGATTTCTTTTAGCTTTTCATCTGCAAAAGACAGCGCATTTTTTAACACTGGCTCAATGGTTTCTTCATTTTTTACCGTGACAGGAACATGTAATAAACTCGATGAAGGCTGCAGAATCAAACGATCTTTTGATACGGCTTCTTCAATTTCACTGATCGTTAAAAGCTGTTCGTCCAAATTTTCACGCCAAATGTTTCGTCCGTCAATCACTCCCGCTGCCAGCACTTTATCCGTTGGAAAACCATATTTATTAAGCGCAGTGAGATTTTCTCCTCGGTCATGTACAAAATCTAAGCCGATTCCTTCAACAGGAAGAGACACAACTTCTTTATAGTGATCAACGCTGTCAAAATACGTTTGCAAAATGACTTTTACATTCGGTGCCGCTTTTTTCAAAGTTTGATAGACTTCTTTGTACAGCGCCAGGTCTTCTTTTGATAGCGTTGTAGCTAAAATTGGCTCATCTATCTGCACCCACTCTACGCCTTCTGCCTGCAGCTCCGCTAAGATAGTTGCATAAAGCGGAACAAATTGTTCAACTGCTTCTTTAAACTCACTTTTTTTATATCCTTTTGACAGCTTCACAAATGTTACTGGACCTAAAATCACGGGCTTACCTTCAATATTCAGCTTCTGTTTTGCTTCTTTGTAAAATTGAAGCGGGCGATTTTCTACAAGTGCCGGCGTACATTCCTCAAGCTCCGGTACGATATAGTGATAATTTGTGTTAAACCATTTTGTCATCGTAGAGGCTACCGCACCTTTTGTTCCTCGCGCAATATCAAAATACGTTTCAAGCGATACCGGGCCTCCGTCATAATCAAAGCGCTTTGGCACTAAACCAAACATAGCGGCTGTATCTAACACGTGATCGTATAAGCTAAAATCACCGACTGGAATTAATTCAATTCCTGCATCACGCTGTTTTTTTAGATGCCCTAGACGAAGAGCTTCAATTTCCTGAAGAAAGATATCTTTTTCCAGCTTTCCTGCCCAAAACTGCTCAAGCGCTTTTTTCCATTCTCGTTTTTCACCAATTCTTGGATAACCTACGTTTGAACTTTTTACACTGCTCATTTTTTCCACTCCCTGTATATTTTTTATCGGTAAACTAAAAAATCTCTCTTTTCGAAATGAAAAGAGAGATGATACGCATACTTAACTAAGGTTGAGACAGCCTGTTTTTCTCAACACGTATTCCTCACTCCTCTCTATATCCCGTAGAGCTTAAGTGCATACAACAGGCAGGTCTCCTGACTTAGGTTCATCGCTTCCTACCCCTTCCCATTTCAACATGAAACAGTGGTTAATAAGTTGCTCCCCATTACAGTGGCGGGACCGCGCCGGCTTTTCACCGGTCTTCCCTTTTAAGCTGCGTACATTCGTTACACAGCACCTGATGCATTTTTATAAAATTGTTCATTCAAAACATATTCACATAAAATAAAAAGCCTCTCTATCATGAATAGAGAGGCATAGTATCTATGAAATCCTCTCTTATTTTTCAAAGCTGTACGCTTTGCAGGATGTAGCACCTTTTCAACAAGACTGTTAAATGGTTGCCGGGCTTCACAGGGCCAGTCCCTCCGCCTCTCTCAATAAGAGTTTTAATTATTTATAATATTTTGAATGTAGAGTCATCTTAACACCTTACATTTATGTTGTCAAAAGAAATTTCAAAAAAATTAGTTTTTAGGAGGCGTTGACGCTAATTTTTGCCTTAACAATTTGTAATCATCTTTTCGATGTGTTTCGATCAAGTCTTTTGCTCCTTGGTGATATCCTGACGAATAAATGTACTCTACCGCTGTTTCGATAAGCTTTCTCTTTTCCTCAGCACACTCACGATCCATTAAAGGGAACAGTCTACCTAAAAGGTCATTTAAATCTTCCTTAATAAAACGATCAAGTCCTTCTTGCATCTTTTCGTTTGCCATTGTAGCTCCTCCATTTGCTGTGTATGTTCTAAGCCTCTATAAACAGGCATTTCACTGTAAATTTTGAGATAAAGTTAAGTCATTAAACAGTATATCAAGTGAATGTTTTTCTTCAATTACATATGTAATACAAATATATGACAAATATAGAGAATATATCATCATTCATTATCTATTATAACGTTTGACTGAGCCTTCTGCTACAAGGTTTCGTACGGTTTCCCAAAAGAGGTTGAGACATAACGAAATGAATCTAATCTAAAGGCAAATGGGATACATGAGCTGAATCGCTTGTTGCCCCGCAGTTGATTTCCGTGCAAGGCTTCGCCTTGCTCTCCAATCAACTGCTAGAAGAAATGAAACAGCTGAAACCTGCGTTCACCATAAAAAAACGAACCACTAATCAAACACTTTGATTAGTGGTTCGTTTTTCACTTCAGCTAAAATACTTTTATCTCAGCACCTTACAATTAAAACATTTACGACAATCAAACATATTTATTACGCTCAACCGGACTTAAAGAATTTCTTTCAGAACGAGCTGCCATGTCCGTTTCAATTTGCTCTAGGCTGCGTCCTTTTGTTTCAACAACTACAAAACGTATGAAGAATAATCCGAGAATACAAATGATCCCGAACGTTGAAAAGATAACGCCCAAACTAAACTGATCAGCTAAAATTGGGAATACAAGCCCTACTGCAAGCGATCCTGTCCAGTTAAAAGCAGATGAAATCCCAGCACCGATTCCGCGTACAGAAAGCGGGAAAATTTCTCCTACAATGATCCACGTAAGCGGCGCCCAAGAAAACGCATAGCACAGGATAAAGCAGCAAAGTGCAATTAACGTAACCCAGTTCACGACGGATTCATTAACGCCTACTGCTCCAAGAATAGCCGGTGTGAAAAAGGAAAGAGCCATTCCCGCTCCGCCAATTGTAAGAATGGTACGGCGGTTGAATTTATCAACAAACTGCAGAAAAATAAGTGTTGTCACGACAAAGATTACCCCAACAATGACCGTAAAACCAGCAGCTACCTGTGGCGCTAAACCAACTTGACGGGCAATGCTTGTTGCATAATAAACAATTGAGTTTGAGCCTTGAATCTGCTGAAAAGTTGCCATTCCGACACCGATAATTAAAGCTAGACGAAACTTTTTCTGAAACAGCTGTTTAATGCCTGATTGTTCATGCACAGCTACGCTTTCAATTTCAGATACTTCAGCTTCGACTTCAGCTGCTGAGGAACGAAGCGTGCGCAGTACTTCACGCGCTTTATCTGCCATTCCGTTTTTAATTAAGTAGCGAGGTGACTCCGGAAGCTTGATCATTCCGATGCATAAAACGATCGCAAAAATACCGGCACTGCCAAGCATAAGTCGCCAGCTGTTTGGAACCGGCTCAAAAATAAAGGCTACGATATAGCTTAATAATAATCCAATTACAATCATTAGCTGATTTAAACCTGAAAGCTTTCCGCGAATATGTGCAGGTGCGATTTCTGACATATAGGCAGGAACTAACGAAGAAGCCGTTCCTACTGCTGTACCTAAAAAGACGCGCGCAATCGTTAACGTAATTTCCTCTGGTGCAATCGCGGAACCGATGGAGCCTAAAAGAAAGATGATAGACGAAATTAAAATTAACTTTCTTCGTCCAAACTTATCGCCTAATAATCCGCTTAAAATGGAACCGATAATGGCTCCTCCCATTAGCGACGAAACCACAATTCCCAGCCAGAGCGGACTTAAATGAAACGCTTCACGGATATGACCTTCTGCACCAGCAATAATTCCAATATCATAACCGAATAAAATACCGGCAAATGAGCCGAAGAAGAAGATAAACTTACTTGATACTTTACTCATGATTATAGATCCCCTTTGTATTGTCTTAGTTTTGCTCCCTACCACACAAATTTAAAACGCTTTCATTTATTCTTAAAAACGGCGTTCTTTTACTAACGCTATATTTTCACTTCCAAGGAAGCAGCGCTCCCTCGGAAATGTGAATGCTTACTTAATAATGACGTACTCTAGATCAACAAGCTTTGCATAGCTGACGATTTGATCCGTCGTCAAATTTAATGAAAGAACCGTATGATGGCCTCCTCCGTTTTCAATCCACGCTTTAACGCCGTCTTGGAAGTTCGGCTTAATGTTCCAAAGCACGCGCGCTACCGGAAGATTTGGAGCTGGAACTTCCGGCTCAAATGCCGATACTTCGTTAATTAACAGCTTGTAATGCGTACCGAAGTCAGCCATGGAAACGACTACGCCTTCTCCTTGTTTACCGTCAAACACTAAGCGGGCTGGGTCTTCGCGGTTACCAATACCTAGCGGAGAAACGATTAGTTTTGGCTTGTTTACGGCTAGCGTCGGGTCTACTTCAAGCATGTGTGATTGAAGCACTGACTCACGTCCGGGTGCTAATTCATACGTGTAGTCTTCCATAAAGCCCGTTGACTGATTACGGCTCATTACTTTAAGCAAGCGGTCAAGCGCGGCTGTTTTCCAGTCTCCTTCACCGGCAAATCCGTATCCCTGTGCCATCAAACGCTGTACGGCTAGACCAGGAAGCTGTTTCATACCGTATAGATCTTCAAAGTTAGTCGTAAAGGCGCTGTAGCCTCCTTCATCTAGAAAACGTTTAATCGCAATTTCATAGCTTGCCTGTACTTTTACGCTAGACTCCCAGTCTTCTGCAGAATAATCACCGTAGACAAATTCGTACGCGTCGGCATATTCAGCAAACAAATCATTGATTTCTTCTTCTGTAACGGCATTTACATATTGAACAAGGTCACCGATTCCGAAGTAGTCAACCGTCCAGCCAAATTGAATTTGTGCTTCAATTTTGTCTCCTTCCGTTACGCCGACGTTGCGCATATTGTCACCGAAACGCGCAACTTTAATGTTGAAGCTTTCGTTATAAGCAGCGGCCACGTCCATCCACTGTGCAATTTGCTGCTGTACGTCGGGGCGCTCCCAGTAGCCTACTACGATCTTATTTTGCTTGTTCAAACGCGCGTTGATAAAGCCATATTCACGATCACCGTGAGCGGACTGATTCAAGTTCATAAAATCCATATCAATCGTTTCCCAAGGAATGCTTTCGTTAAATTGTGTTGCCAAATGAAGCAGCGGTTTTTGCAGTAGCTTGGTACCGCGAATCCACATTTTTGCAGGCGAGAACGTATGCATCCACGTGATTACACCGGCAACTTCATCTCGGTAATTCACTTCTTTCATCATGCTTGTAATTGTATCAGCACTCACAGCTAAATCTTGCAGAACAATCGGATAAGGCAAGACACCGCTTTCATTTAAAGCATCAGTCATGCTTTGCGCGTGTGCTTTAACTTCTGCTAGTGCTTCTTTTCCGTAAAGATGCTGTGAACCAACAATAAACCAAAATTCTTTTTGAGCTGTTTTTAACATGATAATCCCCTTTTCTGTATGTAAGTCTTTTATTGTCCTTGCCCGTAATACGCATTTTGTCCGTGTTTTCGTAAATAATGTTTGTCTAATATACGCTGCGGCAGCTCTTCAGCCAGCCCGTTTAATTTTTGTGTAAAGAAGTTCATTTTGGATACTTCGTCTAGTACGACGCTGTTCATTACCGCCGATTTGGCATCTTTTCCCCACGTAAACGGCCCGTGCCCTTGAAGTAAAATACCAGGAACCGCTAACACATCTAAGCCGCGCTCTTCAAATGTTTCGATAATCACCTTGCCCGTTTCCACTTCATATCCGTCATTCACTTCTTTTTCGGTCAAAAAGCGTGCGCACGGTACGGAACCATAGAAGGTATCGGCATGAGTCGTTCCCATTGCCTGCACATCAAGCCCTGCTTGAGCCCAAATGGTCGCCCACGTTGAATGCGTATGGGCAATACCGCCAATTTGCGGATAATGTTTATAGAGTACCGCATGTGTCAGCGTATCAGATGACGGATTAAGCTCACCTTCTACCACGCGGCCATCTAAATCAACGACTACCATGTCTTGCGCCGTCATTTTCTCGTACGTCACACCGCTTGGTTTAATCACAAACAAACCGCTGTCTCGATCAATGGCACTTACATTTCCCCACGTGTACTTGACCAGTCCGTGTTTTGGCAAATCGACATTTGCTTGAAATACTTCTTCTTTTAATTTATCTAGCACACTAACTCCTCCCGTTCTTCGCTATGGTGCTCTGCGGCTGCTTTTTCAATCACTAGCCCTTTTTTATATCTTTTAATAAATGCTTCAAATCCTTTTACGTCGAGTTCGTCAGGATAAATTTCTTGTGCGGTCACTTCTTTAAAGACTTTATCATCCAAGAAATCTTCTAAACTTTCATTCTCACTTTTATTGAGCATATAAGAAGAAAGAATAGCCATTCCCCACGCGCCGCCTTCTCCAGCTGTGTCCATGACGGAAACAGGCGTGTTGATTGCCGCTGCCATCATTTTCTGACCGACTACCGGCGTTTTAAATAATCCTCCGTGCGCTAAAATACTGTGAATCTTTACGTTTTCTTCTTTGACTAAAAGATCCATCCCTATTTTTAAAGCGCCAAAAGCTGTAAAAAGATGTGTACGCATAAAGTTTGCTAGATTAAAATTGCTTTTTGCTGAACGGACAAATAGCGGACGTCCACTTTCTACTCCGGTAATATTTTCACCTGAGAAATAACCGTAGCTTAGCAAGCCCCCTCCATCAGGATCAGCTTCTAGCGCTTTATTTAACATCACTTCGAATAATTTATCCGACTCTATTTTTTGCCCCATCGCCTCCGAAAATTCACGAAACAATCCGAGCCAGGCGTTTAAGTCGCTTGAGCAGTTATTCGCATGAACCATGGCAACTGGACTGCCGCTTGGCGTAGTAACTAAATCAATTTCTGGATAAACGTTTGCAAGCTTTTTGTCTAGGACAATCATCGCAAAAACGGACGTTCCTACCGAAACATTTCCCGTGCGTTTTCTTACGCTGTTTGTCGCCACCATTCCCGTTCCCGCATCTCCTTCTGGAGGACAAAACGGAATGCCCGGCTGCAAATTTTTTGATTGATCTAAAATACTAGCCCCAATGGCTGTTAATGTACCTGCTTGCTCGCCTGAAGTATGAACTGCAGGCAGAATATCTGATAGTTGCCACGGATATCCTTTGTAAGAAATGAGCTCATCAAACTGCTTCATCATATCTTCACTGTAATTTTGCGTGCGTTCATCAATTGGAAACATTCCCGAAGCATCTCCAATGCCAAGCGATTTACTGCCCGTCAGCAGCCAGTGAATATAGCCGGCTAGCGTTGTTATGTAATGGATGCGCGGCAGATGTTTTTCTTGATTGATAATTGCCTGATAGAGATGCGCAATGCTCCATCGTTCAGGAATATTAAATTGGAAATGTTCAGTTAATTCTTTTGCTGCTGCGCTTGTTGTTGCATTACGCCACGTTCGAAACGGAACAAGCAGCTCACCCGTTTTATCAAACGCCATATATCCGTGCATCATAGCTGAAACGCCGATGGAGCCAACTGTTCGAATCGTGATTCCGTAGCTTCGTTCTACTTCTTGCTTCATTTCACGGTAAGCACTTTGCAAACCTGTAATAATATCGAGTAAGTTGTACGTCCAAAAACCGTCTTCTAAGAGATTTTCCCATTCATAACTTCCAGATGCGACCGTTTCAAAGTTTTCATCAATCAGCACCGCTTTAATACGAGTAGATCCAAGTTCAATTCCAAGAGACATTTTCCCTTTAACAATTGCTTGTTTTATGCTTTCTTGAGTTGTTTTCACATTTAATCTCCTTTCTGATAGCTATAACAATACCTATAGCAGCAAGGAAGCGCTTTCTATTTTGTGTAACGCTGTTTGAATTTGTTAACAACTTAAGTATATTTATTTGTACGTACATTTGTCAACATAAAAATTATATATGCACACAAATATTCAAAACACCCTACTCTTCCCTTCTTGAACTTTTAAAAAGCCGGTATCCAATCCTTAAATCGTTTCCCTTTCGATTAAAAACCAAGGAAATCTTTTCATTTATTCACGTTCATGATAAAATATGTCCATACAAATTTTACACATAAAAAAGTTGAATGTATACAACTACGAAAGAAGTGAAAACATGAAGCCAAAATATCAGGTGATTATTGAAGATATAAAAAGCAAAATTCTTTCAGGCGATTACAGCATCGGCGAACAAATCCCGACTGAATCGGCCATGCAAGAAACGTATGGTGTCAGCAGACATACGGTTCGAAAAGCCATTTTAGAGCTGTCGAATGAAGGATTTTTAAGAAGCGAAAAAGGATCTGGCACCTATGTGAGCAATCAGTATCAATCCAAATCTAGCGGGGCTTCTGCCAACAAAACAATCGGTGTAATTACCACGTATATTTCCGACTATATTTTCCCTTCTATTATTCGCGGAATTGAAAGCAGGTTAAATAAAGATAATTATTCGCTGCTGCTGGCGAGCACGAATAATGATGTGGAACAAGAAAAAAAAGCGTTAGAAATGATGCTTTCCTACGGAGTAGACGGCTTAATTGTTGAGCCTACAAAAAGTAATTTGTACAATCCAAACATCTCGTATTATTTATCATTCAAAGAACAAGACGTTCCGTTTACAATGATTAACGCTTACTACGAAGAATTGGACGTTCCGTTTTTTTGTCTAGACGACGTTCAGTCAAGCTACCTTGCCACAAATGAATTAATTTCAAAAGGACATACACAAATTGGGCTTATCGCAAAAATGGATGACCTGCAAGGAAAGTACCGAATGAAAGGCTACATAAAAGCGCTTGGTGAAGCAAAGCTCCGCTTTCAGCCTGAGCATATTTTGTCTTTTAACACCGAAACTAAGCTTGATTTGTATGCTAATTTAAAAGAATTTCTTACTGAAAATCAGGACGAAATGACGGCTCTTGTCTGCTATAACGATGAAGTCGGATTAGAAGTTGTAAATGTATGCAGACAGCTTGGCATTTCCATTCCGGACAAGTTGTCAATTATTGGTCAAGATAATTCGTACATCGCTAAAAATGCAACGATTAATTTAACAACGTTAACCCATCCGCAGGAACAATTGGGACACGATGCGGCGGATTGGATTATTAAAAAGCTGCAGGGCAAAAAAGATTTGCCAAACGAAACCTACTATCAGCCTGTGCTAGTTGAAGGAGAAACGATTAAAGAATTAACTGCGAAGCGCGATGAAGTTCGTTAAGAAAAGGCTTCTTTAGAGGTCTATAAAACTTCTTATGAGAGAAAGGGATGCACATTATTATGCATCCCTTTCTTTGTGTACTGATTCCCTTTATAACGGAGCCTGAATGTTGAGATATACTCCTTTTTCTATCCTTTGTTTTGCGTCTTTTATTACTCTTTTAGCGGTAAGTGATAACTGAGATACGGGAGTCGCTCCATCTGAACCAATAATAAGAGGATCAACCCACCGCATTTTTGTCGTTTGGTGAACATCATAACAAGAAGCAGTGCCTTTTTGTACTTTGCTGTTAAAAAGAGCAGATAACATCCCTTCAATGCTGCTATCTCCAGCATTTTTCAGCAACCGAACCACATCGTCATCCTGCTTTAAAAAATCTTCTATAGATAAAATATCTTTTTGCAAAGCGAGCTTGATAATTTCCGTCAGCTGATGATTTCCAAACATATTAAGCGGATTCATAAAAAAGCCAATCACTTCTTTGTAGTAAGCATCCACAAACCACTCTGCCGCTGCTAAATTACTGCATGCCATTTGTCCATTAAATACGACAAGCTGATCCAAAAAAGCATGCACTTCTTGTAAAGTAATCTCCCCGCATACGTACAAATCCCGCAGCGTATAATCCACGCGGTCAGCGCATAAGTGCGGAGCGTTCTGTTCGAGCAGCGTCCACTGGCTTTCATCAAGCAAGATATCTCGCCAGTTTAAACCGGCGCTTTTTAAAATAGGAGGAATAGATGACCCGGTCACAATTTGTTCGTAAATCGTTTCATGATAATTTTCTTCTTTTTGTTCCAAAACATAGTCAATCACATGAGAAAATGCCGTATGTGAAACATCATGTAATAAAGCCGCTATTTGCTCTTCCAAAGAGCCTCCTAGCCTATGTACAAGCATCATCGCACCAACGGAATGATCATATCGAGTAGTATTCCATTTTTTATTTACAAACCGGCTCGCTCCGCCTTGATAAATTCCTTTTAAACGCTGTACGGGATCACTTTGAATGAGTTCTAAAAGAACGCCGTCTGCTTCAAATTTCCCGTACAGCTCATCATAAAGTATGAGCATATTTCTCTCTCCTTTTACTAGCTATTTTGGACGTATTTTAATCTAACATGAGACATCGCAGGGTTCCATTTGCCTGTAACTGAAAACGACCTCGTCTTACCAGAGGTCGTTTTTTATTATTCACTTGACGCTTTAATTCGATCAAAATACTGCTTCGCAGGAAGCAAACCAAGATTTTTTTCTTTACGTATATATTTAATAACATCAACGTCTCTTCTGCCATTTCGAATCAAAAGATTGACTTTATTTTCAAAAGCCTCGTCTTTCTCTATTTCTAGCTGCTTCCACTCTTCATCTAAATCACGTTTAGGTGTTTTGAGCAGGAATATCACTAGTATAACAAGAACGCTACTTGTGGTGATATAAAGCCAAAGCCAATCGAGAAACCAGCTGTTAATCACATTCACTATGATAAGAATGGTGAAACAAGAGTATAGCCTTGTTTGATACTTATTAGCTTTTTTTGAATTTGTTTTGCTGAAAAATAACCCCACAGTCAGTCCCCTTTTAGCAATCTATCTGCACGTTTTGTCTATTAATTTCTCTTGTACACGAAATGAATCTACATCATACAAATTACCATTTAACCTAACAAATAGCAATCAAGTTCACCCTATCATACTCTTTATCTCATTGACTACTCATAAAAAATACAGGGCTTTTTGCAAAGCCCTGCACTTTTATATCATATTTAAATAAGATTGAATGCTTTTACCACTTGAGCAACCGCAAACGTAACCCCAATCGCAATCACTGTTGGAATCGCAAAAGCAAGAAACGTCCACTTGACATTTTTGGTTTCTTTATAAATATTCACAAGCGTCGTTCCGCATGGAAAATGCAGGAGCGAAAACAGCATCATATTAAGAGCCGTTAGCCACGTCCAGTGGTGATCAAGGAAAATTTGTTTCAGTCGAGTCGCATCTTCAATTTCAATTAATGAACCCGTTGATAAATACGCCATCAGTAGAACTGGTACAACAATTTCATTAGCTGGCAAGCCAATGATAAAAGCAGCTAGTATATACCCGTCTAGCCCCAGCGACTTAGCGAACGGATCAAGAAACTGAACGAAGTGCATTAAAATACTTGTGTCACCGATATAGATATTAGCCAATACCCACGTTAACACCGCTGCGGGTGCTGCAACAATAATTGCGCGTTTTAACACAAACAGCGATTTATCCAGCGTCGCACGCACAATTGTATCTACAAATTTTGGCTTACGGTAAGGCGGGAGCTCTAGCGTATAGTGTGTTGGTACTCCGCGCAGCGCCGTTTTAGACAGTGCCCATGATACGAACAGCGTCACAACAATTCCAAATAACACCGTTCCGACTACCACAAGCGCCGTTACGAAAGTTTTAGCGCTTCCTGTAAAGCCTGTTGCCATAAATAAAGAAGCTAACAAAATCAGCGTAGGCCATCTGCCGTTACACGGAACAAAGTTATTTGTTAAAATCGCCATCATACGTTCACGCGGCGATTCAATAATACGCGTCGACATAATCGCTGCGGCGTTACATCCAAATCCCATCGCCATCGTCAGTGACTGCTTGCCGTGTGCGCCTGCTCGTTTGAACAGACGATCCATATTAAACGCTACGCGAGGCAAGTAGCCGTAGTTTTCTAAAAGGGCAAACACCGGGAAAAAGATGGCCATTGGAGGCAGCATCACGCTAATGACCCATCCGGTACCGCGAAACAGTCCTAGTACAAGAATTCCGTGCAGCCATTCCGGCGCATGCATCGCTTGAAAGAAAGCTGTTAAATACCCTTCCGCCCAGCCAAATCCTTGTGCGATTAACCCAGAAGGAACGTTTGCGCCGGCTATGGTGATATAAAAGATGACCGATAAAATGCCAAGCATAATTGGAAATCCCCAAATTGGCGAGGTAAAGACTTTATCTAACTTTTCTGTGCGCTGAAGCTTTGAGCGGTCTTGGTACACAACTGATTTTTTACATATTTGCTGTGAAGACTGATAAATACTTGCGACCATATTTGAACGATGATCTTTTTCTTTTTCCTGCTGCGCATAGCGCGTTAATTGTTCCATTGCTAATGAGTTTTCAGGAGTTAACGGATTTCCCATATGCGCTGTTCCTCCTTTCTGTATGACTGATGTCTTGCTGACGTTGCTGAATCGTTTCTAAAAATGACGTGTCTCCATCAAGAACCCGTAAAGCAATCCAGCGCAGAGGAAATTGATTTCCCACAATAGAAGCGACTTGAGGTTCTAGCTCCTTTAGTGACGCTTCAATTTCTTTTGTGTACTGCACCTGGTAAGGATTAAGCTTTACTTGCCCTCGCACGACTCCTTCAATCGCATCTAGCAAATTTGTAATCCCTTTTTTATTGCGAGCTGATATAGGCACAACCGGTACGCCTAACGATTCAGCGAGCTTTTTTTCGTTAATTACAATTCCTTTTTTCTTTGCTTCATCCATTAAGTTCACGCAAATCACGACGTTTTCCGTCATTTCCATCACTTGCAGCGCTAGATTAAGATTTCGTTCCATCGCCGTTGCATCGACCACAACAACCGTCACGTCAGGTCTTTCAAATAAAATATAGTCACGCGCTACTTCTTCATCCGCCGAGTTTGAATAAAGTGAATACGTTCCAGGCAGATCGACGATTGTGTAGAGCTGCTGGTGATGTTCAAACGTCCCTTCTGCTTTGGCCACGGTTTTTCCCGTCCAGTTTCCCGTATGCTGCTTAAGACCGGTTAATCCATTAAATAACGTACTTTTTCCTGTGTTCGGATTTCCCGCTAATGCAATACGATACTTACTCATCGTCGTCACCTACTTTTTTTACATAAATTTTTGAGCTTTCTTCTTTTCTGAGACCAATCGTTGTATGACTGACTTGATAAGCAACAGGATCTCCTAACGGGCTTTTTTGAAGCACTTTGATAATTGCTCCTGGAATAAATCCTAAATCTAACAAGCGTCGCTTTAAGGCACCTTCGATTTCGATTCGCTCTAGCTGTACCGTTTCACCTGTCGTAAATGTAGACAATGGATAATTATTTACACTAGCCATCTATTTTTCGTCCCTTCTCATTTTTTACCTAAGGTTATGTTTTTTTCATCAGACCAACTTTTAAGGTAAAAAAATATGCTCGTTGATTTTTAATAGGGTATTCTGCTGGTGCAGAAAAATGAACATGTCAGCATCATTTATTTAAAATTTTCAGTTTTCACTTGTCATGATACCGAAAGTTTACCACAGGAAACTTTTTTAGTCTAGGATAAAATACTGTGTTTTTTCTTATTTCTACTGAAGGCATAAAGTGCGCCGATCTATTTTATTTAATCATTTAATAAGAGGAATCAAGTCGAAAAATAATTTAGTAAAAACGAATTGATAAAAGTGAAAAACTGTAAAAATATGCTATACTAGTGAATGGGTTTTTTTGAAAATAAAGTATTGATTAGTTTTAAAACCTACAAAAATCACTTTAGGGGGCTTTTATGAAAAGGTTCAAAAGGGTTAGCGCAGTTGTTTTAGGTTTGGCTTTGTTATTCTCACCGCTTGCTCCGCAAACAGTTGCAGAAGCAAAAGTCGTGTGGGGCAATCAGGAACTGGTTAAAGGGCAAATAGGACGCGTTACCGTTTTAAAGAACACGAATCTTTACAACCTTAAAAACAACAAGTTAGTAGCAGCTAGAAAAGTGACAAAAGGGCAAGTATTCCGCGTGTATTCTGAGTCCAGCAAATTTGGTGGTCTGTATGGGGTATCAAAGGGTACCTATGCTCAAAAGTCATCAAGTATTAAGTATGAAAAAGCGCCTAGTGACAAAATTCAAGCATTAGGAGTAACGGTTACGAAGAAATCTTTAGCAAGCAACATTAGCTATCCGCAGGTATCCGGCCTTATCAATAAACCATTTGAGGCTAGCTATAATCGAAAATTTTTAAACATTGCTAAGGAAGCACAAAAAGAACATAACGAACTAAAAGAACAAGAGAAGGAAGACCGCAAAAACGGTTGGGCACCAGGTCCTTATTCTCGTAATATGACATACTCTGTACCTTACAACCAAGATAATATTTTAAGTGTTGCTATTACGAATGATGCGTACGCTGGCGGCGCTCACGGCAACACTTGGATTGATACTTATAACTACGATTTGTTAAAAGCTCGACAAATCAACTTAAAGGATATTATTAACAATAACACTAAGTTAAATAAAGTTAATAACTATATTCGCAATGAAATGATCGCTCGTAATAAAAAAGGTGCTCAATTCTGGGTTAATGAATTTAAGTCTGTAAACTTAAAAGAAGATCAGTTTTACTACACAAGTGGTGGAATTGCCATTATATTTGGTGAGTATGAGTACGGCCCGTATTCTAACGGCATTCATACGTTTAAAATTCCATCCAGCGTTTATAAATAAGATCGTCGTACAAAAAAACATGAAAAAAGAAGCCTGCGAACCATCAGTTCACATGCTTCTTTTTCTTTTTTTCTGCAGAATAAGCGGAGCAAAAAAGAAAGGTGAGCCCTATTCCGCTTCTTATAGCCTAGGAAAAACCGCTTTTAGAAGTATTTTTATAGCGTTTGAAAAAGTGAAATGGTCAAAACTAACGTCAGCAAGGAGCCTGCGGATGTTAACATCATTATCTTTCGGTTACTCTGATTTTTTTCAGGTTTTAAAAACTCTTGAATGGCTACAAACCAGATAACAAAAGTGATTAAAGAAAGTATCCCCATAGACATACGAGCATCTCCATTCATATATGTATTTAAATTTTTAACGCATCTACTTAACTACCAAATTGATCGTATCTTCCTGTATTGTATACCGCCCCTTTATTTCTCCAATACCGGCGATTAAAAGGGAATCACCAGCTTCCAATGGTTTATCCTTTAATACGATGAGTAATTTATTTATCTTTTTTAACCCATCCTTACAATAGGTAAGAGATGGGTGTTGGACAAGATATTCTTGGTTATTTATCTTTACTTTTATATAATTTTTATGTAATAACCTGCCTTCAAAAGGGACAATATTCATCGGATCAAAAGATAAAGCAATTATTTCTCCTGCGATAAAAAGATGGGTTCCTATCTGTGCTTCGAATTCTTCAAGTTCTTTCTTCCTTGACTCAACCGCAAAATTTACTGCTGCTTCTGTTTCCGGGCTTATTTGAATCTCTTCAATTGCCTGTTTTCGAGGGGCAATATCAAGAAGTTTAATTAACTCAAATAGTGTTGTTTTAGTCCCCAAAAAACTTTCTTTCCAATCAGGTGACAATTCATCCAGCAGCAAACACGTAAATAAACCTGAACTATAACAACTCCGCCTTATATTAGAAGTGGATTCCAGCACGTCCATTAGATTTTTCCCATATCTTTTTAACACCAACTCAGTAGGGAGCGAAGATTTTTCTGAAAAAGCCTTTAGTTCAACGTACCACGCAGGTCCTTCAACAGATTTAATTAAATTTTCATATGTTAGATGCTCTTTTATTCCTTCTGACCTTTTTTCCCTTAGGCTGATAAACTCGTTCAAATACTGCTTCTTTTTACTGATATCAGTTTCTAACAATGCATTATAAAGATTTTTTCTTTCCCGATTTCGAATTTCTATATTCTCTTTTGTTAAGGGATAGGTTATTCCCAGCGTTTCATCAGGAAAGCGTTTTTCCCCTTTTACATATTGATTTCCGTGGAATAATTCATGAACCAATATCGAAAAAAGTCCTTCATAGTCATCGTACAGTTCCATATCAGCAATAGCAGTAGGATAGCCATCAAATAGAATAAGCGTATTTCCCACAAACTGCTCGTCCCGTTTTAAAATTTCATATGATTTAGGAGGAATGTTATTATACCTAGGATGATTGAACAGGAATACACTGTTTTCGTCGTACAATGCATAGGCAATAAGTTCAAAATTTGGCCAATACCTTTCTACGTTCGTATTAGTTAAGTCCTTGGCAATTTGATTCAGAAAATGATTCATTCTTTTCCTCCCCAATTGTTAATTCCCTAAGGAAAGAGAATATTCTTTTTTTGGAAAAAAAGGGCTTGTTCAACTTTACTTCCTAGTCAGTTGAACAAGATTACTATTATTATCCTAATTTTAACATAAGTTTCCTAACGTTTGGTTTGCTGTCTAGGAAGAAACGAAATGATTAAAAAATTAAACCATTTTGTGTCAACGGTAAAAGACATTGAAGAAGCGACCTTATGAAAAAAAAAGAGAATGCACAAGGCATTCTCTTTTTAAATGGCTATATAAGGTACTACTCTTTAGACTTGCCTACCTCTACTTTTTTCGTAAACATTTTCATGTCACCGTCTACCGTAACGTGAGCGGTAATCATATATTCGCCGTCTTCTTTAAACGTATAGTCCGTGCTGTATACACCTTTTCCTTCGTGCGGTGCTTTTGTCATTTCTTGATTGATGTAGCCTTCTTTTTCAACTTGGAACTGCACGTCATCGGCGTTTTCCACTTTTTTATCTCCTTGCGTCACAAGGACTTTAAGCTTGACTTGTTCATTTGCTTGAATGGATTCCGGTACTTCAATCGTTCCTTTTACTTCTTTTGAACGTGAATCATTTGCCTTTGAACAGCCTACTATAGCTATCATTAAAACGAATAATACGATGCTGAGTTTTTTCATTATGTTGTTCTCCTTTGTTATGTAAATGTGAAGTCTTCCTGCAATTTCATATTATACCCATTTATCCGGTAAAAAGAGAAAAAATGCTTATTGTCCACATAAAGTTCTTATTTCTACAGTAGCTTTTGCATCTTTTCATTTCTCTACTCGCCCTTCGCTTCACAAAAAAAGCTGAAGAAGCTTATTGCCTTCTCCAGCTTTGCCTTTATCTCTGCGGTTCTTCTAACGTGTACGATGAGAGTGCGTTTTCTACCCATCTTACAAAATCTTTACTTGCTCCCCAATCAATATTTAATATTCCTTCTGCGCTTCCTGAAGGAATACACTTTACTTTGTTTGGACCGGACACATTTTCTAAAATAATCGTTAGTGATCCCCTGCCGCCGGTGCGGAAAAAATAGCGTTCAAACACAAGCGTACACATCTGCTTACCGTCTCCGAGATCATAATATTCCTTGTATAATAAGTCACTTTCGGAATTATTTGCGTTCACAAGCTTCTTTGCTCCATCAAAAGGAAGCAGCGTCGTTTTAAACTCAATTACTTTTTCCATCACTCAATCCCCTTTCTATCGCAACAGATATGTACTACTTCTCTTTTTCCCACTAAAAAACCTGCCGCTTCTCTTTATGTACAATATGGTACAATAGAAGAAAAAGAATTGTTTGAACGGAAAAAGGAGCATGCAACCTCTATGAATACACGAGATCAACTTATCCAAAATGTGGTTTCCACGATGCGAAACCAAACGAAAAAAATGCAGCTATCGGTTATCCCCACTTTAAAATCATATATTCCTTTAAATGAATTTTTAGCGCTTCGCCTGCTGTATAAAGAAGGCAATCATATCGTTTCTGAGATTGCAGAGCATATGCACATCTCAAACAGCAGCATGACGTGCGTCAGCGACCGTCTCATGGAAAGAGAATTTGTCACGCGCGTACGCAGTCAAAAAGACCGCCGCGTTGTCTACTTATCCATTACGGATAAAGGAAAAGCGTTTGCAGAAGAAATGGAAAAAGTACTCACCCAAGAATATGGTGAAAAGCTTAGCCATTTTACGGATGAAGAATTACAGACGTTTCTTCGCTTGTTAAATAAAATGGATATCTAATACAAAACCAGATGCACGCTAAGCAGGCATCTGGTTTTTATTTTGGTTAGTTGTTGTTTACCTTCAAATTAAAGGCGTCTGAAGTTAAATCTTTTGACCAGCCTTTTTCATGATCACTTACATATGGAATAAATCTAAGCATAATGACGTCTTTATCATTTCGGTACTCTCCGTCCGTCTCTATCACTCTGTCTGTTCCTCCTCCACTGCCGCTTTCAGAAAGATTTCTTCCATTTTGGTCTTTTATGTCTACACCGACATCCGTTCCTCCTCGGATGCTTCCTTTTGATGCTGTAAACGTATAGTGCATTTTAATGGAAACAGGCGATACGCGAACTTCTTTGATCGACAATACGCCTTCTATTCCATTTTCGTTAATCGGAATTTCTTTATTCAACGGATACACTTTTGTATCAGCAATGATTTTTGAGCCGTTTACGCTTGTATGAACCGTCCAATTTCCTTTAATTTCTCCGTAGGAATCCCGGTAGTTCCCGCTTTTCGTCTGGCCAGGATTCTTTTCAAATTCAAGGCTCGTGAACTGAGCGCTGATTTGATAGTTTTTATTCGGATCAATATGATCTAGCACACTGTAGCCTTTCACATCGATTTTCCCGTCTCCGTTCGTGTCCGCTTGCGTTAGTTTTAAAGCGTACAGATAGTTCCAGCTTCCGTCTTTGTTTTTGATTGGTTCCTCTCTAATACTTGAAGCCGAATCAAAAAACGACATATTGCCAATTTCCACGCGAAGCTCTCCTGGTCGAATTGGCGCGTCTCGGTCAAGTCCTAGTGCAGTTCTTCTAAATTCATCTGCGCTGATCGTTAAACCAAGCAGCACCTGTCCGTCATCCAGCATCAGTTCATTTACTTTCACTTGAATGCCTTGGTCCGTTGCCGTTTCATTTACCGTTTTTTTATAACTGCTCAAACTGCCTTCAGGTTTGTTCATAAGCAGCTCGATTTGCTGACCAAGTTGCTGACTGATTCGCACAGCCGATGCCCATACCGTTTCGTTTTGCATCATCACAGGCGTCACAGCAAGCAGCAGCACCGCAGCGGCAATCAGCGGACGCGCTTTTTTTCGCGCCGGCTTTATGTCACGTTTTAAGCGCTTTTTCATTCGCTTTTTCTCGCTTGCCGTTAGCTCAATTTCTTCATATTCATCAAAATCTACAGAAGATCCGTTTAATAAGTCGTATTGATTTTTCATCTTTGTCCCTCCTTATTTCTCATTTAAAAATCGCTTTTAATTTTTTTCGTCCGCGCGACAGCCGGTTGTATAAATTGCCGATGGTGGTCTGCTGTTTTTCAGCAATTTGCTTCAGCTCGACTTCCTGTAAGTAATACGCTTTAAACAGCTCGCGGTCTCCTTCACTTAAGTGACCTAAAAGTTCTTCCACGTCGTCCCTTTGAACATTATGAACTTCTGACGTTTCACCCACTCCCGCTTCGCTAAGCGCTTCGTGCTGCGTTTTTATGTATTTGCGCTGATAGTCAATCGCTTTGTACTTAGCAACAGCCGCCACCCAATTTTCGAACGTATTTTTTTTCGAATCAAAACAATCAATATGATGCCACACCGCTAACAATACATCGTTTACACACTCTTCTTCATAGCTTTTCAGCGTGCCTAGATGCTTACGTACAATGGCCGTAATTAATCCTCCGTACTGATCGATTAACAGCTCTAATCCTTTTTCTTTTTTCTGCGTTATACACGCAACAATCCAGTCATCTTCCATGACATTGCTCCTTTCCGCTTGTTTTTACATCTATTAATACGGATTCTTTTTACAAAACCTATCAATCTTTCTAAATTAAATGAAAAATAAGCTTGTTCAGCATTTCTCTCGCTGGTAAAATAAGCTAAAACCTTTGAAGGAGGCCGCTATGATTACCTATCCTTTTCTTACATCCAACCCCACTATTGGCGTAACCGCACCTTCTTCTGGTGTACCTCAAGCTCTTCATTCCATGTTTTCTTTATCGTGTGAACGCATGAAGGAAAAAGACTTTTCTGTTATACCAAGAGAAACCGTTTGGACGCAGCATAAAGCAAAATCCGCTTCTCCTAAAAAACGTGCAAATGAGCTTCAAGCCATGATTACTGATAAAAACATTAATATCATTATCCCGCCTTGGGGAGGCGAGCTGCTGATTGAAATTCTTGAACATCTCGACTTTACGAAATGGAAAACAAAATGGGTGCTTGGTTACTCTGACACCAGCGTTCTTTTACTGGCTATTACACTTAATACCGGGATTGCAACGGCTCATGGAACCAACTTTGTGGACTTGCGAGGAGAATACTGGGACCCAACAACTGCGATGTGGCAGCAGGTGCTGACGACCAAAAAAGGAGAAAGCGTGGTTCAAGTTTCTTCTGATCGCTATCAAAAAGAATGGCAGCATGACAACCCGTCACCGTGCGTGTTTCATTTAACCGAACAAACCGCTTGGAAGCATACAGGATCGAGCGACGTTCACATCGAAGGGCGACTGCTCGGAGGATGTATTGACGTAATCAGACATTTAGCGGGCACTCCTTTTGGAGACGTAAAAGCTTTTCGAGAAAAACATATTCCTGCTGAGCCGGCCATTTGGTACTTTGACAACTGTGAACTCACGACCGCTGACCTTCGCCGTTCACTTCTTCAGCTTAAGTTAGCGGGCTGGTTTGATAACTGCTCGGGTATTTTATTTGGCAGAAGCAGCGCTAATAAGCCCGTTGATTCCTACACCGCTGCAGATGTATATCATGACCTTGCCTCTGACTTACATATTCCAGTTGTCTATGACATCGACTGCGGCCACCTCCCGCCTCAGCTCACGCTTATTAACGGCGCGTATGCGAGTGTTAACGTAGAGAAGAACAAAGGCACAGTTGTCCAATACTTTACGTAAAAAAAGAAGCTTGTATAAAAGTAGTTTGATTGAAGGAAGATCCGAACGAACTTGATTCTTAATGGAGAATACAATTCGTTCGGGTTTTTTTATGAGTATAGTGAACGTAGGCTTGTTTCATATTTCATATATGTAGGTTTTTCTAGTGCTTGATTGGAGGGCAAGACGAAGACTCCTGCGGGAAAAGCGGGACAGGTGAGACCCCGCAGGAGCACACGCGACGAGGAGGCTCACCGACCGACCGCGGAAAGCGAAGTCTTGCACGGAAATCAACAGCGGTTCATTTCGTTATCTCTGATTTACATATCTCTCATCAACACTAAAAACGAAGCAAACATGAAAAAAGTTGCACCAAGCCACGAGTGATAGTGCTCTTTTTGATTTCTGTCAAACTTCCATTCTTCGAAACCTCGAAGCACGTACAGGAGAAACAAGAAAAGAAACATAAAAACGGAGGTGTAGGCTGGAGGTATAACAAAGATCAGCACTAAAAACGAAGCAAGCATCACCATTTCAATTGTGATAAACAGCGGACGCCTTCCTTTAAAACTTCTCCAATAACTTTTTGTCATCTTTGTATGCAGCTTTTTTCGCAGGCAAAAATCCAGAAAGACATAGACGAATGCCAGAATCAGCAAATACACAAGCGTCATTTCCGTCCCTCCTTCCGACTTAAAATATCCTTATACTTCCATTTTAAAGGACTTTCCATAAATTTCAAGTCTCTAAAAAACTTTATCCAACTTATTAGTGCAAGCATTCATATATTTAAAAATCGCTAATATATTGACTAATGTACAGGTTAAATTCTCTGTATAAACTCACCTAGAGGGGGACATCAAGTTATGAGAATAAAAGAAGTGAAGCAAGGTGCACTCACAGCGCTGAAAAACCGCTGGGGATTCGCCGTACTGCTTACGTTCGTTACGTATCTAATTGCTGCCGGTATTCCAGGACTTATTGACTTTCTTGTTAACGGATTTCCAAGTGGGTCTGAAACCGAATACTCACAGTCTACCTTAGCTAATATTGTATCCCTGCTGCTCGTACCGCTCTTTTTTTCTTACTACTGGGTACTATTGCGTCTGGTGCGAGGAGAAAGTGTACGTGTAGGAAACGTGTTTGATTCATTTTCATCTGCAGGATTATACTTTAGAACCCTCGGACTTTACTTGCTAACGATTATTTATACCGTGCTATGGAGTATTTTATTAATCATTCCTGGCATCATCAAAAGTCTTGCCTATTCACAGGCTTACTACGTATTCCGCGATAACCCAGATTATTCGGTGAACCAGTCTATTACTGAAAGCAGACGGTTAATGAACGGCTACAAGTGGACCTACTTTTTACTCGTTTTAAGCTTTATCGGCTGGGGAATTTTAAGCTTGATTACGCTTGGCATCGGGTTATTATGGCTTGTTCCGTATGTAACGACTTCGCTTGGCGTCTTTTATGAAAAGCTAAAAGCAAATGAAGCAGAAGTCGCTGAATAAACGAAAAACCGTATTCGGGTTGCGAATACGGTTTTTTTATAGCTAGCTTTAAGCCGCCTGGTCTCCTCCATCAGAGGGCTTTGACTTATGATCCTTCGCTTTTTTATTCACTAAATAAATACTGACAATAATCAGCACCAAGCCTACAAAAAGGGAAGACGTAAACGGTTCATTTAAAAAGAGCGTGCCGATGATAATTGAAATAATGGGCACAAGAAAATTAAACGACGCCACTTTGCTGGCATCTCCTTGACTGATTAAATAAAAATAAATGAGCCATGCAACGGCAACAGAAAACAGTGCTAAAAATAAAAGCAGCAGCACAGATGATGAATTCCACACCATATGAGACCATCCTTCCACTCCGCTTCCGGTCGCTGTCATAACCACTCCGCCGACAAGACTTTGAATGGTAATAAGCCAAATGCCATCTACACTGTCACTAATACGTTTGATATAGACAGTTCCAATCGCCCAGCTCAGTGCCGTAAGCACAGCAAGAATAATTCCAACGGCTGAAGCATTAGCAGATAATTCTCCCATGCTGATGGTAGCTACACCTACAAAACCAAGAAGCAAGCCCCCTATCTTCACAACGTTCATGCTTTCTCCAATCCACAGCCATGCAATGATGCCGATGAGCACCGGCTGCAAGTAGACAATCACACTGAAGACGCCTGCTGGCATAAACATAAGTCCAATTGTTTGAAGGCCGTAGAATAAGATTGAATTAAATAGACCTGACACCATATATTTACGCCAGTTCTGCTTCCAGTGAAGCTGTTTAGCTCTTGGCAGTGCGACTGCTAATAAGATGATTCACGCACTTAATGACCGCAGTCCAGATAACAAAATAGGCGATGAATAGCCAAGCGCCAGCTTCGACATCGGCCACGTTAATCCCCAAATCAGTACAAGAGCAGCTAAAAGAATTCCATTAATAAAAGATGATGACTGTTTCATACAACAACCACTCCTACATATATGAATGTAAATGATTCACGCGTTCATTCCTCCTTGTATACTACGCTTCTTTTTTACTCGCTTCAACTGGATGCTTTTGATGTAATTTATGTATAGCAGTTATAGTAACTGAGTTTCTTTTATGACAGCGTATCTTTCTTCTCTAATGTGTTCATTTAGAAAAAAATAAAGTGCATGGCTAGTGGCGATATCAATTTTTGCCTATAGCTTTTATACATCCTAAAAGCCTTGAAGCCATTCAGCTGCTGGGTTTCTGCTCCCTTTTTTCATTTAGCTTACATATTTTCTAATAAATCTATGAATCTCCTAAACATTTCTACCTAGATAAATTGTCAGAATTATTACAGAGAAGGTGACAATTCTACTTATATCGCCCTTTAATATTAAAACTATGTTACAAAATGTCGTAATTTGGAATTAGATGTTTACTTTTCCTGTCAGGATTGATAGACTCACAGTTGTGAATAAAACAAGTTATGGAAAGGGAGAAAGAACATGCTAAAGAAAGCAAATCGTACAGTTATGAATATGGGGTTAGCAGCATTACTTGTTCCCGCTGCCCTAACATTTAGCACAACTTCAGCAAGTGCAAATGACGGAGGCGCTGCACCAGCACCCGTACAAGAAAAGGTAACGCCAAGCGTACCTCAACAACAAGCAACTACTACTACTAATCAAAAAGTCATCGTAAACGTGAGTGCGTTAAATATTCGTCAAGGAGCTAGCTTTTCATCTCCAGTCGTTGGAACTGCAACACAAGGCCAAGAGTTTGCTATTTTAAAAGAAGCAAACGGCTTAGTTGAAATTGCACCAAACAAATGGATTTCAAAAAGCTCAAGCTACGTAACAATTGCATCAGGTAATCCAAGTACAACAAGCCAAGTAAAAGGTGTAAGCACATCAACTCCTTCTACTTCTACAGCATCTGCATCTACATCTGCAGCAAAAGAAACAAGCACACCAGCACCTGCTCCAACAACAAGCACGGCTTCTGGAAGCACAGTAAATGTTGCACGTAGTTTAGTAGGATCACCTTACCAATGGGCAGGAAACACACCAAGCGGATTTGACTGCTCAGGCTTTATCGCATACGTGTTCAACCATAGCGGTCACAGCATTTCACGTACAAGCGTAGCAAACTACTGGAACATGGCGACAAAAATTTCGTCTCCACAACCAGGAGATCTAGTATTCTTCCAAAACACATACACAAGCGGCCCATCTCACATGGGAATCTACATCGGAAACGGCCAAATGATTCATGCTGGTTCACACGGCGTAGCAGTAGCTGACCTAGATGTTTCTTACTATCAAGATCATTTCTTAGGATACGGACGCTTCTAAGAAAAAAATGCCCTCCAATCGTTAGATACGTTCTAACGATTGGAGGGCATTTACTTTTTATCGCTGCGCGACAGAAAGAGCCTTTTCAATACGCGTTTGAAATTTATTTTTCCAGTCTTCCGCAAGTTCAGAAACTTCTAACGCCCGCTTCATCCCTTTTACATCTTTTGAATGATGGAAATATAAATCAAGCGTGAACCACACAGATACTTGATCTGGATGAGCTTGAATTAATTTCACTTCCGCGTCTTGCGTAATTGCGCCTTCTTTCAGCACGCGGCAAAGGTAGCCGGTATAGCTTGTCTCAATCATTCGTTTTAAAAGACCTTTAACGCCCGTTCTCTTTGTAATCGTGTCGCATGGATTTCGACCTTGCGTCACTTGAATAACAGCGTCCCCCACTTGATAAACGTCTCCAATGCATACGTCTTTTTCAACCATGCCCGCTAGGACAAGATTTTCTCCAAACGCAGACATCGGCAGCTCCGTATCAAATTCTTCGTTCCATTTTTTGTAGTGTTCATACGGATACACGCACACCGCACGATCCGGTCCGCCGTGATACTTTAAATTCGCAACGCCGTCGCCTTGAAACCCTTCTTTTGCTAAAAAGGTCTCGTCTACTTGCTTCTTGCATATGCCTGTGCGCATTTCTTTGTCAGGGCGGTATGCCATTTGCTCAGGCATACCGGTTGCTAAATGAATTAGCTTTCTCTCGGGTGTTGTCATTATGTTTACACCTCTTTTATCATTTTTACTAGTTTACCACATTTATAGAGCGTTTTATTTACTGGATGTACTTATGAGCTGTCTCAGCGGTTTCCACTTAAGTCCTAATGCATAATTAATAGCGGTAGCTGCGACAAATCCAAGCAGCACTCCTGAAACGGTCGGCATAAACAAAGATGGAAACAACGCTACGCACACCAGTGTTACAACAAAATTTCCAGTGTACGACCATTTTGGATGCTTTGAAAAAAAGGTTTGAATACTATTCATTGTTAACTCCTTTGTACTTTTACTTTGTCATTATTCATGAATATTCTACCATTAAAAAGGAAAAATTTCTCTTAAACAGCATATGATAAGTGATTTTGTCTCTTTTTTACTTCTCATGCTGTAATTCCAAGAACCGGAAGTATCATAAATTTTTAAAAATATTTCACAATTATATTAAAAATATCTTCATTTCCCCTTTTTCTTTTGTTCGAAATGATTTAAGATAGTAGAGGCTGTCGAAATATAAGTTATTATGTCAGCTCTGCATGTTTCTTTACATAATAGCACATAGTAAATATTATTTTACCATTACGTCATTTTTTACAATGGCCTAAAAAATTTTGCCCATTTTTAACAAAGTTGGCGTAAAAGTTCCGTTTTTGTATAAAATAGAGGCCGATTTACATAGTCATTTCTATGCACGTCCCTCTTTTATAAATATAGAATACATGTAAGGAGAAAAGTAAATGTCAATTTTAATGGGAATTATCGGGATTGTAATTATCTTAGCAGTTGCATTCCTCATGTCAAACGACAGGAAACTTATCAACTATAAAGGCATCGCAGTTATGCTTGTCATCCAGCTTGCGATCTCTGCTTTTATGATGAATACATCGATTGGTCGCAAGGTGCTTGACTTTATCACAAGTGTATTTACAAAGATCTTATCATTTGGTAACGACGGAATTTCGTTCGTGTTTGGAGATCTTGCAGGAAAAGGCATTTTCTTTATCCAAACGTTAGTTATGATTGTATTCGTTTCAGCATTATTAAGTATTTTAAACTACTCTCGTATTTTACCCTTTGGGATCAAATATATCGGAGGACTTGTTTCAAAAATTACCGGACTTCCCCAAATTGAAAGCTTCACAGCCGTGAACGCGATGATTTTTGGTGATACAACGGCATTAATTGCGGTGAAAAACCACATCGGAGGTTTAACGCCAAACCGTTTATTTATCGTTACTACAACGTCTTTAGTATCCGTTTCTTGTTCGATTTTAGGCGCATACATGCAGATGATTCCTGCTGAATACGTATTAATTGCCCTTCCGCTAAACGTATTCTCTGGCTTAATCGTTTCTTCTATCGTTGCACCTGTAAAAGTGGAAGATGAAAACGAAGTCGATATTAAAGCGCCTGCTAAGCAAGGCACGCTGTTTGAAGCAATCGGTGACGGTGCCCTAGACGGCGGACGCGTTGCGTTAATCGTAGCAGCTATGCTTGTAACGTACGTTGGTCTTTTAGCATTAGTGAACTACGTATTAAACGGCGTAATCGGATTAACGGTTCAAGACATTTTAGGCTATATCTTCTACCCAATTGCCTTTATCATGGGTATCCCGGCAGACGAACTGATGAGAGCCGGTGGCGTAATGGGAACAAAAGTAGTGGCAAACGAATTCGTTGCGATGCTTGACTTCCAAAAAATGATGCCTCACCTTTCTGAAAAAACAGTCGGTATCGTATCAGCTTACTTAATCTCATTTGCAAACTTCAGCTCAATTGGTATCGTTCTTGGTACGATCCAAGCAATCAACGGCGAACAAGCTTCACGCGTTGCGAAGTTCGGCTTGAAGATGCTGTTAGTCGCTACAATGGGATCGATTTTAACAGGTATTATGGTTGGATTGTTTATTTAATGGAAAAGCACTCACTTTTAGTGAGTGCTTTTTTGTTGGGGGTGGTTCTTTTTGGGTTATATCTGGAGCGTTTCTACAATGTTGAAATTTATTAAATATCTCTGTTGACATACTCCGAGTTATCGGCACTATTATCAAATGCTTTTCTTATCTTTATTCTAATAACATTTAAATTAGTTTTACATAATGGATTAAAGCAATATCTCTTATCCAATAAAAAGACAGCTTGCTTTATCAGCAAACTGCCTTTTTTGTAATGACCCGTCCGGGATTCGAACCCGTGTTACCTTTTTAAAAGGATAATCTCTTGACCACTTGGCCAACGGACCAGATAAAATTATAAAATGGCAGAGAAGAAGGGATTCGAACCCTCGCACCGCGTTAACGATCTACTCCCTTAGCAGGGGAGCCCCTTGAGCCACTTGGGTACTTCTCTGTATGGATCTCCCACTGAGATACTGTGGAATAATGGTAGGCCTAAGTGGACTTGAACCCCCGACCTCACGCTTATCAGACTTGAGCTCTACCAAAATGAGCTGCTTCTTGTTTATGGCGCGCCCGAGAGGAGTCGAACCCCTAACCTTTTGATCCGTAGTCAAACGCTCTATCCAATTGAGCTACGGGCGCTTCCTAAAATGGTGCGGATGAAGGGACTTGAACCCCCACGTCATAAGACACTAGATCCTAAGTCTAGCGCGTCTGCCAATTCCGCCACATCCGCATGTGAAAAATGGTTGCGGGGACAGGATTTGAACCTGCGACCTTCGGGTTATGAGCCCGACGAGCTACCGAACTGCTCCACCCCGCGATAATAACAAAGATATAATGGAAGAGGAAGAGGGATTCGAACCCCCGCGGGCTTTGACACCCCTGTCGGTTTTCAAGACCGATCCCTTCAGCCAGACTTGGGTATTCCTCCATATGTCAGGTTCAATGGTGGACCTTGTAGGACTCGAACCTACGACCGGACGGTTATGAGCCGTCTGCTCTAACCAGCTGAGCTAATGGTCCTTTCTAAACTCTCTATTAGAATGTGGATACGGCAATCGGATTTGAACCGGTGACAAAGGTATTGCAGACCTTGACTATGCCACCAATAAGTATGGAAATTATTTATAGTCAGTTACATTTATCCGTATGCTACCCCTTCATATGAAACATGGACTAGTCATTTAATAACTAATATCTGTTTCGCTACCAACAAAAATTATTTTACCTTATAATTTCGTAGAAGTCAACATCTATGTAAGTGGTGTTTTAATACTTAATTTTGCAATTATTAAGTAGGAACATACACCTAAATAAAAAAACTCTGTAACAAGAATCATGATTCTTGTTACAGAGCTTATTTTTATAAAAAGGTTTGCGTAATCGCACTTTCTAAATCTCTTGTAGAAGATTTTAGGTATCGTTTTGTAACATTCACATCAGAATGGCCTGCTAGTTCGGCAACTGTTGCAATATCTATCCCTTTCTTAACTAACTCATGACAGAAAGTGTGGCGTAATTTATGAGGATTTACATTATATTTTTTTAACATGTACTGAACCGTACGTGCAGACATTCTTCTATCAAAATTAGAGACAAATAAAGCTTCATGATTAGAATCAAGTGAATCAATATATTTCTTCAAACTATTCCTTGCTTCTGTAGAAAGAGGAACAAATCGTTTTTTACATCCTTTAGCATTACGGATAATTAAAAAACCGTCAGATTTGTTAATCTCTACGTCTTTACGATTCAAAGCACAAATCTCTGATACCCGAATCCCTGTATGTAATAAAGTATATACAATAGCAATATCACGAAGGTTTCCCTGTTGCTTTACTTCAGATAAAAGGCGGTCACGCTCACTTGCTTCTAATGACTGTGGTACAGCCTCGTTATTTTTCTCTTTTTGTTTACGTTCAATATTTTGAACAATTTCTGATTTTTCAAGAAAGCGTGCAAAAACGCTAATTGTTACAAAAGCTTTTTCTATAGTCGACGCACTTTTATTATTAGATTCAAGGTTAATCATATAAGTTTGGACATTATTTCTTGTTACTTGATCTAAATGTTTACCTTCACTTAGAAGCCATTCATGAAATTGGTTTAGCACTGCTCGATAGGTTTTAATCGTATTATCAGATTTGCCTGATTCTATTAACCATTGGCTAAAGTCATCAATCAACGGAATAACTTCTAGGCTATTTTTTTTCACTCTAAATCCTCCTACATATACTAATAAATTACGTAAAACATAACATTTAATTTCGTAGAAATCAATTTAAACGAAATTAATATACAAAAAAACAGCCCATCATTGATATGATGGGCTGTTTTTTGCCTGACAACGTCCTACTCTCACGAGGACAAAGTCCCCACTACCATTGGCGCTAGAGAACTTAACTTCCGTGTTCGATATGGGAACGGGTGTGACCTCTCTGCTATCGCCACCAGACCTATTAAAGATAGTTTTCTTAACACTAAATAAAAATTGCTAAGTAAAAACACCGTGCACCCGTCATTGACATGATCAAATAAGCGTTACTTGTACAGTTAGCTCGACCGGGTTGTGCTGCAACACACAGAAGAATCTACTTATGGCTGCTTCCTTCCGGACCTGACCATGTTCATAGGTTTCTGTTGTGCAGGACCTAGTTGTCAACACCACTTGTCCAAGTCAGACCTTACCTGACTCATACCTCTGTTAGGAATTAAACCCTGCTAAGGCGGATTGCAGGTTACAGGGCACCGCCATCTCCCCGTCTAGCACGGTATGTATAGTTAAGGGATTCCCACCTATGTCGTCCTCCCAATCTGTTTTGTGAACCCGCGATCTCGCAGGTGGGTTTCCGCATATTAACGTTCCAGCGATCCTGTGTCAAAGACAGGCATGGCATCCGTCAACAAATGTAGGAATCCCAAATAAACAGTACGGTTCAAAACAAATAGGGCATAACGTACATCGTAGGATAAGTATTTAATGTGTTTATTGATGATATAGATTATCCTACAATAAAATTTCGTAGAAGTCAACATAAACGAAAAAACAACTTCTAACCTGCAATGTTTTCTTATTTGCTTGATTTACTGTTGTTGGGAAGGGATTTCTTTGAAAGATGGAAGTTATAAGGAGTCGTGTTTCATTATATTGAGTCCTCCATTTAAAAGTAAAGTTCATTACGGTTAGATTTTTATACATCCTTGATCTAACAACACTTTTCTAATGTGGTTATTTTTTCTTCTTATCCCCTCTCCATAAAAATGAGAGAAAAATAAAAAAAAGCCTACATAAAACGGCTTTTTTATTCTAAGAGTAAATTATTGTTCTGCTAGTTCAGTTATAGAAACACTTTGCTTATTATTTGGTTCATCCAGGTTATGGATTGTAGCTACCCCATTTTGTTGGTCTACATGCTCAATGTAAATACTTTTCCCGTTATGTATTACATTGGCCATGTCCACTGAATTGGCAATTTCTTGTGCTCTTTGTGCATCCATCTTTATCTAGCCTCCTTTTTATTTATGACAGTGAAAGTATTTGTTTTTAATTAATTTTTATGCATTTAATCCCTCTGTATAAAATCAATTTTAATTTTTCAAATGAAACATAGAGCAGTAAAAAAGCTATCTCGTTCATAATTTGAGATAGCTTTTCATTTTATTATTCAGTTTAATCTTCTTCTGGAATCTTAATTAAAATGGCTATAGCTATTGTTGACAAAAATATAACCCCTAAAGTTAGTAATAGACTCGTACTCATATGCCTCATCTACCCTTCTCTTTTCATCCCTATGATTCCATTTTAGCAGAGGAAATTAGTTAATAAAACTGGAAATGATAGCGTTTTACTAAAAATTTTATACATGTTAAAATAATGTAGTTGTTTTAACTCAACCAATGTATTCAACTTTTTGCTTGAATAGAGCAAGCTACCTCTTTCCTATTTTGGCGTAGCCCTTATTTTATCGTGATAAAATAAAATGTTGTTTTGGATCTATTTCTTCCTACCCTCGGTTTACATTCGTTATTTACGAATCTGTTCAATCTCTTCATCTGTAAGCTCCGTTAATTCAGATATTGTTTGATTATCTATATCTTTTTGTAGCATTTTTAACGCTACTCTCTTAATAGCTCTTTTTTCCCCTTGTTTTTCAGCTTTTTTTAATGTCAATATTTCATCTACTTGGAATTCCTGGTTTACTTCATAAGTCACTAACATTTGTGGATCCTAAGTTACACGTGCCCATTCATTCATCGCATTTTTCAACGTTTGATCATTCTCCATTACAACTTCCTCCAAAAATGAGTAAAATCTTCATTTCCTGACATATTAAACAACAGTAATTGTTTTACTAATTATGTGTCCTTTTTACGATCCTATTCTCACTTATTCCAAAATCAAGTTAATCCCATAAAGCTTGTTCCTCCACCCTAAAACTAAAAAAGAAAAATTACTGTATTAGGTAAGGAGTGCTCGTTTTTTATATGCTGGGGTTAGTTAGCCTAGTGACAAATAGGGCTTCAATTCAGAAGCAACTAACAAATTATTTATTTAATTTATATGTTTTTTCTTATAGTTGTACATATTAAAAACAATACTAGATGAAAGCGAGATGAGATAAGTAATGTCAAAACAAGGGATGCAGAAAAAGAATCAGACAAGAGAGCAAGTAGAGAAGCAAGATAAAAGAAATGATGTTGAATTAGGGAATGAATTTCAAGCTGGCAACACAAGTTCCCAGAGCCAGAAAAAAAGTGGAAGTCAAGTAAATAAAAAATAAATTTAACCTTTCGAGGATAATAAAAAACCTCAGTTCAAATGTATGACTTGAACTGAGGTTTCTTTTATAGAGTGAGGAAGACTTATGTGCAAAAAAGGCACCAAGCTAAAGAGAATTTGAATTCTATTATGAAAACAGAATTCAAATAAAAAAGTATCTCACATTAGATAATCGTTAAGTAATGTAACAAAATAAAAAAGTGAAACTTAACATAACCACTCTTTCCGAAACTTATAATAAAACGATTTTTTATAAATACGGTATTATCTTATATCTCTTGCTATATTTATCCTCAAATTTTCTAACCTGATTTTCTGTATAAAAATGTGCTACTTTATACCCGTCGTTATTATAGGCTTCTGCGATTCTAAGAGGTTGTTTAACATCTTTTTTTGGATAGTAAGTCGGCATTATGCTCGATATACGATTATAAGTCAGAACACCTGTATTTTTGCTTTTTTCACGATTTAATTGAAGAAAAAATTGCGCACTATAAAAAATTAGAGACAGTGGAAAACCAACAATCTTAATAAATATAAAAAAGAACTTGAAACACATTTTTCAAGTTCTTTTCATAGTACCTAGGCTAACATCAAACAGAAGGTGCTGGATTTATATATTTAATAGAGACCCACCTAATACTCTATCTATAACTTCTTGACTAGATGTATGACGCTTAACAGCCTGTAGATGTAAATATCGATCTCCATATGGAAAATCTGAACTAAATTAACGTTCTCTGAGGTATTTCTTTTATAGCCAAAGACAAGGCGTATATTGTATAAAATTGCTTTGCTATAGGACTAATATAAAATGATGTCTAGTTATTGTGTTATTACTGCTAGGCTGTTTATACACTAGTAATTTCTATTTCTTCAATATTTGGCAGTGCTTCAATTGCTCCTATCTTTGTACATACCAGCGCTCCAACTCGGTTTGCAAATGCAATAATGTCGAGTAACTGCTCGAAATCATTTTTAATGGATTTGATATTCTGTGTATTAGCTAATTTGAACAACGTTGCACCTACAAAAGCATCCCCAGCTCCTGTAGAGTCAATTGACTTAATAGGAATACTCTTCACTAGTTCCTTTTTTCTACTATTAGATATCAATGTTCCCCTTTTTCCAAGAGTAGCTGCTACAATTTTAGCTCCCATTTTATGTAGGGTATCAACACCTACTTCATGATTCTCAATGCCTGTGATAATCTCTAATTCTTCATCACTTACTTTTACAAAATCACTTAAAGCAATAGCTTTCTTTGCGATTGAGATGAAATCAATTAATCTTCCTTTCCATAAATCTCTTCGATAGTTAGGATCAAAAGAAATAAACTTTCCTTCCTCTTTAGCACTAGAGATAAGGCTTAAATAAGTTTCACGGAATGGAGAAGTTAACATTGCCGTAGCTGAACCAAAATGAAGGATTTCAGCTTTATTTATTTCATTTAGGTTAATGTCCTCCATTGTCATTAAAGCGTCAGCTCCCCTATGAAATACAAAGTCTCGCTCACCATTTTCTTGTAGGGACACAAAAGCTAGGGTAGTTGCTACCTTTTCATCCCAAGCAAGCATCGAAGTATCTACGTTTAATGAATTTAAGGTTTCTTCTAAAAAGTAGCCAAATGGGTCTTTACCTACTTTACCACTAAATGATGCATTACCCCCTAGTTTTGCTATGGTTGCGCATACATTTGCTGGTGCTCCACCGGCATTTTTTAAAAATTGGCGTCCCTCTATTAAATTGGAATTAATATTGCTACAAAAGAAATCAATTAATAATTCTCCTACACAAACAACTGGAGCATTTTCACTTATGCTATTTTGCACTTATATCACACTCATTTACTTAGATTTTTTCTCTAAATCCAAAATCATTTTATTATATATTTTTTCAGTTAAAGGATAAAAGCAGATTATTAATACAGAAAATAAAATGAAAATTCCTGGCACTAGAGCATTCATATTTTTTATAGCATTTAAGGAAGCTACGGTTTGTTCTGCATTAGCTACATAGCCTGCTATCCCCAAATAGATGGCTGAGAATGATCCAGCAAGTGCAACCCCTAACTTATTAGTAAAACTCATTAAGGAAATAACAACACCATCTGCTCGAACTCCAGTTTTCCATTCAGCATAATCTACACAATCGGCAACCATCCCCCAAGCTAGTGTGTTTAGTGGAGTAGTAAAGAATCCCGAAGCAAACAGCCAAAATAAAATTAAAGCAATTGAATCAAAAGAAGTAAATTGGAGTCCTATATATGAAATAAGAGATACTGTAGCTGATACAATCATTACACTCTTTCTACCCCATTTATCCGAGAATAAAGGAATAAATAAGTTACTAATTAGCGCAGCTCCAAAAAATAAAACAGTGCCCCAAAATACTAATTCCTTTTGATGAACATTGTAAGTAAAATAGTAAACCATTGTACTAAGTTTAATATTAAAACCAATAGCAAATGCCAAGAAAGACGAAACTAGTACTAGTAGTGGTTTGTTTTTAAACAAAACAGATAAAGTTACTTTAAGTCCATGTTTTTTACTCTTTTTAGGAGCAATGCGCTCGCGTACTGTAAAGAAGCTAAACAGATTTAAAATTATACTTACAGCAGCATAGACTAGAGCAGTCATCTGAAATCCAAATTCTTGATTTTTGCCTCCAATAGCTGTTACAAGAGGGGTTGCGCATGAAATGGAAAGGAGGATTCCTACATAAACCAATATCATACGAGTAGTTGTTAAAACTGTGCGTTCCTGAACATTATTAGTAATTCGTCCTGTTAAGCTATTAACTGGAATCGTTTGCATACTAAACGTCATCCCTAATAAGATATAGGTAATATACATATATATAATATTTCCAGTTGACCCTAAGTGAGGGTTGGTAAAACATAGGATAGTGAAGAAAGCAAAAGGAAGTGAGACCCATAACAAATATGGTCTTGCTTTTCCCCAACGTGTATTAGTTTTATCTAAAATAACTCCCATTATAGGGTCGCAAATAGCATCTAGAACTCGTACTACTAAAAATAGCGTTGCAACAGCTGCAGGATGGATACCTCCGACATCAGTATAATAAAAAAGTAGATAGGCATTAACGAATTGAAAAACAATATTATATGCCATGTCTCCCGATCCATATCCAAACCGTTCTAACCAGGATAACCTAGGAATAGAATTAGGTTTACCTTTACTTTCAGCCTCTAATATTTGTGATTGTTCTGCGTTTAACATAGGTAATACCTCCAGAATGCGTTTTCAAAAATATGTTAAGAAAGCTAGTAGAGAGTCCGTATTATAAACATTTACCTTAAAGAAAAAACAGATGCGGTTTAGTTGCAAATGTCCTATTTTAACTCCCCATCTGAAAATTAAAAGTTCAAGAATCTCGTCATAAATATCAACTAGAAATCTAGCTTTCAAGTATAATGTTTTTATTCGTTTGGATACACTATAATTTTTAAACATTCGTTTTTAAAATTTAGTGCTCTCTCCATCGCTTCACGTGTGCCGGCTAACGGATATCTATCTGTTACAAGATTCTTTGTGTCAATTGCACCGGAAGTAAGAAATTTAATTCCTTTTGGATAAGTGTTGGCATAGCGGAAAATACCATATATATCAATCTCATTATCAGCAATAAATGGTACATCGAGTGGAATATCGCTTTGAGAAGGTAAACCTACGATTGCTAATTTCCCACCACGACGAATTGAAGATAGTGAAGATTGTAATGCTTTTGGATTCCCTGCAGTCTCCCATGCAACGTCAACGCCTACGTTTTCAGTAATATTTTTAATTTCATTAAGAGGATCTTGCTCTCTGATATTAATAACGTGAGTTGCCCCCATTCGTTTTGCTGCCTCAAGACGCAATGGTTCTAAGTCTGTTGCTATTATTGTACTTGCTCCAAATGCTTTCGCTGCTGCTACAGCCATTAACCCTACCGGCCCCATTCCCATAATCGCAATCGTTGACCCAGGCTGAAGTTTTGTTCTCGTCGCTGCATGGATACCAACTGAAAAAGGCTCTATTAAGGCAGCATCTTCATAGGAAAGGGAATCCGGGATTAAAAAGACAAAATCCTGACGCATTTTTATATATTGAACAAAGGCACCATCAACTGGTGGTGTTGCTAAGAATTGAACATCTGGACAAAGGTTGTACCTTCCCTCTTTGCATGCTTCACAATGTCCACAGGTTACTCCTGGTTCAACGGCTACGCGATCCCCTACTCTAAATCTTTCAACAGTTGGTCCAATAGCTACAACCTCACCTGAGCACTCATGTCCAAGGATAAATGGTTTTTCTACTTTGTATTTACCAATTCTACCCTGGGTATAATAATGTAAGTCTGAGCCACAAATTCCTACAGCCATTACTTTAATTAAAACTTCATTTTCATCAATTTGTGGTATAGGCAATGTTTCAATACTGATTTCTCTTGTGCCGTGCATGACAGCTGCTTTCATAGTTTTAGGTAAGTTGTTATTCATCAATAATTTTCCTTTCTTTAATAGAAATTCTATATAAATCCATAACGTAAAAATAAATATGAATTTACTTTCAACTCATAAATTTCTAATGCACTTGACTGTTCCTTAAACATATTTTTATTATTATGTAAATGCATACATTTTAGAGTTTTTTATTACATGAGCTAATTTTACCTGCTAACATCACACCATTAATAGCCTTTTATACTGTCTAAAAGTACAGTAACACTGTACTTTTCTTTTTATATACATACAAAGATATAGCGTTAAAATAAAGATAATAGGAGGTGTAAGATTCTCATGGCTGAAATTGAAGATCGGAAAACATTTGCAGAACTGTTATCTTTGGGTGTTAAAGAACTAAAACTTCACCCTGATTATAAGATTAAAAGGAAAAAAGGCGAAGATAGCTTACTAGGACAATCTTATATAGCTAATATCGCAAATGAACTAGGTGTATCTCCCAATACAATTAAAAGTTGGATAGGTCAGATGGGATTAAAATATATTCCTGGTCGTATTGACGATGGAAAGCTCTTCGGCATCATATGGATAATATTTAAAAAAACGGATATAGATATCAGTTGGTTCTCAAAGCTGATGGAAACAACTTCTATACCCACTCTTAAACCTGCTTTACCAGCTTGGGTGTCTTCGTGTCTGGAAAAGGCAAAAATATTAGGGGCAGACAACTCATTTGGTGCACCCCTTAATAAAGATATTGAGGAAGTAGTAAAAAAAATATTTCATAATAAACTTCAGACTGAAGCTGCTACTCCAAAGGAACATTTTACAATACATAACTTACCAGCACGCTGGTCAGGAGTTTTTATTGGAAGACACTTTGACCTGGAGGCAATTCGTCAGTGGGTAATTTCCCCTTCTCCATTATGTTTAATTTCCGGATGGGCTGGTATTGGAAAAACAACTCTTGCTCTTGAAATAGCATATGCGTGTATTCAGAAGAATTATAGGGAAACAGAAAGCCTTGAGATGGATTGGCCAAACCTCAATTCTATAGTATGGTTTAGTGCTGACTGGAAGGGACTAACCTTTAGTGATTTTCTAAATACAATTGCTTACCAACTTGGACGGATAGAGCAAATCAACCGATCCATTGACGAGAAACGTTTTGTGGTTCGCAATGCATTAGCTAATTATGCAAAAGAAAAACCTGTATTACTTGTGATTGATAGCATCGATACAGCTGAAAGTGAAATTTATGAATTTATTACTAATCTTCCACAAGGCGTTAAAGTATTACTCACATCTCGCGAGAATCTACAGCAAAAATATAGAAACAACTTTAGAGATATAATAACCATTCAACTAAAGGGACTGGAAAAGGACGATGCTCTTAACTATCTTTCTTACGAAGTAAAACAACATATGAAAATGTCTAATTCATCGAACAAACAAGAACAAATGAAACAGTTATTAAATAGCCCTCTTGCAACTCGTGAACAACTCATTTCAGCTACTGCTGGAAATCCTAAAGCTATCGCTCTTAGTATAGCTTACATTGCAGATGATGACATTCCTGCTCAGCAACTTATTCAGGAACTAGGAAAAGCCGGTTACTCACTGTTGGAATTATTTGATTTTCTTTTCGGACGCACATGGGAGAAATGTAATGAAGATACTTTACATCTTTGGAAAGTGTTATGCTTTTTCAGCAAACCTCCTGACGAGAAAAGTTGGGCAACAGCGGCTGGACTAGACGCTCGAAAATTCCATTTTGCTGTTGATCAAATGAAATTATTTGCGCTTATCCAAGGAGAACGTATAGAAGGAAAAATCCATTATCTAGGTCATCAAACCGTAGTAACATATGGTGAACAACGATTGTTAGAAGATAAACAATTTGAAAATGTAGCACGTAAGCGTTGGAGCCAATACTATATCCAATATTTAGACAACTATTTAAAACGGGATCTTCCGGATTCGATTTATTGGAGTTATTTGCTTGGTCGTGATTTAGAGGAAATTAAGAAAGAATGGCCAAATATACTCAAGGTTATAAAATGGGCAAACGAATCCGATCAAAAAGAGCTTTTGATTGAACTGGTATTTCGCATAAGCCATTTTCTAAGTCGAATTAATTTACCGTTAAGGATTAAATATGGAAAAATAGCAGCTGATTATGCAAAACAACTTAGAAAACATACCTATGAGGCATTTTTTAGAATTGATACATTGGGTTGGGCATTGATGGAGGTCGATAACCTAGATGGTTCCCTACTACAAATAGATTCCGGTCTAAAGACACTAGATCAGTTAAGCTCAGACAGGTCTGATGTTTACGATTTGAAAGCTTGGGGACTTGCCTTAAAAGCAAGGCTCTTGTTGAAGAAAAATAATCCTAACAAAGCAGAATGTATTCTTGAAGAAGTTAGGGAGATCTTCACTACACAGGTGATTCAACATAGAATTTCATTAGTGCGAGGTGATCTATGTATGGTCTATAAAAATTATGGAGCAGCAATCCGATTATATGAAGAAGCTAATGAAATCAGTTTAATATATGGAGGAGAAAAGACCATTGAAGCTTACTTTAATTTAGGTGTAGCTTATGTCATTTGTGATATGCTTGAGGAAGCAGAAAAATGCTTTAATAGCCTTCTTTATCAGAAAGACAAAGCCAACCAAATTGAATTAATATACTATCACTATGGGATGGCCCAATTGCTATTACGAAAAGGAGAGAATATAGAGGCTTTACAATCTATCCAAGAAGCTATAAACCTTATCGATTCTTGGGGACCAACCATTAGTATTCGAAAAGAAGTAGAAGAATTCAATGAAGTTATTAAACATAATATTAGAGAGAATTAAGTAAAACAGCCACTTGTATGAAACAAGTGGCTGTTTGTTTGAATGTAGTGCTTCAATTAGGTTGAAATTTATCTGGCCTCTTATTTCTTCCAAGTTGATCACTCTTTTCTATTTGGCTTTCATTAGACTAACGCAATTACATCTATATAAAAGGATTATGTTAAAATTACTCTGGTTTCTCCACTAGTTGCATCTGAAAAATTTGAGTTGCTTGAATACCCCTTAAATTTGCTCGTGGTTATACTTATAGAATTAGTTACACTTTGATATATAGCTTAATTAATGGCTTCAAGGGCTTGTTTCAAATAATCCATTTCAGAGGTTATATCATCTATTTTTTGGTTTAACTGACTTACTTTATCAAGAGTATTCTGTGCATCCAATAAATTAATTTCTAACATCAAACGGCTTGCTTCACTCTCGAGTTCTAGTCTCTTTGCAAATAATACCTCACGCTTTTTTATAATTTCAGATTTTAAATTTTTAATATTGCTTTCTTTCATACTTCTACCTCCCTAACTTGTAATAACAGTATTTTATTGAGATGTAAATTTCCCTATATAATTTAATAATTACCTACGGAGACGGTTTATGACATAGTTAAAATTTCCTTTTTCACTTACAGGAAAACCACATTTATTTTGTATTTACATAAGATAAATAATAGATACCAATTAAAATAAATTCCATTATTCACGTTCCTTGGATGGCGTTCATAAGTTCTTGGTGTTGACATTCAGATACATACTGAGCGCTCAAAAGCTTCTCTAACTGTTAAAAACAAATGCGACATTCCAAAATAAGGGAAAATTCAAATCGTTTTGTTTTTTTGCAGGAAAAGAAAGCGCAGTATATAAAGATAACAGTATACATCAAAAAGTGTTGAGAACATTTTATTATTATTTTCTATCAGCACGAGAGCCATAATTTGAGAAAAGAGCTTATATAAGTCCGTGTTTTAAGTATGTCTATTATATAAAATAGGTTACTTAGTAAATAAGGGAAGGTGATTTATATGTTTGGGGAAGAAGATTTAAAAGTAAATTGTATATCAGCTGCTATAGGTTTACTCATCCAACATAACATTATCACTCACCAGGAACTGGACAAACTAACTAGAACAAATTATCAAGTTTTTTACGATTTTCTCATGGATAAGCTAATTGAACAAGAGTTTAATAAGGATAGAGTTGTACAAACATAAATGCTTCAACAAAGAAAGAAACGCAAAATTAAAAGAAAAGATCTCCTATTTCAAATGTAATTCTTATAGGACCCCTTACATATTAGACATATATAATATGTAAGGGCTTTCTCTTTTAGCAAATCCTCCTATAGTTTAAATGTATTTCTTCACAATCTAGCATTTGATCAAAGGAAGTCTGCCAGTATTGTTACCAAAAAGTCCTCTCCTCGTTTCAGGAAAAGAACGTATATTCAGTGAATTTTATAAGCTACTTCCAAGTCTGATCTAGTTTATCTGAATAGAAATGTAAGGCTTTTTTATAACTTAGTATTTTATTGTCATTTGTCGTATGTAGTAAGCATTTCAGTAACAGTTCCATCGCTTGACTATGTTCTTTTAAATTGTACAAGGTCATGGAATAAAACACTTTAATTACATGATTATCTGGGAATAATTCCATCCCTTTTAAAAATATATCTTTTGATTTTTCATATTCCCCCAAGGCTCTATATGTGCTGCCCAATCCCAACATTGCACCTTCCATATCCTTAGAAGGTAATCCTATCTTTATGGCATTTTCGTAAAAGGGCACTGCCTTTTCTTCTTCTCCTAATATGTCAAAGCTCCAAGCACACTGATAGTTATATAAAGCATCGTCTGGGAATTCCTTAACTAATTCACTTAGCAATTCGTTAGATTCTTTGTGATTTCCATTCTTTCGTAACGCCAATGCTTTATCTAGTTTGTTATTCAACTTAAATCTCCAACCCTTCTTTTCCCCACTACTTTTTTATCTTTTAACATCCTTTCATATCCAGAAATTCAGCGTATTCGTACACTTTATCCAGATCTATTTCTTGTTTTAACTATCCTTAATGTTCAATCTTTAAAGGCTAACCCATTGGCCTGCAAAGCTGCTCTAAGTTTAGGTAAAGAAGCAGGACCCATACCATGAAATTGTAATATCTCTTTTTCACTAAATTTTGATAACTGCTGTAAAGAAGTTATCCCGTTGCTTTCCAATGCTCGTCTTGCTGGTGCTGATAGCATGGAGAGAAATCCATTGTCAGGTTTGTTTTCTTGCTCACAGGTTGGGCAGGTCGGACAGTTACTGCTTTTATAATATTTGTGTCCTTTATGACAGATTCTTAGATTTCCCTTTTGGATTTTCATTTTTATTCTCTCCTTTTCCCAAGAATTTTTTTAGTTTTTATCCCCTGCCACTTCTTCAATGGATGGTTTATGAAGGAACAAAACATCCTACGTATAGTAAGATCATTACCATTAAATACTTATGAGTCTCGTTTCAGGTAGTGCAGCTCCATTACAAATCATGCTAACACCTTACATGTTTGCGTTTGAAACCAAGCCGTCCTCTATCTATATCCTTTTGAATGTTTTCGGAGGCAAGAAGAATACTACTTTTTTTCTTATCCTTCTTAACTTCGACTGGACCTACTGCCTTTGCAGTTTCAAGCGCCTTCTCATGAAGCGGCAAATATGAAACACCGACTGTATAGATAAAATTATTCATAGCCGATTTCGTTCGATCTGGAGAATCGTGAATCGTATTTTCCACTTGATTAAGCATACCGGCAATCTTGCTTTTGCTAAATTCATCGTCAGGACGATTACCCAAAAGCCAGCAGTAACAACTCCAACCTGCCGACATTTTAAGTTCTTCACCGCTTGCCACCCATCTATCAGCAACAGCTTGCGCAAAATCGGTTTCTGACAAAGTGACTGAAACTACATAATCGGATAGCATGTAGAAATACGCTTTATCAATCCAACGCTCAAAATCCTCCGCAGTCATCTCTGTTGGGTCTGCAATGATACCAGCAAAATACATAGCGTCGTAATTGCCAGACGCATAAAGCTGCTCAGCCAAAGCCTGATTTTTCTTGATTTTCTTTGCAATCGGCTTCATTTTTCCTGTTGCCACTCCAAAAAGCGGATCGTGTGCGCCATTATTTATGTAAGTCTTTTTAATTCGTTCCGTACCAAGCGCTTCAAGTTCTTTCATCACCATTTCAAAATTCATCGTTCTGTACCCTCCTTCTTCTCCGTTCATAATCTACTTTTTATTTTCGCCAAAAAGTTGAACAGTCTTTTTTATCTAAAATATTAAACTCGATTATTTTTTTAAGTAATTCATAGTTTACTGGCTCAGTCCATAGAATTCGAAACAGACCTTTGGTAGCGCCGTATCCAGCCTGGGCAATGTCATGCTTAAAGTGCACAATGCCTGTTTCTTCAGGTGAAACGCTCAAATGATGTTTCGCTGAGGCAAAGCCGACGATGAATGTTCCATGATCAGTAAACATTGGCGTATTCCATTTAATTTGTGGTTCCAGATTCGGGAAAGTATTAGCAACCCAATCCAAAACTTCCTCTATTCGGTCACGGTGGTCAGGGCTATCTATACGCGCTAAATATTCTGCAAAAACTTCCATAGCATTTTCTCCTAAAATAAAAAATTTTTGAACGCTGTAATTTTTTAATCTACTCTACTTTTACACAAATGGAACATCAATCAGTTCACTTAAACTTATTTAATTTTCAATTCGAAATTGGCCATGTTTTAAATAAAATGTACTAATCATTTAATCCTTTTCCATTGAGAATGTTCGGAATGCATTTTTCAATCCTTGATTCTCGAGTCTTAGATTGTTTGGCCGCAGAAAAATAAAGAATATATGCTCTTTGCCGTCCTGGAGTCAATGTAGTAAAAGCCGTTTTTAAAGCAGGTATTTCATCAAATTTATGCTGTAGCTCTTCAGGAATAATGAGTTCTTCAGGCTTTTTAGCTTTGACTTTTAATCCGGCTTTTTCCACCTCAATAGCCTCATAAATATAAGCTTTCAAGATGGCTTCCTTTTCAACTATTTCTTGCACATTGGCAAACCGAATTTGTCGCGCCCCTTGTACATTCTCCGTTTGCTGGATTAGAATACCGTGAGAATCTTGTAACAGAGCACCTTTAGGAAACAGCAGTGCACAGTATTCTTTGAATCCATGTATCAAAACAATGTTTTTTTTCTCAAACGTGTAACAAGGGTTCATCCATTTATAATCTTCGCTCAACTCACAGTCAAGAACAATCTTTCTCAACGTCTCATATTCTTCTTTCCACTTTTTAGCTTTAGTTAAAAATTCATCAACCTTAGGATTCATTTTACTATTTGTCATCAAGAAACACTCCTATTCAATTTTTTAATCTGTCGCTCTAGAAATCATACAGTCAACCTTCAATTCATTTAATGGTGTTACTATTCTTCAAATGTAGGAAATGCCCTTCTTCAATTGACTTGATAGTTATTAAAATTATAAACATTTTAAGTGAATTTGCTCACTATAAAAAACGAACATCAATTAGTTTACTTAACCGCATTTTATTCTTTAATTTACATATGTCAGCTATGAAGATAAATAAATTACTAAGAGAACCAACAAACTGAATAAATCCTGTCTTTGTTATGCATTGGCCTCTCTTATAGTATGTAAGATAGACTTGTTTATTTGTATGTTAGGCTTCAACCGATACCACTCTAGGAGTACAGTTTTAAGAATTTTTGGTGGGACAAATTATTCAGTTCAACAAAATATTCTAATTGCCATTTTTGTGTTTCTATAGCTTGTGTGCTAGTTGGTTTATCCCATATTGGATACACTCTAATAGCCATTTTACCTTTTGTGGTCTCCGTTTTAAGGATTTTTTGTTTTAAAAGAACTTCTTTTGGAAAAATGAATTGTCCAAATCTATTTGTACTAGTGAAGGTATTAATAACTAATAGATCGGTAGCTTTTCCATACGAAAAGGCCTGGTTTTTATGAGTCGCATCTTTTTCCCAAAAGGATACAAACTGCCCTACCTTGTTAGGGGTAGTTTTCGCCACCCTAAATCGTACAGATTTTGAATTTAACTGAAAGATACCAGCGCCATAAGCTGAATTCTGAGCTTCTTCTCGAATAGCTTTTATAGCGAAGGGATTGGGTTTATAAAAATTCTCATTTACATAGGTTAACGCCTCATAAAATTTCATTGTTTTTACCTCTTATGTTTATAGGCTTCTTCAATTAATAATAAGTGGTTTGTATGTCTTTCCTCGAAATTGCGTCTAAATATCTTAAATATTCCAAAATGTTATAGCAAAGCTATCCTCACCCTATAACACCTCTTGATCCCTCAAGCGTTGCTACCCTCTTAATGTAGTGAATATGCTACATATTAACTACATTTTTTTACTCTTGTTCTTGATCTCTTTGTATTACTGAAATACTTGGAGGTTCAGTTGAAACCACATCAATTATGTGATTTAAAGCATGTATCCCATAGTGTTTAAACGGGCCAGGATGTATATCGTCAGCTATGGTACCAACTTCAATAAAATCTAGATATCTGGACTTTGAATAAACTGCAAAAGCGCTTCCTTTATACATTTCATACTCATCTATTACAGTAAAACTTTCGTTTCTAACAGAGTATGCAATGTACCAATCAAATGTAAGTCGAATGATAGGAAGTGCGTAATCCACATCAATAGAGGCATATGAAGAAAAAGTGCTTTCTCCTGTTATCTCTTCAGCTGCATTTCCATTAATTTTGCAACGTTCAATATCCACTATTAACGCGTTATCCTCAGGTTCAAATATAGAGTTTAAATAAATACAGCCTTGATATTGAAGCAGTTTAGAGTAATTCATAAAGCCCTCCTTTTTTAAACTAAAGCATCGAGTGAGTTCAATAACAAGTAAAAAAGCGTTCATTCTTGGATTACATCTATTCAAAAATCCCTAACTTTAAACGAACTAGCAAAAAAATGACGCGTTATTGGTTCGCGGCAAGATTGTCTAAACTTTAGAAAATTATAGGCAGGAAGTTAGGATTTATTTTATCTTGAATATGATCTTTCTATGATCCTGCTTTATACGTTTCAAGCGCAGCTCTATTTTTCTATCTAACATTTTATGTGCGGTTTGGAAAGTTACACATATGAACAGTAAGATAATAGCAATAATTATAGCGTCTGGCACTTGAAAGCAAAAACATAATACTGCTAAAAGAAAAGATATAGTACAAGTAAAGTTGATTATCCATTTTTTATTTCTATGAGCTTGAAGACTTTTTTCAAGCAGCTGCTTTTGTCCTTCTTCCCTTTTTATATCTTCTGAATTATTGAGTGTAGAGTTCAATGTTATTTCTCCTTAGAAAACTAATTTTGTATAATTTGTATATTGGTTATCTTTTCCCTTTAAGATGATAGTATAGTTGGGGCTTCTAAAGAGAAAGCCAAATTTAATCAATCGTTTTGGCAAGCACATAGGCTTCTTTTACGCTGATTACAATATCCTCCAACAAGCTCATTTTCTCCTCTTCTTCAACGTTTGCGTTTAATAGAAAAAAATAAAGCACGGAATACCTTCATGTCGGTGCATATAATGACTCTATTTGGCAGCTACTCTTAATCGATCCAAGGAAACCATCAAAAAAGAACATTCGTTCTCTATATTATACAAGAACAAATGTTCTTTTTTCAATAAAAACTCTAAAGTTTTCCGAATTATTCCTATGAATAACGTCGAATTTATTATTTTATTAAAAAAGAAACACCTTATATATCTAGAGAAAGATATCGAGATAACGAAAACAAAAAAACATGAGAAAATGTTCTACAAAGCAAAATTTCGGAATGAAATAATCAACAAAATTTGCCATAATAAGTGAAGTAAGGAGGTGTATTATGTTTCGATTGTATGGAGCCTTAATTGGGCTTAGTTTAATTTGGGGTTTATCTTTTGTATTTATGAAGTGGCTGCTCCCCTCAGTTGGTATATGGGGAATTGTATTTTTTCGTTGTCTAGCAGGTGCAATCATCTTGCTCCCGTTTCTATGGTGGAAGCGTAGAGAAGTTAAAGAGAAACTGCCCTGGAAAGCGTTGATTGTTGTTGGTATATTTAACTGTGGTTTAGCCTGGGGATTAATTTCTTTAAGCGAAACTGAGATAAACAGTACGACTGCCTCCATTCTGAATGCAACCACTCCAATCTGGACAGGTCTTATCGGATTTATTCTTTTTTCTTATCAACTTACCGGACGTCAGTGGATCGGTATTCTTATCGGTTTTTTCGGGATACTCGTCCTTATGGATTTTCAATTTGGTCAGATTTTCGGGAAAGGGTTTGTTGGAATTGGAACAATGCTTGTTGCTTGTATCTGCTATGGGCTTGCTGGGCAGCTAACAAAACGGTTTCTGTCTGAGGTGAGCGTACTAACTATAACAACCTTCACCTTACTAACAGGTGCTATCATCGGTTTAGTTGGGATGTTGATTACCGAACCATTCAAATCAGATTTGTTGATTCATCCACTTCCGATTCTGGCAATTGTAGGTCTTGGCTGTTTTGGCTCAGGATTGGGTCAGTTAATCTATTTTTATATCAATAAAAATGGTGGCCCTGAATTAGCAGCGACGGTTACTTACCTAATCCCTGCCTCCGCCATGGTATGGGGTTATGTACTACTGGGAGAGACAATTACTCCAAACGTAATCGTTGGACTACTTATTATCTTTACTGGCGTTTATCTTTCATCTAGGAAATCAAAAAGCAAAACTTCGCATGTCACTCTCGTTGGCACTAAACCAAATTAAGTAAGTAGATTTTATAATGTGAGTCTTTAAAGTTATCTCCGAGAGAGGAATTAAGAAACTGGAGGACTACAGAATACGATATATTTTAAACGGAATTCTAGAATTCCGTTTAAAAGGCAGCCCTTTGGCTGCCTTTTTTTATTTCAAGCCATAAAATAATTTTAAAATTCACTGCTAGTTATCCCATACAACACAACATCAAACAAAAATCGCTGAATTTATAGATGTAGCAGATTCGAGATATTCCCACCTAACACTCTGTCTGCAACTTCTCCGCTAGATGTATGACGCTTAACAGCCTGTAAATTTAAATATGGATCTCCATATGGAAAATCTGAACTAAATAACGTTCTTTCAGGTATCTCTTTTATAGCCAAAGACAAGGCATATGTTGTATAAAATGCTGATATATCTAAGTAAGCATTTTTAGTATCTTTTATCATTTCTATCGTTTGTAGCCAATGAATTCCGCCCATATGCCCGTATATAACCGGCACATTTTCATATTTTTGAGTGAGAAGAAATAATTCTTGAATATCCTTTAAATTCAAAGGATGAAAAGTATGTACCCAGATAGGCGAAGACGTATAGTCACTTGCTGCTTTAAATATAGGTTCTAACAATGGAATTTGACTTGGGGCAAGAGTAAATTCTCCGAGACCTTTCATCTTTTGCTCTTTGACAAGTTTCTCTACCCAGTCGTTTAAGGTGACATCACCAGGAGAATAAGAAAGTGGAACCGAACCAAATCCGACAAACCGATTTGGATATTGCTTAATCGCACCGCTTACTTCTTCTAGCGCATTTAAGCGTGCTTGTACGGGATTTACCTCGTTATTTAGAATTTGATTTAGTTTATTCATTTCGGTTGTAAATTCTTTAACGTTGCTGCTTTTTTCTGGATGAACAAGAGTAGAAAACAATACGGTTTTATCTATTCCACTGTCATCCATCATTTTAATATGTTTTTCTATAGGTAAAACCACATGTGCATGACTATCAATGATCATTTTGTTTCTCCTTTTCATTTCTTTCTGTTCTTTCGGAAAAGACTTCATTGGCTACTGTCAAAATAGTATTTAAAGCTACAGGGAATCCAGCATAAATGACCATTTGTAACATTGCTTCTAAAATTTCTTCCTGTGTCCATCCAACGTTCAGAGCCCCGTTTATATAAAATTTCAGCTGTTCCGTATTGCCTAATGCAGTTAGGCCAGCCACTGCAGCAAGAAGGCGTGACTTTAAGTCTAAACCTGGTCTCGAGAAAATTTGTCCGTAATTAAACTCTACAGCTAGCATTCCTAAATCAGGGAGAGCTGACTGTTCAAAGCCTACCATTATATCCTCATAATTCTCTGGATCAATCTTAGCTAATATATCTAATCCTCGTTGAAAGTTATCTGTATGTGTTCTCATTACATATTACTCCCTTTCTTATTCATGAAATTTCCTATTGTTTTTTTAGGAATGTTCATTGGAATTAAAGAACAAAAGCTAATGACTATCATCAGTATGGCTATGGCACACACTCCATGCCACTCCCATTTACTCCATGCAAGTAAACCCACATAAGATCCTAGGGACCCGCCTAAAAATATGGAAACCATATATAATCCATTTAATCGACTTCTTTTCTCTTCTCCTAGTTGGAAAATAGTAAACTGACAGGCAACTTGGTTCGCTTGAGTCCCTACCGTTATAAGGAGAGCTCCTAAAATTAATCCAGGTAACCAGTACCCTGCGCGTATAAGACCTATAAAAGCAAATAAAGATATGGACATACACAAAAGACTTGCAAACTTTGCCCCTTTTGTATCAATTAAACGTCCGATAATCGGCGTAGCAAACGCTCCCGCTATTCCGACTAACCCTATTCCCCCCACCATGTCACTTCCATACGAATAGGGATGTGTATGTAATAAAAAGACAAGCGTGGTCCAAAATGCGCTAAAAGAACAAAACATCATTCCCTGACTTACACATGCTTGTTGCAGAGCTCTTTCTTTTATAAACAGCGGACCTAGCGACATGAGTAAGTGTTTATAACTGGTCGTATTTCCTCCTTTACTTCTTGGAAAATAGACGTAAACTAACAAAATCATAAAAAGTGTAGCCACAGCGGACGTCCAATACACCATTCGCCATCCAAAATGTACATCAATAAAACCACTAGCAAGCCGAGCGCCTAAAATACCACAAACTAATCCAATGGCGACATTTCCTAAAACTTTTCCTCTATTATGATCTGAAGCGATATTGGCAGCCAATGGAACAATAATTTGAGGAACAACCGTTACGATTCCTAAAGCTAAACTTGTAACCATCATCCACGTTTTGTTGATAGATAAAGCGTTTAAAGTGAGAACAATACATATAGCGAATAATAAAAACAAAATCATTTTTTTTCGTTCAAAGATGTCTCCCAACGGTACTATCAAAAGATTTCCTAGTGCGTATCCAATTTGAGCTAAAGTAGCTATAATGCCTATGCTGGCTGCTGAAACATGAAAACTGGCGGACATGCTTACTAAAAGAGTTTGGTTCAAGTAGACGTTAGCCACTGTAAACCCGCAAACTGTAGCCATTAAAAGAACTAATCCTTTTGATAGACCAGACGTCTTTTCGCTATCTTTTACTATCATCTGTTTCACCTCCCTTACCTAGATCATAAAATAAGGATTATAATGGTAATAGGAGTCTAGTTATACTAGTAGTAAAAGTACTACCTACACAAAGGAGTAAAAGCATGGTAAGCGACAAAGAAAGAAGAAAAGAATTAGGAGATTTTCTTAAGATAAGACGAGCACGATTGTCTCCAAAAGATTTTAATTTGCCTATTGGACCGAGAAGAAGAGCTAAAGGATTACGTAGAGAAGAAGTTTCTCAACTAGCAGGAGTCGGCATAACTTGGTATACGTGGCTGGAACAAGGACGAGATATACAAGTATCTTCCGAAGTATTAGAAGCCATATCCCGTATTTTTAAATTAAACAAAGAAGAAATGGAGCATTTATTTTTACTAGGCAATCAGCCGCTTCCATCTGCAACCGTGCAGAATGAAAGAGAAAATATAGATCGTGTCGTAAAAAATCTATTAAGCCAATTAGCTCATTGCCCTGCCTATGTAACAGACGAAAAACTTAATATCGTAGACTGGAATAAAGCTGCTGTGATGGTATTTGGAGACTTTCATGAAATGGATGAGCGAAACCGCAATGCAGTGTGGCGCTGCTTTACTTCCGCAGAATATCAAAATCTTTTTCAGAATTGGGAAGATCATGCCCAACGACTAATTGCCCAATTTCGCCTAGCTTACACACGCTTCGTCGGAGATGAGTGGTTTAAAACCATGATTAGTGAACTTAGCGAGAAAAGCCCTCAGTTTTACAAGTGGTGGTCTAATCATGAAGTTTTAGGTACACCGTGTGGAAAAAAGACCATTATTCACCCTGTGGCAGGAAAAATGATTATGGACCATATTACGCTTCAAGTATATGATGCACCCCAATTAAAAGTAACCGTTTATCAACCTCGTCAGGAGAATGAGACAGAAGAGAAGATGAAGCAGTTATTGAGGTAATAGTAGTATCGTGTATATTCATAGTTTTCAATACTAGAAGCCTATGTACTGCTGATGAGTACATGGGCTTTTTCTTTTTGAGTTGAGTCGGGTAGGCAGGCACTCTCACGAGCGCCCGCCCCCCTAAGAACCGTACGTGACAGATTTCCCGTCATACGGCTCAAGCCTTCTTTTTATCAAAACAACTTCTTTATTTAATACATGGTACATGTA